>DASRLF010000042.1:0-158290 GCA_035648555.1 Pseudolabrys sp.
CGCGCAGCGCCGCGCTGGCAAAAAAGAATGAGCCGCCCCACAGCACGGAGAGCAAGATTAGAAGGAGCCAGGTTTGTCGGTTCATGCGGCGTGGTTCGGAGGTGCTTTTAGCTGAGGGATTCGGCGCGGGCGCAACTAGAGGCTTTGGCGGTGGCCCGAGCCACCCGATTTCCAAAATCGCCTAAGCGTGACCCGGCGGCTGTGTGTTCGTCCCGCGCCAGCGCCCATAGCGCCAGGGCGCCCACCAATGGCTGGCGGGGCAAAGTGTTCGCGGCACGAAATCGAGACCATGCGTGCCCCATGGATGGCAGCGTGCGATTCGCGCCATCGCCATCCATGCGCCGGCCCACAGGCCAAAGCGGCCGAGCGCTTCCTGGGCATATTCCGAGCAGCTCGGCAGGTGGCGGCAGCGCGGACCGATCAGTGGCGAGAGCGTCACGCGGTATAGCGTGACCAGCGCGAGCCCGAAGGCGCGCGGAAAATTCTGCAAATTGATCACCAGTCTGCGCATGCGGGTCGCAAAAATTTCAAAATACTTTGCCAGAGATCGTTATTGGCGGACTTCGCCAAGCGACGGAAGGTTTGCATAGTTCCAGCGGCAAGTTCCATTCTAGGAACCGCAGAACTTTTTGCATACAAACAAAAAGGCAATAGCGACCTTTTTGCACTAGACGCGAATCCGTGCGGCGTTTTAAAAATGACATGTTCGGGGCTTCAAAAAAAGCGACAAGGCTCTTTACCGCCATAACCCAGCCTCCGTTAAAATTAGGCGGCGATACTAAAGCGGCAAGACAGAGTCATGCGCTTCGATTACGCGCAAGAAGCGTTTCTGTTCCCAAGAAAAGTTAGGGAACTTTGGCGCCTAAATTGCGCCCTTTAAGGGGGAAGAATGCTACGTTCCCTTGGCTTTGCGTTAGCACTGATTCTGGCGCCATCGTTCTTGTTGCCGCAGGCGTCCGCGCAAGCTGACGACCGTACGGTGCCGATGCGCTTCGAATTGCGCCGGCCGGTTCCAGGCGAAACCTGCGGCGCCACATGCGCGACCTGGATTTCCGCTAGCGGCGCCATCACCGCCGACAGCGCGCGCGACTTCATGCATTTCATGCAAGGTCGCAACCTGCGCGATGCGACCGTGGTTCTGGACTCCGATGGCGGTTCTGTGCACGGCGCTATCGCGCTCGGGCGTGAAATCCGCAAGCTGGCCTTTGCCACCACGGTCGGCCGCACCGTCGATATCGACGGCAAGAACCTCAAGAGCGGCAAGGGTGCCATCGCCGACGCGAAATATGCCGTGCTGTCGCCGCGAGCCGATTGCGAGTCGATGTGCGCCTTCGTGCTGCTTGGCGGCATGCAACGCATGGTGCCGTCGCAGGCGCGCGTAATGGTGCATCAGATCTGGCTCGGCGACCGACGCGAGGATCCGACTGCCGCGAATTACTCGGCCGAAGATCTGGTGCTGGTGCAGCGCGACATCGGCAAGCTGGCGCAATACACCGCCGAGATGGGCGCGTCGATCGATCTGCTCGATCTGGCGTTGCGCATTCCGCCTTGGGAACCGCTGCACGTCATGACGCGCGACGAAATCCGCCGTACGCGGCTTTCGACCGGTGACACCCTCGCGCCGCCGCAACCGGCAACCGTGGCGGCTTCGCCGCCGGCCGTGCAGGCGTCGCCGACACAGCCAATGACCGACGGCGCGCGCGCGATGCCGATCAGCGAAAGACGCTGGGCCATGGTCGAGCATTCCGGCGTCGAGACGCTGGCGCGCCGACATCCGCTGACGGTCGAGGGTGAGTTGATCGGCAGTTTCGATCTGGCGATGAGCTGCGGTTCGGGCCGCGACAGTTTCGATCTGCGCTATGTCGAACACCGCCGCGCCGGCGATCACACCACGCTGCCCGACAAACTCAAAGACGTCAGCTTGCGGGTCGGGCGCGGCGTGGCGACGCTTAAGCTGGCCTCATCCGACCTTCGTGACGATTCGGAGTTGGTCAGCTACGCCGCCGGCAGCGTGCCGGCCGCGCTGATCCGCGATTTTGCCGGCGCTGGAAATCACTCGATGACCATTGAGACAACCGCCAAGGACACGGTCACCACCATCCGCATCGGAAATACCGGCGCGCAGAAAAATCTGCCGCGGCTGCTTGAGAGTTGCGGCGTCAAGCCGCTGGGCGATCGGGCTGACGCGGCGCCGGCTCGCAAGACCGGCGGGATGGCGGCGCTCGCGCGCTAACGTTTATTCGGCCGCCTGTTTGCGCTTGGCCTCGATCTCGTCGACCGCCTTCACCACAGCGTCGAAGGTCAGCATGGTCGAGGCGTGGCGTGCCTTGTAATCGCGCACCGGCTCCAGCACCGCGACATCGGCCCATTTGCCGGAGGGCGGAGCGCCGTTTTCCTTCAGCATCTTGCGCACGGTCTCGCGGAGCGAGCGCAGTTCCTCGGGCTTTGAGCCGATGACATGGCGTGCCATGATCGAGGAGGAGGCTTGGCCGAGGGCGCAAGCCTTCACGTCGTGGGCGAAATCACTTACCTGGCCGTCCTGCATTTTAATATCCACCGTAACGGTCGAGCCGCACAGCTTGGAATGGGCTGTCGCGGAGGCGTCGGGCGCTGGGAGCCGGCCGAGACGGGGAATATTCCCGGCAAGGTCGAGGATTTTCTCATTATAGACGTCATTCAGCATGGAAATTGTCCGGTACGGGCTAAATACAGCCGGTTTCCACCGATTGCCTAGCCGCTAGAAAGCAATATATAGGGATTGACCCGCCGGTACGAGAAGGCTTCTCGCGCCTCGGGGCAGGGAACCTTGCTATAACAGCCCTGCGGAATGGGAATGCGTGCGAACGCCCGCCAGCGGGTTTTGACGCGGCCCCCGGTGACACTCCCGGTGCTGCCCCTTGAAGGCATTTGCCCGGGTCGAACGGAGAGACCGTTAATGGACGCCAAGAGCACCATCGTTAAGCCCTTTCCGAAGCAGGGTCTGTCGGAGCATGTGCGCGCTGCGCCACTGCCGCCGGGTCCGCGCCCCTCGCGCGAGGAGGCGGAAGCCGCCGTGCGCACGCTCATCGCCTATACCGGCGACGACGCTACGCGCGAAGGCGTGCTCGACACGCCCAAACGCGTGATCGATGCCTACGAGGAAGTCTACCAGGGCTATCGCGAATGTCCGGCCGACGTGCTCGACCGCACTTTCAGCGAGACCGCCGGTTATGACGATTTCGTGCTGGTGAAGGACATCGGCTTCAATTCGCATTGCGAGCATCACATGATGCCGTTCTATGGCAAGGCGCATGTCGCCTATATGCCGACCGAGCGGGTGGTGGGTCTGTCGAAGTTGGCGCGTCTGGTCGATGTCTATGCCAAGCGTTTGCAGACGCAGGAGCACATGACCTCGCAGATTGCGACCGCGATCGAAGAGATATTAAAGCCGCGTGGCGTCGCGGTCATGATCGAGGCCGAGCATATGTGCATGTCGCTGCGTGGCGTCACCAAACCGGGCGCGCTGACCGTGACGACGCATTTCACCGGTGCGTTTCGCGACGATCCAAACCAACTCGTGCGCTTCATGACTTTGCTGCGCGGGCAGAAGTAAGCGGCGCTCGCATCTTTAAGGTGTCGGGCAAGGCTGGGAGAATTCCTTGTCCACATCTTCACACGACATCGAGGAGGGCTTGGCCCTTCTCCCCAAATTCGACGCCGACGGGCTCGTCACCGCGGTGGTGACCGACGTTGCCAATGGCGACGTGCTGATGGTCGCGCATATGAATGCCGAGGCTTTGGCCAAGACCATCGAGACTGGCGAGGCTTGGTATTTTTCCCGCGCGCGCAAGAAACTTTGGAAAAAGGGCGAGGAGTCTGGCCACGGCCAGCGCGTGGTCGAACTGCGCGTCGACTGCGACCAGGATGCGCTGTGGCTCAAAGTCGAGCAGGCCGGTGCCGGCGCTTGCCACACCGGCCGGCGTTCGTGCTTCTATCGCGCCGTGCCGTTGGGGCAGAAGGGCGCCGTGAAGCTCGAGTTTTGTGAGGCCGAGAAGACTTTCGATCCGAAGTCGGTTTACGAGAAAAAATGACATGTCCCGGGCGCGGCACAGCATCCTGGACAAGTCAGCCTTTTACGCTCGTCAACAGCCGCTGCGCCCTTACCAAATGCGGGCGGTCATACATCTTGCCGTCGATGCCGACTGCGCCGGCATCTGGCTGCGCCGCGAAGGCTGCGATCACCGCTTTCGCTTTTTCGATCTCTTCTGCGCTGGGGGTGTAGACCTCGTTGATCACCGGTACCTGCGCCGGGTGGATGGCCAAACGTCCGGTGAAGCCATCGCGGCGTGAGTCCGTTGTGTCGCGGCGCAGCCCTTCGGAATTGCGGAAATCGACATAGACCGTTTCGATCGCCGGCACGCGCGCGGCGGCGGCGCCGAACAGGCACATCGAGCGCGCGATGCGATATGGCTCGGTCAACTGTCCGTTGTCGTCGCGGTTGGCTAGCGCGCCGAGTTCGGCCGATAAATCTTCCGGCCCCCACGTCATTCCCATCAGACGCTTACTGACATCGCGAAACGTGCCGGCTTGAAACAAGCCGATCGCCGATTCAACATTCTGCGCCAGCACCTTGATCGCGCCTTCATCGACGCTGGCTATGGCTTCCTGCGCCGTCAGCTTGGCGTCTAGATGCGCGAGGCTGGCGCCGCCTTCCGCTTTCGGAAACAGAATAATGTCGGGCTTGCCCGGTACGATCGCTGCAAGATCATCGTCAGTCATGCCGGTGTCGAGACCGTTGATGCGCACCAAAAGGCGCGGGCGATCCTTCTTGCCAATATGCGTTTTGAGATATTCGAGGCAGGCCGCGCGGGCATGTGTCTTGCGCTCCGGCGTAATCGAATCTTCCAGATCGATGATGACGCCGTCGGCGCCGGAGGCCATCGCCTTATCGAGCTTGGGGCCAGCGTCGGCGGGAACGAAGAGGAGAGAACGCATTGCCGTTACCGTCATGCGGCGTCCAGTATCGCCTTTTTGACCGCCTGCGGCAGAGCGATCGAGCGAAACAGGTTCTTTGGATAAAGATAGTCGTCGCCGGATTCGTCGACGACGCGCACGAGCCCGTGCCTCTCCGCCTGAGTATCCTGCAGAGCGACGTAAATTTTTCTCTTTTCGAGCGACGCCGGATAGTCGTCGTTCTTAATACAGACAAGAAACTGTTTAGTCGTCTTCGCCATGGAATTTCCCACGTTCACAGCAGAAACTTAATCTTGAACTCTCGTCGTCCGATTCCGCTCGCTTCGTACCAATGTACCTCAGCTTTGTGGATAGAGCCATCCGGCAGATGGACCCGGGCAACTCCTTTACGCTTGCGCCAACGACCGCGCCCATAAATCCGGTGCAGTCGCGCGCGCTCCCGAATCCCGGTCCCAGTAGCGAAAGTCTCAATATCCGAAATTTCACCGATAATTTCGAACGAGCGTGGCACAGAGTGCTACTTCGGCCGCTTGATGATGAACGCATTACGGTGGCATTCCGCCACCAGCTTGCCGTCCTGCTTGAAGGCCTTGTGGTGGAATTCGACGATGCCTGCATTCGGGCGCGATTTCGATTCGCGCTTGCTCACTATTACGGTTGTGCAGTTCACGGTATCGCCTTCGAATAGCGGATTGCCGAATTTCACGTCGCTCATTCCGAGGTTCGCAATCGTGGTGCCGACGGTCATGTCGGAAACCTGAATCCCGATCATAAGCCCGAGCGTGAACAGCGAATTCATCAGCGGCTGGCCCCATTCGGTCTCGGTTTCGCAGAAATGCCGGTCGATATGTAACGGTTGCGGATTGAGCGTCATGTTGGAAAACAACATGTTGTCCATCTGCGTAACGGTACGGGTGTAACGGTGCTCGTAGAGCTTGCCGACCTCCATATCCTCGAAATAGAGTCCGCCGCGCTTATGCCGCTGGATCGTGTCCGCCATCGTGTCTCTCCGCACTGCTCAAAAACCGGGCCTCACGCCCGCCGTTAACGTTTCATTTACCATAATTACCCATGGTCGAAAGGGCCCATTCTGGCCGGCTGGCCTTAGCAGCCGATCCAATTGGAGGGCAACCGGATGGCAGTGGAAAACGTCGTCAGCTCTATCGCATCGCAGATTTCCGGTGCGATTCAAAAGGCTGCGCGCTCGACCGGCATCAGCTTTCAATATCTGCTGACCACCGCGCAGATCGAATCCGGACTCAACCCGCAGGCGCAGGCGCCGACCTCGTCGGCCAAAGGGCTTTACCAGTTCATCGACCAGACCTGGCTCGGCACGCTGAAAAATGACGGCGCATCGCTCGGCCTCGGCCAATATGCCAGCGCCATCACGCAGACGGCCGATGGGCGCTACGAAGTCGCCGATCCGAGTGCGCGCGCGGCGATCATGAAGCTGCGCAACGATCCCTCGACCAGCGCGATGATGGCGGGCGCACTGGCGCGCAACAACGCCTCGCAACTGTCGGGCTCCATCGGCCGCGCGCCGTCGGAAGGCGAGCTCTACGCCGCGCATTTCCTCGGGCCGGACGGGGCGAGCCGCCTGATCAACGCCGCCACGTCCGGTCCGAGCGCGAATGCGGCGGCAATGTTTCCGGCCGCCGCCGGCGCCAACCGCGGCATTTTTTACAACCGCGACGGCAGCGCGCGCAGTGTCGGCGACGTTTATAGCCGGCTGACCGGAAAATTCGACAATACCCGCGTGGCGTTTGCCGCGCCGCTGTCGCCCGCCGCGCAAGCCGCCGCGGCGCTGGCGGACGATCGGCCAGCCCTGCGCCCGACGCTTACGCCCGATACCGCCGGCGTTACGCAAGCTTTCACCGACGCACACGACAACAAGCCGGCGCTTCCCGATACACGCCCGCTGTTCCAGGCGATGTTCACCGACCGGGCGCAGGCGGTGACCCGGACAGTCGCTAATCTTTGGACGCCGGCGGAGCAATCGGTGGCGGGCGCCGCATCGGTGGCGACGCCGAATTCCGGCCAGGTCAACCCGCTCAACTTGTTCACCGACGGCAAGACCGACGCGCGCGCGATTTTCAGCGGCAAAGTCTGAGGTTTTTTCAACCCGGCCAAACGTCGTTAACGTTTCATCAATTCCTATGGTGAACGCTTTGTTAAGTCCCCTCGATTAGGCTTTCGTCGTTCGCCGCTGTTGACGGCGAGAGTTCGTAGCGTCGGTCGTGTCATGATTGTTCGTCAGTTCCTGCAGTGGATCCGCCATGCGCCGGCCGGTGATCGGGCCGAAGCAACTTCCGCATTAGCGCGCGCCTATCTGCATTCCGATCTCAGCTCAGACGATCTCGCCGCCGCCGAAGGCGCGATGATCATGCTGTTGGACGATCCTTCGCCGCTGGTACGCGGCGCGCTCAGCCAAGTATTCGCCTCGTCCCAGAAAGCGCCGCCGGTGGTGGTGCATGCGCTCGCTGCCGATCAGCCGGATGTCGCGTTGCCGATTTTGGCGCGCTCCCCCTTGTTGAGCGACGAGGATCTGGTCGATCTGTTCGCCGCCGGTCATCCCGATGCGCAGATTGCAATTGCCGGCCGTGCGATGCTGTCGCGCCCGCTCGCCGCGGCCATCGCCGAAGTCGGCCCGGCGCCGGCTTGCCTGGCGCTTTTGGAAAATACCGACGCCGATATCGCCTTGTTCTCGATCGACCGTATTGTCGAGCGTTTCGGGCATCTCTCGGCCATCCGCGAAAATCTGATCGAGCGCGCCGACCTGCCGATGGCGACGCGCCAAGCGCTGCTCGCCAAGCTATCACAGACGTTGGCCGGTTACGTTTCCGCCCGCCACTGGCTCGGTTGCGAGCACGCCGAACACGCCGCGCGCGAGGCCTGCGAAAAGGCGACCGTCGCGCTCGCCGCCGAAACGCCCTACGAGGAAATCGGTGAACTGATGCGTCATCTGCGCGAGAGCGGCCAACTCACCGCCGGCATGATCCTGCGTGCGTTGTTGTCGGGCAATGTCGTGCTGTTCGAAGAGGCGCTGGTTGAATTGTCCGGCATGCCGCTCGACCGCGTCACCGGCTATATCCACGACAAACATATTTCCGGCTTCCGCGCGCTTTATGCCAAAGCCGGTCTGCCCGACGCCGCTTACCCGGCCTTCCGCGAAGCGATCGCGGCCATGCGCGATGGCGTGCTGCTCGGCGATGTCGGCGGCGTGTCGCGGCTCAAGCGCCGCATGGTCGAGCGTGTGCTGGAAGCCTGTGCGGCCGAGCGCAACGACGAGATGGCATCACTCTTGGCGTTGCTGCGTCGCTTCTCGGTCGAAGCCGCCCGCGAGGAAGCGCGCATGTTCTGTAACGATCTGGTGGCGAACGACCTGGTGGCGCCTTACGCACCGCGGCTCGAAGCCGCCCGCATGGTGGCCTAGGAAAAGCTGGCGTCATCCGCGAAAGCGGATGATCCAGTAGTCTCCGCTGTTTACGATTCCCAGCAAAACCTGCGTTTACTGGATGGCCGCTTGCGCCGGCATGACAGTATAAGTGAGCCTCACTCCGGAACGATCGAGGGGCTCTTGATCTGCTCCAGCACGTCAGGGCGGCCGGCGTTTTCGTGGATCAGGAATTCGTCGGTCACTTCGCGCAGCCGTTGCGTTAGCATGCGCGCCAGATCATCGGCGTCGGAACGGGAATATTCGCGATAGATCGCGCGCACGGCATCGACGTGCTGGTCGACCAGCTTGGCCGGAATGCGGGTGACGTCCGGGGTATATTCAATCAGCCGGCACAGGCTGTCGGCAGCGGCGGCGACCGCCGGATAGCCGAAGGTGGCGGCTTCACCCTTGATGTCGTGGACGGCGTGAAATAGGCCTTCCTTGTTCGCTTTGGTGAAGCCGACGCTGACAACCTTCTGGCGCGCTTTGTCGAGCCGGTCGCATTCCTCGTCCATCATCGATTCAAATTCACCCGACATGGCGGCAAGCGCCGCTTCCGCGCGCGCGACCGGATCGTCTTCGCCCGGCGCAAATGGCTTGTCGGAAATATGCCTGCGCAGCTTATTTTCCGGTTTGATGACCTCGTGATCGCCGTAGGTGGCGATCGCGGCCGTGTTTTTGTGCGGAGCCATGATGAGCTGCCTTGTCAGCCGGGTGCGCGGACTTTTTCGAGTAGACTGGATTGCCGGATCGTCTCGGACTTGCCGCCCTTGCGTCGTTCCGGACCGACGTAATTCGAATTGGCGTTGCGGCGGCGATCGGGGCCGAAATAGGTTTTGGTCTTGATGAAGGGTCGCGGGTTAGCCACCACGTTCACGATGCGCTGGTACAAGCCCTTGGCGGAAATGGGCTTGGCCAGGAATTCGGTGATGCCGGCATCGCGCGCGGAGGTGACACGTTTCTTTTCCGAATGTCCCGTCAGCATGATAATCGCGACATAAGGATTGGCATTGGCGCCGGGCTGGCGGATCATCTGCGCCAGTTCAAGCCCGTCGAAAATCGGCATTGCCCAATCGGTGATGATGATGTCCGGGATGTAGTGGGTGAAGGCTTCAAGGCCCGCGGCGCCGTCTTCCGCTTCATAAACCTCGCGCGCGCCAAACCCATGCAGCAGCGTGCGCAAAATCCGGCGCATATGGGCGTTATCGTCGATGACGAGAAAACGCAGGCGGTTGAAATCAATACGGACCATTGCCACCCCGGGCCTCGGCCCATGTGGGCCGATACCTTTAGGGTTGCAGGCTACCGAGGTCCCGTTAACGGATGGTTTAGGTAAAACGCTGCCGCACTGCGAACCCCCTGTTTTGGGGTTTTTTGGCCGCTACAGCCCGGCGGAAGCGGGGTATTGCAGTCAATAAAGGCTGGTCATTGCCGCGACGGCATTTAAGCTGAGGCCTGGGTGGCCCGCGCCGGGCCGGGGAATTGCAACCAGACGGCTTGCTCATGAAAACCATCCTGATTCCGACCGAGGACCACGACGCCATGCAGGCGGTGCTGGAGGGGGCGCGGCTGATCGCCAAGACCTTCGACAGCTATATGGAGGGCTTCGCGGTGCGGCCATCGCCGGGCACGTACGTTACGGTCGAGCCCGTCTCGAGCCTCGCGATCTCCGGCGCTTTCGAGGCCGACACCGCCAACCAGGCCAAGGCCGAATTCGACGCCTTCATGCAAAAGCACAACGTGCCGCAAGGCGGCGCCGAAACGCCGGCGGTCTATTCGCGCGGATGGCCGCGCGCGGAAGCAGCCGAAGATGCCTTTATCGGCAGTTACGGCCGGCTGTTCGACCTGATCGTTTTGGGCCGTCCCGGCCCCGCGCCGGAAAACCCGCGCATGCCGCCGTTGGAATCGGCGCTGTTCGACTCAGGACGTCCGGTGCTGATCGTGCCGAAGAATGCGCCGTCCAGCATTGGGCGTAACATCCTGATCTCCTGGAACCGCAGTACCGAACAGGCGCACACGAATTCCTACGCGCTGCCGCTGTTGCATCGCGCCGACAACGTGACCGTGCTTACGGTCGAGGGCGGCGCGACAACGGGGCCGTCGGGCGGAGAGGCGGCCATGCACCTCAAGCGGAACGGCATCAAGGCGGAGGCGTTGACGCTCAAGAGCAAGGAGCGCACTTCGGGCGAAGCGGTCGGCGAGATCACGCTGGAGCAGGCGGCCAAACTCGGCTGCGACCTGATTGTAAAATGCGCCTATACGCAAAGCCGGCTACGGCAGATGATTTTCGGCGGCGCCACCCGCCATATTCTGGCCAATGCCGCGTTGCCGGTGTTCATGGCGCACTGAAAAAAGCGCCCGCAAGCGGCAAGAATAATAAACGCAAGGCCAGAGGAAACGCAGTCTTTGACGAACGGGGGCGATAAGAACGATAGCTCCGCGGTCGTTGCCAAGGCGCCAGCGTTCCTCACCATATTTCCGTCGATCATGCTGCCGATGTTTCTGGCGGTGGTCGACCAGACCATCGTCGCCACCGCGTTGCCTGCGATCGCCGCCGGCACGGGCGAAGTCGAGCGTGCTTCATGGATTGTCGTCTCTTATCTGATCGCCGCGACCATCGCGGCGCCGATCTACGGCCGGCTCGGCGACGCCTTCGGTCGGCGAAAGCTCATGTTCTTTGCACTCGCCGTGTTCATCGTGGCGTCGCTATTATGCGCGGCATCGCCGACCATCGAGTTATTGACGCTATCGCGCGTGCTGCAAGGGCTCGGTGGCGGCGGATTGATGACGCTGTCGCAGGCGCTGGTCGGCGAAACCATTCCGCCGCGCGAACGGGCTCGCTATCAGGGCTATCTCGCCGCGGTCGCGGTCTGCGCCAACACGTTCGGTCCGGTCGCCGGTGGCATCCTGACCGAGCATTTCGGCTGGCAGTCGATTTTCCTGGTCAATGTGCCGATCGGTCTCGGCGCTTTTTTCCTGGTCGCACGTTTGCCGAAGCCGACCGGCGAACGTTTGCCGTGGAAGGCCGATCCGGGCGGGCTGGCGCTGGTTACGATTTTTGTCGCCACCACCCTGCTGGCGCTTGAGCAGGTGCAGCATGTCGAACTATCGAGCCTGCCGCTCGGCGGCATGCTGTTGCTGATCGGCGTGATCGCTTTGGTGCTGCTGGTGCGGCACGAGAACCGTGCGCCGTCGCCGCTCATTCCGCTGCAATTGCTGCGGCAACCGGCGATCTGGCATTCCGATGCGCTCGCCGCCTGCCATGGCGCGGCGTTGGTGTCGCTCATTACCTTCCTGCCGATCTATCTCGAAGTGGTGCGCGGCTTTACGCCGTCGACAACGGGGCTGCTGCTGGTGCCGCTCACCATCGGCATTGGCATCGGCTCGCTGGTGACCGGGCGGCTGGTCAACACCACCGGGCTCACCACGGTGTTTCCGATATTCGGGCTTGTACTGTGCACCGCCAATTTCATCGTGCTGGCATTGTGGGCGGGTGCGCTCGGCACCACGTTGCTGGCCGCGCTTTTGCTCGGCTGCGGCTTGTTTATGGGCACGGTAATGGGCGTGGTGCAGGTGAGCGTGCAGCACTCGGCCGGACAATTGCGGCTGGGGGAGGCGGCGGCCTCGGTGCAATTCTCGCGCTCGATCGGCGCGGCTTTCGGCACCGCGCTGGTGGCGACGCTTTTATTCGCGGTGCTGGCGTTGAGAAATCCGCAAGCTGCCAGTGTGTTCGCCGCCATGGTCGAGCATGGCAAGCAGGTGGGGGCGAATTTATCCGCCGATCAGCGCGCCGCCATCCAAAACGATATCGCAATCGCTTTCCGCGCCGCGTTTTTATTGATGGCGGTTTTTACGACCGGCGGATTTTTCCTGGCGCTGACCAATCCATTGAAGCGGATCTGATATTGGCGGCGTCTCTAGAGTCACATGCACTCCCGTGCAGTAAAAAGACACGACGCGAGAGGCGGACCTAAAACCCGAACTGCTCGCGCAAGATGCGTTCGTCGAGGTTGTGACCCGGATCGAACAGCATGTTGAGGGAGATCGTGTGGTCCATCGAAATATCGACCTGCCGCACCGAGCGCACCTCGTCGTGGTCGGCGACCGCTGCCACCGGACGCTTGTCGGCGTCCTGCACTTCGATAGTCACCTTGGCCTTGTCGGGCAATAGTGCGCCGCGCCAGCGCCGCGGCCGGAACGGACTGATGGGCGTGAGTGCAAGCAATGGTGCGTTGATCGGAATGATCGCGCCCTGCGCCGACAGATTGTAAGCGGTGGAGCCGGCGGGCGTTGCCACCAGCACGCCGTCGGACACCAGTTCCGCCAGCCGCTCCTGGCCGTCGATCAGAATGCGCAAGTGCGCGGCCTGCGCGCTTTGACGGAACAGCGAGACCTCGTTGATGGCGCGATGCTCGTGCACCTTGCCATGAGTGTCACGCGCCTGCATCACCAGCGGGTGGATGACGGTCCTGTGCGCGGCGACGAGCCGCTCGATGAGGTCATCGACGACGAATTCGTTCATCAGGAAGCCGACGGTGCCGCGGTGCATGCCGTAGATCGGCTTGCCGGACTTCATGAACTTGTGCAGCGTTTGCAGCATCAGGCCGTCGCCGCCAAGCGCGACAATGACGTCGGCTTGCGCGGGCTCGGCGTTGCCGTAGCGCGCTTCAAGCTGCTCATAAGCGGCGCGCGCCTCCGGCGTCGGACTGGCGACGAAGGCAATGCGCTTTAACGAGGGGGCAGCCGCGCTCATAAGCCAAACTCTGCAATTAGCGCCTGGCCGCGCAGTTTGCCTGCACCAGGGGCTCGAAACGTGGCTTCGTCTAACCGAATTGGTCCTCGATTGTCGAGGCGGGCGCCGGCGGCCCTTAAAAACGGTCATGCCCGGCGCGATGGCCGGGCATGACTTTCGCCAAGGGAAGCCTACGAAGAAAGCGGGACGTTAGTAGCTCGCGGTGCCGTCGATGACGGCCTTGAGCTCGCGATATTCAACGCAAGACGTGTTGCCGCAGAGCAGGTTGACCTTCTTGAGGTCGTCGAGCGCCTTGAGGCGGTTGCCCTGTTCCATCTGACACATGCCGTAATAGGACCAGGTGCGGGTGTGGTTGGGGTCGGCTTTCAGCGCCGCCTCGTACCAGACTTTCGATTGGTCGTAATTGCCGAGCTTGCGGTTGGCGTAACCGATGTAATTGGCGACGTCCGGATGCTCGTCATGGCCAAGCGCGTGCATGGCGGCGATGCCTTCCCGATAATGACCGGCGAGCACCAGTTCGCGCGCGGCGCGGTAGTCGTGCAGGAATTTAGCTTGCGCAAGCTGGCGCGCCTGCTCGTCGGTGGCGCTGCCTTTTTCTTTTTTCTTGCCGTCGTCGGTCGGCGGCGGGGTGTCGGTGCCCATGGCGTAAAGCGGCTTCATGCCGACCGCGGTGACGAGCAATGCGGCGGCGGCGATCACGGTAAGTGTGCGAAGGGCTTGCAGCATGGCGAAACCTCGTTGGGTGGGCCTGCGTCACGGCCGAAAATACGACTTTTCGGGCGCTACCGGGAAAAACATTGCGTAAAGCCTGAAATTCCTCCCGCCGCAAAATTAACGCCGCCGCAATCCGGCCACTTGGCTGAACGGCGGATAACGGGCCCTCAGAACGCATTCAGTGGCGCCGGCGCATGGTCCACGGCATGGCCGGAAGGTTCCGGCCCGCCGATTAACAAAACCGGGTGTCCGGCCACCCGACCGACCAAGGACCAAGACCATGTTTAAAACGCTCAGCGCCATCGTCATCGCCGCCAGTCTGATCGCCGGCCCGGCATTGGCGCAAGGCAGCGCCACCAGCCCGGCCAACGGCCAGGCGACTGGCAAGACCGCCGTGCACATCTCGCACAAGCACGCCGTCAAAAAGCACGTCGCCAAGAAGCACACGCTCAAGCACAAGCACTTCGTCAAGAAGCATTCGGCGAAGAAGCATATCGCCAAGAAGCATGTGAAACACCTCAAGGCCGCGATCTAAATCCGGCGTCACGCCGGCCTTCAAGGGCGACGAGCAGGCGCTGTCACGCTCCACGCATGACGGCGCTTGACTCGTTACCGCGTTCAATGAAACAATTTTGGCCGTGCTGGTTCCTTGAGGGCGGCCTTAAGGACGAAAGAGGGAACACGGGACGTCGTAATCTCGCGCTTTAGAAATAAAGTTTGAAATTGCGATCCAACCGTGGCTGCCCCCGCAACTGTCAGCGGCGAGCCCGCGTCCATACGGCCACTGGGAAACCGGGAAGGCTGGACGCAACTGGGCATTGACCCGCGAGCCAGGAGACCTGCCAGCGCAGTCACCCAACCGGTGGACGGGAGGTCCATACGGAGCGCTCTTTCGCAGCGGTGACGGCAATGCCGGTGCGATGGGCCGTGGGTGTTTAAGAAAAATCCCCACGACTTCGATTGATGTGAGCGTAACGCGTAGAGTTTCGTGTTGCGACCACTGACGTCCTTCGCACCGGGTTTGGTCTCACCCGATGCGCGCGGTCTTGCCGCGTGCAAACGAAGGAACGTTGCGTCATGAGAAAGTACTCGAAATGTGGCGGCGCATTCGCCGCGCTTGTCGGCTTGGCGGCGGTCGTCGGGCTCACGCAAGGCGCCGCGCTGGCGCAAGAGAAAACGCAATATCTGCCGCCGATCGTCGTCAGTCCGACCACGATTCCGACGCCGCTCGATCAGGTGGCAAGTTCGGTCACCGTCATTACTGCCGAGGATTTGCGGCGCGATCAAATACGGACGGTGCCGGACGCGCTGCGCACCGTCCCCGGACTGAATATCGTCCAGAGCGGCGGACCCGGCGGACAAACCGCCATATTCATGCGCGGAACGAATTCAAACCACGTCAAGGTTCTCATCGATGGCATCGATGCCGGCGATTCGAGCGTGACCAACGGGGCGGTCGATATCGCGCATATGCTCGCCGGCGACATCGAGCAGATCGAGGTGCTGCGCGGTCCGCAAAGCGGCCTCTACGGCTCGGACGCCATCGGCGGCGTCATTTCGATCACGACCAAGAAGGGCGAAGGTCCGCCCAAGGTGACGGCGACCCTGGAGGGCGGCTCGTTTTCGACCTTCAATCAGAAGCTCGGCTTGAGCGGCTCGCAAAACCAGTTCAATTATGCCTTCAACGCCACGCATTTCCACGCCGGCAAGGTGCCGGTCACGCCGCTCGACTTGTTGGGGCCGGGGGTCGCGCGCAATGACGACAATTACGACAACTGGACTTATTCGTCGCGGCTGGGCGCCAATCTCTCCGACAGCTTCGCGGTTAACCTGATCGGCCGCTATGTCGACGCCAAACATGGATTGACCACCGACGACGCTGTCAATTTTCCGCCCAACAGCGCGCCCGCGGTCTTGCAGGACACCCAGCGCAATCATCAACTGTTTACGCGCGGCGAAGCGGTCTGGTCGTTGTTCGAAGGCAAGTTCGAAAACACATTCGGCGTGAACTATACCAATCAGTGGACCTGGTTTAACGATCCCAACGCCGACAGCTTTAACCCCTTCGGCACTGTGGCACCGCCGACCACCAATGTCGGCAAGCGGGTCAAATACGACTGGCGCGGCAACCTGAAGCTCATGCCCGGGCAGACGCTCGTGTTTGGCCTGGAAAAGGAGATTGAATCGCTGCGAACCGATTCAACCGCGACCGGGTTCGGCGTTCAGACGACGACGACCGCGAGCCGCGGCAACAAGGCCGGGTATATCGAGTTGCAGTCCGAATTTGCCAAGCGCCTCTTCATCGTCGCGAACGTGCGTACCGACGACAATGAAAGTTTCGGACCGCGTACGACCTGGCGGGTGGCGCCTGCCTTCATCGTTCCGGGCACCGAGACAAAACTCAAGGCGACCTATGGCACCGGCTTCAAGGCTCCGACGCTGGTCGAGCTCTACGTCAACAACCCGTCGATTTTCCAGGTCGCCAATCCCAATCTGAAACCGGAAACCAGCAAGGGCTACGACCTCGGCTTCGAGCAGCCATTGTTGAACGGGCGGGTCAAACTCGGTGTTACTTATTTCAAAAACGACATTGAAAACTTGATCGTCAATAAATTCGACGGCATCACGTTTACTTCGACCTATCTCAATGTCGGGCAGGCGAAGATGAGCGGCGTCGAATCCTTCGCGGCCTTAGTCGTGAACGAACAATTGAAACTGCGCGCCGATTATACGGCGACGGTGACTCGGGACGAGACGACCGAATTGGGGCTGCTGCGCCGTCCCGGCAACAAGTCGAGCCTGACCGCGATCTGGACGCCGAACGATCGAACGACAATCTCGGCCACGCTTCTGCATGTCAGCTCGTGGGTCGATGTCAACCGCGACACGGCGACGTTTATCCCACGGCTGGATGCGCCGGCTTATACGACGGTCAACCTGGCGGGCAGTTACGACCTCAATCAAAACGTGACCGTTTTCGCCCGCGCCGACAATCTGTTCAACGAGCAGTACCAGGTCCCCTATGGGTTCCTGCGGCCCGGTCTTGGCGTCTATGGCGGGGTGCGGCTGCGCAATTGAGGCTACGGGAACGGCGACCACATGACCGGCGCGAGTTCGTAGCCCGCGCCGGTTCGCATGATGTGGCCGCAGGCCGGGAAGGGGAAGTGATAGGCCTCGACCAGCATGCGGTCGGCCGCGGCGCGGTCGAGCATGTGACGGCGCGCTTTCACCGCGCCCGGCCCGTCCATATCGAAAATCGGCTGCCAGTCGGGATGGCGCAGAAACAGGTAAGGGTTGCGCACAGTGTCGCTCATCACCAGCATCGACGCCTTGCCGGAGTGAAGCGCGAAAGCGGTGTGGCCGGGCGTATGGCCATAGGCCGGAAGCGAGACGATGCCGGGCACGATCTCGGCGCCGGGCTTGAAGCGCTGCACTTCGCCGGCGATGTCGCGGAAGATGCGGCGTGCGTTGCGGAAATATTTCAGCACGGCGCCGGAGGCGCGGCTTTGGTTGCCGTCGTCCATCCAGAAGGTCCATTCCGGCTCCGGCACATAAATCTGCGCGTTCGGAAAAAACTTCTCGCCCTCCTTGGTCTTGATGCCGTCGATGTGATCGGGATGGAAGTGCGAAATAAGGATGACGTCGATGTCGGCGGGATTGACGCCACTGGCGGCGAGATTGGCATTCATGAATCCGGCGGTGTCGGTGATCTGTCCGGCGCTGCCGGTATCGATCAGCACCAGTTGCTTTCCGGTGTTCACCATCAGCGCCGTGATGGTGATCGGCAATATGCTCGGCGGCAGAAACGCGGTGGTGAGCGCCTTGTTGACCTCTGCGCCGTTGGCGTTGCGGATGAATTGACCGTTGATGGGTAAATACCAAATGCCGTCATAAAGCGCGGTGACTTCGAATTCGCCTAATTTATAGCGATAAACGCCCGGGCCTTGCGTCTGCGCCTTCGGCACGACGGCGAGAGCTGCGCGCGGCAGCAAGGTGGCGCCGGCGCTCAGCGCGGAAGCGGCCAGGAATTCGCGGCGGTCGAAAGTGGGCATGAGCTTTTCTCTCGCAGCATTTCTCGGCAGAAATTGCGTCCATTGTCCGGCGGGGACGGTGCCGCGGTCAACCGTGCCCGCCACTTTGGCGATAATGACATAACCCGCTATGCTCGCCGGCAAGGGCGCAGAGGTGATTGGAGCAGGCGATGCGTTGGCTTATTGTGGCGGCCGTTATTGGCATTGGCGGCGCGCTATCGGGCTGTGCCACCGATGTCGGCCCGAGTCCGGCCGAATTGAAGGCGCGCTGGGAAGCGGAGAATATCTTTCCGCAAACCTATAAGAACGACCTGCTGGCCTTCCTGCGTACTTATCTCAACGACCCGGAGCATGTGCGCGCGGCGCAGGTGTCGCAGCCGCTCCTCAAGACAGTCGGGCCGGGCGAGCGCTATATCGTCTGCGTGCGCTTCAGCGAGCGCAAGCCGAACGGCAATTTTCCGCCGCCCAAAGACGGCGCGGCATCATATGTGTCGGGCAAGCTCGACCGCTTCTTTGACACGCCGCCGGCGGAAGTGAAGTCGATGTGCAAGGACGTGCCGCTTGAGCCGTTTCCCGAACTGGAAAAGCTTAAGCGTTAGCGCATGATCCCGAAAAAGCCTGTCCTCGACTTGATCGGGGATGGGCACCGGTTTTCGGGCAAGATCTGCGCACGCGCATGATCCCGAAAAGTGGGCACCGGTTTTCGGACAAGATCATGCGCGAGAAAAAGATGCCCGCATAAAAAAAGCGCCCGCAAATCCGGGCGTGTAGCCACCGCCGGGCGAAAAGCACGGCGGCAGCCAATTCAGCAGACAAAGCGGTCGAAAGTAGCCTCGGGCTGCGAGGTCACTTAACCTTGAGGTTCTCCGCGGATGTCTTTCCGCGGTTTTCGACGAGTTCAAACTGAACGGTCTGACCTTCGTTCAGCGTGCTAAGTCCGGCGCGTTCGACCGCCGAGATGTGTACGAACACATCCTTCCCGCCTTCTTGGGGCTGGATGAAGCCATAGCCCTTCGTCGGATTGAACCACTTAACGGTGCCCTGAGGCATATTCGTTTCTCCGAGGTATTGCTTGTAACGCCACCAGTTTGGCACAATCTGCAACCCGCGAACAAGCTCCCGGAAGCCCTGTCGTCTTCGACTTTTATGATATTTTTCAGAGGCTCAAAAGCCGTTGGTGCCGGATGAGAGGATTGAACTCCCGACCTTCGGTTTACAAAACCGCTGCTCTACCGCTGAGCTAATCCGGCCTGACGAGAGAGCTATCAGCGTCGTCGGTTCGCTACAAGCGTCGCGCGCTCGGCGCGGTTAGAGCCTGATTCTGCTGAACAAAACGTCCCGCACCGGGGTGCGGGGCGTCTGGTTTCCGGCAAAGTTACAGCAAGGCGGGCGGCGCGGAAAGACGCCGCCCGTTTGCTTGCCACCATACGAGCGATGTCGCGATCCTTGGTCTCGGGCGGGAAGATCAGCGCCACGACGAAGCTCATCGACCAGCGTCGATTTGATGAGGTCGCAAGCGGTGGTGATTTTTCGGTAATTTAGAGCCCGCGGTCAAAGCCCCGAGGTTACGCGCTCTAAAATGTCGATCAACCAGGCGGCGGCGTGCAGTACCGACATGCGCCTGCGCCGCATCGCCGAGCGCGCGCAGCCGCGCGATCAATTGGTCGCGTTGGACTTCGACTTCGTCTAGCGCTGACGGAAACCGCCGCGTGGCGTGGCGATGGTTTGAGCGGGCGCGGCGGTGGGCGTCGGAAGGCATTGCCAATTAACTTTAATGCGGCGGGGTCTTTCCTTCCCGTGCGGCCGTCCTCGGGTTTCGTCCTCGTTAATCGTCTTGATCGTCTTCATCCGTTCGGCCGCGAGCGTTGCTAATTGATGGAACGCCCGGCCGCAAGCCCGATTAATGTTACCGGACGAATGGACGCGGCAACGTAAATCGTTCGTATAAAATGCAATCGAAATGAGTTGGAAATGTTTTAGCGGTTCGGTGAGGCTTCGCATGCGTGCGTGGTTTGCGGTGGCGTTGATTGCGAGCGGCATGGCCGGTATGGACCCCGCTGCCGCCGCCGATGCGCACTTCGGCGCGCCCGCTGTGCGCGCTGGCCAATACCTGATCTACGACGATCAGCCGGGCGTCTATGTGCGCGCTTACTGGAGCGCGCCTTGGCAGGGACGCCATTATTTTCCATTCACCGGCAAGCGGCCCAAGGTCGGCCGTTATGAGCGGCTCTCGGCCGTTCGCAAGCCGCCAAAGCCGGCGGAAAATTTCTATCGCGAGTGGTCGACGATTGCGCTTTATCCGCCGCGCGCCGTAACGCCGCCGCCTGATAATACGCAGCCGGTGATTGTGAACGAAACTTCGCGCGTTGCCACGCCCTTCAAGTAAGTCATGAAAATCAAATTCCGCCATACCGCCGTGCTGATCGCCGCCGCCACTATACTGCCGGCAAGTGGCGCGTCGGCGCAGTGGTTCAGCTCTAACCCAAATTCAAGTCCGCCGCCGCTTTATCCATATGTGGCGCCGGCGCAGCGCGCTAGCGCGGTCAAAGTGGCGCTGCCGACCCACGTCATTCATCGGCCGAGCGAGAAGCAGAGCGAACCACGGCGGCAGACGCATGTGCAAAAGCAGGCATCGACACCTCCCGTGCGCATGCGCAAACAAAAGCACAGGAAAATCGATCCCGCCTTGATCGAGGAATTGCGCAAACGGTCGCGCATCAAGCGCGCCATCGTCAACACCACGCGCATCGTCGAAGAAAAGCCGGTTATCAAATCCGAGGGCTCGGGCGGCGCACACATTATCTACCGTGGCGGAAAAGACGAAGCGCGTGTAATTTCGGCCGACGCCGAGGTCACCATTCTCGGTCCCGACCGCATGAGCATCCAGTTGTTCCGCAAGGGCAGCAGACCAAAAGCGGAAGCTCAGCCGGAGGAAGAATAAGAAATTTTCGGTTCGCGGGACGCGGGCGGCGGGCGGGGGCCCGCCGTTCGCATTTTTAGGATCGTGCAACTACGAGGCGCGACTGGCGATATAAAGCGACAGTGCCGCCGCGTTCGAGACGTTCAGGCTTTTGATGCCGCCCGGCAGGTCGATGCGCGCGATATGATCGCAAGTTTCCTTGGTGAGTTGGCGCAAGCCCTTGCCTTCGGCGCCGAGTACCAGCGCGAGCGGCTTGCGCAACGTGAGCGCCGACAGATCGGCGTCGCCGCTTGAATCCAGACCGACCACCAGAAACCCGTTCGCTTTAAGCGCTGCAAGACCGCGCGCCAGGTTCTGCACGTTCACCAGCGGCACCTGTTCGAGCGCGCCGGACGCGGCCTTGGCGAGCGCGCCGGTGGCGTCGGGCGAATGGCGTTGCGTGGTGACGATTGCCGTGGCTGCGAAGGCCGCGGCGGAGCGGAAGATGGCGCCGACATTATGCGGGTCGGTGATGCGGTCGAGCACCAGCACGACGCCTTGTCCAGCGATCTCTTCGACCGCCGGCGAGGGCAGGGGATCGGTTTCGAGATAAAGGCCCTGATGCACGGCATCGGGCAGCAGCCGTTCGGCGATGGCCGAGGGGCGCACGACTTCGGGCGCGCGCGTTGGCGCAATGCCTTCCTCGGCAAGACGGCGTGCGGCATTGTCGGTGGCAAGCAATTTGCGGATGTGACGTGTCGGATTGCGCAAGGCGGCCGTCACCGTGTGCCAGCCATACATGATGACGGGGCCGTCGCCGTCGGTGGCGCGCAAGGCGTCACGGCGGGCGCGTTCGAAGCGCTCGCGCCGCTCGACTTGCTCGCGGGTCGCGCCCGGTTTTGCCCCGGGTTTGCTCCAAAGTTTGGGGCCGGAAGGCGGCCGGCCGCCGGAGGGTCGTGATGCCATTGAACTTTCCGGGCCTGAGCCGTTCGATTGGAATTATCTAATGTGTAGCGCCTCGCGAGCCTTAACCGATCCCGCAGCGGCGGAACAGCCTTGCGGACAAATTCCATTGACTTCGCGGCTGCCTCTGCCCATAACCCCTCGCAAATCCCGGCTGTCCCGGCGCAATGGCGTTTGTCTTTGCGGATCAATACGGTAGGACGGGCTTTAAGGGAGAGTGTCCCGAGCGGCAAAGGGGGCGGACTGTAAATCCGCTGGCTATGCCTTCGTAGGTTCGAGTCCTACCTCTCCCACCACTCTTTTCCCGACGCGCCCGCGCCGGCAAGTGACGGTAATTTCCCCCGGGCAGTTCTTCGCCCTTTGCGCTCAAACGCACGCGCGCCCGACGGCGCCGTGTGGGCAGGACATAAGCGAGTTGGGCAGCGCGCCACGCACGTATCGCGTGAATGATCGACGAGCTTTGCGCAGCTTGTCACCCCAACGCTCTGCTGCCATTGTAATCGGGTTGCGATGAAGCCTTCGCGATCTTTAAAAGAGCAAGGCACGTCAGCGGCGCAGGAAACCCCCGGTGCGTGGAGGATGAACGCCATGTCTTCATTTATGTCGATGTCTTCATTTATGTCGATGTCTTCATTTACGTCGATGTCTTCATTTGCGTCGGTGCGTGCGGGAACGAGGTTTTCCGTTCTGGCCGTTGCTTTCATCGCCACCGCTGTGCTTACCGGCGCGCCGGCCGCTTCCGCGCAGGAAAAAGTGCGCATCGCGCTGCCGACAAAGACGTATTATCCAACCATCATTTCCGAAACCGCGTTGCGGCAAGGGCTTTTCAAAAAAGAAGGCATCGACGCCGAACTGACCGTTTATCGCGGCGGCGCGGAGGCCTTTGAAGCGGTCGCCGCCGGCGCGGCCGATCTTACCGTGGGCTCGACCGCTATTGTCGCGGCCGGCATCAAGAAGGGCGTCAAGACCAAAGCCATCTCTGCGGCCGGTCTCGGCTATAACGGCTGGTACCTGATGGTGAAGAAGGATTCCAAGCTCAAGGACGCGTCCGAACTCGACGGCAAGAAAGTCGGCATCACCTCGGCCGGATCGGCCACCGACATTCTGGCGCGCTGGACGCAGGCCGAAAAGAAAGTGAAATTTACCGCCGTGCCGCTTGGCGGCGGCGGCCTTATTCCGAACCTGCTGTCCGGCAATGTCGATGCCATCGTGCTCTATTCGCCGCTCAGCTTCAAAGTCCTGAAGGAAGGCACCGTACGTCCGCTGATCGACTTCGGCACGGCGGTGCCGGAGCATTTGAGCGGTGTGTGGATCGCCCCAGATAAATTGATCGCCGGAAAGCCGGCGCTCATTCAAAAGATCAACAACGCGTTGTTCGGCGCCATGGTCTGGCTCAAGGACAAGGGCAACCGGCAGGCCGCGATCAAGATCATTTCCGAGATCGACGAAATCCCGCTGCCGATCGCCGAAGCCGAACTCGACGGCAATATCGTCAAGCTGTCCTCGACCGGCGAAATGACGGAAGAATGGGTGAAGCGCGGACTGGATATGGCCCGCTTGGTTGGCATGACGGACATCGCGCCTGTTGCCGAAATCTATACGGCGAAATTCAAAGCGGTGCCGACGCGCCCGTGAACGGCGAGGCGAAGCTGCGATGAGCAAGCCGGTCACCATTCTTATCCGGATTGCTCTGTTGGGAGCGTTTCTCGGCGCGTGGGAGATTTTGCCGCGCGCCGGCATCGTCAATCCGATGCTGTTGCCGCCGCTCTCGCTGGTGCTTGAAACGCTCGCGCAGATTCTTAGCCGCGGCGATTTTCAGGAAGCCATGGCGGTGACGACGGCGGAGGTGCTGGTTGCTTTTGTCATCGCGGTGCCGCTCGGCGGCGCACTTGGCGTATTGTCGGCCGAGAACGCCTATTTCGGCGCGATCTTCCGGCCGATGTTGTTTTACGTGTTCAGCGTTCCAAAATCGATCTTCCTGCCGATGTTCATTCTTGTGTTCGGCATCGGCTTTCAGCAGAAGGTCGCTTACGCGACCTTCTCGACCATCTTCATCGTCATCATGAGTGCAAGCGCGGCGGTGGAGTCGGTCAAGACCGATTATGTGCTGGTCGCGCAATCTTACGGCGCCACGCGTGCGCAGATTTTGCGCCGCGTCTATGTTCCAAGCATGATGCCGATCCTGCTCGAGACCTTGCGCATCTCGATGATCTTCAATTTCACCGGCGTGATGATCTCGGAAATGTATGCCTCGCGCACCGGCGTCGGTCACATGATCGCGAACTGGGGCGAGAACTTCATGCTGCCGCAACTATTCGCCGGCGTGATCGTGCTGGCGGTGGCGGCCATGGCGTTCAATGAGTTGGTGCGTGGCATGGAGACGCGTTACAGCACATGGCGAACGTAAGCCCGAGGCAAGCCATCGCGTCCGAGCCGGCGGTGCAAATCCGCGGGCTTAGCCACGTCTATCAGGGCCGCGATGGCGCGGTGCCGGCGCTGTCCAATATCGAGTTGGACGTGCCGGCCGGGCATTTTGTCGTCATTGTCGGGCCTTCCGGTTGCGGCAAGACCTCGCTCCTGATGATGCTCGCCGGCCTGCGCACGCCGTCCGCCGGCACGATCCTGTGCGACGGCCGGCCGATCCTGACGCCCGACCCGGAGCGCGTCGGCGTCGTGTTTCAGGAGGCGAGCCTTTATCCCTGGCTCACAGCCATTGAGAATGTCGAGTTTCCGCTGGTGCTCAAACATGCCCCGCGCGACGAGCGGCGCGCGCGCGCCGAGGAAATGCTCAGCCTGGTCGGCCTCGACGGTTTCGGCGGACGCTATCCGCACGAATTGTCGGGCGGCATGAAGCAGCGCGTGTCGATCGCGCGCGGGCTGGTGCAGGACCCGCCGGTATTGCTGATGGATGAGCCGTTCGCCGCGCTCGACGAGCAGACCCGCATGACGATGGGCCACGAATTGCTGCGCATCTGGTCGAAGACCAATAAGACCGTTGTTTTCATTACGCACAGCCTGACCGAGGCGGTCTATCTCGCCGACGAGGTGATCGTGATGTCCGCGCGGCCGGGACGAATTCTCGACCGCGTCCCGATCGACCTGCCGCGTCCGCGCACCTATCAGATGATGGCGACCGACGTCTTCGGCAATTTGCGCGAACGGATCTGGCACCAGATCCGTGACACCCCGTGAGGCGCATGACATGACCCGTCCGTCGCCACAGAGCGTCCGCCGATTGATCGGTCTTGCGCTGCTCGTGCTGTGGGAGGCGATACCGCGTTTGGGCATCCTACCCGAATTGTTTCTGCCGCCGTTGAGCAAAACGCTCGCCGTATTGTGGCTCGATCGCGGCATTTACTTCGCCGCTTTGCTGGTGACGCTTTATGAAGTCGTCATCGCCATGCTGATCGCCTACGGCGTCGGCATTCTCACCGGCGCCATCGTCGGCGGCGTCGCCTCATTGCGTAATCTCATGCTGCCGGTATTTTCCAGCCTCTATGCCATCCCGATCGTGATCCTCTATCCGATCTTCACCGCCTGGTTCGGCATCGGTTCGGAATCCAAAATCGTCTTTGCCGGCGTCTACGGTTTCTTTCCCGTCATGCTGTCGACCGCCGCTGGCATCCGCACCATTGACGAGCAATATCTGCTCGCCGCCCGCAGCATGGGCGCGAACCTGCCCCAACTCATTACCCGCGTCATCATCCCGGCTTCGATCCCGACCGTATTGGCGGGGCTTCGCCTCGGCGGGGCCTTGACTATCATCGGCGTCGTCGTTTCCGAAATGCTCACCTCGGCGAGCGGCATCGGCTATCTCGTCACCATGAACCGTACCATCCTCGACAGTCCGCGTGTTTTCGCCGCCATCATCGTCGTGCTGACGCTGTCGGTCGCCTTCGACATGCTGGTGCGCGCGATCGAGCGCCGCACGCTGGTCTGGCAGACCGCCGGTCGCCGCGTCGTGTCGCAGGATGCCAACGACAGCCGGCTGGCGACGCCCGCCACCGCCTGAATTTTCCTGGAGATCGCAATGCCCGAGAAATTATTTCCCACCACCGTCGTCGGCAGCTATCCGCAGCCGGATTGGCTGATCGACCGCCAGATGCTGTCGAAAGTCGTGCCGCGCATTCGCATGAAGGAGATGTGGCGCGTGCCGGAGCAATGGCTTGAGCAGGCGCAGGACGACGCCACCATCGTCGCCATTCGCGAGATGGAACGCGCCGGCATCGACGTCATCACCGACGGCGAGATGCGGCGCGAGAGTTATTCAAATCGGTTTGCCACCGCGCTGGAAGGTATCGACATCCAGAACCCGGGCGTCGTCAAAGCGCGTTCGGGTGAAACGCGGGTGCCGCGCGTGGTCGGCAAGGTGCGCCGCGCAGCGCCGGTTGAATTGCGCGACATGCAGTTTCTGCGCCGCCACACCGACCGGCTCGCCAAAATTACGCTGCCGGGCCCGTTCACCATGAGCCAGCAGGCGCGCGACGAATTTTATAAAGACGCCGAAGCGCTGGCGATGGACATGGCCGCCGCTGTCAACGAGGAGGCGCTCGACCTGGTGCGCGCCGGCGCCGACGTGATCCAGCTCGACGAACCCTGGGTGCGCAACGATCCCGAGGCCGCGCGTCGTTACGCCGTCAAGGCGATCAACCGTGCGCTTGAAGGCATCACGGTGCCGACCGTGGTGCATCTGTGCTTCGGCTATGCCGCCGTCGTGCCGGGCGAAAGCAAACCGTCGGGCTATGCTTTCCTGCCGGAGCTCGCCGCCACCAACGCGACCATGATCTCGATCGAGAGCGCGCAGCCCAAGATCGATCTCGGCGTGCTGGCCGATTTAGCGCCCAAGAAGGTGATGCTCGGCGTGCTCGACCTGTCGGATATCGTGGTGGAGACGCCGGAGACGGTGGCCGGGCGCATCCGCGCCGGACTGAAACATATGGCGGCCGAGCGGCTGATCCCGGCGCCCGACTGCGGCATGAAATACCTGCCGCGCGAGGTTGCCTTCGGCAAACTCAAGGCCATGGTCGATGGCGCCGCCATCGTGCGGGCGGAAATGAGCTGAGGCGGGCAGGGCGTTGCGCCGCCCATCCTGGGGCGCGCCCTTGCACCCCGATCTGCCCTGCGCTAGCAGGACCGCGCGCTGACGCATTTTCCGCGGGTCATTTCGGCCTTCGCGGGTGTAGCTCAATGGTAGAGCAACAGCCTTCCAAGCTGATGACGAGGGTTCGATTCCCTTCACCCGCTCCAATACTTACAGGCTTTTTTGAGTTTTGAGCGTCGGGGGTCCAACAGGGATCCAATAAACGTCCTCGGACAGCCCAACCCCCGGTTTTCAGTTTGATCTCGGAAAAGACCGCCTTTTGGCGGCCGTCCGCCAGCAACGGTAGGCGCAAGAGCTCGGCTTGAAAAGGCCGCGAGTGCTGCTGAAGAAAACCGGAGTGACCATACTCGATACGATTAAGACCCGCGCGCTGGAACTGAACATGACCTACAAGCATGCCATTATCGGCGGCCTCGCATGTGCAGAAAAGCGTATGCCCTTCGGCGTTCGGTAGGCCTCAAGCTCATAGATGCCGTTGCCGGACGACGATCGAACCAAAAACTTCAGCTTCGCCATGGTGCCCCCCAGACACAGATCTCGTGATTGAGGTGGGCTATCTGTCGAGCCATGATTGAGCGTGATCAGGCCGCCTCGTACTCGGCGATCTTCTTAATTTGAGGTGCGAGCTTGTCTTCGGCCGTTTCAAGATCGAAGCGCGCCTGAATGTTCATCCAGAACGCGGCGCCGGTTTTGAAGAATTTGCCGAGGCGGAGCGCGGTGTCGGCCGTTACCGGCTTTTCCTCACGTGCGATGCGCTCAATGCGCGTGCGCGGCACGCGCAGCGCGGCTGCGACCGCGTAGGGTGTCAACTTAAGCGGAACGAGGAATTCCTCCCGGAGAACTTCGCCGGGATGAACAGGCGCGAGTTTTTTTGCCATGTGCGACCCTCCTGGTCTTAGCATCGGACCTCCCGATGCCTTGGTTGGCAGTTGACCCCGGACTTCCCGGCGCCAAATTCAGATCAGTGATAGTCGGCAATCTCCACTTCTTCTGGCCCAGCGTCGGTCCATCGGAAGATGAGCCTCCACTGATCATTGATCCGGATCGAATGCTTTCCGGCTAGATCGCCTTCAAGCGCCTTAAGCCGGTTGCCCGGCGGGGAATTCAAGGCTCCAAGGAAGGCGGCGGAGTCCACCATGATCAGCTTTCGGCGCGCCACTTTGGCAAGATTTGTCGGGAACCCCTTCGGAACCTTGCGGCCCTGAAGGATCGGTTCAGCAAAACTTCCCCTAAAGCTTCTGATCATGAACAGAACGTATCCCGATGGGATACGTTCTGCAGGCCCTTAGTATCCAGATGAGATACTACTTCGTAACAGGCCCAAATGTGACAGCGGGGCGCGCGGTCGGCTGGCACCGGTCGCATGAGAGCGAAGGGATCGGCACCAAAATGGGCGCGCGCGAAGGTTGCCCGTCGAACCCCTTACGGGCGAAGATGGGCTTTGCCGGGCGGTATTAGGCCAAAAGCCGCCCGAATCCGCCCCGCACGCCCTTGCAAAGCCGCGCTCTATAATGCATGACATCGGCGCGGCGGACCCTTATGGTCCGCCGCATCCGCTTCCAGCCTTCGCTCGCGAAGCGAGCAAAGGATGCCGCGCCGGAGCCCAATTGGGCGAAGGCGGGCCGGCCGCGAGCTTCGGCTCGGCACGCCGGCTTCCCGGAGGAGTGTAGCTCAATTGGTAGAGCACCGGTCTCCAAAACCGGGGGTTGCAGGTTCGAGTCCTGCCACTCCTGCCAGGCTCGGGCAGCGTCTTTGCCACCGGCGGCTGAGCAAAACGAGCGGACCGTCATTAGATAAGACGGCTGAAACGAGTTTCGGACTTTCAAGTTAGGATTTGGGACACACATTGAATGGCAACTTCCCCGTTCAAGTTTTTGCAGGAAGTGCGTGAGGAAACCCGCAAGGTCACCTGGCCTTCGCGCAAGGAAACCATGATCACGACTGCGATGGTGTTCGTGATGGTGGCGATTACCTCGGTATTCTTTATGCTGGCCGACCAGGTTATCCGTATTGCCGTGACCTTCGTGCTCGGCATCGGAAGCTAAGAGCAATTGAAAGCTGTTCGACGATGAGCGAGACCGCCGCCACTTCCACCACGACGCGCCCGAAGCGCTGGTACATCGTGCACGCCTACTCGAATTTCGAGAAGAAGGTGCAGGAATCGATCCGCGAGCAGGCCAAGCAGCGCGGGCTGGACGATCATTTCGAGGAAATCCTCGTGCCGGTTGAAACCGTCACCGAGATGCGCCGCGGCCGCAAGGTCAATGCCGAGCGCAAGTTCTTTCCCGGCTACGTGCTGGTGAAGATGGACTTGACCGACGAGGTCTACCATCTGATCAAGAACACGCCGAAGGTCACCGGCTTTCTTGGCTCGGACAACAAGCCGATGCCGATTACCGAAGCCGAAGCCAATCGCATCCTGCACCAGGTGCAGGAAGGCATCGAACGGCCCAAGCCGTCGGTCTCGTTCGAAGTTGGCGAGCAGGTGCGCGTGTCGGACGGCCCCTTTGCCTCGTTCAACGGGGTGGTTGAGGAAGTCGACGAAGCGCGTTCGCGCGTTAAGGTCGCGGTCTCGATCTTCGGCCGCGCCACGCCGGTTGAACTGGAATTCGGTCAGGTGGAGAAGCTGTGACACCATGACCGTGCGCGCATGATCCCGAAAAGTGGGTACCGGTTTTCGGGCAAGATCATGCGCAAATAAGAAGGCGATGGGAGCGTTCGCTCTCATCGATCAAAGACGTGGGAGGTGAGGCGGGCAAGCCACCCGTCAAGATCCGCACCACTAACTGTAACTTACGGGCCGGCAATAGCCGGCCCTATGCAGGAGTGTAAGATGGCTAAAAAAGTTACTGGATTCCTCAAACTACAAGTGCCGGCTGGCGCTGCCAACCCGTCGCCCCCGATCGGGCCGGCGCTCGGTCAGCGCGGCTTGAACATCATGGAGTTCTGCAAGGCGTTCAACGCGCAGACCCAGAAGATCGAAAAGAACACGCCGATCCCGGTGGTCATCACGACCTATCAGGATCGCTCGTTCACCTTCGAACTCAAGACGCCCCCGGTGTCCTTCTTTCTCAAGAAGGCCGCCAAGCTCGAAAGCGGCTCCAAGACTCCGGGCCGCGACATCGCCGGCTCCGTGACCAAGGCACAGGTCAAGGAAATCGCCAAAGAGAAAATGAAAGACTTGAACTGCGACACCATCGAAGCTGCCGCCAAGATGATCGAAGGCTCGGCCCGCTCGATGGGTCTTACGGTGACGGAGTAACAGCCATGACAATCGGAAAACGCACAAAGGCTGTTCGCGAAGGCGTCGACCCCGCCAAGGCCTACACCATCATCGAAGCGGTCAAGATGGTGAAGGAGCGCGCCAAGGCCAAGTTCGACGAGACCATCGAAATCGCGATGAACCTCGGCGTCGATCCCAAGCACGCGGACCAGATGGTGCGCGGCGTGGTGACGCTGCCGAACGGCACCGGCCGCTCCATGCGCGTCGGCGTATTTGCGCGCGGCGCCAAGGCCGAAGAGGCGAAAGCCGCCGGCGCCGATGTCGTCGGCGCGGAAGATCTCGTTGAGATCGTCAATGGCGGCAAGATCGACTTCGATCGCTGCATCGCCACGCCCGACATGATGCCGCTGGTCGGCCGCCTCGGTAAGGTGCTCGGTCCGCGCGGCATGATGCCGAACCCGAAGGTCGGCACCGTGACCATGGACATCACCAATGCCGTCAAAGGCGCCAAAGGCGGTTCGGTCGAGTTCCGCGTCGAGAAAGCAGGCATCGTGCAGGCCGGCGTCGGCAAGGCCTCGTTCGGTGAGGAGCAACTGGTGGCCAATGTCATGGCCTTCGTTGACGCCGTGCAGAAGGCAAAGCCGGCGGGAGCGAAAGGCCATTACATCAACCGGGTCGCGATCTCCTCGACCATGGGCCCGGGCGTGAAAGTGGACACCTCGACCTTGTTCGCGCCGAAGGTATAAGGCCGCAAATCAAGAAATGCGAAAGCCCGGTCCGCAAGGATCGGGCTTTTTGTTGCGCGGACGTCCCGTCGCGCGGCTTACCGCCCCCAAGCATCGAGGCCAAGCAGCCAGCGGTTTACCGCCCAGAACGAGCCGCCGCCCTTGAAACGCCCATCTGGCGCGCACGGGCGAGGCAGGCCCGCCGGACAGGCGGGAGAAAGCCTGCTAAATTCCTCGAAGATTCCCCATAAATTCCACTTGGCAAAGTCTCTAAGACATTCTAAATAGCGTGCATCGGGCGTGCTGGCCCCCTTTGTCGGCACGCCTTTGCGCGTCTCTACAAACACATGGTGGTAGGAGCTCAATCCTTTTGGACATCCCGGCGGGACATCTGGAAGGGGAAAGAGGCCGATTTTCATTGATGTGAGCGCGTAAAACCGTGGCCGAGGCCCCGCAAGGGGACCAAGGTTCCGGTCGACCTGTCCAAGACTGCCGGCGCTGAGGCCCGTCAAAAGGCTGACGCTTAATCCTCGCTTTAAGGGGCCAGCACAGATGGGGATGAGACCCGAATTTGCCGGGCCGCAAGGCTTGGCCAAGTCGGTTCGAACCTCGGATACCCGATCATGACGGTAGTTCATGTTTCGGGGGGCAGGATTGTCGTGGTTGTCCTGCCGGAAGTTCGCTTCGCGTGAACCTTTGCGGGATGGCCGGTGCAACCCGGTGGCTCCCGCCTCATGCGGACGGCCGCCAAACCGGAAAGAGCTTGCAGTGGATCGAGCGGCAAAAGCAGAGTCCATCACTGAACTGAACGGGGTCTTCAAGACCTCGGCTGTCGTGGTGGTGGCTCATTATGCCGGCCTCACTGTCGCCCAAATGCAGCAGCTGCGTCAGCAGATGCGAAAAGCGGGCGGCCATGTGAAGGTGGCAAAAAACCGTCTCGCCCAAATCGCTCTTAAGGACACCGACGCTGCCTCCATTGCGCCCCTGTTGAAGGGGCCGACCGTACTCGCCTATTCGGGCGACCCGGTGGCGGCACCTAAGGTGGCCGTCGATTTCGCCAAGGCGAACGAAGCGTTCGTCATTCTCGGCGGATCGATGGGCAAAACGGCTCTGGACCAGAACGCAGTCAAGGCGCTCGCCTCGCTGCCGTCTCTGGATGAACTGCGTGCAAAGATCATCGGCCTCCTCGTGGCGCCGGCGACCAAGATCGCGCAGCTCACCAACGCTCCCGCGGCCAAGGTCGCGCGCGTCGTCCAGGCTTACGCCTCCAAGAGCGAAGCGGCCTGACGGCTCACTGAACAAACAAACCCGACTGGTTCGAACCGAATAGGAACTGACAAATGGCTGACCTGAACAAGATCGTCGACGAATTGTCGAAGCTGACCGTCCTGGAAGCGGCGGATCTGGCGAAGTTGCTCGAAGAAAAGTGGGGCGTTTCGGCTGCCGCCGCGGTTGCGGTTGCCGGTCCGGCCGCCGGTGGTGGCGCCGCCGCCGCCGAAGAGAAGACCGAGTTCACCGTTGTCCTGGCCGCAGCCGGCGACAAGAAGATCGAGGTGATCAAGGAAGTGCGTGCCCTTACCGGCCTCGGCCTCAAGGAAGCCAAGGACCTGGTCGAAGGCGCGCCGAAGCCGGTCAAGGAAGGTGTCAACAAGGAAGAGGCCGACAAGATCAAGGCCACCCTCGAAAAGGCCGGCGCCAAGGTTGAGCTTAAGTAAACGAAGCTTACTTAAGCGAAATCTCCGGGCGAGCACTTCGCGAGACCCGGGGATCGCCAAGACAAAAGTTCCGATACCCCAGGGGTTTTAACCTCCCTGGGGTGTCGCAAAAGGAAAGCGCCGCGGCCGGTTTTCGGCCTCGGAAGCGGCTCGTGATACGGCGCGTATAAGCCCGGTCACGATGAGTTGCGAGATGTTCGGCGGTTCGGGCGCGGTCCGAATCACATAGAAACGGGTAGCCCCGACGCTTGTCCTGATAGCCACGATGGATTGCGGCTGTTCGGAGAGGCGCTGAGCGCTCACCTCGAAAATCGAATCGAGAGAAAGAAAACGATGGCGCAGACATTTACCGGTCGCAAGCGCGTAAGAAAGTATTTCGGATCAATCAAGGAAGTGGCGGAGATGCCGAACCTCATCGAGGTTCAGAAGGCATCCTATGACCAATTCCTGATGGTGAAAGAGCCGGAAGGCGGCCGTCCCGACGAGGGATTGCAGGCGGTGTTCCGCTCAGTCTTCCCGATCTCGGACTTCTCCAATTCCTCGATGCTAGAATTCGTCAAGTACGAATTCGAGCCGCCGAAATACGATGTCGACGAGTGCCGCCAGCGCGGCATGACCTTCGCCGCGCCACTCAAGGTTACCCTGCGCCTCATCGTGTTCGATATCGATGAAGAAACGGGCGCGCGCTCGGTCAAGGACATCAAGGAGCAGGATGTCTACATGGGCGACATTCCGCTCATGACCAATAACGGCACCTTCATCGTCAACGGCACCGAGCGCGTTATCGTCTCGCAGATGCATCGTTCGCCCGGCGTGTTCTTCGATCACGACAAGGGCAAATCGCATTCGTCGGGTAAGCTTTTGTTCGCCGCCCGTATCATTCCCTATCGCGGCTCCTGGCTCGACATCGAATTCGACGCCAAGGACATCGTCTATGCGCGTATCGATCGCCGCCGCAAGATTCCGGTGACGTCGCTTCTTTATGCGCTCGGCCTCGATGGCGAGGAAATTCTTCGCACCTTCTACAAGCACGTCATGTACAAGCGCGCCAAGGAAGGCTGGCGCGTGCCGTTCGATGCTAACCGCTTGAAGGGCTACAAGGCGATCAACGATCTGATCGACGCCGACACCGGCAAGGTCGTCGTCGAAGCCGGTAAGAAACTGTCGGTGCGCCAGGCCCGTCAGTTGCAGGAGAAGGGGCTCAAGCACCTTCGCATGGCGGACGAGGAATTGATTGGCCACTACATCGCGGAAGATCTCGCCAATGCCAAGACCGGTGAAATCTATCTCGAGGCGGGCTCCGAGATCGATGAGAAGAACCTCAAGGTTCTGATCGAAGCCGGCTACAAGGAACTGCCGCTGCTCGACATCGACCACGTCAATGTCGGCGCCTACATCCGCAACACGCTGACCGTCGATAAGAACATGACGCGCGAAGACGCGCTGTTCGACATCTACCGCGTCATGCGCCCGGGCGAACCGCCAACCGTCGACACCGCCGAAGCGATGTTCCGGTCGCTATTCTTCGACTCAGAACGCTACGACCTTTCGGCCGTCGGCCGCGTCAAGATGAACATGCGTCTCGAACTCGACGCTCCGGATACCATGCGCGTGTTGCGCAAGGATGACATCCTGGCCGTCATCAAGACGCTGGTCGATCTGCGCGACGGCAAGGGCGAGATCGACGACATCGACAATCTCGGCAATCGCCGCGTGCGTTCGGTCGGCGAGTTGATGGAGAACCAGTACCGCATCGGTCTGTTGCGCATGGAGCGCGCGATCAAGGAGCGCATGTCGTCGGTCGATATCGATACCGTCATGCCGCAGGATTTGATCAATGCGAAACCAGCCGCCGCCGCCGTGCGCGAGTTCTTCGGCTCCTCGCAACTTTCGCAGTTCATGGACCAGACCAATCCGCTCAGCGAAATCACCCACAAGCGCCGTCTCTCGGCGCTTGGCCCGGGCGGCCTTACTCGTGAAAGGGCTGGCTTCGAAGTGCGCGACGTGCATCCGACGCACTACGGTCGTATCTGCCCGATCGAAACGCCGGAAGGCCCGAATATTGGACTGATCAACTCGCTCGCGACCTATGCGCGCGTGAATAAATACGGCTTCGTCGAAACGCCTTATCGCAAGGTGAAGGACGGCCGCGTCACCGATGAGGTCATCTATCTCTCGGCGATGGAAGAAAGCCGTCACGCTGTTGCGCAAGCAAACGCGCAGATGGACGCGCGTGGCCGCTTCACGGAAGACCTTATCATCTGCCGACAGGCTGGCGACGTGCATCTGGTGCCGCGCGACAAGGTCGACTTCATGGACGTGTCGCCGAAACAGCTCGTTTCGGTGGCAGCGGCGTTGATCCCGTTCCTCGAGAACGATGACGCCAACCGCGCGCTGATGGGCTCGAACATGCAACGCCAGGCGGTGCCGCTGGTTCGCGCCGAAGCGCCGTTCGTCGGCACCGGCATGGAAGGCGTGGTCGCCCGCGACTCGGGCGCCTCGATTTCCGCGCGCCGTACTGGCGTGATCGATCAGGTCGACGCCACGCGTATCGTCGTGCGCGCCACCGGCGAAACCGACCCGACCAAGCCGGGCGTCGATATCTACCGGCTGATGAAGTACCAGCGCTCGAACCAGAACACCTGCATCAACCAGCGTCCGCTGGTGAAGGTGGGCGATAAGGTCAACAAAGGCGACATCATTGCCGACGGTCCCTCGACCGATCTCGGCGAACTCGCGCTCGGCCGCAACGTGCTGGTCGCGTTCATGCCGTGGAATGGCTACAACTTCGAGGACTCGATCCTGCTGTCCGAGCGGATCGTCAAGGACGACGTGTTCACCTCCATCCACATCGAAGAGTTCGAAGTGATGGCGCGCGACACCAAGTTGGGTCCGGAAGAAATCACCCGCGACATCCCGAACGTCTCGGAAGAGGCGCTCAAGAATCTCGACGAAGCGGGCATTGTCTATATCGGCGCGGAAGTGCACGCCGGCGACATCCTCTGCGGCAAGATCACGCCGAAGGGCGAAAGCCCGATGACGCCGGAAGAAAAGCTCTTGCGCGCTATCTTCGGCGAAAAGGCCTCTGACGTTCGCGACACCTCATTGCGGGTGCCGCCGGGCGTGCAGGGCACTGTCGTCGAAGTGCGCGTGTTCAACCGCCACGGCGTCGAGAAGGACGAGCGCGCGCTCGCGATCGAGCGTGAGGAAATCGAACGCCTCGCCAAGGACCGCGACGACGAACAGGCGATCCTCGACCGTAACGTCTACGGCCGTCTGGCCGAACTTCTGGAAGGCCGCACCGGCGTCGCCGGTCCGAAGGGCTTCAAGAAGGATTCAAAGATTACCCGCGCGGTGCTCGACGAATATCCGCGCTCGCAATGGTGGCTGTTCGCCTCGCCGAACGACAAGCTGATGGCCGAGATCGAAGCCATCCGCAAGCAGTACGACGAGTCGAAAAAGCTTCTGGAACAGCGCTTCCTCGACAAGGTCGAGAAGCTCCAACGCGGTGACGAATTGCCGCCCGGCGTGATGAAGATGGTCAAGGTCTTCGTCGCGGTGAAGCGCAAGATCCAGCCCGGCGACAAGATGGCCGGCCGTCACGGCAACAAGGGCGTGGTCTCGCGCATCGTTCCGATCGAAGACATGCCGTTCTTGGAAGACGGTACCCATGCCGACATCGTGCTCAACCCGTTGGGCGTGCCCTCGCGCATGAATGTCGGCCAGATTCTGGAGACCCATCTCGGCTGGGCTTGCGCCGGCCTGGGGCTCAAGATCGGGCAGGCGGTCGACACCTATAACCTGAAGCACGATGCCAAGCCGCTGAAGGAAATGCTCAAGAAGGTCTATGGCGACGACGAGACCATCAAGTCGCTCGATGAAGACGGCCTGATCGAGCTTGGCGGCAACCTGCGGCACGGCGTTCCGATTGCGACGCCGGTGTTCGACGGCGCTAAGGAAAAAGACATCGAGAACATGCTCGAACTCGCCGGCCTGCATATCTCCGGCCAGTCGACCGTCTATGACGGCCGCACCGGTGAGGCGTTCGATCGCAAGGTGACCATGGGCTACATCTATATGCTCAAGCTTCACCATCTGGTCGACGACAAGATCCATGCCCGTTCGATCGGTCCTTACTCGCTGGTCACCCAGCAGCCGCTCGGTGGCAAGGCGCAGTTCGGCGGCCAGCGTTTCGGCGAAATGGAAGTGTGGGCGCTCGAAGCCTACGGCGCCGCCTATACGTTGCAGGAAATGCTCACCGTGAAATCGGATGACGTCGCCGGCCGCACTAAGGTGTACGAGGCGATCGTGCGCGGCGACGACACGTTCGAAGCGGGCATTCCGGAAAGCTTCAACGTCCTGGTCAAGGAAATGCGCTCGCTCGGCCTTAACGTCGATCTGCACAATTCCAAGGCGCAGGGCCGCGGCCCCGAGGCGGCGGAAGCCGCCGAATAACGAGCGTCCGGCCGGGCAAGCAAAAGCGCGAAGCGCGTCTTCACGCCAAAGTCGCCCGGCCTATCACGCCTTTGTTTTCTAATTTGCGGCCGGTGGCATGCCGGCATAGCGGAGATGGCAATGAACCAAGAGATCATGAATCTTTTCAGCCCGGCGGCGCCGGCTCAGGTCTTCGACCAGATCCGGATTTCGATCGCGAGCCCTGAGAAGATTTTGTCGTGGTCCTACGGCGAAATCAAAAAGCCGGAAACGATCAACTACCGGACCTTCAAGCCCGAGCGCGACGGCCTGTTCTGCGCGCGCATCTTCGGGCCGATCAAGGATTACGAGTGCTTGTGCGGCAAGTACAAGCGCATGAAGTACAAGGGCATCATCTGCGAAAAATGCTCGGTCGAAGTCACGCTCAGCCGCGTGCGGCGCGAGCGCATGGGACACATCGAACTCGCTGCGCCGGTCGCGCACATCTGGTTCCTGAAATCGCTGCCGAGCCGCATCGGATTGCTGCTCGACATGACGCTGAAGGATCTCGAGCGCATTCTGTACTTCGAATATTACGTGGTGCTGGAGCCGGGCCTCACCCCGCTCAAGGACCGTCAGCTGCTGTCCGAGGACGAGTACCTCAAGGCGCAGGAAGAATACGGCCCGGACAGCTTCACCGCCACCATCGGCGCGGAAGCGATCCGCGAGATGTTGAAAGGCCTCGACCTCGACAAGATGCAGGCCGACCTGCGCGTCGAACTGGGCGAGACCGAGAGCGACATCAAGAGGAAGAAATACGCCAAGCGGCTCAAGCTGATCGAGGCCTTCATCGCCTCCGGCAACAAGCCGGAGTGGATGATCCTCACGGTCGTGCCGGTGATCCCGCCCGATCTGCGGCCTCTTGTTCCGCTGGATGGCGGGCGCTTCGCCACGTCGGACTTGAACGATCTCTATCGCCGCGTCATCAACCGCAACAACCGTTTGAAGCGGCTGATCGAACTGCGCGCGCCGGACATCATCATCCGCAACGAAAAGCGCATGTTGCAGGAGGCCGTCGATGCGCTGTTCGACAACGGCCGCCGCGGCCGCGTCATCACCGGCGCCAACAAGCGTCCGTTGAAGTCGCTCGCCGATATGCTTAAGGGCAAGCAGGGTCGTTTCCGCCAGAACCTGCTCGGCAAGCGCGTCGACTATTCCGGCCGTTCGGTGATCGTGGTCGGTCCCGAACTCAAGCTGCACCAGTGCGGCCTGCCGAAGAAGATGGCGCTCGAACTGTTCAAGCCGTTCATCTATTCGCGCCTCGACGCCAAGGGTCTCTCCACCACGGTGAAGCAGGCCAAGAAGCTGGTCGAGAAGGAAAAGCCGGAAGTCTGGGATATCCTCGACGAGGTGATCCGCGAGCATCCGGTGCTGCTCAACCGCGCGCCGACGCTGCATCGCCTCGGCATCCAGGCCTTCGAGCCGGTGCTGATCGAGGGCAAGGCGATCCAGCTTCACCCGCTGGTCTGCGCGGCCTTTAACGCCGATTTCGACGGCGACCAGATGGCCGTGCACGTTCCGCTGTCGCTGGAAGCGCAGTTGGAAGCGCGCGTCCTGATGATGTCGACCAACAACATCCTGCATCCGGCCAACGGCCAGCCGATCATCGTGCCGTCGCAGGACATCGTGCTCGGTCTTTATTACCTCACGCTCCAGCGCGAAGGTTCGCCCGGCGAAGGCAAATCCTTCGGCGACATGGCGGCGATTGACCATGCGCTGCACGAGAAGGTCATCTCGCTGCACACCAAGATACGCTATCGCTGGGTCGGCGTGAACGAGAAGGGCGAGGAGTACAACAAGTGGTACGAGACCACGCCCGGCCGCGTCATCCTCGGCAACGTGCTGCCGCGCAGCGTGAAAGCGCCGTTCGACATCGTCAACAAGCTGATGACCAAGCGCGAAATCTCCGGGATGATCGACACCGTCTACCGCCACTGCGGTCAGAAAGAGACGGTCATTTTCTGCGACCGCATCATGGCGCTCGGCTTCTATCACGCTTTCAAGGCCGGTATTTCCTTCGGCAAGGACGACATGGTGGTGCCGGCCTCGAAGTGGGCCACGGTCGAGAAGACGCGCGAACTCGCCAAGGAGTTCGAGCAGCAATATAATGACGGTCTGATCACGCAGGGCGAGAAGTATAACAAGGTGGTCGACGCCTGGTCGAAGTCCACCGACGCGATCGCAGACGCGATGATGAAGGAAATATCGGCCGTCAAGAAGGACAAAGACGGTCGCGACATGCAGATCAACTCGATCTACATGATGGCGCATTCCGGCGCGCGCGGCTCGCCCGCGCAGATGCGTCAGCTGGCCGGCATGCGCGGCCTAATGGCCAAGCCGTCCGGTGAGATCATCGAGAGCCCGATCATTTCGAACTTCAAGGAAGGCCTGTCGGTGCTCGAGTACTTCAACTCGACCCACGGCGCCCGCAAGGGCCTGGCCGACACCGCCTTGAAGACGGCGAACTCCGGCTACCTGACGCGGCGTCTGGTCGACGTGGCGCAGGACTGCATCATCACGATCCAAGACTGCGGAACCAGGAACGGCATCAAGGTGCGGGCGATCATCGACGCCGGCACCGTGGTGGCGCCGCTTGCCATCCGCATTCTCGGCCGTACCGCCGCCGAAGACGTCAAGGATCCGGCGACCGGCAAGGCGGTGGTCAAGCGCGGCACGCTGTTGACCGAACCCGAGGTCGAAGCGATCACCAACGCCAGCGTCCAGGAAATGAAGATTCGCTCGGTGCTCACCTGCGAATCGAAGAACGGCGTGTGCGGCGCTTGCTACGGGCGCGATCTTGCCCGCGGCACCCCGGTCAACATGGGCGAAGCGGTGGGTGTCATCGCCGCGCAATCGATCGGCGAACCGGGCACTCAGCTCACCATGCGCACGTTCCACATCGGCGGCGCCGCTCAAATCTCGGAGCAGTCGTTCATCGAGTCGAACTTCGACGGCAAGCTGAAGTTCAAGGGCAAGAACATCGCCAAGAACTCGGATGGCGACGTGGTGGCGATGGTGCGCAACATGGTGGTGGCGGTGGTTGACACCGACGGCACCGAACGCGCGCATCACCGCATCCCGTACGGCGCGCGCATGCGCGTCGAAGACGGCAACAAGATCAAGCGCGGCGAGCGCATCGCCGAGTGGGATCCCTACACCCGGCCGATCCTCACCGAGGTTGAAGGCTCGATCGCCTTCGAGGACCTCGTCGACGGTCTGTCGATGTCGGAAGCGCTCGACGAGTCGACCGGCATCGCCAAGCGCGTGGTAATTGACTGGCGCACGGGGTCGTCCCGTAACCAGGCCGACCTGCGTCCGGCGATCGTGATCAAGTCGGGCAGCAAGCTGCTCAAGCTCGCGCGCGGCGGCGACGCCCGCTACATCCTCGCCGTCGATGCGATCATCTCGGTCGATCCCGGCGCCCATGTGAAGGCGGGCGACGTGATCGCGCGTATTCCGACCGAAAGCGCCAAGACGCGCGACATCACCGGCGGTCTGCCGCGGGTGGCGGAGCTGTTCGAGGCGCGCAAGCCGAAGGACGCGGCGATCATCGCTGAGATCGGCGGCACCGTGCGCTTCGGCAAGGACTACAAGAACAAGCGCCGCTTGACGCTGGAGCCGACCTCCAAGAACGACGAGCCCAAGGAGTATCTGATCCCGAAGGGCAAGCACATCCATCTGCAGGATGGCGACGTCATCGAGAAGGGCGATTACATCGTCGAGGGCAATCCTGCCCCGCACGACATCCTCGCCATCAAGGGCGTCGAGGAGCTCGCTTCGTATCTCACGAACGAGATCCAGGAGGTCTACCGTCTGCAGGGCGTGAACATAAACGACAAGCACATCGAGGTGATCGTTCGCCAGATGCTGCAGAAGGTCGAGATCGACGAGACCGGCGAGACCGAGTTGCTGCAAGGCGAGCAACTCGACAAGACCGAGCTCGACGAGATCAATGCGCGCGCCGCCATCGACGGCAAGAAGCCGGCGAGCGGACATCCCGTTCTGCTCGGCATCACCAAGGCGAGCCTGCAGACCCGGTCGTTCATCTCGGCGGCGTCGTTCCAGGAGACCACGCGCGTCCTCACCGAAGCCGCGGTCAACGGCAAGGCGGACACGCTCGACGGGCTCAAGGAGAACGTCATCGTCGGCCGCCTGATCCCGGCCGGCACCGGCGCCATGATGGACGAGTTGCGCGAAGTCGCGGTCAAGCGCGACGCGCTCATCCTCGAAGAACGCGAGAAGGACGCCGCCAAAGCGGCGGCAAAGGCGGAAGCCGAGGCGGCTCCGGCGCTGCCGGCGGCCGAATAGGCCTTCTCGTCCCACACGACTTCAAAAGGGCCGCCCGCAAGGGCGGCCCTTTTAGCTTCAGGGCACCGCTGGGTCGCGACTTGGGGCGGAACGGGGCTAAGGGCCATTAACCCTCGATTTTCCGGCCCTTTTCGCCTTGACTTGAGCGAGTCGCGCCGATACATACGCGACACTTTACGGCAGGCGGTGAGCTTCGCTTGTTCGGAACGGCCGCCCGGTTAACCCTTTGAGATTGCTACGTTAACTCTCAAAGCTTGGCCGGCGCATCGCCTCGACGGATGAAGCTCAAACGCTGTCACTGACAGCCACTGTCAGACTGAGGGTGAACGTCCACGGCGCTTTATCGCATCGTGGTCGTCCGAAAACGAAAGAGCGCCCCCGCAAATCGACGCGGCTGGCGCGATTTCGTTTTGCGCGTGGGAATGCCGGGCGAAAGCCCAAAACGAATCCGGGCCGGTCCGGCCCAAACGAGAGTAGCGAAGCAACGATGCCGACGATCAACCAGTTGATTGCCAAGCCGCGCAAGCCGCTCAAGGTGCGCAACACGGCGCCGGCGCTCGAGTCTTCGCCGCAGAAGCGCGGCGTTTGCACGCGCGTTTACACGACGACGCCGAAGAAGCCGAACTCGGCGCTGCGCAAGGTCGCCAAGGTGCGTTTGACCAACGGCTTCGAGGTGATCGGCTACATCCCGGGCGAGGGGCACAACCTTCAGGAACATTCGGTGGTGATGATCCGCGGCGGCCGCGTCAAGGATTTGCCGGGTGTGCGCTACCACATCCTGCGCGGCGTGCTCGACACCCAGGGCGTCAAGAACCGCAAGCAGCGCCGTTCGAAATACGGCGCCAAGCGCCCCAAATAATCGGAATCGGAACATGTCCCGCCGCCACGCCGCAGAAAAGCGCGAAGTCATCCCGGACCCGAAGTTCGGCAATATCGTCGTCAGCAAGTTCATGAATGCCGTCATGTATGCCGGCAAGAAATCGGTCGCCGAGGGCATCGTCTACGGCGCGCTCGAAATGATCGAGAGCAAGACCAAGCAAAGCCCGCTCACGGTTTTCCAGCAGGCGCTCGACAACGTGATGCCCTCGATCGAAGTGCGTTCGCGCCGCGTTGGCGGCGCCACGTACCAGGTGCCGGTTGAAGTGCGCACGTCGCGCCGCCAGGCGCTCGGAATTCGCTGGATCATCATCGCGGCGCGCGAGCGCAACGAAAAGACGATGACCGAACGGCTCTCGGCCGAGCTGCTCGATGCATCCAATAACAGGGGAAACGCCGTCAAGAAGCGCGAGGACACCCACAAGATGGCGGAAGCCAACCGGGCCTTCTCGCATTACCGCTGGTGACGACGAACAACCCAATCAAGGACTAGAACTTCTATGCCCCGCGTCCACCCTATCGAGGACTACCGCAATTTCGGCATCATGGCCCACATTGATGCCGGGAAAACCACGACGACCGAGCGGATCCTCTATTACACCGGCAAGAACCACAAAATCGGCGAGGTGCATGAAGGCGCCGCGACGATGGATTGGATGGAGCAGGAGCAGGAACGCGGCATCACCATCACGTCGGCCGCGACCACCGCGTTCTGGAAAGAAAAGCGCCTCAACATCATCGACACCCCCGGCCACGTCGATTTCACCATCGAGGTGGAGCGCAGCTTGCGCGTGCTCGACGGCGCGGTTGTCGTGCTCGACAGCAACCAGGGCGTGGAGCCGCAGACCGAGACGGTCTGGCGTCAGGGTGACAAGTACAAAGTTCCGCGCATCGTGTTCGCCAACAAGATGGACAAGATCGGCGCCGACTATTTCAAGTGCATGGAAGACATCAAGACCCGCCTTGGCGCGCGGCCGGTGGCGATCCAGCTTCCGATCGGTTCGGAGCAGAATTTCAAGGGCCTGATTGATCTGGTGCGCATGAAGGGCGTGGTGTGGAGCGACGAATCTCTCGGCGCCGATTACCACGACGTCGACATTCCCGCCGACATGCTCGATCAGGCGCAGGAATACCGCGACAAGATGATCGAGGCGGCTTGCGAACTCGACGATGACGCGGCCACAGCCTACCTCGAAGGCAAGATGCCCGACGAGGCGACCATCAAGAAGCTGATCCGCAAGGCGGTGATCACCGGCGCGTTCTTCCCGGTGCTGTGCGGCTCGGCGTTCAAGAACAAAGGCGTGCAACCGCTGCTCGACGCCGTCGTCGATTACTTGCCGAGCCCGCTCGACGTGCCGCCGATCCACGGCATCAATCCCGACAATAATAATGAAGACGTCATCCGTGAGCCGAAGGACAACGCGCCGCTGGCGCTGCTCGCCTTCAAGATCATGGACGATCCCTTCGTCGGCACCATCACCTTCTGCCGCATTTATTCCGGCACGCTCACCAGCGGTACCGGCTTGATCAATTCGACCAAGGAACGCAAAGAACGCATCGGCCGCATGCTGCTGATGCACGCGAATAACCGCGAGGATATCAAGGAAGCCTTTGCCGGCGACATCGTCGCGCTGGCCGGCCTCAAGGAAGTGCGCACCGGCGATACGCTGTGCGACGCCAAGCAGCCGGTGATCCTGGAAAAGATGGAATTCCCCGATCCGGTGATCGAGATCGCGATCGAGCCGAAGTCGAAAGCCGACCAGGAAAAGCTCGGCGTCGCGCTTGCCAAACTCGCGGCCGAGGATCCCTCGTTCCGCGTCTCCACCGATCACGAGAGCGGCCAGACCATCCTCAAGGGCATGGGCGAGCTGCATCTCGACATCAAGGTCGACATCCTCAGGCGCACCTACAAAGTGGACGCTAATATCGGCGCGCCGCAGGTGGCGTTCCGCGAGAAGATCACCCAGCGCGTTGAGCACGACTACACCCACAAGAAGCAGACCGGCGGCTCCGGCCAGTTCGCGGCGATCAAGATCATCGCCGAGCCGACGCCGCCCGGCACGCCGTTCGAGTTCGAAAACGAAGTGGTCGGCGGCACGGTACCGAAGGAATACATCCCGGGCGTCGAGAAGGGCCTCGAGTCCGTTCTCGGCTCCGGCCCGCTCGCGGGTTTCCCGGTGGTCGACCTCAAGGTAACGCTGATCGACGGCAAATATCACGACGTCGATTCGTCCGCGCTGGCGTTCGAAATCTGCGCACGTCAGTGCCTGCGAGAGGCGATGCAGAGGGCAAGGCCCGTCCTGCTCGAGCCGATCATGAAGGTCGAATGCGTGACGCCGGAGGACTACACCGGCTCCGTCATCGGCGACCTCAATTCGCGGCGCGGGCAAATCCAGGGCCAGGACATGCGCGGCAACGCCAACGTCATCAACGCGATGGTGCCGCTCATGAACATGTTCGGTTACGTCAACACGTTGCGGTCGATGTCACAGGGCCGCGCCACCTTCACGATGCAATTCGATCACTACGCGGAGCTGCCGGCGGCGGTATCCGCCGAAGTACAAAAGAAATTCGCGTGACGATCGCAACCAAAAGGTTCTGAACGGAGAGTTCCATGGCAAAAGAGAAATTTCTTCGCAATAAGCCGCATTGCAATATCGGTACGATCGGTCACGTCGACCACGGCAAGACCACGTTGACCGCGGCGATCACCAAGGTGCTGTCGGAGACCGGCGGCGCCACCTTCACGGCGTATGACCAGATCGACAAGGCGCCCGAAGAAAAAGCGCGCGGCATCACGATTTCGACTGCGCACGTCGAATACCAGACCGCGGCGCGCCACTACGCGCACGTCGACTGCCCCGGTCACGCCGACTATGTGAAGAACATGATCACCGGCGCGGCGCAGATGGACGGCGCCATCCTGGTGGTGTCGGCCGCCGACGGCCCGATGCCGCAGACCCGCGAGCACATCCTACTCGCCCGTCAGGTTGGCGTGCCGGCACTGGTTGTGTTCATGAACAAAGTCGACATGGTCGACGATCCCGAATTGCTCGAACTCGTCGAGCTCGAGGTTCGCGAACTCCTGTCGAAGTACAATTTCCCGGGCGACAAGATTCCGATCATTAAGGGCTCGGCGCTGATGGCGCTTGAGGGCAAGGACGAGAAGCTCGGCAAGGAAGCGATCAACGCGCTGATGAAGGCAGTGGACGAATACATTCCGCAGCCGGAGCGCCCGAAGGATCAGCCTTTCCTGATGCCGGTGGAAGACGTGTTCTCGATCTCCGGTCGCGGCACTGTGTGCACCGGCCGCATCGAGCGCGGCATCATCAAGGTCGGCGAGGAAGTCGAGATCGTCGGCATCAAGCCGACGACCAAGACGGTCGTCACCGGCGTCGAGATGTTCCGCAAGCTGCTCGACCAGGGCGAAGCCGGCGACAACGTCGGCTGCCTGCTGCGTGGCACCAAGCGCGAGGAAGTCGAGCGCGGCCAGGTTCTCTGCAAGCCCGGCTCGGTCAAGCCGCACACCAAGTTCAAGGCGGAAGCCTATATCCTCACCAAGGAAGAGGGCGGCCGTCATACCCCGTTCTTCACCAACTACCGTCCGCAGTTCTACTTCCGCACCACCGACGTGACCGGTGTGGTGCATCTGCCGGCCGGTACCGAGATGGTGATGCCGGGCGACAACGTGGCGATGGAAGTGCACCTGATCGTGCCGATCGCCATGGAAGAAAAACTTCGCTTCGCCATTCGCGAGGGCGGCCGTACGGTCGGCGCCGGCGTGGTGGCGAGCATCATCGAGTAAGGCCGAAAGGCGGTATGGCCGGGCTTGTCCCGGCCATCCACGTCTTGGCGAGCAACATTGAAGTCGTGGATGTCCGGCACAAGGCCGGGCATGACGAACGAAAGAAGCGACAATGAACGGCCAGAATATCCGGATCCGGCTCAAGGCCTTCGATCACCGCATCCTCGATGCGTCGACCCGCGAGATCGTGAACACGGCCAAGCGCACCGGTGCGCAGGTCCGTGGCCCGATCCCGCTGCCGACGAAGATCGAGAAATTCACGGTGAACCGTTCGCCGTTTATCGACAAGAAGAGCCGCGAACAGTTCGAGATGCGCACCCATAAGCGCCTCTTGGACATCGTCGATCCGACGCCGCAGACGGTGGACGCGCTGATGAAGCTCGACCTCGCCGCCGGTGTCGACGTCGAGATCAAGCTGTAAAGGCCGGGTGAGGAATTAAGATGCGTTCCGGAGTGGTTGCGCAAAAGATTGGGATGACCCGGGTGTTTGCCGAAAGCGGCGAGCACGTGCCGGTGACGGTACTGCAGCTATTGCAGTGCCAGGTGATCGCCCATCGCACCAAGGACAAGAACGGTTATGTTGCGCTCCAGCTCGGTTCTGGCCCGCGCCGCACCAACAACATGATCAAGGCCGACCGCGGCTATTTTGCTAAGGCCAATGTCGAGCCCAAGCGTAAGCTGGCGGAATTCCGCGTCACCGAGGACGCGCTGATCCCGGTCGGCGCCGAAATCACCGCCGATCATTTCGTGATTGGTCAGTTCGTCGACGTTTGCGGCACCTCGATCGGCAAGGGCTTTGCCGGCGGCATGAAGCGCTGGAATTTCGGCGGCCTGCGGGCCTCGCACGGCGTGTCGATCTCGCACCGCTCGATCGGTTCGACCGGCGGCCGGCAGGACCCAGGAAAAACCTTCAAGAACAAGAAGATGCCCGGTCACATGGGCGTCGATCGGGTGACCACGCTCAATCTCAAAGTGGTGCAGACCGATGTGGCGCGCGGCCTAATCATGGTCGAAGGCGCGGTGCCCGGCGCCAAGTCCGGCTGGGTCACGGTGCGTGACGCCGTCAAGAAGAAGCTTCCGAAGGAAGCGCCCAAGCCCGGCAAGTTCCGCGTCAGTGAAGCGGCCGAGACCAAGCCTGCGGCGAAATCCGACGCGAAGCCGGCTGCGGACAAAGCGCCCGCGGCTGACGCAGCCCCCGCCGCGAAGGAGGGCGCGTAACATGGAACTCAAAATCACCACGCTGGAAGGCAAATCCGCCGGTTCGGTCGATCTGCCCGATGCGATTTTTGGCCTCGAGCCGCGCAGCGACATTTTGCAGCGCTGTGTCAACTGGCAGCTCGCCAAGCGCCAACGCGGCACGCACAAGACCAAAGACCGTTCGGAAATCTGGCGTACCGGCAAGAAAATGTACGCGCAGAAGGGCACCGGCGGCGCCCGTCACGGCTCCGCGCGCGTTCCGCAATTCCGCGGCGGCGGCCGGGCCTTCGGCCCAGTCGTGCGCAGCCACGCCATCGGCCTGCCCAAGAAGGTGCGCGCGCTTGCGCTCAAGCACGCGCTGTCGGCCAAGGCCAAGGACGGCGGCATCATCGTCATCGACAAGATGACGCTGAAGGACGGCAAGACCAAGGGCCTCGCCAAGCAGTTCGACAAGCTCGGTTTAATCAACGCGCTAATCATCGACGGCGCCGAGGTCGAGCTGAACTTCCGCAATGCGGCCCGCAACATTCCGAATATCGACGTGCTGCCGGTGCAGGGCATCAACGTCTACGACATCATGCGGCGCAAGACTTTGGTGCTGACCAAGGCGGCGCTCGATGCGCTGGAGGCGCGCTTCAAATGAGCACCAGCGATCCCCGCCATTACGACGTCATCCTGTCGCCGGTGATCACCGAAAAGGCGACCATGGCGTCCGAGCACAATAAGGTCGTGTTCAAGGTGCGCAAGAACGCGACCAAGCCGCAAATCAAGGAAGCGGTCGAGAAGCTGTTCGATGTCAAAGTCAAGAACGTCAACACGCTCACCCGCAAGGGCAAGCTGAAAATGTTCAAGAACAGACTCGGACAACAGTCCGACGTGAAGCGCGCGATCGTGACCCTCGAAGAGGGTCACCGCATCGACGTGACAACGGGATTGTAAGGGAAGCCTGCGATGGCGTTGAAAACATACAATCCGACCACGCCGAGCCAGCGCCAGCTGGTGATCGTCGACCGTTCTTCGTTGTACAAAGGCGGGCCGCTCAAGGCGCTCACCGAAGGCCAGAACTCGACCGGCGGACGCAACAATAACGGCCGCATCACCTCACGTTTCCGCGGCGGCGGCCACAAGCAGGCCTATCGCAAGATCGATTTCCGGCGCACCAAATTCGATGTGCCGGCGACGGTCGAGCGCCTCGAATACGATCCCAACCGCACCGCGTTCATTGCGCTGATCAAGTACCAGGACGGCGAACTCGCCTATATCCTGGCGCCGCAGCGCCTGGCCGCCGGCGATCAGGTGATCGCTTCCGAGCATGCCGACGTGAAGCCGGGCAATGCCATGCCGATTGGCAATATTCCGGTCGGCACCATCGTGCACAATGTCGAGATCAAGATCGGCAAAGGCGGCCAGATCGCGCGCTCCGCCGGCACCTACGTGCAGATCGTCGGTCGCGACCAAGATTACGTCATCCTGCGACTCTCGACCACCGAGCAGCGCCTGGTGCACGGCCGTTGCATGGCGACCATCGGCGCGGTGTCGAACCCCGACAACATGAACACGACCATCGGCAAGGCCGGCCGCCAGCGTTGGAAGGGCCGCATGCCGCATAACCGCGGCATCACCATGAACCCGGTCGATCACCCGCACGGCGGGCGCACCAAAGGCGGCGGTCACTGGACCACGCCGTGGGGCTTCCCGACCAAGGGCAAGAAGACACGCAAGAACAAGCGCACCACCAAATTCATCGCGGTCAGCCGCCACGAGCGCAAGAAGCAGAAGTAGGAAACTGATTATGACGCGTTCAGCTTGGAAAGGTCCGTTCGTCGATGGCTATCTGCTGCGCAAGGCGGAAGCCGCGCGCTCGTCGGGCCGTCACGACATGATCAAGATCTGGAGCCGGCGTTCGACCATTCTGCCGCAGTTCGTCGGCCTGAATTTCGGCGTCTATAACGGGCAGAAGCACATTCCGGTGATGGTGACCGAGGAAATGGTCGGTCACAAGTTCGGCGAGTTTTCGCCGGGCCGGATGTTCTACGGCCACAGCTCCGACCGCAAAGCCAAGCGTCAGGCCTCGGCTCCGGCCGCGCCGGGTGCCGCGCCCGCTGCGCCGGCGGCGACTTAAAGGGAATCGAGAGAGACGTCATGGGCAAGAGCGCACGCGAGCGAAGCCTCCCGGATAACGAGGCCATGGCGGTGACCCGGATGATTCGGGTCAGCCCGCAGAAGCTCAATCTTGTCGCGCAGATGATCCGCGGCAAGAAGGTCGCGAGTGCGCTCGCCGACCTCGAGTTTTCGCGCAAGCGCATCGCCGTCGATGTGCGCAAGTGTCTGGAATCGGCGATCGCCAATGCCGAGAACAATCACGACCTCGACGTTGACGAACTTGTCGTCGCCGAGGCTCACGTCGGAAAGGCGCTGGTGATCAAGCGCTTCAGCCCGCGCGGCCGCGGCCGCATGGGACGCATTTTAAAACCGTTCTCCCACCTGACCATCATCGTGCGTCAGGTCGCCGCACAAGCCGCAGCGAAAGCCTGAGGGTTCGTTCATGGGTCAAAAAGTCAATCCGATTGGGCTGCGTCTCGGGATCAACCGCACCTGGGACTCGCGCTGGTATTCCGGCAAGACCGAATACGGCACGCTGTTGCATGAAGATATCAAGATCCGCGCCGCGCTCATGAAGGATCTCAAGCAGGCGGCGGTGTCGAAGATCATCATCGAGCGCCCGCACAAGAAGTGCCGCGTCACCATCCACTCAGCGCGCCCGGGCGTGGTGATCGGAAAGAAGGGCGCCGACATCGAGAAACTGCGCAAGTCGGTGGCCAAGCTCACCGACAGCGACGTGGTCATCAACATCGTCGAAATCCGCAAGCCGGAGCTCGACGCGCAATTGGTTGCCGAATCGATCTCGCAGCAGCTCGAGCGCCGCGTGGCGTTCCGCCGCGCCATGAAGCGCGCGGTGCAATCCGCGATGCGGCTTGGCGCCGAAGGCATCCGCATCAATTGTTCGGGCCGCCTCGGCGGCGCCGAAATCGCGCGCATGGAGTGGTATCGCGAAGGCCGCGTGCCGCTGCATACGCTGCGCGCCGACGTCGACTACGGCGTCGCCACCGCGTTCACCACTTACGGCACTTGCGGCGTCAAGGTCTGGATCTTCAAGGGCGAAATCCTCGAGCACGATCCGATGGCGCAGGACAAGAAGCTCGCCGAAGGCGACCAGGGTCGTCCGCGCCGCGACAGCGCGGCCTAAAGGGACAACAGAGTTAAGTCATGCTGCAACCAAAGCGCACCAAGTTCCGCAAGGCGTTCAAGGGCCGTATCCACGGCGTCGCCACCAGCGGCAGTACGTTCGCCTTCGGCCAATACGGCCTCAAGTCGCTTGAGCCCGAGCGCGTCACCGCGCGCCAGATCGAGGCCGCGCGCCGCGCGCTCACCCGCTTCATGAAGCGGTCGGGGCGGGTGTGGATCCGTGTCTATCCGGACGTGCCGGTGTCGAAGAAGCCGATCGAAATCCGCATGGGCAAAGGCAAGGGCACGCCCGAGTATTGGGTGTGCCGCGTCAAGCCGGGCCGCATCTTGTTCGAGGTCGACGGCATTCCGATCGCAGTCGCCAAGGAAGCGCTGGCGCTCGCCGCCGCCAAGCTGCCGGTCAAGACCCGATTCATCGAACGCATCGCCGAGTAGACCATGAAAGCCCATGACGTAAGAGCGATGACGCTCGACCAGATCGACGACGAGGTGCTCAAGCTCAAGAAGGAGCAGTTCAACCTGCGCTTCCAGCGTGCCACCGGTCAGCTCGAGAATACCTCGCGCGTGCGCGTCATTCGCCGCGACGTCGCGCGCTTGAAGACCATCGCCGCGCAAAAGCGCGCCGGCGCGCCTGAGCCGGCCGTCAAAGTCAGCACGGCGCCGAAAGCAGAAGTAAAGCCCAAGGTCGCCAAACCGAAGGCCGAGAAGCCGAGATCCGCTGCGCCGAAATCCAAGAAGCCTCAGTCCGCGAAGAGCCGCAAGGCCGGCGCGAAGAAGACTGCGGCAACGAAGTCGAAGTAAGGGGTTAAAGATGCCGAAGCGTACGCTCCAGGGCGTCGTCGTCAGCGACAAGCAGGCCAAGACCGTGGTCGTGCGGGTTGACCGGCGTTTTTCCCACGCGACGATGAAGAAGGTTGTGCGCCGCTCGAAGAAATACCACGCGCACGACGAGAAGAACGAGTTTGCCGTCGGCGACACGGTGTGGATCGAAGAGCGCCGCCCGATTTCCAAGCTCAAGTGCTGGGAAGTGATCCGGGGCGAGAAGAAGCAGAAAGTTCAATGAGCGTTATGCGTCCCCAAACAATGAAAGCCGCATCATGATCCAGATGCAAACCAACCTCGACGTCGCCGATAATTCCGGCGCGCGCCGCGTCATGTGTATCAAGGTGCTGGGCGGCTCAAAACGCAAATACGCCACCATCGGCGACGTCATTGTTGTGTCGGTGAAGGAAGCCATCCCACGCGGCCGCGTGAAGAAGGGCGAGGTGATGAAGGCTGTCGTGGTGCGCATCCGCAAGGACATCAAGCGCGCCGATGGTTCGGTCATCCGTTTCGACCGCAACGCCGCGGTTCTCATCACGCCGCAGATGGAGCCGGTGGGAACCCGCATCTTCGGGCCGGTGCCGCGCGAATTGCGCGCCAAGAATCACATGAAGATCATCTCGCTCGCGCCGGAGGTGCTGTGATGGCCGCGAAAATCCGCAAAGGCGACAAGGTGATCGTGCTCGCCGGCCGCGACAAAGGCCGCACCGGCGAGGTTATCGAGGTGCGCCCCGACGCCGATCGCGCGCTGGTGCGCGGCGTCAACATGGTCAAGCGCCATCAACGCCAGACCGCGCAGCAGGAAGGCGGGATCATCTCCAAGGAGAGCGCTGTCCATCTGTCCAACCTGGCGGTGGCGGATCCCAAAGATGGCAAGCCGACCCGCATCGGTTTCAAATTCGTCGGCGAAGGTGGCGACCGTAAGAAGGTCCGCATCGCCAAGCGTTCAGGAGCCGAGATCGATGGCTGACACGCAAGCAGATACCGAAGCCAAGAAGCCGGCGCAGAAGCCGCAAGACGCCCCGAAGGGCGCCAAGGACGGCGGCGCGCCCAAGGGTGACGCTCCGAAGGTCAAGAAGCCGCGCGAGCGCTCCGATTACGTGGCGCGGCTCAAGACGCAATTTGAGCAGGTCATCCGCGGCGAGCTGAGCAAGCAGTTCGGCTACACCAACCGCATGCAGGTGCCGGTGATCACCAAAGTGGTGCTCAACATGGGCATCGGCGAGGGCGTCGCCGACCGCAAGAAGGTGGACAATGCCGCCGCCGACCTGACGATGATCGCCGGCCAGAAAGCCGTGATCACCAAGTCGCGCAAGTCGATCGCCACCTATAAGCTGCGCGACGGCCAGGCCATCGGCTGCAAAGTCACGCTGCGCAAGGCGCGCATGTACGACTTCATCGACCGGCTGGTGAACATCGCGCTTCCGCGCGTGCGCGATTTCCGCGGGCTCAATCCGAAGAGCTTCGACGGCCGCGGCAACTACAGCCTCGGCATCAAGGAACACATCGTTTTCCCGGAAGTCGACTTCGACAAGGTCGCCGACTCCTGGGGTCTCGACATTACCGTATGCACCAGCGCTCGCTCCGACGACGAGGCGCGCGCTTTGCTCACCGCATTCAACTTCCCGTTCCGGCAGTGAGGGGATTTCCCTCAAACGCGGAATCGTAAGGAGCGAAAGTAATGGCTAAAAAGAGTATGATCGAGAAGAACAATAACCGGCGCAAGAAGGTGAAGAAATTCGCCAACCGCCGCAAGGCGCTCAAGGCTATTGCCCACGACAAGAGGCTGCCGATGGAGGAGCGCTTTGCCGCCACCCTCAAGCTCGCCGAATTGCCGCGCAATTCCTCGGCCACGCGCATCCGCAATCGCTGCGAATTGAGCGGCCGTCCGCGCGGCTATTACCGCAAGCATCGTCTCAGCCGCATCGCGTTGCGCGACCTCGGCTCCAAGGGCCTGATTCCCGGCCTCGTGAAATCGAGCTGGTAAGGGGATCACCATGGCTGTCAACGATCCGATCGGCGACATGATTACCCGCATCCGCAATGCGCAGATGCGAACCAAGTCGAAGGTTTCTATGCCAGGCTCCAAGCAGCGCGAACGCGTCTGCGAAGTGCTCAAGACCGAAGGCTATATCCGCGGCTACGCCAGCGTCGCGCATGCCGACGGTCGCAGCGAGCTCGAGATCGAGCTGAAATATTTCGACGGCGAGCCGGTGATCCGCGAGATTTCGCGCGTCTCCAAGCCCGGCCGGCGCGTCTACGCCTCGGTCAAGGCGCTGCCGCGCATCAATAACGGTCTCGGCATCTCGATCCTGTCCACGCCCAAGGGCGTGATGGCCGATCACGCCGCCCGCGACGCCAATGTCGGCGGCGAAATCATCTGCACGGTGTTTTGATGTCACGCATCGGCAACAAAGCGGTCTCGATCCCGTCCGGCGTCACCGCCAATGTGGAAGGCCAGACCGTCAAGATCAAAGGCCCGAAGGGCGCCGTGCAGGTCGTGTTGCACGACGACGTTTCGGCCAAATTGGACAAGGCCTTGCTCACGCTCGAGCCGCGCGGCGAAAGCAAGCGCGCGCGTTCGATGTGGGGCACCTCGCGCACGCTGGTCGCCAATCTGGTGGCGGGCGTGACCAAGGGCTTCGAGGAGCGCCTCGAGATCAACGGCGTCGGTTACCGCGCCGCGGTGCAGGGCAAGTCCCTGAACCTGCAGCTCGGCTTTTCCCACGACGTGAACTTCGCGATTCCGGAAGGCATCACGATTGCGACGCCAAAGCCGACCGAAATCGTCGTGACCGGCATCGACAAGCAGAAAGTCGGGCACGTCGCCGCTGAAATCCGCGGCTACCGCCCGCCGGAACCGTACAAAGGCAAGGGCGTGAAATACGCCGGCGAATACATCTTCCGCAAAGAAGGCAAGAAGAAGTAGAGGGACGCGCGATGTCGAGATTAAGCGATCGAACTGCGCGGCGGACGGCCTCGGTACGCCGCAAGGTCAAGCACGCCGCCGGCGTGCGTGGCCGCGCGCGCCTGTCCGTATTCCGCTCCTCCAAGCACATCTACGCCCAGCTCATCGACGATGCGAAGGGCGAGACTTTGGTGACGGCGTCTTCACTCGAAAAGACGATGCGCGAAGGCGCCAAGACCGGCGCCAATATCGATGCAGCCAAGTCGGTCGGCAAGCTGATCGCCGAGCGCGCCAAGGAAAAGGGCATCAAGGACGTCGTGTTCGACCGCGGCGGCTATCTCTATCACGGGCGCATCAAGGCGCTGGCCGATGCCGCGCGCGAAGGCGGCCTTAACTTTTAACGGGACTTTACGCTTATGGCACATGAACCCCGACGAGAGCCGCGACGCGACCGCGCTGGTGGCGGCCGTGAGGAGCGCGACAGCGAGTTCACCGACAAGCTGGTGCACATCAATCGCGTCGCCAAGGTGGTCAAGGGCGGCCGGCGTTTCGCCTTCGCCGCGCTGGTGATCGTCGGCGACCAGAAAGGCCGCGCCGGCTACGGCCACGGCAAGGCGCGCGAAGTGCCGGAAGCAATCCGTAAGGCGACCGACGCCGCCAAGCGCGCGCTGACCCGCGTGCCGCTGCGCGAAGGCCGCACGCTGCATCACGACGTGCTTGGCCGTCACGGCGCCGGCAAGGTGTTCCTGCGCGCGGCGCCTCCGGGAACCGGTATCATCGCCGGTGGCCCGATGCGCGCGGTGTTCGAAACGCTGGGCATCCAGGACGTGGTGGCCAAGTCGCTTGGCTCGTCCAATCCGTACAACGTGGTGCGCGCGACCTTCGATGCGCTCAAGCACCAGGATTCGCCGCGTTCGGTCGCCGCCCGCCGCAATATCAAGGTTTCCACGCTGCAGTCGCGCCGCCGCGAAGGCGCCGACGAAACCGTAACAGACTGAGGATTGGCCAATGGCTCCGGCACAAAAGACCATCAAGGTCGAGCAGGTGGCGAGCGCCGCGCGCCGCCATCATGATCAGCGTGAGACGCTGATCGGGCTCGGCTTGAACAAGATCGGCCGCACCAAGGACCTGCCGGATACGCCCTCGACGCGCGGCATGATCTACAAGATCCGGCATCTGGTGCGCGTGGTCGGCGAAGCGAAATAAGAGGACGAGTGCGATGAAACTGAACCAAATCGCCGACAACGCAGGTGCGCGCAGGAATCGTATGCGCATCGGCCGTGGCATCGGCTCCGGCATGGGCAAGACCGGCGGCCGCGGCGGCAAGGGCCAGACCGCGCGCTCGGGCGTGCGCATCAAGGGCTTTGAGGGCGGCCAGATGCCGCTGCATCGCCGCCTGCCCAAGCGCGGCTTCCGCAATACCTCGTTCGCGATCAAGCTCAACGAGACCAATATCGGCAAGGTGCAGGCGGCGATCGATGTCGGGCTCCTCGATGCCAAGAACCCGATCGATGTCGCGGCCATGGTCAAGGCCGGCCTGATGCGGCGCGCCAAAGGCGGCGTGAAGCTGCTCGGCGACGGCGAGCTCAAGAGCAAGGTCGATTTCGCGGTCTACCGGGCCTCGAAGTCCGCGATCGTCGCGGTCGGGAAGGCCGGCGGCACCGTGAAAATCCTGGCCGCACCCAAGGAAGTGGACGCCGAGCCAAGGGGCAAGAACAAGCGCATGGCGCTGGAAGCGGCCAAGGGTCCCAAGCCGAAGGGCGGCAATAAGCCCAAGGCGGAAGCGGCCGAGGCCGAGGAAAAGCCGGCCGAGTGAACCGGCCGCTGGCTACAAGTTTGTAAACGAGTGCCTATCTTCTGATGGCGGCCCGTTACGGCGGGTGGAGCGGGGCGCGGCGGCAGGAGCGAAGCGATGGTTTCGGCAGCGGAACAACTGGCGGCCAATCTCAACTTCGGGGCGCTGGCGAAAGCCGACGAACTCAAGAAGCGCATTTGGTTCACGGTCGGCGCGCTGCTGGTCTACCGCCTGGGCACCTATATCCCGCTGCCCGGCATCGATCCGACCGCCTGGGAACAGATTTTCAATACCCAGGCCGGCGGCATCCTCGGCATGTTCAACATGTTCTCCGGCGGCGGCATCCACCGGATGGCGATCTTCGCGCTCAACATCATGCCTTACATCTCGGCCTCGATCATCATCCAGTTGATGACGACGGTCTCGCCGACGCTCGAAGCGCTCAAGAAGGAAGGCGAGTCCGGCCGCAAGATTATGAACCAGTACACCCGGTATCTCACCGTGGTGCTGGCCGCGTTCCAGGCTTACGGCATTTCGATCGGGCTTGAAGGCGCCGGCAGCGTGGTCGCCGATCCCGGCTTTTTCTTCCGCATCTCGACCGTGATCACATTGACCGGCGGCACCATGTTCCTGATGTGGCTCGGCGAGCAGATCACCTCGCGCGGCATCGGTAACGGCATTTCGCTGATCATTCTGTCCGGCATCGTGGCGCAATTGCCGGCGGCGATCGCCGGCACGCTCGAACTCGGCCGTCAGGGCGCGCTGTCGACCGGACTCATTCTTGTCGTGATCGTGATGTGTGTCGCGGTCATCGCCTTCATCGTGTTCATGGAGCGCGCGCAGCGCCGCCTGCTGATCCAGTATCCCAAACGCCAGGTCGGCAACCGCATGTTCGAGGGTCAGTCCTCGCATCTGCCGCTCAAGCTCAACACCTCGGGCGTGATCCCGCCGATCTTCGCCTCGTCGTTGCTGCTGCTGCCGACCACGGTGGCCAATTTCAACGCCGGTCAGGGTCCCGGCTGGCTCACCACGGTCACGACGCTGCTCGGTCATGGCCGGCCGCTGTTCCTATTGTTGTACATCGCGCTGATCGTGTTCTTCGCGTTTTTCTACACCGCGATCGTTTTCAACCCGACCGAGACCGCGGATAACCTCAAGAAGCACGGCGGCTTTATCCCCGGCATCAGGCCGGGTGAACGCACGGCGGAATATATCGATTACGTGCTGTCGCGCATCACCGTGATCGGCGCGCTTTATCTGGCGATCGTCTGCCTGATACCCGAAATTCTGATTTCCTATGCCGCGGTGCCGTTCTATTTCGGCGGCACCTCGCTGCTGATCGTGGTCAGCGTCACCATGGATACCGTGGCGCAGATCCAGGGCTATCTGCTGGCGCATCAATATGAAGGCCTGATCAAACGTTCGAAGTTGCGGGGGCGCAATCGATGAGATTGATCCTGCTCGGCCCGCCGGGGGCGGGGAAGGGCACGCAAGCGCAGCGCCTGATCCAGAAACACGGCATCGTTCAACTCTCGACCGGCGACATGCTGCGCGCCGCGGTCGCGGCCGGCACCCCGGTCGGTCTGCGCGCCAAGGCCATCATGGATCGCGGCGAACTGGTTCCCGACGAGGTGGTGGTGGCGATTATTGCGGACCGTGTCGATCAGCCCGACGCCAAGCGCGGCTTCGTGCTCGACGGTTTCCCGCGCACGGTGCCGCAGGCGCAGGCGCTCGACCGCCTGCTGGCCGAGCGCGGGCTCAAACTCGACGGTGTGATCGAGTTGCGGGTCGACGAGAACATCCTGATCAAACGCATCGAGAACCGCGTCGCGGAAATGGCCGCCCGCGGCGAGAAGCTGCGCAGCGACGACAATCCAGAGGTGCTCAAGGGGCGGTTGGTCGCCTACCGGGCGCAGACAGCGCCGCTGGCCAATCATTACGCCGGTAAAGGCATGCTCAAGACCGTGGACGGCATGGCGGCGATCGACGCCGTTACCGCGGCTATCGACCAAATTCTGAGTTCCGCCGGGGGCGGCACCGGTCAGGCTGCCCCAAAAACAGGCCGGGATAGCGCCGATCGCTTATCCGGCGGAGGTTGACGAAGGCCAGATGAATCCCTTAATAAGCTGCACATTCAGAAGCTTGACGCGATGCCGGGCCCCAGAAATCCGGGGACAGGTGTCGTGTTACGCTTTGGGCTATCCCCTTCCAGGGACACAAGAATTCGGCGCGTTCCGCGCGGCCGGTCGATAACAGAAGAGGTAATCCGTGGCTCGTATCGCGGGCGTCAATCTACCCACCAACAAGCGCGTCGTGATCGCGCTGCAGTACATCCATGGCATTGGGCAGAAAAAGGCCCGTGAAATCATGGAGAAGGTTAACCTGCCGCAGGAGCGGCGGGTGTCGCAATTGACCGACGCCGAAGTGCTGCAGATTCGCGAAATGATCGACCGCGACTACATGGTCGAAGGCGACCTGCGCCGCGAAGTGGCGACCAATATCAAGCGGCTGATGGATCTCGGCTGTTACCGGGGCATGCGCCACCGCAAGGGGCTGCCGGTCCGGGGCCAACGCACCCACACCAATGCGCGGACCCGCAAGGGCCCTGCCAAGACCATCGCCGGCAAGAAGAAGACGGCGCCGTAAGTTAGAAATTGCTCGCGCCTCTTAGGGCTCGCGGGCTGCGAAAGGGATTGAGAGAATGGGTAAGGAAGCCACCCGCGTTCGCCGTCGCGAACGCAAGAACATTGTGTCGGGTGTGGCGCATGTCGCGGCCTCGTTCAACAACACCATGATCACCATCGCCGATGCGCAGGGCAACACCATTGCCTGGTCGTCGTCGGGCACCATGGGGTTCAAGGGCTCGCGCAAGTCGACGCCCTATGCCGCGCAAGTTGCCGCCGAAGACGCCGCCAAGAAGGCGCAGGAGCACGGCATGAAGACCCTCGAGGTCGAGGTTTCGGGTCCGGGCTCAGGCCGTGAGTCGGCACTGCGCGCGCTGCAGGCGGCCGGTTTCACGATCACGTCGATCCGCGACGTGACCACGATCCCGCATAATGGTTGCCGGCCACGTAAGCGTCGTCGCGTTTGATTTTGCTATCGGGCGGACGCAGCCCGCGTCCGCTACCGCCGAACTTTTCCCCCACACGGCGGGTGGGATGCGCGGGCAAGCCTCGCGCGGCTCAATAGGTGAAGACGTGATCCAGAAAAATTGGCAGGAATTGATCAGGCCGAACAAACTGCAAGTAAGCGCCGGCAGCGACGCCGCGCGCCTCGCCACGGTCGTCGCCGAGCCGCTCGAACGCGGTTTCGGCGTGACGCTGGGCAATGCGCTGCGCCGCATTTTGCTGTCCTCGCTGCAAGGCGCGGCGGTGCAATCGGTGCATATCGACGGGGTGTTGCACGAATTCTCCTCGATCGCCGGCGTGCGCGAGGACGTCACCGACATCGTGCTCAATATCAAAGATATCGCCATCAAGATGCAGGGCGAAGGCCCCAAGCGCATGGTGGTCAAGAAACAGGGCCCCGGCACCGTTACCGCCGGCGAAATCCAGACCGTCGGCGACGTGGTGGTGCTCAACCCGGACCTGGTGCTGTGCACGCTCGACGAAGGCGCCGAGATCCGCATGGAATTCACCGTCAATACCGGCAAGGGCTACGTGCCGGCCGAACGCAATCGTCCAGAAGATGCGCCGATCGGCCTAATTCCGGTCGACAGCCTGTACTCGCCGGTGCGTAAGGTCTCCTACAAGGTCGAGAACACCCGCGAGGGTCAAATCCTCGACTACGACAAGCTCACCATGAACCTCGAGACCAACGGCGCCTTGAGCCCCGAGGACGCGCTCGCCTATGCGGCGCGCATCCTGCAGGACCAGCTCAACGTGTTCGTGAATTTCGAGGAGCCGCGCAAGGAAACCACGGCCGAGACCATTCCCGACCTCGCGTTCAATCCGGCCTTCCTCAAGAAGGTCGACGAGCTCGAACTGTCGGTACGCTCCGCCAACTGTCTCAAGAACGACAACATCGTCTATATCGGCGATCTGGTGCAGAAGACCGAAGCCGAGATGCTGCGCACGCCGAACTTCGGCCGCAAGTCGCTCAACGAGATCAAGGAAGTGCTGGCGCAAATGGGCCTGCATCTCGGCATGGAAGTGCCGGGCTGGCCGCCGGAAAACATCGAAGAGCTGGCCAAGCGCTTCGAGGATCATTACTAAGCCGCTGCCTGCGGCAACGTCATTGGGAGAGTAGGCGATGCGTCACGGAAAAGTTCACCGCAAACTGGGCAGGCATTCCGCGCATCGTACCGCCATGTTCGCCAACATGGCGGCGAGCCTGATCAAGCACGAGCAGATCGTCACCACGCTGCCGAAGGCCAAGGAACTGCGTCCGATCGTCGAGAAGCTGGTGACGCTTGCCAAGAAGGGCGGCCTTGCCGCCCGCCGCCAGGCGATCTCGGAAATGCGCGACATCCCGATGGTCAAGAAATTGTTCGACGTGATCGGCCCGCGCTACAAGGATCGCAAAGGCGGCTATACCCGCGTGCTCAAGGCCGGCTTCCGCTATGGCGACAATGCCGCCAATGCCGTGATCGAGTTCGTCGACCGCGATGTCGAGGCCAAGGGCAAGGATTCAGGTCCCGTCCTGGAAAAGAAGGTCGACGAAGAGGCGACCGCGGCGGCCTGATCCACGGTCAAATAGGTGAAATTCACAAGGGGGGTCCAATGGGCCGCCCTTTTTGCTATGCGTCGATAGCCGCCGGGCGCGGGCTATGTATAATCCCCCACATCCAATCGTCCCGGAGGAACCTCATGGTCCGTTTTATCACGACATTGTTCGCCATTCTCGCCGCCACGCTCGGCGTGGCCCAGGCGCAGTCCGATCTGGTCACGCGCGGCGGCTATCTGGTCAATGGCATCATGACTTGCGGCAATTGCCACACCCCGAAAGGGCCGCCGGCGGCCATTGCGGGCAAGGATTTTTCCGGCGGTCTCTCCTGGGATGAGCCGCCGTTCAAGGTGACGGCGCCCAACATCACGCCGGACAAAGACACCGGCATCGGCAAATGGACCGATACCGATATCAAGAAAGTGCTGCGCACCGGCGAGATGCCAAACGGCGCGCATATCGCGATGGTGATGCCGACCGGCTTCTATCACATCATGACCGAGCGCGACCTCAACGCGGTCGTCGCCTACCTGCACACGCTCAAGCCGGTCAGCAACAAGGTGGCGGACCCGATCTACAAGATGCCGCAGGTGGAACACGTCCTGCCTGGCGCCAGCAAACCCTTCGCCGAGTCCATGATGAGCGACAAAGTGAAGAAGGGCTTTTATCTCGCGACTATCGCGCACTGCATGGAGTGCCACACGCCGATGGATAAGGGCGTGCGCCAGTGGGACACGCGCCTGGGCGCCGGCGGTTTCGATTTCCCGGGGCCGTGGGGTGTCTCGACCTCGCGCAACATCACCTCGAGCAAGACCAAAGGCATTGGCGCTTGGACCGACGACGAGATCAAGCGCGCTATCACCCAGGGCATCAGCCGGGACGGCAGCAAGCTCAAGCCGCCGATGGGCTTCCAGTATTACGCCACAGTAACGCCCGAGGACCTCGATGCGGTCGTGGCTTATCTGCGCACCGTGCCGGCCAAGGAGTAAACGGCCTTCATTTAGCCCGGCGGGGAGCCTATATCTCGGCCATTAGCCGGGATTTGACGCCATGCGCCCCAAGAGCTCTTTGACCGCGATTGTACTGGTCGCCATCGCCGTGGCGGGCAGTTCGTCTGCGTCCGCGCAAGAGCGGCGCGTGCCGACCATCAACGAGCTGCGGCTGTCTTATGCGCCGGTCGTGCAACACGTCGCGCCGGCGGTGGTCAACGTCTATGCCGCCAAGACGGTGCAGACCCGCAACCCGCTGTTCGACGATCCGATCTTCCGCCAGTTTTTCGGCGTGCCGGGTGGCGGCGGCCCGCAGGTGCAGCGCTCGCTCGGCTCCGGCGTGATCGTCGATAGCTCGGGCTTGGTCGTCACCAATGTGCACGTCATCGAAGGCGCCGACGAGGTGAAGGTGTCGCTCGCCGACAAGCGCGAGTTCGAGGCCGAGATCGTGCTCAAGGACAAGCGCAGCGATCTCGCCGTGTTGCGGCTCAAGGGCGCGCATGAGCGCTTTCCGACCTTGGATTTCGCCAATTCCGACGCGCTCGAGGTCGGCGACGTGGTGCTGGCGGTCGGCAATCCGTTCGGCGTCGGGCAGACCGTGACGCACGGCATCGTTTCGGCGCTGGCACGCACGCAAGTCGGCATTACCGACTATCAGTTCTTCATCCAGACCGACGCCGCGATCAATCCGGGCAATTCCGGCGGCGCGCTGGTCGATGTCACCGGCCGGCTGGTTGGCATCAACACTGCGATCTTCTCGCGCTCGGGCGGCTCGCAGGGCGTCGGCTTCGCTATCCCAGCCAACATGGTCCAGGTGGTGGTGGCCTCGGCCAAGAGCGGCGGGGCCGCGGTCAAGCGGCCCTGGCTCGGCGCCAAGCTGCAGGCGGTGACCCCCGATATCGCCGACAGCATGGGCTTGAAGCGCCCGGCCGGCGCCCTGGTCGCAAGCGTTACGTCCGGCAGCCCGGCCGATCATGCCGGGCTCAAGGCCGGCGACGTGATCCTGACGGTGGACGGCCAGGCGGTCGATGACGTCAATGCCTTTGACTATCGCTTCGCCACCAAGCCGCTCGGCGGTACCGCGGCGCTCGATCTCTTGCGCGCCGGCCGGTCGCTGAGCGTCAAGGTGGCTTTGCAGACCGCGCCTGAGATTGCGCGCGAGGAGATCACTATCCATTCGCGCTCGCCGTTTTCCGGCGCCAAGGTCGCCAATCTGTCGCCGGCGCTCGCCGACGAATTGCAATTGCAGAGCGCCGACGAGGGCGTGGTCGTACTCGACGTCGACAATGGCTCTTACGCCAGTAATCTCGGCTTCCGGCGCGGCGACGTAATCGTATCCGTGAACGGCGAGGCGATCGCCAAGACCCGCGATCTGGAACGCGCCACCGGCACGCCGAACCGATCTTGGAACGTTGTCATCCGCCGCGGCGGGCAGCAGATTTCAGCGGTCTTCAACGGATGAGCCCGCGCGCCAAAGCGGGACCGACGCTGTTCGCGGCAGCCCACCTCGACAAGGACGCGCCGCGCCCGCTCGCCGACCGCTTGCGCCCGACCAAGCTCGACGAGGTGGTGGGGCAGGACCATCTGCTCGGCCCCGACGGCGCGCTGACCCGCATGCTGGCGACCCGTTCGCTCGGCTCGCTGGTGTTCTGGGGTCCGCCCGGCACAGGCAAGACCACGGTGGCGCGGCTGCTGGCGCAGGAAACCGATCTGCATTTCGAGCAGATTTCCGCGATCTTCACCGGCGTTGCCGACCTGAAAAAAGTGTTCGAGGAAGCGCGCCGCCGCCGCGAACTGGGGCAGGGCACGCTGCTTTTTGTCGATGAAGTCCATCGGTTTAACCGTGCGCAGCAGGACTCGTTTCTGCCAGTGATGGAGGACGGCACCATCATCCTGGTCGGCGCCACCACCGAGAATCCGTCGTTCGAGCTTAATGCGCCGCTGCTGTCGCGCGCGCGCGTGCTGGTGTTCAAATCTTTGGACGCGGCGGCAAACGAGAAGCTGCTGGCGCGCGCCGAGCAGATCGAGGGCCGGCCACTGCCGCTCGACGCCGATGCGCGCACCGCCCTCATTGGCATGGCCGATGGCGACGGCCGCGCCGCGCTCACGCTGGCCGAAGAAGTCTGGCGCGCCGCGCGCAAGGACGAAAAATTCGACTCCGCGAAACTGCAGGAGATTGTGCAGCGGCGTGCGCCGATCTACGACAAGGCGCAGGACGGCCATCACAATCTCATTTCCGCGCTGCATAAGTCGGTGCGCGGCTCCGATCCCGACGCCGCGCTATATTATCTCTGCCGCATGCTGGACGCGGGCGAGCCGCCGCTTTATATCGCGCGCCGGGTGGTGCGCATGGCAATCGAGGATATCGGCCTCGCTGACCCGCAGGCACTCGTGATCGCCAATGCCGCCAAGGAGGCCTATGATTTTCTGGGCAGCCCCGAAGGCGAGTTGGCGATCGCCGAGGCGGTGCTCTATGTGGCGACCGCGCCGAAATCGAATGCTTCCTATGCGGCCTTTGGCGCGGCCATGCGCGCCGCCAAGCAGGCGGGCTCGCTGCTGCCGCCCAAGCACATCCTCAACGCGCCGACCAAGCTGATGAAAGAGGAAGGCTACGGTCGTGGCTATTCCTATGATCACGACGACGAAGAAGCCTTCTCCGGGCAAAATTATTTCCCCGACGCGCTGCCGCGCCAGCAGTTCTACGATCCGCCCGAACGCGGCTTCGAGCGCGAGGTGAAGAAACGATTGGACTATTGGGCGAAGCTTCGCAAGGAACGGAAATCGGAATGAAGTTTTGGACGTTTGCGGCGGTACTCGCGGGGCTGTCGGTTTTCAATGCAACATCAAGCCAAGCAGAGGAATCGATCGCCGGCCGCTGGGCGGCCAACGCGTCGTCATGCGAAGGCTTTGCCGACGCCGGCGCGCAATCGCCGCTGGTCGTCAGCAATTACGCAGTGCGCTGGCAGGGCGATAGCTGCCGGATCGGACGCATGTACAAGACCGGCGATACGATTTACATCCAGGCCTTTTGCTGGAGCGAGACGGGCGAAAAACCGATCCCGGTTTCGCTGCACCCGCATGCCGGACGGCTTTCGGTGACCTGGGACCATGGCACGCGCGGCGATTTGCAGCGCTGTCCATAGCGGATGAATTGACATGAGAATGCGCAAAGGCGGCTATGGCGGCGGCAAGAAAGCGACGGCGCCGCGTGGCCGTGGCCAAGGTCGGGGTCTTGGCCGCGATCGCGACGAGCGAAACCGGGAACGGTCCCAAGAACGGCTTAAAGAGCGCTCCAACCCACGCCAGTCCGATCTGCGCGTGAAGCATTCTCCCAAGCGTGACGGCGGTAGAGGCCGCGCTTTTCCGGCGCGCCCGCCGCGCGAGCAGCCGGTCGCTTTTGCGCCCGCGCCGCCGCCGCCGATCGTCGCGCCAAAGCCGGCGCAATTTGCCGCCGGCGTACAAAACGTCAGCGTTACGGCGGACGAAAACGGCATGCGGGTTGATCGCTTCTTTGAAGGGCGGTTTCCCGGCCTGTCGTTCAGCCACATCCAACGCATCATCCGCAAAGGCGAAGTGCGCGTGGACGGCAAGCGCACCCAGCCAAAGGCCCGGCTTGAGGCGGGACAGGTGGTGCGCATTCCACCGCTCAAGTTGGATGCGCCAAAGCCGCGCGACGACGCGCCGGCGGCGCAGAAGGACCGCTTCTTTCTCAAGTCGATCACGCTTTACGAAGACGACGACGTGATGGTGCTCAACAAGCCGATGGGGCTTGCCGTGCAGGGCGGCTCCGGCACCACGCGCCACATCGACGGCATGCTGGGCGCGCTGCGCGGGACACACCCCGACGCGCAGCGACCGCGCCTGGTGCATCGGCTCGACAAGGACACCGCCGGCTGCCTGCTGATCGCGAAAACACGCTTTGCCGCGGCCGCGCTCGGCAAAACCTTTCGCTCGCGCTCGGCCCGCAAGATCTATTGGGCGCTGGTCGCGGGCGTGCCGAAGCCGGCACAAGGCCGGGTTTCGACCTTTCTCGCCAAACAGGAAGTCGAGGAAGATTCCTACATGCGCATCGCCAAGCACGGCGACAAGGACGCCGTGCACGCTGTGACTTATTACGCGGTGGTGGAGACGGCGGCGCAGAAACTGGCCTGGATCTCGCTCAAGCCCGTCACCGGCCGCACCCACCAATTGCGCGCGCACATGGCGCATGTCGGCAACCCGATTATCGGCGATCCGAAATATTTCAGCATCGAGAACTGGGAACTGCCCGGTGGCATGCAGGACAAATTGCATCTGCTGGCGCGCCGTATCGCGGTACCGCATCCGCGCGGTGGAAACATTGACGTTTCCGCGCCGTTACCGCCCCATATGGAGCAGTCCTGGAACCTGCTCGGCTTCGATGCCAAGCGCTACGACCCGATCGTCGAGGCGCCAGAGGAGGAGTAGCCTCATGCGCGCATTCGTTCTATGGGCCGCCGTGATCGCGGTTTTGGCGTCCGCCGCTGCCGCCGCCGGTGATTTTCACGCCGGGCGGCAATGACGTACCGGCGCGCATCGACGCCACCGACCGGACCACCCGCTGCCTGCAATATGGCGCCTCCATCGGGGTGCCGCGTGACCAGATGGCCGACTACGCCCGGCGCTGCGCCTTGCAGTGACAGCGCAGGATTGTTTCGTCTGCCGCGTTAATAGTTTGATGCGATGCGAAACGCCGGGAGGTCCTGATGCGTAACGCTTTTGCCGCAGTCCTGATTGCCTTGGCGCTCGCCGCCGGCGCCGCTCCTTCATTGGCCCAAGTCGACTATACGGGCCGCTACAACATCATGCGGCCGGAGCCAGGCGTGCCGCCGAAATACAAGACGCCGCGCGGCTCGACCGAGCACGTGGTGATCCCGCCCTCGACGGAGCTGCCGGCGTCGCTGCCGCAAGCCGCGATGGCGCCGTCTTTCGTGGTGCCGCAGACCGGCCAGGTGGTGCCGAACCAGCCGGTGCTGGCGCCGTCCGGCCCGAACCGGACCGAGACCTATCAGGACCGCGCCGTACGTTGCGCGACCCAGGCCGGCAGCTACGGCGGCGACCGCACGGCCTTTGTGGGCTCGTGCATTAATCAATAAGCAGTGATGCGCCTTACGCCGTGAAATCGCACCTTGACAGGCAACCAAAAGGTTGCATATTGTCACCATGGATGCAGTGTTCAAAGCGCTGGCAGATGCGAGCCGTAGGGAGTTGCTCGATCGTCTGCGCGCCGATAACGGGCAGACGCTGAACGAACTTTGCGCGCGGCTTGCCAAATCTGGCGCGAACATGACGCGGCAAGCGGTCAGCAAGCATCTCGGCCTTCTGGAGGAGGCCAATCTGGTCGCGACCGTCAAACGCGGCCGCGAGAAACTGCACTACCTCAATCCGGTGCCGATCCATGAGCTCGGCGAGCGCTGGATCGGGAAATTCGAGCGCCATCGGCTTCAGGCGCTCAGCGACATGAAGAAAGCACTGGAACAGAGTACGGAGAGAAAAGATGAGTAAGCCAGTTTTCGTCTACGTGACCTATATCGCTTCGACGCCGGAGAAAGTCTTCAAGGCTTTGACCGACACCGACGCCACCGCGAAATTCTGGTTCGGCAACGCCGTTACGTCCGACTGGAAGGTCGGCTCGCCGGTTACATTTCACCGCGAGGGCAAGCTGATCGTCAGCGGCAAGGTGCTGGAGCATGACGCGCCGCGGCGGCTGTCCTACACCTTCCAGTCTCATCACGAGCCGCACAATGGCACGGAAAAGCCCTCGCGTGTCGTGGTGGACCTTGAACAGCAGCGCGATCAGGTCAAGCTCACGGTCACGCACGACGATTTCGCGCCGGACAGCAAGGTATTCGGTAGCATCAGCCAGGGCTGGCCGCTCGTGCTATCGAACCTCAAAAGCCTCCTCGAGACCGGAACGACGCCGCTTCACGCTCCTTGGTACGAGAAGGAAGCGGCTGGCGCGTCCTGAAGAGTCTGTATGCGTAAGGCAACGGCGTCCCGTGTGCCGCGCGGGGCGCCTTTCTTATCAAGTGCCGGCGCGATCCAGCGCCGCGATATCCTCACCCGAGAGCTTCAGTTCAGGCGCCTTTATGATCTCTCCGAGCTGCTTGACGCTGGTCGCGCTGACGATCGGGGCGGTGATGCGCCCGATCAGCCACGCCAGCGCGATCTGCGCCGGCAATGCTGAGTGCCGCGCCGCCACGGCGTCGAGCACCTTCAAAATGCGTAAGCCGCGGGCGTCGAGATATTTTTTCAGGCGCCCGCCGCGCGCCGGGTTCCTGTCGGCATCGGCCAATGAGCGGTATTTGCCGGTGAGAAAGCCGGCAGCGAGACCGTAATAGGGGATGACGCCGATTTTTTCCCGCCGGCAGATCGGCTCGAACTCGGTCTCGAATTCGTTGCGGTCGGACAGATTATAGAGTGGTTGCAGGGTTTCGTAGCGCGGCAGGCCAAGCCGCTTGCTGGCCGCCAGCGATGCCAGGAGGCGCGTCGGGCTCATATTGGAAGCGCCGATGGCGCGCACTTTGCCGGCCGCGATCAGTTGCGCATAAGCCTGCATGGTCTCTTCGACCGGCGTGACTTCGTCGTCGAAATGGGTCTGGTAGAGGTCGATGCGGTCGGTTTGCAGGCGCTTTAGCGACGCCTCGCACGCGCGCAGGATGTAATCCTTCTTCAGGCTGCGGCCTTCGCCCATATCCTCGCCGACTTTGGTGGCGATCAATACCTTGTCGCGCTTGCCGCTGTTTTTCAGCCAATTGCCGATGATGGTTTCCGATTCGCCGCCCGGGTGGCCCGGCACCCAGCGCGAATAGCTGTCGGCGGTGTCGATGGCGTTGAGCCCGGCGTCAGCGAAAGTATCCAAAATGGCGAACGAGGTCTTCTCGTCGACGTTCCAGCCGAACACATTGCTGCCGAGGATCAGCGGCGCGATGTGCAGATCGGATTGCCCGAGCGGGCGGCGTTCCATGGGCTGACTTTAACGCCTAACGCAGGGAGGCGTTGAACTTCTCCAGCGCCGCCTGGCCGGGGCACAGGTCTTTCTCGCCGAGCGCATTGAGCGGCCCGTCGACTGTGCGCAGGTGGGCGTGCAGGTCTTCCGCCTCTTTTTCGACGAACAGCAGCCCGGTCACGATCTGGCCCTTGGCGGCATGGTGCTGCAGGTAACCGAGCGCGGCGGTGCGATCGGTCGGTTCGTAATCGGCGTCAAGCTTGCGCAGCGCGAGCGTCGATCCGTCGTGCTGTTCCACGATCTCGACCGTGCCGGGCTCGTATTTGACCTCGATCGGCATGCGGCTCGCCATGAAGTCGAGCCGGTTCACCGCCTCGTTATGCTCGCGCACGAAGTCGAAGCTTTTGGTCGAGCCGGCGTGGTTGTTGAAGGCGACGCACGGCGAGATGATGTCGATGAAGGCGGCGCCATTGTGCATGATTGCCGCCTTGATGATCGGCACCAATTGCTGCTTGTCGCCGGAAAACGAGCGGGCGACGAAGCCGGCGCCAAGCTGCAGCGCCATCGCCGCTAGGTCGATGGAATTGTCGGTGTTAATGAAGCCGCGTTTGGACTTCGAGCCACGGTCGGCGGTGGCGGAGAACTGGCCTTTGGTCAGGCCATACACGCCGTTGTTCTCGACGATATAGGTCATGTTGACGCCGCGGCGGATCGAATGGGCGAACTGGCCCAGGCCGATCGAGGCGCTGTCGCCGTCGCCGGAGACGCCGAGATAAATCAGGTCGCGGTTGGCGAGGTTGGCGCCGGTCAAGACCGACGGCATGCGGCCATGCACCGAATTGAAGCCGTGTGAATTGCCGAGGAAATAGGTGGGGGTCTTGGACGAGCAGCCGATGCCGGAAATCTTGGCGACACGATGCGGCTCGATGGAGAGCTCGAAGCAAGCCTGGATGATCGCCGCCGTGATCGAGTCGTGGCCGCAGCCGGCGCACAAAGTCGAGACCGTGCCCTCATAGTCGCGGTGGGTGTAGCCCAACTCGTTCTTGGGCAGGTCGGGGTGCTGGAATTTCGGCTTGGCGAGATAGGTCATGAGCTCACCTTCATCGGCGTCACTTTCAGCTTGTCGAGATGCTCGCCAATCGCCTTGGCGATGAAACGCGCGGTGATCGGCGTGCCGTCGTAATGCAGGATCGGCACCAGCCGCACCGGGTCGATGCCGCATTCGTTGACGATAAGCGAGCGCAATTGCGCGTCGCGGTTCTGCTCCACCACGAACACGAAGTCATGGTCGGCGACAAAACTGTTGACGCTCGAATGGAACGGAAAGGCGCGGATGCGCATGCGGTCGAGCGCGTGGCCGTGCGCCTCGATCATGTTGATCGCCTCGTCCATCGCCGGCGACGTCGAGCCGAAATAGATCACGCCGTATTTGGTCGGCTTGTCGGCATTGGCCAGCAGCGGGCGCGGCACCAAGTCCTTGGCGGTATCAAACTTGCGGACCAGCCGCTGCATATTGTCGACGTAGGGGGCGCCTTCCTCGGTGTATTTGGCGTAGCGGTCGCGCGAGGTGCCGCGGGTGAAGAACGAGCCTTTGGTCGGGTGCGTGCCGGGATAGGTGCGATAGGTGATGCCGTCGCCATCGACGTCGAGATAGCGGCCGAATTCCTTGCCGGCCTCTAACTCCTCGGCCGTCATTACCTTGCCGCGGTCGTATTTGCGGGCATCGTTCCAGGCCAGTGGGCGGGACAGATGATGGTTCATGCCGATGTCGAGATCGAGCATGACGAAGATCGGCGTTTGCAGCCGGTCGGCGAGATCGAAGGCCTGCGCGCTGAAGTCGAAGCTCTCTGCCGGGTCCTCGGGGAACAGCAAGACGTGCTTGGTGTCGCCATGCGAGGCATAGGCGCAGGAGATGATGTCGCACTGTTGCGTGCGTGTCGGCATGCCGGTCGAGGGCCCGGCGCGCTGCACGTCGAAAATCACCGCCGGGATTTCCGCAAAGTAAGCGAGCCCGATGAATTCCTGCATCAACGAAATGCCGGGGCCGGAGGTCGCCGTGAAGGCGCGCGCGCCGTTCCAGCTGGCGCCGATCACCATGCCGATGGAAGCGAGTTCGTCCTCAGCCTGGATGATGGCGTATTTGGCACGCTCGCTTTGTTTATCGACGCGCAGTTTGGCGCAATGCTGCGTGAAAGCGTCGGCAAGTCCGGATGACGGCGTGATCGGATACCAGGCGCAGACCGTGGCGCCGCCATAGACCGCGCCAAGCGCCGCCGCCGAATTGCCCTCGATGAAAATGCGGTCGCCGACTTTGCTGCTCTTTTTCAGGCGCAGGCCGATCGGGCAGGCGAGGTTTAAGGTCGCGTAGTCGCGCCCGATATGCAGGGCCTTGATATTGGGCTCGATCAGCTTTTCCTTGCCTTTGTACTGCTCGCCGATCAGCTGCTCGACCACTTTCACGTCCATCTCGATCAGCGCGGTTAGCACGCCGATATAGATGATGTTCTTGAACAATTGGCGCTGGCGCGGGTCGGTGTATTCGCGGTTGCAGATCGCGGTCAGCGGCACGCCGATGACGGTGATGTCCTGGCGGAATTTCGAGGCCGGCAGCGGCTTGGTCGAATCGTAGAGCAGGTAGCCGCCCGGCTCGATGCCGGCGATGTCCTTGTCGAAGGTCTGCGGGTTCATCGCCACCATTAAATCGGTGCCGCCGCGTGCGCCGAGATGATTTCCCTCGGTGACGCGCACCTCGTACCAGGTCGGCAGACCCTGAATGTTGGACGGAAAGATGTTGCGCGGCGCGGCCGGAATGCCCATGCGCAGCACCGCGCGCGCGAACATCTCGTTGGCGCTGGCGGAGCCGGAGCCGTTGACGTTGGCGAAGCGAACGACGAAGTCGTTTACGCGGCTGATCGGTGTGGCGGTCGGCATGAAGTCCCTGCGTAGGTCATATCGAGCAAGAATTTCTGCATGTCCCAGGCGCCGGTCGGGCAGCGTTCGGCGCACAGGCCGCAATGCAGACAGACATCCTCGTCTTTCACCATGACGCGGCCGGTCTTAAGCCCGTCATGGACGTATAGGTCTTGGGTTAGATTGCGCGCTGGCGCGGTCAGTCGCGTGCGCAGTTCGGCTTCCTCGCCGTTCGGCGTGAAGGTGATGCAGTCCATCGGGCAGATGTCGACGCAGGCGTCGCATTCGATGCAAAGCTGCGCCGAGAACACCGTCTGTACGTCGCAATTGAGGCAGCGGCCGGCTTCCGCCAGCGCGAGCTGCGGATCGAAGCCCAGCTCGACCTCGGCCTTGATGTCCTTGAGCGCCACGCCCAGGTCGCGGTGCGGCACCTTGTAACGCTTATCGAGGTCGATCTCGTTGTCGTAGGACCATTCGTGGATGCCCATCTTCTGGCTCATCATCGCGACCGCGGGCTGGGGGCGGTCGGCGATGTTCTCGCCATTGAGCATCTTGTCGATCGAGATGGCGGCCTCGTGGCCGTGCGCCACTGCCCAGATGATGTTCTTCGGACCGAACGCCGCGTCGCCGCCGAAAAATACTTTCGGGTTGGTCGAGGCGAAGGTCACGGTATCGACCTTGGGCATATTCCATTCGTCGAATTCGATGCCGCAATCGCGCTCGATCCAGGGAAAGGCGTTCTCCTGGCCGACCGCGACCAGCACGTCGTCACAGGGGAAATGCTGATCGGGCTCGCCGGCGTTGACCAATTTGCGGCGACCCTTGGTGTCCTTCTCGGCCTTGACCTTCTCGAAGGTGATGCCGGTGAGTTTGCCGTTATCGTGGGTGAATTCCTTCGGCACCAGGAAATTATGGATCGGGATGCCCTCATGCATGGCGTCTTCCTTTTCCCAAGGCGACGCCTTCATTTCCTCAAAGCCGGAGCGCACCACGACCTGTACTTCTTCGCCGCCGAGCCGGCGCGAGGAGCGGCAGCAATCCATGGCGGTATTGCCGCCGCCGAGCACGATCACGCGCTTGCCGATTTTTGTGACGTGGCCGAACGAGACCGAGGACAGCCAATCGATGCCGATGTGGATATTCTTGGCTGCTTCCTTGCGGCCGGGGATATCGAGATCGCGGCCGCGCGGCGCGCCGGAGCCGACGAAGACCGCGTCCCAGCTTTCGGCGAGCAGCGCCTTCATGCTGTCGATGCGTTTGCTGCCGCGGAATTCGACGCCGAGGCCGAGGATGTAGCCGGTTTCCTCGTCGATCACGCTGTCGGGCAGACGGAATTTCGGAATTTGCGAGCGGATCATGCCGCCGGCTTTCGGATCGCCGTCGAACACAACCACGTTGTAACCGAGCGGCGCCAGATCGCGCGCGACCGTGAGCGAGGCCGGCCCGCCACCGACCAAGGCGACACGCTTGCCGTTTTTCTTTTGCGCTGGCTTGGGCAGCCGCGCGGTGATGTCGTCTTTGTAATCGGCGGCGACGCGCTTCAGGCGGCAGATCGCCACCGGCTCGTCCTCGACGCGTACGCGCCGGCAAGCCGGTTCGCACGGCCGGTCGCAGGTGCGGCCGAGAATTCCAGGAAACACATTCGAATACCAGTTGACCATGTAGGCGTCGGAGTAACGGCCCGCCGCGATCAACCGGATATATTCAGGGACGGGCGTGTGCGCCGGACAAGCCCATTGGCAATCCACGACCTTGTGGAAGTAGTCCGGCGCGGCAATGTCGGTATTCTTCATTCACTCCTCGAAACGCGCCCCGCTACGCAGATGACACAAACGGTGCCGCGTCACAGCCTGGCAGCGGCCGGGCTTGCCCCCGACGTGGCTTTCTTGGATGGCCGCGATTCAGGGGGCGGAATATATGGGTTAGAACCCCCCAAGGCTACCTATCCTTCCGTCAGTCCGGCGACCTATCAACTGCAAGTCAACGTTCACCTTTTCGCTCCCTGAAAGGGGCGGCAGCATGACGAGGAGGGGCAAAATCTGCGCTTTGCGTTAATGCTTATGGGCACGGGACCGGCTATTTTCGAAAGCCCCAGCGTCCAGCCGCCCGCTGCGGTTCCGCCTGTGTTGCGACGCACAATGACGTGAACGATGCGAGAGATTTTCACCGAGATTTTCGAGAACCAGCCGCTCGACCCGCGCGAGGCGGCGCGCCGCGGCGCGCGGCCGCAATTGCGCAAACGATTCTATGAGCGCGCGCATGCGGGCGAAGGCGAGGGCGGCTTTGCGCTGCTGCTCGATGGCAAGCCGGTCAAGACGCCGGCGCGCCGCACGCTCGCCGCCCCGAGCCAAGCCTTGGCCGAGAAGCTCGCCGATGAGTGGAATGCGCAGAGCGAGCTGATCGATCCGGGCCGCATGCCGCTCACCCGGCTCGCCAATGCGGTGATCGACGCGGTGGCGGATGCGCCGCAGCCGGTTGCCCACGACGTCGCCGACTATCTCGGCTCCGACTTGCTGTGCTATCGCGCCGCGGCGCCCGCCGGCCTGGTCGAGCTGCAGGCGCGGCATTGGGATCCGGTGCTGGCCTGGGCGCGCGACGCGTTAGGCGCCCGCTTCGTGCTCGGCCAAGGCGTCATGCATGTGGCGCAGCCGAAGGAAGCCGTTGCCGCCGCGCGCGCGGGCATCCCCGCCGATCCCTGGCGATTGGGCGCCGTGTCGTCGATCACGACGCTGACAGGCTCGGGCCTGCTGGCCTTGGCGCTCAATGCCGGCGCGTTCGATGATGACGCCGCCTGGGCCGCGGCGCATGTCGACGAAGACTGGCAGATGTCGCAATGGGGCCGCGATGACGCCGCGCTCGAACGCCGCGCGTTCCGTCAAGCGGAATTTGCTGCTGCCGTCACGGTGTTAAGACACGCGCCGTAATGCGGACTAATGCCCGGTGGGATCGCCTTTGCGGCCGGCCTCGTACAGGAACCAGACGCGCCGCTCGGCTTCGTCGATATAAACCTCGAGCAGGCTCGCGGTACCAACGTCCTCGTGCTCTTCGCACAGGCCGTGCGCCTCGCGCATCGAGGCCACCACGCGCTGATTGTCCTCGCGCAACTCCGCCAGCATATCGTCAGGCGTCACGTACGCCGCGTCGTTGTCAGAAAGGCGCTGCTGGCGCGAAATATCGCCGATCGAGCGTAACGTATTGGCGCCGATCTTGCGCGCCCGCTCGGCGATCGGGTCGGTGGTCGCGAAAATCTGGTCGGCCTGTTCGTCGAGCAGCAGATGATAGTCGCGGAAATGCGGACCACTCATATGCCAGTGGAAATTCTTGGTCTTGAGATAGAGCGCGAAGGTATCGGCCAGGATCGCGTTAAGCGCGCCGGCGATATCCTTGCTGGCATTAGCGCCGAGATCGGTCGGCGTGGCGAGACGCGGCGTGCCGTTGCGGCCGGCGGTGGTTTTGCTTGTACTCATGGTGACATTCCCCGCTTGTTGCAGAACAACGTGCGGGGGGCGAAAAAAGTTCCAGCCAGCCGGGCTTAGCCTTTGGCGCCAGCTTGCGCCGCCCTATCGCGCACGGCCTCGGCAATGCGCGCGAATACCGGCTCCCAGCGGCCATCGGCCTCCTGGCGGAACAGCCGCAGCGTCGGATACCAGGGCGAGTCGTCGCGCCCGAGCAGCCAGCGCCAGTCGCCGATCACCGGCACCGCGGTGAATACCGGCCGCGCTAGCGCGCCGGCCAGATGCGTGACCGATGTGTCGCAGGTGACGATCAGATCGAGGCCCATCATCACGGCCGCGGTATCGAGGAAGAAGTCCGCGTCGGCATCGGGATCGGTGGCGAGCGTCATGATGCGGTCGCCGAACGGAACCTCGGCGATTTGTGTGGCTGCTGGCCCTTTTTGCAGCGAGATCAGCTGCACGCCGGGCAGCGCGGCCAAGGGCGCGAATTGCGCCAGCGGAATGTCGCGCTTGGCGGTGCTGTTGTAGTTCGAATGGCCCGGGCCCCAGTTGATGCCGACCTTGAATCCGCTGCCGAGCTTGGCTCGCCAGGCTTTGACGCGCGCCGGCTGCGCCGCGAGATAGGGCACTGTCGCCGGCACGCTCGTCGGCCGGATTCCCAAAACTCCTGGAACGCTCAACAGCGGCAGCCAGCGTAGCGGCCGTTTGTCCTTCGTCAGCTCATCGGCGTCGGTCGCGATGGTGACGCCGGGCAGGTCTGCGAGAAGCGGGGCCATGGCCTTGCGCACCAGCAGCGTCACGTCGTGACCGCGCGCGGCGAGCAGCGGCGCAAAGCGGCAAAACTGGATGGTGTCGCCGAGGCCCTGTTCGCTGACCAGCACGACGCGTTCGCCGGCGCGCTTTTCGCCGTCCCACATCGGATCGGGCAGGGGTGTGTAAGTTGGCGTGCCCACATTGGAGCGGTGTTCGTAATCGGCAAAGCCGCGCTGCCAGTCGCCGCGCAACATGCGGAGCAGGCCACGCCCGAGATAAGTCGGGTCGAACGTCTTGTCGATCTTGATTGCTTCGTTATAGGCCGCCTCCGCCTCGTCGAAGCGGGTGGAATCCGTCTTGCCCGCGCCGGCGTCGAATTGGCCGAGATCCTTGAGCGCATTGCCGCGATTGACGTGAGCCTCGGCCAGATCGGGCGCGCTGGCGACCGCCTTTTGGAAACTCGCCAGCGCTTCCTGATGACGGCCGAGCGATTGCAGCAGCGCGCCGCGGTTGACCCAGTCGGTCGCCGAGTCCGGCTTGAGTGCCAGTGCGCGGTCAAAACTTTTGAGCGCCTCGTCGGGAAAGCCGGCGTCGGCCAAGACATTCGCTCGGTTGCCGTGGGCGTCGGCGAAATTCGGATCGAGCGCGATGGCCTGATCGAAATTCTTGATCGCGTCGAGCCGCTCGCCCTGCCGGTACAGCGCCTGGCCCAGCAGATTGTGCAGGCGCGCCTGTGGCGGCCCGATTGAGATGGCGCGGCGCGCCAGCTTGACGCCTTCGCCGAACTCGCCGCCCTGGCAGGCGACCACCGCGACGTAATAGAGCGCGTCGGCGTTTTCCGGGTCGCCCTGCAGCACCTCGACATAGCGCTCCATGGCCTGCTCGATCTGGCCCTGGCGGTGGTGAAACAGGCCCTGCTGCAGCAGTCTGTCGGCCTTGGCGGTGTCGGTCATGCAGGCGTTCTAATCAGGCTTTCCGGACAAAGCCAACCCTCAACGCTGTCGCCCCCGCGAAAGCGGGGACCGATACGCCGCGGCTGATCGAGAGGCTGCGGAATATGGGTCCCGGGCCTCCCTCGCTTGCGCTCGGTCGCCCGGGACGACAGTGGAGAGGCCGACGTGGTATGGCTTTTGCAGCCAAAGACCCGGGAATCGAGCGCGGGGCGCAAGCGGCCATGAAGGACATCCTCGACAAACTCGAAAAGCGGCGGGAAGAGGCCCGCCTGGGCGGCGGCGAAAAGCGAATCGACGCCCAGCACAAGCGCGGCAAACTGACCGCGCGCGAGCGCATCGAACTCCTGCTCGACAAGGGCTCGTTCGAGGAGCTCGACATGTTCGTCCAGCACCGCTCGTCCGACTTCGGCATGGAAAAGACCAAAATCCCCGGCGACGGCGTCGTCACCGGCTGGGGCACGGTCAACGGCCGCACGGTCTACCTGTTCTCCAAGGATTTCACCGTGTTCGGCGGCTCGCTGTCGGAAGCGCACGCGCAGAAGATCATGAAGGTGCAGGACATGGCGATGAAGGCGCGCGCGCCCGTCATCGGCCTGTTCGACGCCGGCGGCGCCCGCATCCAGGAGGGCGTCGCGGCGCTCGGCGGCTATGGCGAGGTATTCAAGCGCAACGTGCTGGCCTCCGGCGTCATTCCGCAGATCAGCGTCATCATGGGGCCATGCGCGGGCGGCGACGTTTATTCGCCGGCCATGACCGATTTCATCTTCATGGTGCGCGACACTTCCTACATGTTCGTCACCGGGCCGGAAGTGGTGAAGACGGTGACCAACGAAGTCGTCACCGCCGAGGAACTCGGCGGCGCGTCCATTCACACCACCAAGTCGGGCGTGGCCGACGGCGCCTTCGAGAACGACGTAGAATGTCTCCTTCAAATGCGCCGGCTGATCGACTTCCTGCCCGCCAACAACGAGGCCGGCGTGCCGGAATGGCCGACGCAAGACCCCGCCGACCGCGAGGAGCCCTCGCTCGACACGCTGATACCCGACAATCCGAACAAGCCTTACGACATCAAGGAACTGATCCTGAAAGTCGCCGACGAGGGCGACTTCTTCGAGATCGCGTCCGCGTATGCCAAGAACATCGTCACCGGCTTCGGCCGCATCGCCGGCCGCACGGTTGGCTTCGTCGCCAACCAGCCGATGGTGCTGGCCGGCGTGCTCGACAGTGACGCCTCGCGCAAGGCGGCGCGCTTTGTCCGTTTTTGTGACGCCTTCTCGATCCCGATCGTGACCTTCGTCGACGTACCCGGTTTTCTGCCCGGCACGAGCCAAGAATATAACGGGCTGATCAAGCACGGCGCCAAGCTCTTGTTCGCCTACAGCCAGTGCACCGTGCCGCTGGTGACCGTGATCACGCGCAAGGCCTTCGGCGGCGCCTATGACGTGATGGCGTCAAAGCACGTCGGCGGCGATCTCAATTACGCGTGGCCGACGGCGCAGATTGCCGTCATGGGCGCCAAGGGCGCGGTCGAGATCATCTTCCGCGGCGGCAACAAGGACGAGATCGCCGCGCGCACCAAGGAATACGAGGACCGCTTTCTGTCGCCCTTCGTCGCCGCCGAGCGCGGCTATATCGACGACGTCATCATGCCGCACTCGACCCGCCGCCGCATCGCGCGCGCGCTGGCCATGCTCAAGGGCAAGAAGGTCGAGATGCCAAGCAGGAAGCACGATAATTTGCCGCTGTGAGTTAAGCCAAAGCCATAATATGCCTAGCGGATTGAATTGAGGGCCCATCCCATAACCACACTCTTCGCCTTTTTCCATCACGTCCTCGCCTTCACCGTGGTGTCGGCGCTGGCCATCGAGTTCATCCTGATCGGGCAGGGCTTCACGCATGCCACCGCCAAGCGTCTGGCGATTACCGACGCGGTGCTCGGCGCGGCCGCCGGCCTGCTGTTCGTGGTCGGGCTCTGCCGCGTGTTTTTCTTCGAGAAAGGCCCGGAATATTATTTCCACAGCCACGCCTTCATGACCAAGCTCTCTGTGTTCATCGCGGTGGCCTTGATCTCGATCATCCCGACGATCGAGTTCCTGTCCTGGCGCAAATCGCTGAAAGCCGGGCAGTTGCCCGCGGTCGATGCCAAGAAGCTGCGTTTCATCAAGAAGATCATTCACGGCGAACTGGCCGCCGTTGTCATCATCGTCTTGTGCGCGGCGATCATGGCGCGCGGCGGCTGGGTCTAGACCTTCGGCGCGTCGATCGAGCGCCCGGCCTCATAGCCGTTTGGCGTGAGCTGGTAGCGATAGCGGTTGCGCGGGTCGATGGCGACCCAGTTATTGGCCACGGCCTTGTTCAGCCCGCGCTGGAAGTCGCCGTCGCGCACGGCGAAGAAATAGTTGCGGGGCAGCATGCCGCTCGCCGGGATCCGGTTGCGCATGAAGACGTCGAGGATCTGGCGGCCGACATCGTCGTCGGAATTTGCGTGAGACATGGAGAGCACCAAACTTGCGTTGACGAAATCGTTTCTTCCGAAATCGTTACGCCAATGCGCGCGCGCTGTCGCGCCGCTGTTGCACAAAGTTAAAAGTTATCCCGGATATTTGTTTTAAGTCAGGTTCCGGCCACAACTTTGTTTCGCAACACGCCGATGCCGGTGATCTCGATCTCCACCGTGTCGTCCGGCTTAATGTTGGCGGGGATGCCGTCGGTTCCCATCCACATCACGTCGCCCGGTTCAATGGTGCAGTACTTCGACACCTCGGCGATGTAAGTGGCGGTGTCGAAAATCATGTTGTTGGTGGCGAAGCGGTCAATTTCCTTGCCGTTCAAGCGGATAACCGTCTCCATTGTGGCTGGGTCGAGCCCGGTGACGATCCACGGGCCCATCGGCTTGAAGGTATCGGCATTCTTGGCGCGCCAGAGCGTGCGGTCGTCCTTCTGCCAGCCGCGCTCGCTGACGTCGTTGCCGATGGTCCAGCCCAGCACATAATCGAGTGCGTCCTCGCGCTTGACGTTACGGCAGCGCTTGCCGAACACCGCCACCAGCTCGCCCTCGTACTGGAACGCCTCGCCGCTGTCGGCCGGCTTCACGATGTTCTCTTCATGGGCAATCAGCGCGTTATTGGCGCGATAGCCGATGTCGGGACGTTTCGGGAACACCGGCTCGGTCTTGCGCTTGGCGGCCATTTTACGGATGTGGTCGGCGTAATTGATACCGACGCAGTAGAAGGTCGGCGGCACCACCGGGATCAGCAATTTGACGCTCGCGAGCGGATAGGTGCGGGCGGTGCGCTTGTGGTCGCCGAACGGCGTGCCGTCGACCGCGATCACCTGGCCGTCCTCGACTACGCCGTAGTCTGTCACATTGTCCTTCTCGAACCGGCACCAGGTGGTCATCGGTCTATCTCCAGCCGCCGCCGCCGTTGGCATAGACCGTGTCCGCTGTCATGAACGGGCAGGCATCCGAGCACATGAACAAAACCAGCTCGCCGATTTCTTCGGGTTCACCAAAACGTCCCATCGGAATGTCGTCGAGGAAGCGCTTGAGCAGTTCCGGTGAGGAGGCCGCCGCCGCCGCGAAGGCGGTTTTGATCGGCCCGGGCGAAATCGACAGGCAGCGGATATTGTCCTTGGCGAATTCGCGTGCCACGCCGAGGGTCAACGAATTGACCGCACCTTTGGCCGCCGCGTAATGCGTCGAGGTATTGGGACCGCCGCGCTTGACCGCCATGCTGGCGACATTGACGATCACGCCGCCGCCGTTCTTGAGCATATGGGGGATCACCGCCTGCATGGCATAGAACGTGCCCCTGAAATTCAGGGCGAAGGTGCGCTCCAGCAAATCGTCGCTGATATCGAGGAATTTCGAGCGCGCCAGGGCGGCGCCGGCCGAATTGAACAGAAAATCGACCCGCCCGAAGCCGTTGATGGCGAGGTCCACCATGTCGTTGACGGCGGGGCGCTTGGTCACGTCGATGGTGAGCGCCAGCGCCTGGCTGCCGATCTTGTTGACCTGTTCGGCGGTTTCCTCGACGCCTTTCTCGTTGATGTCGGCGCACACCACGTTAGCGCCCTCGCGCGCGAAGATCAGCGCGGTCGCCCGCCCGATGCCGCTGGCGGCGCCGGTGATAACGACGGTCTTGCCGTGGAAATAATCCGGCGTCTTCGGCATGGTTTGCTACCCTCTCGCTGTCATGCCCGGGCTCGAGCTGGGCATCCACGATGACTATCGGCGATCGGGATCCTTACGTCAGCCGGTTTTTGCGGTTCACGGCGTATACGACATCGCGCCCATGCGGATCACGGTCTTGGTGGCGAGCAGAATGGTGCTGGACAGCAGCTTGATATCGGCCGGCATGTCCTTGCGCCAGACATCGAGGAGGAGCGCGATGCGCACCTGATTGCTGCGGTTCCAGGCCTCGTGCGGGTAGGTATCGTCCCACAGAAGGCTCTCGCCTTCTTCCATCAAATAGGGCACGCCGTCGACATTGAGCTCGCAAGCCGGCTTGCCTTGGCCGTCGAGCGGCACCGTCAGCATCAGGTGATAGCGCAGGATGGCGCGGAACGGGCCGCGGTGTTTCGGGATGTGTTTGCCGGGCGCCAGGAACGAGAACACAGCCGACACCACTTCCGGCGTCTCGTCGAGCAGCGCAGCCACGGTCGGCGCGCGTTCCAGGTTCTCTTTCATCGGCGCGCCATAGGCCTTCATGATGAACATGCGCCAGTCGCGCCCGTCATTGGCCGAAATGTCGGCCTGTGCCGGCATGATGTCGTGGAACCGCGGGACCTTCTCGATCGTGTTCGCTATCGCCAGCGCTTCGTCGCGGATCGCGGTCCAGCGGTCGTTGAACAGCCCGGCATTGGGAAAATAGTGCTCGGCATCAAGGGTAGCCGGCGTGCTGATGCGCCGGTCATAGAAGGCGCGGACGGCTCCGGAAGCACGATCGTACAATTGCGACACGCACCTTCTCCATGGGCAGGTCGCGCCCTTGGCGGACTATAGTTCCGCGCCGCGACGCCGTCCTATATCTTCGAGCATAAATTTGTCACGGGCCGGTCACAAGCCTTCTTAGGAAAATAGTCGGGTTGTTGCCGTTGTTCGGCAAACAACGTGGCGCCGGCCAGCAAAACCCGATATGCACGCCGCGATAAAGCCGGAGGGTCAGCTTATGCGAAAATTGATGCTTGCGCTGTTGCTCGCACCAATGCTCGGCATGCCGGCGCGCGCCGACGACAACTTCGTCACCTTTAAATCCATGAGCCCGGATCTTGCACTCGCTTTGGCCCGCGCCGCGCTCGTCGATTGCCAGAAACGCGGCTACCAGGTCGCCGTCGCGGTGGTCGATCGCTTCGGCATTACCCAGGTGCTGCTGCGCGACCGCTACGCCGGCGCATTTTCCGTCACGACTGCGACCGGCAAGGCCTGGACCACGGTCAATTTCCGTAACAATACCGGTGACCTCGTTGCCACCACGCCTGCCGACACCGGCGTGCGCGCTTTGCCCGGCGCGACCATCTCCGCCGGCGGCGTCATGGTGGAGGCGGGCGGTGTGCTGGTCGGCGCCATTGGCGTCTCTGGCGCCCCGGGCGGGGATAAGGACGAAGCCTGCGCCAAAGCCGGCATCGCCGCGGTGCGCGACAAGCTCGATTTCTAAATTCTCAAGAGGTCCACCATGAACCCATCCGCCCCGGTCGAATACGCAGACGCTTCGCCACAGGTGTGCGCGGTCTATGACGACATCAAGAAAACCCGCAACGTGCCGGACGTGAACAACTTCTGGAAATATCTGGCACGCGATCCGGCGACCCTCGAGCGCACCTGGGAAAGCATCAAGCAGATCATGGCGCCGGGCGCGCTCGATTCGCTCACCAAGGAGATGATCTATCTGGCGGTCAGCGTCACCAATGGCTGCGCCTATTGCATCGCGAGCCACACCGCGGCCGCCCGCAAGGCCGGCATGACCGAGGCAATGTTCGGCGAAGTGATGGCGGTCGCCGGTATGGCCAACGAGACCAACCGGCTCGCCAATGGCTACCGGGTGCCGATCGACGACGGCTTCCAGACCTGAGGCGATTGCCCGACCGGGCCGGTCTGTGCAAGATACAAAAAAAACCTTAAAGCGCTCTGGCGGAGGGGACTTGAAATGATCGATCGCACATTGATCGTTAAATTGTTTTGCGTCGCCGCCGTGGCGGCGGTGATGCTGCCGGTGGGGCACGTGCTGTTCCCCTATGTCAGCACCGTCTTGAGCGGCATGCAATTCCAGGCGATCGAAGCGGTGCTGAGCGCCACCGTTGGCTTCGGCATCTCGGCCGTCGTCGGATAATTTTACTGATTGTCGATCTGGTTCGGTGGCCGGTCGCTTCTCGAAGCATTGGCCGGCGCCGGGGTTGAGCTGGTGCCCGCGTTGGCGGGCGTCTTGCCGCTGCTGCCTGCATTACCGCCCGGACTGCCCTGCGGATTGGGCCCCTGACCCGTCGTAGCCGAGGGATTACTGGCCGCCGACGACTGGCTGGCGTTGGACGCCGGGGTACTCGGCTGCTGGGCGCCGCCCTGCTGCGATTGGGACTGAGCTTGCTGTTGACCCGGCTGGTGTTTGTTTTGGGAGGAATTGTCCTGCTGGCCGCCGGCCGGTTGCGGCGGCGTGCCCGTCGCTACGGCTCCGCCGCCGACATCGGCAGTCTCGTCACGCTGATTGCTGATGCCGTACAGCACGAAGGCGACGATGAAAATCGCGCCGATCAATGCTGTTGCAACTTTGAGTGTGCTGGCGGGAGCTTCTTCCGGCGGCTGATGTGCCATGACCCTAAAATCCCATTTCTCAGCCCCGGCGCGATCGGCGCCGGGGCTCCTGGTTGATAATGTGAAACATCCGCCCGCTTACTGCGAGCCGTTGCGTGACGGTGCCGGCGTCAACGGCTGCGGCGACATCGCGCCAGAGCCGGTGGTGCTCGGCGGGTTTATGGTGCGCGTCGCAGTGCCAGTGGTTACCGGCGGCGAATTGTTATTCGCGGTGTTCGAGTTGTTCCAGCCGGCGATCATCAAGAATGCGATCAACGCGAGAACCGCGAGGCCGGCAATCCAGCCCCATGTTCCGCCAACGCCTTCGTCACGCCGCAGTACCGGGTCGCTCAACCGTGGATCTGTAAAACGCGGATCACTCATGGCAATCCTCCTTCGGTTCCAGACGGTTTGTCCGTCTCCACCTAGGGCAACCCGTGGGCCGCTGTGACAGTTCCGAAAAAAACGGGACGGTGCCATGCAAAAACCGGCAAACTCGGGTTCCCGGCCGGAACATGCTAAGTCAGCGGCGCTTTCCTGGCCTTATTCCCGCCGCAGTCCGACATCCGATGCGAACATCCTCATGCGCCTGACCAAATTGGCGATCTCGCTGGCGCCGTTTCTATTCGTGCTGCTGTGGAGCACCGGCTTCATCGGCGCGCGTTACGGGCTGCCCTACATCGAGCCGATGACGTTCCTCGCGCTGCGCATGGTGTTTGTGGTGCTAATCATGGCGGCGATCGCGCTGATCGGCCGGGCGCGCTGGCCGGATGCTGGCGAGATCGGCCATAGCCTGATCGCCGGTTCGCTGGTGCACGGGCTTTATCTCGGTGGCGTGTTCACCGCCATCAGCCAAGGCGTGCCGGCCGGCATTTCGGCGCTGATCCCGGGCTTGCAGCCGATCCTCACCTCGACCATTGCCAATCGTTTTACGGGCGAGAAGGTGACGCGGCTGCAATGGTTCGGCCTTGTGCTCGGCCTAATCGGCGTCGTGCTGGTGCTGCACGACCGCAGCATCGTTGTGTCGGGCTCGCCGCTCGGCTGGGTGGCGAGTTTCGTGTCGCTGATCGGCATCACGCTCGGCGCGCTCTATCAGAAACGGTTTTGCGGCGCGATCGACTGGCGCGCCGGCAACACCGTGCAATATGCCGCCGCCCTGGTGCTGTTTGGCGTTGCCGCCTTCACTTTCGAAACCCGCGTGATTCACTGGAGCGGCGAGCTTGTCTTCGCCATAGCGTGGCTGGTGCTGGTGCTGTCGCTCGCGGCGGTCGGGCTGATGTATTGGCTGATCCGCCGTTCGGCGGCGACCGGCTTCGCCAGCCTGTTCTACCTGGTGCCGGTGGTGACGGCCTTGTTTGCGTACTTGCTGTTCGGCGAGCAGCTCGATGCGCTGTCGATCGCCGGCATGGCGGTGTGCGCGGCCGGCGTCGTGCTGGTCAATCGCGGCGCCGCGAAGCCGGCCTGAATTCAGGACTAGGGCGATAAAAACTTCTTCAGCGCATCCGGCTGCATGACGTTGCGGCTTTCGGCGGTCGGAAATTCGGTTCTAAATTTTTCGAACCCATAACCGTCGAGCGTCACGTCCATGTATTTTGCGACAATCTCGTCATAAGCCCCGGCGAGGACTTGCGACGCGGGCGCGCAGCCGCGAATGACAACAAGCCCTGTCGGCGGGCAATCGAGCGCCATAACGCTCAAATCGGGCCGATAGCCGCGCAATATCGGCAACAGCTTCCACACGTCGCCGGTCCACCAGACGCGCGTATGACGGTCGGTGCGGCGGTCGTAGTTGAGTTCGCGATCGGCGATCTCGGAATTGACTGGGTAGCAATCGTGCAACGCAATAATCGTGTCTTTGTGAGAATATTTCTCGGTGTTCATGAAATCGCGCAGCAGAAATTCGAATTTGTGCATGCCGTCTAGAAAGCCGAGATCGATGCCGCCGGGAAGAAAGCTTTTGAGATCGTGCTGCGCGAAAAACGCGTCGGATTCCAATTGAAAAAGGTAAGTTTCGGCGCGCTTGCCGGTCGGATTGCTCGTAAGCTGAAAGTTAGGATCGATTCCAATCGTGCGGCACTCGGCGAAGCCTAACGTTACGCCGGTGTGCACGCCGATTTCCAGATAACTGGACGGTTTCACCACGTGGTGAATTTGCTTCAGGTATTCGGTGTAATAAATGCCGGTATGAAATTTGTTGATCGACCGGGACGCAAACGGATTGAGCATGACGGACGCGCCTATTTGTCGTGATTGAGCACCAGTTGCGTCTGCGTCACCAGCGCGCACAGCCGGCCATCGCCGCGCGTCACACGGGTTTGCCAGACCATGGTGGTACGACCGCGATGCAGCGGTGTGCACTCGGCTTTTGCAATATCGCCAATGGGTATGGCGGCGAAGAAATTGGTCTTGCTCTCGATCGTGGTGGTGGTCTGGCCTGGTTTGAGATTGGCGGTGGTGGCGGTGCCGCCGAGATTATCCGCCAGCGCCATGATGGCGCCGCCATGCATGATGCCGTGGCGGTTGTTGAGTTCCTCGCGCACCGGCAATTCGGCCGTCACCCGCTCGGGCGAGACGTGGGTGATCTTCATTCCCAGAAATTGGGCGAAGGGTGGTTGGTTTTGAGCGGCCTCGTTCATTGCAATTGCTCCAGCCAATAGCCAGCGATGGTGAGATCGTTTTGCGTCAGATTATGACCGGTGGGAAGGACTTTATGGGTGAGCGTGGCGCCGGCCGCCTGCAACACCGCGACCAGCCGGTCGCGCCCGGCGGCCGAGATCATCGGATCGCTGGCGCCTGAGAGCAGCAGCACCGGTTTGCCTGAAAGATCGGGCGGGGATGGAGGCTCGAACGGCAACATGGCGCGCAACAAAACGGCGCTGCGTAAGACATCCGGCTTTGTCAGCAGCAGCGATACCGCGATATTGGCGCCGTTGGAAAATCCGACCGCGACCGGCGCTTCGATGCCGTATTGCTTGCGCGCGGTGGCGATGAAATCGGCGAGTTCAGAGACGCGAAGCTTGAGATCGGCCTGATCGAACACACCTTCCGCCAGTCGCCGGAAAAACCGCGGCATGCCGCTTTCCAGAACCTTGCCGCGCGGCGATAGTAGCGCCGACCCCGGCGACAGACGTTCGCCGAGCGGCACGAGATCGTTCTCGTCGCCGCCGGTGCCATGCAGCAGAAGCAGGGGAGGCAAGCCCGGCTGTGTCGCCGGAATGAAGCGGTGGATGAATCCAAGGTCGGTCATGTCCTCACTCTTGGAAGCTTTAGTGGATTGACGCAAGATGGCATCGGGCAGGGGGGTGTTTCGGCATTGAGGAGCCGAACCCCATGTTGAGTCTGAAGTCGCACGCGATCATTACCGGCGGACTGTTCGCGGCCATCATCGTCATGGCGGCGGTCGGCAGCGTGCTGCACGACAACGGTTACATCCCCGATTCCTCGGCCAACCAATTCGCGGCGCGGATAATATTTTTCGCACTGTTTCTGGCGTTCGGGTTTTCCTGCATTCCGTTCATGCTCAAGCTGATGCTCGTGGGGGAGATTGCCATCGGGAATGGCGAGGCCGGGATTGTGCGCATCGTTGCTGCCCACCAGACTGCCATCGTCATCGGATTTTGGCTGTTCCTTTTGCTGGGCCTCGCTATTGCTGTCCCGGCGGCAATCAGGGACGGAGTGTTCGACGACGCCCCACACGCGACCCCGGGGCAGCTGGAAAAATAAAAGGGCGCGGTTGCCCGCGCCCTCATTTCAGTTTCGCAGATCAGGCTTTAGGCCTTCGGCTGCGGCACGACGCGGATATAGGGCTTCGGCGTCTTCCAACCGGCGGGATAGAGCTTCTTGGCTTCGTCGTCGGTGATGGCGCCACCGAGAATCACGTCTTCGCCTTGCTTCCAGTTCGCAGGGGTCGAAACGCGGTGTTTGGCGGTGAGTTGTAGCGAGTCGAGTACGCGCAACACCTCGTCGAAATTGCGCCCGGTGCTCATCGGATAGACCAGGATCAATTTGATCTTCTTGTCCGGCCCGACGATGAAGACATTGCGTACCGTCTGATTGTCCGCCGGCGTGCGGCCTTCCGAGGTGCCGGATGTCGAGGCCGGCAGCATGCCGTAGGCCTTGGAAATCTTGAGATCGGTATCGCCGATCATCGGATAGTTCGGCGCGAAGCCGACCACGTCCTTGATGTCACCGGCCCATTTCTTGTGATTTTCTACCGGATCGACCGACAACCCGATGATCTTGGTGTTGCGCTTGTCGAATTCCGGCTTGAGCCGGGCCATCGTGCCGAGCTCGGTGGTGCAGACTGGGGTGAAATCTTTCGGGTGCGAGAACAGCACGCCCCAGGAAGTGCCGAGCCAGTCGTGAAAGCGGATTTTTCCTTCGGTGGTTTCCGCCTCGAAATCCGGGGCGGTATCGTTAATCGCTAATGCCATGATGTTCCTCCAAATACGCGCTCAATGATTGTTAGGGCACCCAATATAGGGGCCCAAACGGGAGCGGAACAGGGCCTGGTGCAAAGAGGATCGATGCATCGTGGGCCGGACGACGCGGAGAACAAAGCCTCGGTTGGCGAGGCTTGCGTAAAAACCTATTCCAGCCGGTACCGCATTGATCCTTAGCGGCTGGCGGCCTTCTTGCGCTCATCGAGCCCGACGGTCCGGCCGTCGAAGCCGGCGGCGTCGAAATAGCGCGTGTTGCCGACACGCTGGCCGATCAACACCGTCGCAAGGCCGCCCGCGCCGGGATTTGCGCGTTCGGTCCAAGTCTCGACCGCCGGCGCGTCACCGCCCGGAAAAGCTTCGTCCATGACGCGGCCTTGCAGCAGGCCCTTGAAGGGAATCTTCAATCCCAGAATGTGAGCCAGTGTCTTGCCCAAATCGGCATTGCTGACCGGCGCGTCGTTGACGAAACCGGATTTGAAGCTCGGCCCGATCGCTGCCATGAAATTCATGGTATCGGCGCGGCTGAAGCTGCCATGCATGCCCTGGCCTTGCTGCAGACCCGTGTCGGCGATTTCAGCCGTGCATAGCACCGGCTGGTCGCAGCCGGTCGCGTATGAGCGGAAGTTGATGACAATCGATGGCCGCGGCGTGCGCGCCGCGCCTTGCAGGTTGATGGCCGACATCGGCAAAGTGCCGGGGATCGCTCCGATCTCGCTGTCGACGAACAGTCCGCTGACATAGTCCTGTGCCAGCAGCGCCTCGACCACCTTGGTGGCGAGCGCGCGGTCCTTGCCGGGGATGTAAACGAGATCGGAGCCGCCATTGGAGGCCACCACGACGTCGGGCTTGGTGGGGTCGGCGCCGATCAGCCCATTGCCGCGCTTGGGGTATGTGCCGGCCTCGACTGTGCCGTTCTTGTTGTCGGGATCGAGCAGCGGCATCGACAGCGCCTTGGCGAGGTCGAGCGCGACAAATCCCGGCGGTAGCAGTCCGGCCGGCACGTCTTTGTATTCTACCTTGGCGGCAAAGCTTGTTTTGCTCTCCTTGGAAATCGTCGAGAAGCCGTGATCGGCCGAAACCACAATATCGGTGGTCGCAGTGAGGCCGAGGTCGTCGACCGCCTTGCGCAGCGCCGCGAGATTGTCGTCGGCATTCTTGATCGCCGCCAGCGAGGTCGGCCCATTGATGCCGGGTGTCATGTTCAGCAGACTGTCGCCTTGGTTATGCTGGGTGCCGTCGGGGTCGCGCGACCAGAACACCAGCACGAACGGCTTGTTGCGCGCCTTGAACATCGGCAGCACCACTTTTGTTGCGACGTCGGCAAAGTATTTTTGCTGAACGACGTTGGCGACGATGGTGCCCCGCGTCTTGTTGTCGCCGGCCTTGCCGTTGTCGCCACGCGAGGGCGTGGCGACAGGTAGCTCCGTGGCGGCGAGCGCATCTTTCATCGCTTGCGACAGCGGAATACCGGCGGCGCTGCCGGTAGAATCGTCGACCGTGATCGTGTTCTCGCCGGTGCGCTCGGTGTGATCGAACATCAATGCCGGCCCGAGCTTGCCGATCGCCGCCGTGCTGAAACCCTGGTGGCGCGCGATCAGCAGGATACTGTCTTCGTCGACGAAATTGCCGGAGAAGTGTTTGTCGATCTCGCCCAGGATCGGATCGTTCTCGATGAAAGGCGTCTCGCTCCCGGCCGCGGTCTGTACCGGGACGCCGGTGTAGATGGTGTTGCTGAAGACGCCGGTGTCGCCCAAGAAGTGCCCGGTGGAAAGGCCGGAGGCATTGGCCATGGTGAAGGTCGGGAACAACGAATGCGGATTGGCGAAATTGACGCCCTTGTCGCGTATTGCGGCCATGGCCGGCGCGGTTTCCGGCGTGACCTTGAGCGCGCGCAGGCCGTCCGGCACGAACAGAATCAGGTTGTGCGGCGTCTGCGCGCTGGCCGAGCCAAGGTTCAAGCCGGCGGCGGCGCAGGCCAATACGAGCAGGCTTTTCCTGAACGACATGGCAATTCTCCTGGTTATGATTGTTCCATTGTCGCGCTAGATACCCCGGCCACAAGACAGTATTGTAACAGCCGCCGGTTATCCGCAGCCATCGCCGCCGGGTTGAGCGAGGGCACTACACTCAAGGCCGCATGTTCAAGCGTATCCTGATTGCCAATCGCGGCGAAATCGCCTGCCGGATCATCAAGACCGCCCGCCGCATGGGAATTGAGACGGTCGCCGTCTATTCGGAGGCCGACAAGGATGCGCTCCACGTCGCGATGGCCGATAGCGCGGTCGCGATCGGCCCGCCCGAGGCAGCCAAAAGCTATTTGCTGATCGACAAGATCATGGCGGCTTGCAAGGCGAGCGGTGCGCAGGCCGTGCATCCTGGCTACGGCTTCCTGTCGGAGCGCGCGGCTTTCCCCAAAGCGCTAGAAGCCGCCGGCATCGTGTTCATCGGGCCCAATGCCAAAGCCATCGCGGCGATGGGCGACAAGATCGAATCCAAGAAGGCCGCCGCGACGGCAAAAGTCTCTACCGTTCCAGGCCATCTCGGCATCATCGAAGACGAGAAGGAGGCGGTGAAGATCGCCAACCAGATCGGTTATCCGGTGATGATCAAGGCCTCGGCCGGCGGCGGCGGCAAGGGCATGCGCATTGCCTATTCGGAATTGGAAGTGGCGGAAGGTTTCGCGCGCTCGCGCTCGGAGGCCAAGTCCTCGTTCGGCGACGACCGCATGTTCATCGAGAAATTCATCACCGATCCACGCCACATCGAGATCCAGGTGCTGGGCGACAAGCACGGCAACGTCATTTATCTCGGCGAACGCGAATGCTCGATCCAGCGCCGCAATCAGAAAGTCATCGAAGAGGCGCCAAGCCCGCTGTTGGACGAAGCTACGCGCAAGAAGATGGGCGAGCAAGCGGTCTCGCTGGCAAAAGCCGTCGGTTACGACAGCGCGGGCACGGTCGAATTCGTCGTCGGCCAGGACAAGAGCTTCTTTTTCCTGGAAATGAACACGCGGTTGCAGGTCGAGCATCCGGTGACCGAGCTGGTCACCAGGATCGATCTGGTCGAGCAGATGATCCGCAGCGCCGCCGGCGAAAAGCTCGCTCTCAAGCAAAGCGACGTCAAGCTCAACGGCTGGGCGGTGGAATCCCGCGTCTACGCCGAGGATCCGTACCGCAAATTCCTGCCTTCGACCGGGCGACTGACGCGCTACCGCCCGCCGGCCGAGCACGTTTCCGGCGGCGTCACGTTACGCAACGACACCGGCGTCTACGAAGGTGGCAAGATGTCGATCTACTACGACCCGATGATCGCCAAGCTGGTGACCCATGCGGCGACGCGCGAGGCCGCGATCGATGCGCAGGCCGACGCGCTCGATGCCTTTGTCATCGACGGCATCCGCCACAACATTCCGTTCCTTGCTGCGTTAATGGCGCATCCGCGCTGGCGCGCCGGCAAGCTCTCGACCGGCTTCATCGCCGAGGAATTCCCCGACGGCTTCATGGCAATCGCGCCCGATGGCGAGCGCGCCCAGGTGCTGGCCTCCGTCGCCGCCGCCATCGATCACGTGCTGGGCGAGCGCAAGCGGCAAATTTCCGGCCAGATGAACGGGCGTAGCGTGACGCGCGAAAGCCAGCGCGCGGTCTGGCTCGGCGCAACCGAATACCGGCTCGAGGTCAAGCGCGAGAACGGCACCATCGAGGTGCGCTTTCCCGGCAAAGGCAAAGACGCCCGCCGCCATTTGCAATCGGACTGGAAGCCGGGCGATGCGCTATGGCGGGGCATCATCAACTGCGAGCCGGCCGCGGTGCAGGTGCGCAGCCTGCCGAACGGTTTCGCGCTGGCCTATCGCGGCGTTGAGGCCAAGGCCTTCGTCTACACTGAAAGCGAGGCCGGTTACGCGCGTCTGATGCCGCCGAAGAAAGTCGCTGACACCGGCAAGCAACTGCGGTGCCCGATGCCCGGTTTGGTGGTCTCGATCGCGGTCAAGGAAGGCCAGGAGGTCAAGGCTGGCGAAACCGTGGCGGTGGTCGAGGCCATGAAGATGGAAAACGTGCTGCGCGCCGAGATCGACGGCACGGTCAAGAAGATCAACGCCAAGCCGGGCGACAGTCTGGCGGTCGATGCGGTAATTTTGGAGTTTGCGTGAGTGGTGCGCGGCCATGAGCACGCGGGCGATCCGCCATGTGACGTTGCGCGGCCGCGTGCAGGGCGTCGGCTACCGCGCCTTCGTCGAGCACGAAGCGCTCCAACGCGGGGTCGAAGGCTGGGTTCGCAACCGCCGCGACGGCACGGTCGAGGCGGTATTCGCCGGCGTACCGGAAAAAATTGAGGCGATCACAGAAGCGTGCCGAAAAGGACCGTTCGGCGCTCGCGTTGACGCGATCGATCAACGGGATGGCACGAAGTCGGATCTGACGCTGCGCCGTATGGGGGACTTATTCTCGGTGCTGCCGACGGCATAGTCGGCCGCCCCGAACAGAGCCTCGAACTCCCGGCGCAACACCATGTCCACCTCCGGCGTCGAAACGGTCAATCCGAGTTCGGCCAAACTTGTGACGCCGTAGCGCTGCTCGTTCACGCCGCACGGCACGATGCCGGAAAAATGCGACAGGTCCGGATCGACATTGAGCGACATGCCATGCAGCGTCACCCATTGCGTCACGCGGATGCCGATGGCGGCGATCTTATCCTCACAGCCTTCGCCCTTCTCAGGCCGGCGCACCCAGACGCCGATGCGATCCTCGCGCCGCTCGCCGCGCACGTTGAACGCGGCCAAAGTACGGATGATCCATTCCTCCAGGCTCACCACGAAGCGGCGCACGTCCGGTCCGCGCCGCTTGAGGTCGAGCATCACGTAGGCCACGCGCTGGCGCGGGCCGTGATAGGTCATCTGCCCGCCGCGGCCGGACTCAAAAACCGGAAAGCGCGCCTCGATGAGTTCTTCGGGCTTGGCGCTGGTGCCCGACGTATAAAGCGCCGGGTGCTCGATGAGCCAGACCAGTTCGCTATCACGGCCGGCCGCGATCGCTGCTGCGCGCGCCTGCATGACGGCGACCGCCGCCTCATAGCCGACCGGCGAATCGTCCACGCGCCATTCAACCGGCGCCGAGCCGGGCGGGGGCTTAAGCCCAACTGTCAATGTGGCGCGCGCGTTAACCACCTGTTCACCATACCATGGTGACCTAAAGCCTGCCCGCACTTGCGCAGGGCGCATTGGGAATTCAATGGCCACATTCGATAAAGTTTCGATCGATATCGCCGTCGTGCTCGGCACCGCCGCTATGCCGATCCACCAGGTGCTCCGGCTCGGCCGCGGCGCCATCATCGAACTGGAGTCGGCCGAGGATGACGCGGTCATTATCCGTGCCAACGACCTGCCGGTCGCCAAGGGCAGGGTCGTGGTCAACGGCAACCGCATCGCGGTCGAGGTCGGCGAACTGATGCCGCGGCCGGCCGACATGCGCTGAGCGCCGGGGCCGCCTTTGGGCGGCCAATGTCCGGGCCTTGTCCCTCAAGACCCTATTTGTTACATGGTCCGCCGTCATTGGGACGGGCGGTTTTGAAGACTTTTTGTCCTAATTCAATGCGGCCATGGCGGAATTGGTAGACGCACTGCCTTGAGGTGGCAGCGGGGCAACCCGTGAAGGTTCGAGTCCTTTTGGCCGCACCAGCTTTCTGAAAATCCAGCGAAAGCGCCGTCAGAACTGGCTTAGCTGCCAGTTCCGGTTCAGCTTGACGTAATCCGGCTCGGTCATGCCGGCGAGTTTCGCCCCGCGATGCCTGGCGGCAAGCGCCCGCTTGACGCGGTGGCGCAGCGCCGGCTCGTCTTTGGCGGTGCCGGAGATGCTGGCAGCGCTGGTTTTCAGGATGCGCGGCCAGGCTTCCTGGTCGGGCGTGGGCGAAGTGATCATGGTTTCAGGCAAGGTAGCCGGGCGTTCGCCCGCGGCCACCACCTGCACCACATGATAGCCGCGCTGTTTTAGTTCCTTGAGAATCGTCGGCAACGCCATCGCGGTGGCAGGGTGGATGTCGTGCAGCAGCAGGATGCCGCGGCCCTTCTCCTCCAGCCGGCTGATGGCGCGTTTTGCGATCTGCTGCGCGCTGATGTGCCGGAACCAGTCGTCGGCGACCACGTCCGCGCTCCAGATCACCAGATGCTGCTCGGACGTGTAGTTTTCCACGGTATCGGAGCGGCCCAGGCCCGGAATCCGGAAAAACGGCGCCAGCGCCTTGGGATCGCCGAGCGCGGCGTCGACGGAAGCAATGCCACCGTCAATTTCCCGCTCGACCCGGGCTTGTCCCAGACGTTCGAAACCGAGCGGATGATCCTGGCTATGGGTGCCCAGCGTGTGGCCCTCGTTGAACATGCGGCGCACGATCGCGGGATAGGCGTGCGCCATCTCGCCGACCAGGAAATAGGTGACCTTCACGCATTGCGAGGCCAGTGTGTCGAGAATAATGTTGGAGTAGGGCGGGAGCGGCCCGTCGTCGAACGTGATCACGACCTCATGGTCGGCGAGCGGCAGCGATTGCTTGTATTGCATGCTGCCGATGTGGCTGAAGTCGTCCGGGCTGATCGCCAGCACCCGGGACGTGCCGAGTGCATTTGGGTTACCCGGGCACTCGCCGGCCAAAGCCATAGCGGATCCGCCGATGAAGACTAGGCACGATAGACCGATCGCTAAGTGGCGCATTCCAACCCCAGCCTCGCCAATGTGCGCCTGATGGCGCATCCCCCGATTCGCGAGGCTTCTCGACGCTACAAAAACGAATATTAATGGAATATTAACCACTATGAACAATCCACAAATCTGCAATTTTAATTGGAATTGCCGCGATTTCCGGCCGGAACCACATGAACAATGCGGTATCCGCGCCGTTTGAGCTCGCGCAGGAAGACCGGCAGCATCGCCGCGGTCTGCGCCTTGGTGTCGTGAAACAGCACGATGCCGCTACCCGCACGTTCGATCCGGGCAAGGATCAGACGCAATTCCTGCTCTGGACGCATTGGTAGCCAGTCACTGGCCCAGACGTCAGCGCCGAACACCACGATGTGGCGGGCCTGCAATCGGTCAAGCAAAACGCGGTTCGAGGCGAAACCCGGAAATCGGAAAAACGGCGTGCCCGGATCGCTGCGCCGCTGGCCGGTAAGCGCCAATTCGTCTTGGGCGATGCCGCGGTCGATCTCGGCTTCCGCCCGGGCCGGCGCCATCCGCGACAGCAAAGGATGCGAAAAGGTGTGATGGCCGAGGCTATGGCCTTCGGCCAATTCGCGCCGGGCGATCGCAGGGTTTGCCGCGACATTGCGGCCGAGCAGAAAAAAAGTCGCGCGCACGCATTCGTTCTTCAGCGCGTCGAGCACTTTCGGCGTGGTGCCGGGCCACGGCCCGTCGTCGAAGGTTAACACCAGTTCCTTGCGCTGCAGCGGCAAGGTGTCGGAAAAACTCTTGCGGCCGACCCGCGGCGTGCTGTTGGCATCGACCGCGAGCACCCGTTCGGTACCGAGCGCGTCGGGATGGCCCGGGCAGGGCGCCGCCACGGCGGCCATCGGAACGAGCGCCGCGGCTGCCGCGATGGCCATGATGCGAATCATCGGTTGAGTTTAAGCGCTAATCATTTGCCCAGTCCCGGGGCCTGGGCGTACAAGCGGCGCGCATGGCCAAACGGAAATCCAGAAAGAAGTCCGGTCCGCCGCCGCTGCGCGAGGAGGACGGCACGATCCGCGCCGAATTCGTCGCGCAGGTCGCGCACGCCATCGAGGCCGGCGACACTACCGCCTTGCGCGCGCTCGCCGGCGACCTGCACGAATCCGATCAAGGCGCGCTGTTGGAAGCGCTCGATCCCGCGCAGCGCCCGCGCCTGGTCGAATTGCTCGGCATCGACTTCGATTTTTCCGCACTCACCGAGGTCGACGACGCGGTACGCGAGGAGATTCTCGACGAAATGCCACCAGCCCAGGTGGCGAAGGGCGTGCGCGACCTCGAATCCGACGACGCGGTGGCGATCCTCGAGGATTTGCCGAAAGAAGAGCAGGCCGAGATTCTCGAGCAACTGCCGCCGCCCGAGCGCGTCGCGCTGGCGCGCAGCCTGGATTATCCGGAGGACTCGGCCGGCCGGCGCATGCAGATGGAGTTCATCGCGGTGCCCCCGGCCTGGAATGTCGGTCAAGCGATCGATTACATGCGCGAGACCCCCGAGTTGCCGGAGCACTTCTACGAACTCTATGTCACTGACGAAGCCCACCGCTTTGTCGGTGCGGTGCCGCTCGACCGGCTGTTGCGCAGCAAGCGGCCGGTGCCGATTTCCGACCTGATGGACGTCGAGCGCCGGCGCGTGCACGCCGACGAGGACCAGGAAGAAGTGGCGCGGCTGTTTCAACGCTACGATCTGGTGGCGGCGCCGGTGGTAGACGCCGATGACCGGCTGGTCGGCGTCATCACATTTGACGACATCGCCGACGTGATCGTGGAAGAGGCCGAAGAAGACATCAAGGCGCTCGGCGGCGTCACCAGCGACGAAGAATTGTCCGACTCGGTGTGGACCATCGCGCGCGGCCGCTTCAACTGGCTGCTGGTCAATCTCGCCACCGCGTTTCTGGCCTCCTCGGTGCTCGGCCTGTTCGAGGGCCAATTGCAGAAGATGGTGGCGCTGGCGGTGCTGGCGCCGATCGTGGCGAGCCAGGGCGGCAACGCCACCACGCAAACGATGACCGTCGCGGTGCGCGCGCTGGCGACGCAAGACCTGAACGACGCCAATGCAAAACGCGTGATCATGCGCGAGCTGCTGGTCGGGTTGCTCAACGGCGTCGCCTTCGCCGTCATCACCGGCATTGCCGCCTATATTTGGTTCCGGGTGCCGGCGCTCGGCGTCGTGATCGGGCTGGCAATGGTATGCAATCTGGTCGCCGCCGCCTTGGGCGGCATCCTCATTCCGCTGGCGCTGCATCGCCTGCGCGTCGATCCGGCGGTGGCCTCGAGCCCGTTCGTGACCACGGTGACCGATGTGGTCGGCTTCTTTTCGTTTCTGTCCATTGCGACGCTGTGGTTCGGGCTGCGCTAGGGTTGCGATTGACACGTTTCGAATTCGGTCCATAGCATTCTCGGTACGCGATGCGATGTACTGGATTGCGGTACGGGTCGAACATGTCAGTCAACGCCGGAGAAGCCACCTCGCGCCCGCGCACGGCACGCGCTGTGCAAATCCGCGAGCATCGGATTCCGAGCGCCAACAGCGCACCCTACATCTGCGTCGAGGGCCCCGACTGCAATTTGTGGTTCTGCGAGAGCGGCGCGGCGGCGATCGGCTGCTTCGATCCGCGCAGCGCTGCCTTCACCGAATTCCCGTTACCCACTCCCGGCGCCACGCCGATCGGCATAACGCTGGGAGGCGACGGCAATCTGTGGTTCGCGCAGAAAAAGGCGAACAAGATCGGCCGCATCACGCCGGGCGGTGCGCTCAGCGAATTTCCGCTGCCGACCGAAAACGCCGGGCCCGACGGCATCGCGCTCGGTCCCGATGGCAATGTCTGGTTCTCGGAAACCGACGCCGGCCAAATCGGCCGCATCGCGCCAGACGGGCGCGTTACGGAATTCAAAACCGGCATTTCGTCCGGCAGCAAGCCGCTGTCGATCGTAGTGCGCGACGGCGCGCTTTGGTTCAGCGAAGCGGCCGGCAATCGCGTCGGCCGCATTACCGTGGATGGCGCGGTGATCGAATTTAAAATCCCGGGCAACGACCCGCAGCCGCGCGCCATGGTCACCCATCCGGACGGCAGCATCTGGTTCGTAGAGACCGGCGCCAACGCGCTCGGCCGCCTTGACCGCGACGGCACGTTTGCCGAATTCAAGTTCCCGACACCGAATGCCTCCTTGCGCGGCGTCACGGTCGGGCCCGACGGCCATCTCTGGTGTACCGAGAATTTCGCCAACAAGATCGGCCGCATGGCGCCGGATGGCACGCTGATCGGCGAATATGAAATCCCGACGCCGGCAAGCGGCGCGCGCTGCATCGCGGCGCTGTCGAATGGCCGTCTCTATTTCACGCAATACGATGCCGGGCTAATTGGCGAAGTCGTCCTCGACTAACAGACAGAGGGAACGGTGGCCGTCGAACGGATCAGTTATCAAGCGGGCAATACCGCGTGCAGCGGCGCCCTGGTCTTTGACGAAAATGTCCGCGCACGCCGGCCGTTGCTGCTGATGGCGCCGAACTGGCTCGGCGTGTCCGACGAGTCCATTAAGCGCGCGGCCAAGATGGCCGGCGGCAAATACGTGGTCCTGGTCGCCGACATGTATGGCGGGGGAAAAATCCCCGCCGGCCCGCCGGAAGCGGCACCCCTCGCCAATGGATTGCGCGCCGACGCGCCCGAGCGCCGCCGCCGCATCGGCGCCGCGCTCGATGCGCTCCGCAGCGAAAGCGACAGACGCAAGATCGGCGACCTCAAGCGGCAAGCGGCGGTCGGCTTCTGTTTTGGCGGCGGCAACGTGCTGGAATTGGCGCGCACCGGCGCCGACCTGCAGGCGGTCATCTGCGTGCACGGTGATCTGCTGACCCCGGCGCCGGCCAAGCCCGGCGACATCAAGGCGGCGGTCTGCGTGCTGCACGGCTCCAAGGATCCGGTGGTGCCGAAAAAGGACCGTGACGTTTTCGAAGCCGAGATGGAAGCGTCCGGAGCCAAATGGCAGATGCTTGTGTTCGGGGGGCTGCTGCATTCGTTTAGCGAGGCAGAGTCCGACGTGCCGAGGATCGCACGGTACGACGCCGGCGCCGCCCGCCAAAGCTATGCCATGGTCGACGATTTCGTGACCGCCGCGTTTGCGAGAAAATTATAAGAGCGGCAATTCTGGGAAGGGGAACGTCATGACAAAATTCGGGCGCATCGTCTTCGGTTTGCTGTTCGTCTGCTGCGCGGCATCGGCGCAAGCGCAAAACTATCCGGACCGGCCGGACCGGCCGATCCGGCTGATCGTCTCGATCGCGGCCGGCAGCGTCACCGACGTGATCATGCGAACGGCCGCGGCCGAACTCACGCCGCTGTTGGGCGGCCAGCCGTTGGTGATCGAAAACCGCGGCGGCGCCAGCGGAATTGTCGCGGCGCAGGCCTGTGCGCAAGCCGCATCCGACGGCTATACGCTGTGTGTGATCTACCACAGCACGATGTCCTACAATCCGTTGCTGTTCGATCATCTGCCCTATGACCCCGATACTGATCTGGTGCCGGTAACGCGGCTATTCTTTCTCAACGAAGGCTTGTTCGTTTCCGCGGACTTGGGCGTGAACTCGGTCGCCGAGCTCAAGAAAATGGCGCAGACCAAATCGGACCAGCTCAATTACGCCACGCTCGGCGACGGCTCGTTTCCGGACCTGTTCCTGCGCTGGATGAACAACCAGTGGGGCACGAAAATCGTCGGTGTGCCGTACAAAGGCGGTGGTCCGGCGGCGCAGGCGCTCGCCGGCAATCAGGTGCAATTGACGCGCTTCGGCATCGGAAATTTTCTCGGGCTGGTGAAAGCCGGTAAGGTCAAGGCAATCGCGGTGTCGGCCGACAAGCGCTCGCCGCTGCTGCCGGATGTTCCGACTTTGGCCGAGGCCGGCCTCGGCGGTTATCCCGGCCAGGGCTGGTGGCGCCTGGCGGCACCGAAAGGCACGCCGCCCGCGCTGGTCAACAAGATCAATGCCATCTTCGTGAAGGTGTTTAGCGATCCAAAATTCATGGCGTATCTGGACCAGCAGGCGGTGGTGCCGGCAACGACCACGCCGGCGGGCTTCGTCGCTTTCCTGAAAGAGGACCGCAAGGCTGCCGAGGCGCTGATCAAAATCGCGAATAGCAAGCGCGAGGAGTACAAGCCGCAATAGCTTTCGCAGGCCTGCTATTGGCGAGAAGGCGGCGCGGTTACGCTTCATTCACCTTGTTTGCTGACCCGCCATTAACGCTAAAATCCTAGCGTTCTTCCCGGATTGCCGCGCAAGTGCGGGGAGATTTCATTGGACGGCGAGGTCACATCGCAAGCGACGGGCGACAAGCCCAGCCGCTCGCTACTGGCGTTTTTCAAACGCCGCCGCGGGGGCGCTACGCCGCGTGCGCGCGTCCGGCGGGTGCTGTCGGCCTCGCAATTTGGCGTCGCGCTCGCGGTGCTTGCCATCGGCGCGGCCTTGCTGTGCGGCGCCATCGGCTTTGGTCTGGCGAACCAGAGCGACGAACGGCTGTGGACCGAGCAGCGCGCCTCGCTGCGCAACGCGACGTCTGAATTCCGCAATCTGTTCGGCAAATCAGACGCGGTCGATCCGCGTTTCATCCGCATGGTTGAGCAGAGCGTCGGCGTCAACGGCCTCAAATTCGAAACTGATCCGCCGCCAAGCGAGCGCGAGATGCAGCCGGTAATGGATGCGCAAGGCCGCATCGCCGGCTTTCTCACTTGGGACAGAGCGCATCCGATGCTGCGGGCGATGCAGCGGCTGATGCCGTTCATCGCGGCCATCGCCATCGTGCTGGTCGGTTTCGCCGGATTTTCGCTGTGGCAGTTGCGCCGTGCGCGGTACCAACTGGCGGCGAGCGAGCAGCAGGCGCGCCGCGCCGCCGAGGAAGACGCGCTGACCGGCCTGCCCAACCGCCGCAAGATGCTGGTGCTGCTCGAAGACGCGATGGCGGCGCGCGCCGGGCAAAAGCCGCTGACGTTTGCGATGTTCGAATTATCCGGCTTGCACGAAATTGACGAAGAAATCGGCATGATCCGCCGTGAAGAGTTTCTCGCCGAAGCAGTCCTGCGCACCAAGGATTATCTGCCGGCCAAGGCCACGCTCGGCCGCATGGGCACCGCCGAGTTCGCTGTCATCTGCGACGGCGATGTCGATGCGCGCATCATGTTGCGGTCGATGGTGCGCGCGATTACCGATCTGCAGCGCAGCGATACCGACGCGCGGATCGGCGCCCATGCCGGCTACGCCCAGGCGCCGCGCGATGCCACTGGGAGCGACGAACTGCTGCGGCGCGCCCGTCTCGCGCTGCGTGCCGCCGGCGAAAAGGGATCGGGCATCGTCACCGCGTTCGAGCGCGCGATTGATGCGCTGTCGAAGGATCAGCAATTCATCCGCCGCGAACTGCCGCGCGCGGTCGCCGCCGAAGCCCTGGAATTGCATTATCAGCCGATCATCGCCGCCGATGGTTCCGGCATTGCCGGTGTCGAAGCCTTGCTGCGCTGGACCCACCCGGAACGCGGACCCATCGGCCCGGCGGTCTTTATCCCGGTGGCGGAGCAAATGGGCTTGATCGACCGGCTGGGCGCCTTCGTGCTGCGCCGGGCGCTTCGTGAAGCCAAGCGCTGGCCGGACCTCTACATCTCGGTCAATCTGTCGCCGCTGCAGGTGCGCGACCCCGACATCGTGGAATTGGTGCGCTCGGCTCTGGCCGAGAGCGGCGTGCCGCCGTCGCGCCTGGTGCTCGAGATCACCGAAGGCGTGCTAGTCGACAATCCCGACGAGATGGTCCGGCGCATTGAGGCCTTGCACGCGCTCGGCGTGCGCATTGCGCTCGACGATTTCGGCTCGGGCTATTCGAACTTGGGCTACCTGCAGCGCTTTCCGTTCGACAAACTCAAGATCGATCGCAGCTTCGTCACGGCCTTGGGCAATTCCGCCAATGGCGGCGTCATTATCCAGGCGATCGTGGCGCTCGGGCGCGCGCTCGGTCTTAAGGTGGTGGTCGAGGGCGTTGAAACCGAGAAGCAGCGCGTGCTTTTGCGGCTCGCCGGTTGCGACGAAATGCAGGGCTATCTGTTCGCGCGGCCCGCGCCGGCCAAAGCGATTGACCGCCTGCTGGCCGCCAAGCCGGGGCGTAACCGCGAGCCGCTGACAGCCTGACCGCTAAGCTATAGAGTCAGGCGCATGACGATCCCCAATAGCTGGGCGGGCTTCGATTTCGGCCTTGGGCTCGATGTCGAGATGCTGCGCAAGTCGGTGAGCGATTTCGCGCAGGACCGCATCGCGCCGCGCGCCGCCGCGATCGACCGCGACAATACGTTTCCGCGCGAGCTGTGGCCGGAGATGGGCGCGCTCGGCCTGCACGGCATCACCGTGGAAGAGGAGTTCGGCGGCGCGGGGCTCGGCTATCTCGCACATTGCGTGGCGATGGAGGAGATTTCGCGCGCATCCGCCGCGGTGGGGCTGTCTTACGGCGCGCATTCCAATCTTTGCGTCAACCAGCTCAGCCGCAATGGCAGCGCCGAGCAGAAAAAGAAATACCTGCCCAAGCTGATTTCTGGCGAAAAAGTTGGTGCGCTGGCGATGTCGGAACCTGGCGCCGGTTCCGACGTGGTGTCGATGCGCACCCGCGCCGACAAGAAGGACGACCGCTATATCCTCAACGGCTCGAAAATGTGGATCACCAACGGCCCGGTCGCCGATACCCTGGTGGTCTATGCCAAGACCGATCGCACCGCCGGCGCGCGCGGAATCACGGCCTTCATCGTCGAGAAAGGCATGAAAGGTTTTGCGCCCGCGCAAAAGCTCGACAAGCTCGGCATGCGCGGCTCCGACACAAGCGAACTGGTGTTCACCGATTGCGAAGTGCCGGAGGAGAATGTGCTGGGCGCGGTCGGCAACGGCGTCAACGTGCTGATGTCCGGCCTCGACTACGAGCGCGTGGTGCTGGCGGCGGGCCCGCTCGGCATCATGCAGGCCTGCATGGACGTGGTGATCCCGTATGTGCACGAACGCCAGCAGTTCGGCCAGGCGATCGGGCGCTTTCAACTGGTGCAGGCCAAGCTCGCCGACATGTATGTGACCATGAACGCGGCGAAGTCTTATGTGTACACGGTGGCGAGGGCTTGCGACGAGGGCCGCACTACCCGCGAGGACGCCGCCGGCGCCATTCTCTATGCCGCTGAGCGCGCCACCTGGATGGCTCTGGAAGCGATCCAGTGCCTGGGTGGCAACGGCTATATCAACGATTACCCTACCGGCCGCCTGCTGCGCGACGCCAAGCTGTACGAGATCGGTGCGGGGACCAGCGAGATCAGGCGGATGCTGATCGGCCGCGAAATTTTCGAGAAGACACGTTAACTCCTCACACCCGCGAATCAGCTAGGGCATTGGCCGACATCACTGGAGACAGCGGCCATGATGCGGGTGCGGCTGAAGGCCGATGGGCGGATCGTCGAGATCATGCCGGACGGCACCGAGAAAACCGTCGATCATTCCGATCCGGCGGCGTTCGTGCGCCAGGTGCGCGCCCGTTGCGGGCTTACGCAGGCGGCCTTCGCCGAAAAGATCGAGGTGCCGATCGAAACCGTGCGCAATTGGGAACAGGGCAAGCGTCATCCGCGCGGTCCCGCGCGCGCGCTGCTCAAGCTGATCGACAACGCACCAGACGCGGCGTTCGCAGCTTTAGGCGGAAGACGGCGCTGATCGTCTATTCGGCCGGCGCCGCGGCCCGCGAGCGTGGCGAATAGCGCGCGAGGCGCATCAGTAGGAACATCGCGAACAGCGTCGCGATATAGGCCATCAACTGCAATTCGGTCGGCCGCTCGGTGTAGCCGATCAGCGTGTGCATCAATTTGCCGAACAGGCTGCCGTCCGACAGGATCCAGGAGGTATCCCAGACGGTGCGGTCGAGCACGATCACCACGCCAGCATTGCTGAGGAACTGCACGGCCTGCGCGGCCATGCCGGCGGCCAGCAGCGCGATCAGCCAGCTCGTCACCGAGAAGATGTAGCGGTTCGGGATCGCCACCAGTCCGAGATAGGTGAATGCTGTGAACGCAGCGCCGGCGGCGACGCCGAGCAGACCGCCGACCAGCAGGGCCGCGCCGGATGTGCCGGTCGCGAAAATCCCGTACAGGAACAGCACCACTTCCGAGCCTTCGCGAAGCACCGCCACGCCCACTACGACAGCAAGCGCCGTCAGCGGCTTGGCGCCTTCGCTCACCGCGGTACCGATGTTGCGCATCTCGGCGGCGATCTCGCGGCCGTGCCGCGCCATCCAGGCGTTGTGCCACATCAGCATGATCACGGCGACGCCGAGAATGCACGCGTTGAACAGTTCCTGACCGGCGCCCTCGAAGGCCTGCGAAATCGCGCCGGCGAACAGCGCCACCACCGCGGCGCCCAGGATGCCGGCGCCGATGCCGAGGCTAATCCAGCGTCCGCGCCCGGCTACGCCGCGCGTCGCCGCCATCACGATACCGACGATCAGGCCGGCTTCGATGACTTCACGAAAAACGATGATCAGGGCGCCGAGCATGGTTCTAAAGCGTATCCAACTGCCGTTAAGGCTTCACAAAAGCATTAAACGCTTTCGATGCAAGTCCTTATTTTCACTCTTGAATTATTCCAATGTGACAACCTTGCGCAACAGCTTGGTGGCCCAAGTATTGTTGCGCATTGCGCCGGTATAAATAAATTCTGGTCTTTTGCGGCCGCGCCTTACCGCCCGCGGAACCGCTGACTTCCTCCCCCAAGCGGACCCCGTTGGCAGCGTCCGGCCGAGCAGGCATTGTGCGGACCCGCCTCATGCCATCCCCGTTCAAGGAGATCGAGATGCAATTTGTTGAAGCCCATGGTTGCCGTATTCCGCAAATAGGCCTTGGCACCATGACCTTGAAGGGCGACGTCTGCGTGCAGGCGGTCAAGACCGCGCTACAGCTCGGCTACCGCCATCTCGATACCGCATGGTTTTACGGAAACGAAAAAGAGGTCGGCGAAGGCATTCGCCAGTCCGGCATCAAGCGCGAGGACATTTTCCTTTGCACCAAGGTGCGCGAGACGCACCTGGAACCGGACAAGTTCCGCCAATCGCTCGATGAAAGCCTCGCCAATCTGAAATTACCCGTCGTTGATCTTTTGCTGATCCACTGGAACAACAAGGACATCCCGTTCAGCGTCAGCGTCGGCGCGCTCTGCAAGGCCAAGAAAGAAGGCAAGGCCAAGCATGTTGGCGTTGCTAACTTCACGACCAAGATGCTGGACGAGGCCTGGACGGTGACCACCGAACCGCTGGTCTGCAACCAGATCGAAATGCATCCCTTCATCAATCAGGACAAGGTGGTCGCCGCCAGCAAGAAGCACGGCACGGCGGTGGTCGCCTATTGCCCGATTGCGCGCGGCAAGGTGCCGGGCGCCGACGCGCTCGAGCGCATCGGCAAGGCGCACAACAAGAGCGCCGCACAGGTCTCGCTGCGCTATCTAGTGCAGATGGGCGTTTGCCCGATTCCGCGTACCGATAAGCCCGATCACTTGAAGGCCAATCTCGACGTGTTCGATTTCAAATTGTCGGAGACGGAAATGGCCGAGCTCAAGAAGCTCAACGTCACCAATATGCGCGTGGTCAACCCGCCGCACGCGCCGGTGTGGGATACGCCTTGAACCAAGTTGTCGAATCCAAGGGTTTTAAAATCCCGATCATCGGCCTCGGCACCTGGGCGCTGCGTGGCCGCGGCTGCGCGCGGTTGACCGAGGAGGCGATCCGCATCGGCTATCGCCACATCGACACCGCGCAGATGTACGACAACGAGGCCGAGGTGGGCGACGGCGTGCGCGCCTCCGGCAAGCGCAACGAGGTGATGGTTACGACGAAGGTGCAGCCGACACTGTTGGCGCCGCACGATCTGGAACGCTCGGTGAAGGAAAGCCTCGCCAAGCTGCGGTTCGACCATGTCGACCTGCTGCTGATCCATTGGCCGAACCCGCGCGTGCCGCTGGCGGAAACGCTGGGGGCCATGGCCAAGATGAAACGCGAGGGCTACACGCGGCAAATCGGCGTGTCGAATTTCACAGTCGCTTTGCTCGACGAAGCCAACAAAGTCTCGAGCGAGCCACTGGTCTGCAATCAGATCGAATGCCATCCTTATCTCGATCAGGACAAGGTGATCGCGGGTTGCCGTAAGCACGGCATGGCGGTCGTGGCCTACAGTCCGATTGCGCGTGGCCAGGCCAAAGGCGACGAACTTATGGCGCGCATCGGCAAGGCGCACGGCAAGACGGCCGCGCAGGTCTGCCTGCGCTGGCTCACCCAGCAAGGCATCGTGGTCATTCCGCGCACCAGCAAGATCGAGCGGCTTACGGAAAATTTCTCCATCTTCGATTTCGAACTGACAGACGCCGAGATGAAGCAAATCGCCGGGCTTGGCCGCAAAGGCGGCCGCATCGTCGATTGGACCTGGTCGCCGAAGTGGGATTGATGCCCGATACTGCGCTCGTCCTCTTTTCCGGCGGCCAAGACTCCACCGTCTGCCTGGCCTGGGCGCTTGAACGTTTCGCGTGCGTGGAAACCGTTGGCTTCGACTACGGCCAGCGCCACAGGATCGAGCTCGATATGCGTCCACGCTTGCGCGAACGTCTGGCGGCGCTCAAGCCGGACTGGAAGGCGCGGCTCGGCGACGACCATATGATCAGGCTCGACGCGCTGGCCGCGATCTCCGATAGCGCACTGACTCGCGAGACTGCCATCGAAATGGCGGATAACGGGTTGCCGACCACCTTCGTGCCCGGCCGCAATCTGATTTTCTTCAGCTTCGCCGGCACGCTCGCCTATCGCCGTGGCGCGCACCACATCGTCGCCGGCATGTGCGAGACCGACTATTCCGGCTACCCCGACTGCCGCGACGACACCGTGAAGGCCATGCAGGTGGCACTCGGGCTGGGCATGGACACACGCGTCACCATCGATACCCCATTGATGTGGATCGACAAGGCGGACACCTTCGCCATGGCCGAGGACATCGGCGGCGCGGCCTTGCTCGCGCTCGTTGTCGAGGACACCCATAGCTGTTATCTGGGCGACCGCACGCGGCGCCACGATTGGGGCTATGGTTGCGGGACGTGCCCGGCCTGCCAGTTGCGGGCGCAAGGATTTACAAAATTCACGAGCACGAGAGCATGAGCGACACGGATAAGCAGAAAAAAATCGAGGGCTGGATATTTCTGGTCCTGTTCTGCCTGACCATTCCAATGGCCAATTGGATGGTCGGCCACCTCGGCATCGTCTGCGTGCCCAATGGACCCTGTCTATTGCCCGTGGTGCCTGGCGTCATGGCGCCGTCCGGCGTGCTGATGGTCGGCATTGCTCTGGTTCTTCGCGACCTGGTTCAGCGCCGCCTCGGCGTTGCCTTCGGTATCGGCGCCATCGTTGTCGGCGCCGGCATTTCGGCTGTTCTGGCGCCGGCCTATCTTGTAATGGCGTCGGCCGCCGCTTTTCTTCTGTCGGAATTTGCCGATTTCGCGGTCTATACACCGCTCGCTCGCCGCCGGCTTGTTCTGGCCGTCCTTCTCTCGAGCACGGCGGGCCTGATGATCGACTCGATCGTGTTCCTCTGGCTCGCTTTCGGCTCGCTGGAATTCTTGTTCGGCCAGATCGTCGGCAAGTTCTGGATGGTTTTTCTTGCTACTCCGTTCGTTGCTTATTTGCGCCGTCGCGACGAGCGGCTCGGCCTGAAACCCGCCTGAGAGGCTTGCCTATGTCCGCACTCGAAATCCTCCCCAACGTCACCACCGGCACCATAACGACGATGCTCTTGAAGAAAGGCATCCGCCGTTCCTGGATGGCGGGCGCCATGCCGTTCGGCTTTAGCGGCAAACGCGTGGTCGGGCCGGCTTTCACGCTGCGGTTCGTGCCGGTGCGCGAGGATCTGGCGACGCCGGAAAGCTGGTCGAAACCGATCTCCACCCGCGGCGCGATCGAAGCCATGCCGGAAAACTGTGTGGTTGTGGCCGACGCCATGGGCGTAACCGGCGCCGGCATCTTCGGCGACATTTTGTGTATGCGCATGGTTAAGCGCGGCGTGAAAGCGCTGATTTCCGACGGCGTGATGCGCGACAAGCACGGCGTCGTTGCCACTGGCCTGCCGGTCTGGTGCGCCGGCGTTGCGGCACCAGCCTCGGTCAACCAGCTCACCTTCGTCGGCTGGAACGAGCCGATCGGCTGCGGCGGCTGCGCGATTTTTCCCAATGACATCATCGTGGCTGACGACGATGGCGCGGTGGTGATTCCGACCGCTCTCGTGGATTTCGTTGCGAACGAGGGCGCCGAGCATGAGTTGATGGAAAGCTGGCTGGTGCAGGAAGTCGAGAAGGGCGCGCAGCTCCCCGGCCTCTATCCGCCCAACGACGAGAACAAGAAGCGCTACGAGGAGTGGAAGAAGAAAAGATAATGTTCTTCTTTCTCTCCAAGACAGTTGCGCTATTTCTGCTTCCTTCAAATCTATTTATTGCGCTTGTGGTGGTCGGCATCCTGCTGACGCACACCCGTTTCCGGTGTGGCGGCATACGTATGGCGATCGCCGGGTTGGTGTTGCTGTTGATCGCCGGATTTTCACCGGCCGGAAATATTCTCATCCATCTGCTCGAGAGCCGCTTTCCGTCCTGGGACGCGGCGCGCGGGGCGCCGGACGGCATCGTTGTTCTGGGCGGCCTGATATCGACGCGCCTGTCGCAGGTCCATGGCGCGCCGGTGGTCGACGGCGCGGCTGACCGCATTATTGCGCTCGCAAAGCTCGCGCGGCAATTCCCAAACGCGCGCATCGTCTTTGCCGGTGGCAATGGGTCGCTCGCCGGCGGGCCGGCGGAGGCGGATTTCGTCGGTCCATTGCTCGACGTCCTGGGTGTGCCGCGTGAGCGCGTCGCGCTGGAGCGCAACTCGCGCAATACCGCGGAAAACGCCGCCTTTAGCAAAGACATCGCCAATCCCAAGCCGGGCGCGCGCTGGCTGTTGGTGACGTCGGCCTGGCACATGCCGCGCGCGGTCGGCTGTTTCCGCCGCGCCGGTTTTGCCGTGGAAGCCTATCCGGTCGATTGGCGCACCGGCGTTGGCTTCGAGTTCAGGCTGCCGCGCTCCTTTGCCGGGGACCTCGGCCGCACCGATTTGGCGGTCAATGAATGGCTCGGGCTATTGGCCTATTGGCTGACCGGACGCACCAGCGCATTGCTGCCGGGGCCGGTCTGACCGTCCGATATTGCGCTTGTGGTAATCTTAATCGGTTCAGGGCGATTCGTTGAGTCCGCGTCTGCGTGCTCGTGCACCATCGCGCATTCCGCGATGCCACCGTCGAAGGGGGGATCGGCCCATGGCCATCGGAACCGAATCGACCGCTTCGTTTTCTAAGCGGATCACCGGCGAGACCGCCACCGGTCTTCATCTCAATTGGGACGAGCGCGTCGTGACCGCGATCGCCGCCAGCATCGCCGTGCTGATCGTGGCGACTATCGCCGTTTTGATGGGGATGGCGTAGAGTTTTTGTTTGTGTGCGTTAGGAGTTCCCCATGCCGCAGACCATTACGACTGGATATAAAACACTCGTTGACGCCGCCGAGCGCGAGGTCGAAACGCTGCCCGCAACTGAGGCGGTCAAACTCGCCGGCCGCCACGACGTGGTGCTGGTCGACATCCGCGATATCCGCGAATTGCAGCGCGAGGGCAAAGTGCCCGGCGCCTTCCATTGTCCGCGCGGCCTGCTGGAATTCTGGATCGACCCGGCCAGCCCCTATCACAAGCCGGCATTCGCGCAAGACAAGCGCTTCGTGTTCTTCTGCGCCGGAGGATTGCGCTCGGCGTTGGCCGCGCAGACCGCGCAAGCCATGGGATTGAAGCCGGTCGCCCATATCAAAGGCGGCTTTGGCGCCTGGAAAGAGGCAGGCGGCCCGGTCGATCCGCCGGAAGAAAAGAAGAAAGCCTGAGCGGAAGAAACGCGATGGCGCTCACGATGATCATCGGCAACAAGAACTATTCGTCCTGGTCGCTGCGGCCATGGCTCGCCATGAAGGTGGCGGGCATCGCGTTCGACGAGCAGGTGATCCCGCTCTACGAAGCGGGCAGCCGCGAAAAGATACTGAAATATTCGCCAACGGGCAAAGTACCGGTGCTGGTCGATGGCCATCAGCGCATTTGGGAATCGCTCGCGATCCTTGAGTATCTGGCTGAGAAGTTTTCGAAGGCGAATTTCTGGCCTGCTGATGCGGCTGCGCGCGGCCACGCCCGCGCGGTCGCGACCGAAATGCACGCTGGATTTCAGGCGCTGCGCAAGGTTTGCCCGATGAATCTCTGGCTGCCGATAAAATCGCGGCCGCAGACCGACGAGGTCATGGACAATGTGCGTCGTATCGACGGTCTCTGGTGCGATTGCCGGGCGCGCTTCGGGCAAGACGGGCCGTTTTTGTTCGGTGCCTTTGGCGCGGCCGACGCCATGTATGCGCCGGTCGCGTCGCGACTTCATACTTACGGCCTTGAGGTGAGCGCTGTGTCGCGCGGCTATATCGATGCCGTCCTCGCGCTGCCGGCGTTCATTGAATGGCGCGCCGCTGGGCTCAAAGAGCCTTGGGTCATGCAGGGTAATGAGCCGGACTGGCCGCTGGTGCGCGGCATTTAGCGCCGCAGAGCGCTACCACGGCCGCTCGATCGAATTGGTGACGTGCTCGCGGTCAGGCGACGTGAAACAAAGACCGACGCACAGATAGGGCAACTCGGGGTGCGGATTGTGCCCGCGGTGAAATTTGGCGATCGGCTCGGAATAGCACTCGCCGGCCTTGGCCTTGACCAGCACGCCTTCCTGGAAATGCGCCTCGAACAAACCTTGCAAGGCCACGAAGAACGCCGCGCCATTGTGGCAATGCCAGTTGGTGTAGCCGCCCGGCACGATCTCGGCATTGTAGATCTGTACCTTCACCTGCGGATCGCGCGGCAGCGAAGCATAAAGCGTGTCGAGCAGAAGATTGCGGTGGAAGGCATGCCCCGGCGGCGCCAAGCCGTCGAGCTTGAGCTTGAGACCTTTGTAATCGTCGGGTGCGTGCATGTTTGTCCCCGTCACCGTGTTGCCGTGACCACGATCTCGACCAGATGCGGCGGCTCGAGATCGACGCCGAGGCAAGCCCGCATCGGCGGATTGGCCTTGTCGACCCATTCATCCCAGGCGCGGTTCATCTCTTCTTTGCGGCCGATGTCGACAATGTACACGATCGCCGACAAAATGCGGCTCTTATCGGTTCCAGACATTGCCAAGCTCTCGTCGATGCGCTTGAGCGCCCGCTGGGTCTGCTCGTAAATGCCGGGCGGCGCGGGGTCCGGCGTCACGGCGACCGTGAAGACCAGTTTATCGTGAACGACGGCGCGGCTGCGGGTAGGGGTGAGGCCGGGAAAACGGGTGATCATCGGTGGCTCCTGCGGTCCAAAGGCGGACCCAATGTAGGACGAAATCGCGCTGAAACGAAAAACCCGGCGCACGCGCCGGGTTCTCCGCCTAGTCTCATGTGTAATTTATCAGTCGTTCACGGCTTCCTTCACCGCGTCCTTCAGGCCGCCGACGGCATTCTGCACTTTGCCGGCAACCTGCTGGCTCTTGCCTTCGGTCTCGAGCTTGCTGTCGCCGGTGACTTTGCCGGTGACTTCCTTGATCTTGCCTTTGGCCTGTTCGGCGCTGCCTTCAATGCGATCTTTATTCATTTGTCTATCCTCTCATTGCGTGTCCAGTAATCAGGACAACAACGATTGACTGCCGGCGAACGTTCCGTGCAAACGTGAGTGTTCGCTATGCAAACGAAAGCCCCGCGACAGATTGCTCCGCCGCGGGGCTTCGCGGTTACGTGCGTGTGTAAAATTACTTAGCGCCGGTGGTGCCGAGCTTCGGGTTCGGCGAGCACTGCAGACCCTGCGCCTGCGCATCCTTCTCGCATGCCGTCACGCTGGCATATTTGCATTGCAAGGATCCGCCCTTCGACGTCTCGATGCAGAACTTGCCGCTGCCGGTGGCATTGGCGGATTTGTTCATACTGCTGGAACCGGACGAGCTGGTTGACGGCGACATCTGAGCGCTGGCGATCGAAACGCCGGCGAGCAAGGCCGCGACAGCTGTTAAAGTCGTGAGAGTTTTCATTCTTCGCCTCCTTGTTGGATCATGCCGCAGGGGCGGCATGATCCAACAACGGGTGCGCAACAGCGGTGTTCCAGGAACCCGCGCTGTTTTGAGAAAAAGTTTTTGGATTGCGGCAGACCGATGGCAAAACGGCCGGGAAAGTTCCCGGCCGCTTGCCGTTGTCAGGTATACATTATGCGTCGAGGATCGCGACGATCTCGTGGCTGCGCGGATCGATGACGAGAACCTGGTCGCCGACCAAGATGTAGTCATAGCCGCGCCACTCGGGATAGATCACATACACTTCCTGCGGCAGCGGGTAGAAGTGCACGCTGTCGGGAACGCGCGTGCCGACATTCACCGACACGTTGAGATGTGTCGGCGCGACTTTGTGCTGGCGGAAGACGGCGCTGATCTTGGTTCGCTGCTGGGTCGATAGATTGGCCCTGCCGGCCGCCGCGCCTTGACCCGTGGTCGCATTGTGATCTTGCGCCTTGTCTTGCGCCGCGGATTCATTCGTCTTGGTCGCCGCGCCTTCATTGGCCGTGGACTTCGCCTTGACGTCGGCCGGCGCTTGAGCGTGCGGCTCGCCGGCTTTGCCCATCGGGGCCGCCTTATCGGCGTGGCTGTCCTTGTCTGCGGGGCCCTTGATCTGGCCGCCTTCAGGCTCCTTCGGCGCCTGGCCGGTCGTTTGCGGCATTTTGCGCTCGGTCTTGAGTGCCGGCGCGATCTTTTGCGCCGGTGCTATCTTCTCGGCCGGAGCGTTCTGCTGCGCGGCCGGCGCTTCGTCTTTCTTCACGTCCTGCGCCGATGCGGCGCCGACGAGTAGCAGCGTCGCTGCCACCGTCGATAACAATCTTGCCTTCCTCATTGGATCCTCCTGTGGCACCTCCCGACGTGCGTGACGTTGTGGCGTGCTTAACGAGAACGTTGCGAGGCTGCATCTGTTCCACAATCTTTGTTCTGCCGCAGTTCCCCGCGGCATTGCGTTCCGGGTTCCGCCAAGGCACGCTTCCGGAAAGAGGTCAGGGAGGGGACGTTGGCGATACTGTCATCCGCCATCGATACCGGCAGCGCCGAATTTCGCGCCAATGCCGAAAAGATGGCCGCGCTCACCGCCGAATTGCTGGCGCGCCGCGCGCAAGCCGCGCTCGGCGGCTCGAACAAGTCGCGCGAGCGCCACGTGGCGCGCGGCAAACTGCTGCCGCGTGAGCGCGTGATGAACCTGATCGATCCCGGCTCGCCATTTCTCGAACTGTCGCCGCTCGCCGCCAACGGCATGTATGACGATGCCATCCACGGCGCCGGTCTGATCACCGGAATCGGCCGCATCGAAGGCCGCGAATGCATGGTGGTGTGCAACGACGCCACCATCAAGGGCGGCACCTATTTCCCGATGACGGTGAAGAAGCATCTGCGCGCCCAGGAGATCGCGCGCGAGAACCGGCTGCCGTGCATTTACCTTGTCGATTCCGGCGGCGCTAATCTGCCGAACCAGACTGAGGTGTTCCCCGACCGCGAGCATTTCGGCCGCATCTTCTACAATCAGGCGACGCTCTCGAGCTTGGCGATCCCGCAGATCGCCGTTGTGATGGGCTCGTGCACCGCCGGCGGCGCGTATGTGCCGGCGATGTCGGACGAGACCATCATCGTCAAGAACCAGGGCACCATCTTTCTCGGCGGACCGCCGCTGGTGAAGGCCGCCACCGGCGAGGTGGTGAGCGCGGAGGATCTGGGCGGCGGCGACCTGCATGCGCGCAAATCCGGCGTCGCCGATCATTTGGCGCAGGACGATCATCACGCGCTGTCGCTGGCGCGCCGCATCGTCGCCAATCTCAACACCAAGAAGAACGTCGACATTGCTCTCAGTGCCTCGCGCGAGCCGGCGCTTGCTGCGAGCGGCCTCGACGGCATCGTGCCGGTCGATCTCAAGAAGCAATACGACGTGCGCGAGGTGATCGCGCGCATCGTCGATGCCTCCGAGTTCGATGAGTTCAAGCAGCTTTACGGCAGCACGCTGGTGACGGGCTTCGCGCATATTTACGGCATGCCGGTCGGCATCCTCGGCAATAACGGCATCCTGTTCTCGGAGAGTGCGCTCAAGGCGGCGCATTTCATCGAGCTCGCCTGCCAGCGCCGCATTCCGCTGCTGTTCCTGCAGAACATTGTCGGCTTCATGGTCGGCCGCGATTACGAGGCCGGCGGCATCGCCAAGGACGGCGCCAAGATGGTCACGGCCGTCGCCTGCGCCAACGTGCCCAAGATCACGCTGATCCTCGGCGGTTCATACGGCGCCGGGAATTACGGCATGTGCGGGCGCGCTTACTCGCCGCGCTTTCTGTTCACCTGGCCGAACGCGCGCATTTCGGTGATGGGCGGCGAGCAGGCGGCCTCGGTGCTCGCCACTGTCAAGCGAGACAATATCGAGGGCGAGGGCAAAAGCTGGAGCGCCGCCGACGAGGAGGCCTTCAGGCAGCCGCTGCGCGAGCAATTCGAGCGCGAGGGAAATCCTTATTTCGCCACCGCCCGGCTGTGGGACGACGGCATCATCGCGCCGTCCGAGACTCGTCGCGTGCTGGGGCTGGCGTTTTCCGCCGCGCTCAATGCGCCGGTGCGCGGGACGCGGTTCGGCGTATTCAGAATGTGAGGATCACGCGAAAATTATCTTCGTCCCATGTAGGTGGATAGTCGCCGGCAGGAATTCGTCGATGGTGACTTCGCCGTTCAGCGCATAGGCACCTTGCAGAAAAAAGATGCCGATCTCGCCGCCGCCCGCGTAATTCACCGCGGGATTCCAGGTGAAGCTGAGTTGCTTGAAATCCTTTGGGCCGTTGTCGCCGCCGACCCAGCTTTCCGCAAATGTGACAAACGGGAGTTGCGGTGGGCCCCAGAATGCGCAATCGAGATGGCCGATGAGGGCGGGCTTTATTCTCTGGATTTGCAACTGCGTCACAATGGAGCTTACTTGCAAGGCGCCGCCGGTTGAGTTTTTGAATTGCGAGAGGATCGGCAGCGGATTTCTCACGTTGAAGTACTGTCCTGGCTGCATTTGAAAAACTAATTCGGTTGATGTGAATTGGGGACTGCCGGTGGTATCTTGTTCCACGACGGCGGTGCGGGCTGAAATTTCGACCCCAAGCGGTAATTTGATGGGGCCATGTCCGCCAGTAAAGACGGGTCCACCGACTTTTACGATCATAAGTCGTCTCCAATAATAGAAGCTGCGAGTTTGACATCCTCTCGCATTGAGTGCCAGCGCGCTTGCGTGCAATCGGCGGCGGAATGATTAGCGGATGCTTACCTCCCGCGCGCAAAGCTGCGGCAGTTCTGCCGCGACACTGATGCGAATCCTTGGGATGAGGGTGGGGTTGAGCGCCCGCGACTTGCTGGTGCGGCTTCGTGGCCGTCGCGCTATAGTCCCTCGGTAAATGCGCCGAATTTTCAAAGCAGCTGAGGGCTTCATGCGCATCAGGTATCGCATCTGGGGAATTGTGCTGTTCGTTTTGCTGTGCGCGCTGCCGCGCGCGCCGCCAACGAAATCCAGCCCGGTCTCTGGCTCGATACGGAGATCAGTGTCGTGAATGGCGAGCGGGCGCCGGGAAAGACGTCCACCAACTGCGTTACGGCGCAGGATGCGCAGGATCCAGTCAAGATGATAAAGGACCAGATGAAGGATCAGACGCAGCAATGCAGCAAGTTCAACGTTCAGACCAACGCAAATGTCGTTTTGCTGGAGATGGTCTGCGGCAGTTCCGATCAGCGCGCAATCGAACTGACCATGACCTACACCGTCCATTCGCCGCGAAGCACATCCAGCGTCACCAAATCGACCATGAGCATAATGGGCCAGAAAATCGGTTCGAACCTGTCGACCGAGTCGATTTGGATGGCGGCGACGTGCAAAAAGTAGCTATGAGAGCCGCATGAATTACCAATCCGCCCTGATCGTCGGCGCCGGCTCTGGTCTTTCGGCGTCGCTGGCGCGCGCTTTTGCCAAGGCCGGGCTGAAAGTCGCGTTGGCCGCGCGCTCGAATGACAAGCTTGCCGCGCTCGCAAAGGAAACCCGCGCCAAGGTCCATCAATGCGACGCCAGCGATCGTGCTCAGGTCGACAAACTGTTCGCCGCGCTCGATGCCACGGGTGCACCCGATGTCGTCGTCTACAATGCGAGCTATCGCACGCGCGGGCCGTTCACCGAGCTCGATCCCGCCGAAGTCGCGAAGGCTATCGAGATCACCGCCTTCGGCGCCTTTCTGGTGGCGCAGGCGGCGGTCAAGCGCATGCTGCCGAAGGGGCAGGGCGCGATCCTGTTCACCGGCGCTTCGGCCAGCGTGAAGGGCTATGCGCAGTCGGCACCCTTCGCGATGGCCAAGTTCGCGCTACGCGGGTTGGCGCAAAGCATGGCGCGCGAATTATCGCCGCAGGGCATCCATGTCGCGCATTTCGTCATCGATGGCGGCATCAAAAGCGAGCGGCGTCCTGTGCCGCCTTCTAGCCCGGACTCGATGCTCGATCCCGACGCCATCGCGCAGAGCTATCTGCATGTCCTGCAACAGCCGCGCAGCGCCTGGACGCAGGAAGTCGAACTGCGGCCTTGGGTGGAAAAGTTTTGAGGCGGGCTTACCGTCCCGCCAACGCGAACACAGTGTCCCAGTCCACGAACGGCTGCTTGGGGCCGGCCTTCACCACGCCGGTGTCGTGCAGATACGCCGAGCCCAGCATCAGCGCCGCGCCGACGACAACACCAAAAATAAACCGCATGTCCGCCTCCCGAATGAACCCGGCGAGACCGGGCCTCCCATATACGGAGCATAGCCCGGTCTCGGTTGCCTCCGCACGCTGCTCTCACGGGCCTGTGAAAGGGCGATTCATAAAGGGTTTACCTGGCCGCCCTAGCGTCCCGGTGTGGGGAGCGTTGCGTCATGATTTCCATCGTCAACGGCTATGTCTGCACCTCGTCGTGCGACGCCGCGAGCGCCAGGGCTGGTAAGGACCCGAATGCGCCACCCGGTACGCTGCCAGAGCAATCCGGCAAAGCCGATAAGAAATCTGGACTCGACGGCCAGCCGGCGACGCTGCTCGGTGGCGCGCTCCAGGACCTCCAGGCCACGAACGGGCTCACGCCGGCGAGTGACGCCACGCCGCCGAATAGCACTCAGCAATCGCTGCTAAACCTGCTGGCTTAAGCTGCGCCCCGCGTGCTAAACGCGCGCGCATGACAAATCCCGCCGATCTCAAACAACTCGCGCCCACCGGCAAGCTGCGCGGCGGCGTGGTGGTATCCCCGGCGGCCTCCGCCTTTTTCGCCATCCGTGACGCCAAGGGCGCAGTGCTTGGCGTCACGGTCGATCTGCTCAACAGCTTTGCGCAGGCGCTCAAGCTGCCTTTCGCCATGCAGGTGTTCGACAATTCCGGGCAAGTGACCGACGCGGTCGGCTCCGGCGAATGCGACGTCGCCTTCATGCCGCGCGATCCTACTCGTGAGGGGAAGGTCGATTTCGGCCCGGCCTATTATTTCATTTCCAGCACCTATCTGGTGCCGGCCGGCTCCAAAATAAAAACCATCGACGAGGTCAACCGCTCCGGCGTGCGCATCGTCGCGATCTCCAACACCACGACCGCGCGCAGCGCGCGCCGCACCGCGCCCAATGCGTCGGTCGAGGAAGTGCCGAGTGTCGATCTGATGACCGAGATGGCGTCAAAGGGGCAGGGCGATGCCTTCGCGCTGTCGCATGACTCTTTTGCCGGCTTGTTGCCGAAGCTGCCCGGCGCGTGCGTTCTGTCCGGCCATTTCCAGCAGACTGGCATCTCGGTGGCGGTGCCGAAGGGCCGCCCTGCTGCGCTCAAGATCGTGACCGGCCTCATCGAAGACGCCAAGAAATCCGGTCTGGTGCGCAAGGCGCTTGATGCCGCCGGGTTTAGTGACGCCGACGTCGCGCCGCCCGCGTAAGAGCTATATCGTCACCACGACATTGCCGATCGTGCCGCGCTCCACCGCCTCGTGGGCGACGGCTATGTCGGCCAGCGCATAAGTCGGCTGCGCTATTCGGTTGACCAGCTTGCCTTGCTCCAGCGCACGCGCGATGCCGGTGACGGTACGCTCGCGCTCGGCTGCGTCGAGCTCATAGACCAGGAAGAATTGCAGGCGGATCGTGTTGACCAGGCAGAATGCCGCCGGGATCGCCGCCTCCGGCGTGGTGCCATAGACGAGCACGCTGCCTTTCGGCCGCAACACCGCCGGAATGAGCTTGACGTTGGCGGCGAGATCCATCTCGATCACCGCGTCGACGCCGCGATTGCCGGTTATTTCCATCACCCGCGCGCCGACATCGTCGGATTTGTAATTGATCGTGTGATCGGCGCCGGCGTCCTGCGCCGCCTTGGCTTTCTCGGGTGAGGAAACAGTGGCGAGCACCGTCGCGTCGGCCGCCTTGGCGAACTGGATGGCGTATTGGCTCACGGCGCCGGCGCCGCCGGAAATGAGCAAAGTCGTGCCCTTGGTGGCGTGGCTGAGCGCGATGGCGTGATAGCCGGTCATGGCCGGAATGCCGAGGCAGGCCCCGGCCTCGAAACCGATCTTGTCCGGCAGCTTGACTGCCTGCGCCGCGGGCAGCGCGATGTATTCGGCCGCCGTGCCGAAGGCGCGCGTCCATTGTCCGTTCCATACCCAGACCCGCTCGCCGATGCGCGATTTGGCGACGCCGTCGCCAACGCGGTCGATGACGCCGGCGCCGTCGCTTTGCGGAACGACCCGGGGCCAGGCGATCTTGCGGGTCGCGCCTTGGCGCGATTTGACGTCGGACGGGTTGACGCCGGAGGTGGCGAGCTTGACGCGTACCTCGCCGGGGCCGGCCTGCGGCGTATCGGCCTCGCCGACGCGCAACACCTCCCGCGCGGAACCATTGCTTTCGTAATAGGCCGCTCGCATGTGACATCTCCTCCGGCGCCGCACGATAACACGCGGCAGGGCGAGGGAAACCGGGCGCGGAACCGGTTGCGGCGCTTGGTGGTTACCTATGGGGCAAGAAACGAGGTGCGATCATGTCCTACCGCGTCTATAGCGGCCCAAAAGGGTCGCCCGATATCGCTCCGCTCGCAAAGGAGCAGATGTTATTCAAGGAATTCACAGTACTCGACGAGGCGCTGTCTTGGTCGCGTCATGTCGAGCACGGCGGCCGTGTTCCGCTCCTGATCGAGGGCGACGATGGCAGCCGCATGGACCGCCGCGCCATCGCCAATGCGCTACGAGTCGGCGAGCGCGAGCAGGTCGGGCAGTAGCGGCGCGACCGGAAAAAGGGGTGCCGGTTCAGAATGCCGTTTAACCCGCGTGGCGGGCCCACTCCGCCCGCGCGCGCTCGGTCAGGTGTTGCCATTTGATACCGACCACGTCCCAGTTGACCATGGGCCGTTGCTCCGCGCTTGCCGGCGTGTTCTCGGCCGAGAATGCGTGGTTGGAGTCGTAGAGATAGGCAGCGCCGACAGTCAAAACGCCGCCGAGAATGATCCCAAGCAACAGTCGCATGATGAACCTCCACGTCCCCTGCACCAGAACGCGCGCTTGGAGCTTCCGGTTCCACGATCGCGGGGTGCCTTTGCGGCCTATTGGCGGTCTGCCCGGGCGACTTTGGCGGAGCGGTCCCAGGGCCCAAAAGCATCCGGAACCATTGTTGTAAACCTTTGAAAAGACTTATGTACTGACTTTAAAATGTTCGCCCTGTATTGAAATAAACTGCTATATTGAAGCCATGAGCAGTCATTCAACCAAGACCGCCGGACGGTCGGCGAAAGCCGCCCGGGGCACCGAGAAAAAAGTCGCCAAAAGCGCCCGGGCCGTCACCAAGAAGGCGTCAAAATCGGCCCGCCGCCCGGTCGGCAAGGTCACGCGGCCGGCGGCCCCGGCGATCCGTGCGCCGAGCATCGCGCCAAAGTCGGGACTCAAGTCCACATTGAAGTCCAAGATACTGCGGACGCCAAGCCCGCCGATGCAGCCCTGGGCCGCCTCCGAGATCGTGACGACGACGCACAAATATCAGGTCGGCGAGACAGTTTATTACACCTCGCCGACGTTTGGCCGCGCCGCCGCCACCGGCAGCTACACGGTGGTCAAGCTGCTGCCGTCTGAAAGCGACGACTACCAGTACCGGATCAAGAGTTCCGGCGAGGCCTTCGAGCGCGTCGCCAAAGAAAGCCAACTCGACCGGGTCTAGTTCTCGGCCGCCCGCGCTTTCGTCTCCGCCATCGACTATGATGCGCGTCAATCATGCGGGCCGTACCGCAGAGGAGGGAGCCGTGCCGATCTACATCACGCAAGGGCGCTACACCCGCGACGCTGTCAAAGGCATGATCGTCAAGCCGGAGGACCGCGCCGACGCGGTCGGCCGCGCCATCGCCAAGGCGGGCGGCAAACTGGTTGGCTATTACCTGACCTTCGGCGAATACGACTTCCTCACTATTGCCGAGATGCCGAGCGACATCCATATGGCGGCGGTGCTGCTGGCGGCCGCCAGCGGTGGCGGCGTCACCGATGTGCGCACGACCGTGGCGATGACCTCGGTCGAGGCCAAAGGCGCCTTCGCGGCGGCGAGTGATCTTGCGCCCGGCTTCAAGTCGGCGGGCGGGACGTGAGACTGGAATAAATAAAAGCAACGCGGCGTTGTAATCAGACTGAACAAAAATCAGCGCATAAATGAATGGGAGGATTCATGTTTAAGCTTCTAAGAGTCACCGCCCTCGCCTTGCTGCCGGTATTGCTAGCGTTGCCGGCATCGGCGCAGACCTATCCGAACCGCACTGTTAAATTAATTGTTCCGTTTGGCGCCGGCGGCCCGGCCGATGTTTATGCCCGCATCCTGGCTCAGCATCTCTCCGAGGAAACCAAACAATCCTTCGTGGTGGAGAATCGCCCCGGCGCGGGCGCTTTGATTGGGACCGACGCGGTCGCGAAATCCGCGCCCGATGGGTACACGCTGCTAGTGATGTCGAACACCCACACCACCAACGAGTCGTTATTGTCCAACAAGCCTTACGAGCTGATGCGCGACTTCTTGCCGGTGGCGACCATCAATTATTCCGACCTGCTGATGGTGGTTAACCCCTCGGTGCCGGCAAATTCGGTGGCGGAATTCATTGCGCTTGCCAAGAAAGAGCCGGGCAAGCTCAATTACGCTTCTTCCGGCCCTGGCACGCCCTATCACATGGCCGCCGAATTGTTCAAAGCCATGAGCCATACCGACATCGTGCACATTCCGCACAAGGCCTCGGGCGATATGCGAAATAGCGTGCTGTCGGGCAACGTGCAGATGATGTTCGATGCCATCACCGTGATGTCTGAACTGGCCAAGGCCGGCAAAGTGCGTGCGCTCGCGACCACCGGCTTGAAGCGCAACCCGCTGACGCCCGACCTGCCCACAGTCGCCGAAACCGTGCCCGGTTACGAGGCAACCATCTGGCTTGGCGTGATGGCACCGAAGGGCACGCCCAAGGACGTCATCGCCTTTCTCAATACTGCGATCAACAAGGTCATCAACCTTCCGGCGGTGAAAGAGGTTTGGCTCAAGCAAGGCGCCGTGCCGCTGGTTAAGACGCCCGCCGAATTCGATGCCTTTCTGCGCAAGGACATCGAAAAATGGGCCAATGTGGTAAAAGTCTCGGGCGCTAAAATTCAATAACCGGAGGCCTATGCCGACGATTGATGGCGCCTCGCTGAACGGTCTGTTGTCGACGCCGCTGGTGCTGGGCGCATTGGCGGCGCTGCTGGCCCTGCTGCTGATCCTCGCCGTCTTTCGGGCCGGCGGGGCGCGTCGCCTGCTGCTGCCGGTCGCAGTGCTGGTGGCCGTTAGCGTCGGCGTCATGGCGCTGCTCGATCGCATGGCCGAGATGGATCGCGCTACCGAGCGCCGTGCGCTGACCCAACGCTATGCCGAGCTTAACGCGCAGGCGCTGGCGCCGGGCTCGACGCTCGCTTGTCTCGATGGTGTGGCGGGCGACGCGGTGGAGACCGCCTGCGAAAAAACGGTGTTCGGCGGTCCGCAAAATACCGCGGCTGCTGTCGCCTATATGGCGGCGCGGTTGACGCTTTTGAGCGACGGTCTCAGCTTCGCCCGCCACGGCGATCCGGACTTTGCCGTCTCGCTCGCGGGTCTGCGCCGCGCCATCGAGCTCGACCGTTTCGGCATCGCCGCCCATGTGCTGGCGGTTCGCGATGGCTGCACCGCCGAGCGGTGCGAGGCCTTTGTGCTCCTGCAAGACGCCAATGTCATGAAGTCAAATCTCAAGGCCCAAGTCTTCGATCAATACGTCTCGCGCTACGCCGCCGATTGGAACAAGACCGCGCCGGTCGCCGATAAACAGCCGCCGGTGGCGGCGCCTGCGGTCAGCGCGCTTGAGCCGGCGCCGGCCAAGACGCCTTTGTCCGGCAAATATGATTTCCCTTCGGCCGCCTCGATCCCGGCGGTGAGCATCATGAATCCCGAGCCGAAGCTGCCAAAAGACGCGACCGACGCCCAAGCAGCGGCACCGCAAGCCCCGGCTGAGGGCGAACCGGTCCGGACGCCACCGAAGCGCCCGCAGGCGGCCTCGCCGCCGGCACGCTAATATCGGCTAGACTAGCCTGGCCCATGCTCTCCTCCGTATTGATCGCCAATCGCGGCGAAATCGCCTGCCGCATCGCCCGCACCGCCATGCGGCTGGGTCTTCGCACTATCGCGGTCTATTCGCAGGCTGACGTGGATGCCTTGCATGTGCGGCTATGCGACGAGGCGCACGCCATCGGTCCCGCGGCCGCGGCGCAGAGCTACCTCGCCATCGACAAATTGATTGCGGTTGCCAAACTTGCGCGCGCCGACTGCGTGCACCCCGGTTACGGCTTCCTGTCCGAGAACGCCGGCTTCGCGCAAGCCTGCCTCGATGCCGGCCTCGTCTTCGTCGGCCCGCCGCCATCGGCGATCCGCACCATGGGGCTCAAGGACCGCGCAAAGGCGCTAATGGAAAAGGCCGGCGTGCCGGTGGTGCCGGGCTATCACGGCGAGCTGCAGGAGCCGAAATTTCTCAAACAAAAAGCCTACGAGATCGGCTATCCGGTACTGATCAAGGCGACGGCCGGCGGCGGCGGCAAGGGCATGCGCCGCGTCGATCGTCACGCCGATTTCGACGCCGCGCTGGAAGGGGCCCTGCGCGAGGCGAAATCCGCCTTTGGCGAGGAGCGCGTGCTGATCGAAAAATATGTCAGCGCGCCGCGCCATATTGAAATGCAGATTTTCGCCGACCGTCATGGCAATGCCATCCACCTCAACGAACGCGATTGCTCGTTGCAGCGCCGCCATCAGAAAGTCATCGAGGAAGCGCCGGCGCCAGGCATGAGCGCATCTTTGCGTGCCGCGATGGGCGCTGCCGCGGTCGCGGCCGCCAAGGCCGCGGCTTACGAGGGTGCCGGCACTGTCGAGTTCATCGCCGACAGCAGTGGCGGCCTGAATGAAGGCGGCTTCTGGTTCATGGAAATGAACACCCGCCTGCAAGTCGAGCACCCGGTCACTGAGGTGGTCACCGGCCTCGATCTGGTGGAATGGCAGTTCCGCATCGCCGCTGGTGAAAAGCTGCCGCTCACGCAAGACCGAGTTCCGCTCGCCGGCCACGCCGTCGAGGCACGGCTTTATGCCGAGGATCCCGAACGCGGATTTTTGCCCTCGACCGGCAGGCTGCTGGCGCTGCGGTTTCCGCAAGGCGAGGGACTGCGCGTCGATACCGGTGTCGAAACCGGTTCCGACGTCACGCCGTTCTATGACCCGATGATCGCCAAGCTGATCGCCCACGGCAAAACGCGCCTTGAGGCGCTCGACCGGTTGGCTCAAGCGCTCGACAACACCATCATTGTCGGCCCGCGCAGCAATGCCGGCTTCCTGGCTGGGCTCTGCCGCGCCGAAGGCTTTCGCACGGGCGATTTCGACACCGGCTTCATCGACCGCAATCTGGAAGGCATCGGCGCTGTCCCGCAAGGTCTCGACCGCGCTGCCGCGGCGCTTGGCGCACGCACGCTGGTCGAGCGCGAACGCGCCCGCATCTGCGCCGCCGCTGTGCGCGATCCGGATGAACCGGCCTCGCCCTGGGACAGCGCCGATGCCTTCCAGCTTGCCGGCGCGCGCAAACTGGCGCTGCCGGTCCTGGTCGAAGGCGAGACTGTCGTGGTGCAGGTCGCCTACGGCCCCGACGGCGCAACGGTCGCCATCGACGGCATTGCGCCGGCGGCCGATGCCGTGGCGGTCGCGGCGGGCGAGGCGGTCTATGTGCTGCGCCACGGTCGCCAAACGAAAATAACGCTGCGCGATCTCACCCTCGACGAGGCTGGGGATCATGGCTCAGGCGGGCTTGTGCGCGCGCCGATGCATGGCAAGGTGCTCTCGGTTTTGGTGGAGCTGGGCGCCCAAGTCACGCGCGGCCAGCGTCTCGCCATCATCGAGGCGATGAAGATGGAACACACCTTGACCGCGCCAATCAATGGAACCGTGACAGAGATCGCCGTCACCGGCGACGCGCAGGTGGCCGAGGATGCCAAGGTGATGGTGATTACGCCGCAAGAGTAGACTGGGAAGTCAGATATGCCGCTTCATCTCATCAAGTTGTGCGTCGGCTGCGACTCGGTCGCCGATCTCGAAGACTGGATCCAGCAGAAGCTGAAGGAAAAGAAAAAGCGCGGGCAAGAGCCCGAACACATCCACACCACCCGCATGGTGCCCAAGCGCGCCGATGAGCTCACCGATGGCGGTTCGCTCTTTTGGGTGGTCCGCGGCCAAATCATGTGCCGCGAGCGCATCCTCGACATCCGCCCGTTCACCGACAAAGACGGGATCGGCCGCTGCCGCGTGGCGCTTGACGGCAAAGTGGTGCTGGTCGAGCCGCGCCCGCGCTCGGCGTTCCAGGGCTGGCGCTATCTCCAGGCAAAGGATGCACCGCGCGATCTGTCGCGTGCCGCGCCGGGGGCCGCCAAGATGCCGGAAACAATGCGGCGCGAATTGCGCGAGCTGGGGCTGCTGTAGGCTGTTGGCTATATGCCTACCGTGATTATAGTGAACTCCGTCCGATCCCTCGCTGACGCTTCATGAAGCGTCACAACGGCGGAGCGGACGCGGCGCCCGACAACGGCGTCGCAACTGGAGCGCCGGGAGGCGCAGCCCCCTTCGTCAATGGGGGCGCGTGCCTGCGAAGCGGTTGACCCATGTAACCGGATTTAGCCGTGAGCGGGTTGCGGGCTCCGTCAGTGCCCGTCAAAGGGCGCTTCGCCAGCGCTCTGGCGCCTTGGAAAAATGGAAACCGGCGTGTCCCGCGCCTCAGAGAATAGGGAGAGCGGGGCGTTAGCTACAGGCCCAGATTATCGATCAATCGCGATTTGCCGATCTTGGCAGCGACCAGCAGGCGGATCGGTCCGTCCTTGCGCGAAGCGATGGCCGCAAGCGTCAGCGCATGGCGCGCTTCCAGGTAATCCAGCGCGAAGCCCGAGCGCCTGATTTCAGCGCCGCCTTCGTCGAGCACCATTTCGACGGGCTCGCCTCGTTTGATGCGAACGGCAGTCGCCTTGAGTACACGGTAGAGCATAGGCGCGGCTGCGCGTTCGCCGGTCGACAGATACGCGTTGCGCGACGACAGGGCGAGACCGTCAGTCTCACGCACGGTCGGCACGCCGACCACTTTGAGCGGCAGATCGAAATCTTTCGCCAACTGGGTGATGACGCGTAGCTGCTGGTAGTCTTTTTCGCCGAATAGCGCGAAGTCAGGCGAGGTTTGCGTAAACAGCTTGGCCACCACCGTGGCGACGCCACTGAAAAAATGCGGACGGAACTTATCCTCCAGGCCAGCCCTGGCGCTGCCACCCGGCTCGATGCGGGCGACGAAGCCGTCCGGATACATAGTTTGGGCTGCCGGCGCCCATACCAGATCGACCTTGGCCTCGGTTAACGCCGCTATGTCTTTTTTTATGTCGCGCGGATAGCTGGCGAAATCTTCATTCGGCGCGAACTGCGCGGGATTAACGAAGATCGACGCCACCACGCGGCGGGCGCGGCGGTGCGCCTCTTTAACCAGCGCCAAATGGCCGCCATGCAGCGCGCCCATGGTTGGAACCAGCGCGATGCGCTCGCCGGCCTTACGGAAAGACACCAGCGCGCGGCGTAGCGCTGGTATCGTGCACACGACGGTCGGACGATTTGCCATAATTCGAAGGGGCCTTGTCGGCTCACTGTCGTAAGTCGGGGATACGACTTAGCAAAGCAGCGTTAATCCAGCCATGCGGGTTAATGGTTAAACCACGACAAACTTGACTAAAGTGCGGTAAAACATCGAGAATTGCCGGATCAAGGGGCGCATAATGTTGGTCCAGCCGATCCATGAAGCCGCGTCGTCCGCGCACGTTGTCGTGCTCGGCAATGAAAAAGGCGGCTCGGGAAAATCGACGACGGCGCTGCATATTGCAGTTGCCCTGCTCAAGGCCGGGCAGCGCGTCGCGACTATCGATCTCGACTGCCGCCAGAAAAGTTTTACCCATTACATCGAGAACCGCCGTGCCTGGGGCGAACGCGCGCGCGTCAAGCTCGAGCTGCCGACGCATCATTGCGTTTCGCGCGGCGAGACAACTTCGCTCGAAGCCAACGAGGCGCACGAGTTCGCCGATTTTTCAAAGGCGGTCAGCGCGATCGAGAAGAGCCACGACGTGGTTGTGATCGACACCCCCGGCAACGACACGTACCTGATGCGGCTCGCCCATTCGATGGCGGACACGTTGGTTACGCCGCTCAATGACAGCTTCGTCGATTTCGACGTGCTCGGAATGGTCGATCCGACCAACTTCGCCGTCACCGGCGAAAGTCATTATGCCGAGATGGTTCGTGAATCGCGCCGTCAGCGCCGACTGGTCGATGGCCGGCTGACTGACTGGATCGTGGTGCGCAATCGTCTGTCGACGCTCGGCTCGCGCAACAAGCGTTTAGTCGGCGAGGGCCTGACCGAATTGTCCAAGCGCATGGGTTTCCGCTGCGTCGACGGTTTCGCCGAGCGCGTGGTCTATCGTGAATTCTTCCCGCGCGGCCTGACTGCATTCGACGAACTCGACGAGGCCACGCTTGGCACGCGCCCGAGCATGTCGCATCTGACCGCGCGCGAGGAAGTGATCGCGCTGCTCAACGCGCTGCATCTGCCGCTATCCGAGAACGGCAAGCGCCGCGCCGCCGCCCGCGCCGAATGGTATTCGGTCATGGACCGGCCGCTGCAGGTCCACGACGTCATCGGCTGACGGTTTGCCGCCATTGCAAGACAGACCGAAGCTCGCCACTTTTGGGGGGCGGCACGAATTCGGTGTAGAATTCCCAGAATGAGCAAGGATCCCCATCAAACTCCGGCACCGGCCGCCGCGCGGCCGGAGATCGCGGAGTTTCTCGACCGCGTGCGCGCGCTCGGGCCCGCCGCCGCCAGCGGCAAGCGCGGGCGGCTGATCTTTGCGCTCGACGCCACCATGAGCCGGCAGCCGACGTGGGATTTAGCCTGTACGCTGCAGGCCGACATGTTCCGCGAAGCGGCCAGCGCCGGCGGGCTCGATATCCAGTTGGTCTATTTCCGAGGGCTTGGCGAATGCCGCGCCTCCGGCTGGGTCGCAGGCAGCGAAAAGCTTGCCGGCTTGATGTCGAGGATCGATTGCCGCGGCGGCCACACCCAGATCGGCAAGGTGCTCAGCCACGCCCGCCAGGAATACGGCAAGCAGCGCGTCCAGGCGCTGGTTTTGGTCGGTGACGCCATGGAGGAGAAGATCGACGACCTCTGCGCCGCGGCCGGCGAACTTGGTCTCCTGGGTGTGCCCGTCTTTATGTTCCAGGAAGGCGGCGACCCGGTGGCGGAAAACGCCTATCGTGAGATCGCCCGGCTGTCGCGCGGCGCCTATTGCCGCTTCGATACCGGCGCTGCCCATCAGCTCGGCGAATTGTTGCGCGCGGTCGCCGCCTATGCCGCCGGCGGCATCAAGGCGCTGACCGACCTTTCGGCGCGGCGCTCTGATGGCGCGCGCCGGCTTTTGGCTCAGCTAAAATAAAATGCCCACCATCATCTTCGGCGTCCTAATACTCGCGCTCGCCCTCTGGGTGCTCGGCGTCATTTCGCGGGTCGATCCGAAAGTCGCCGCGCGCGTGCTTAAAGGCGCTGGCGGCACGCTGGCGATTGGTTTTGCGGTGTTCCTCGGCCTGCGCGGCGAGATCGGCGTGGCGCTGCCGCTCGGCGTATTGGGCTTGGGCTTGCTGGGCTGGATTCCGTTCGGAATGCCTGGGTTCTCCCAGCGCACCGCAAAAACCGCGGGGCAAACCTCGCACGTGCGCTCGGCGTTTTTGGAAATAGAGCTCGATCACGACAGCGGTACGATGCGCGGCCGCATCCTCGCCGGTAGCCGTCAGGGCGAGGCGCTTGAGGCGCTCGACGTCAAGACGCTGGCCGGCCTGCTCGACGAGTTCGACGAGGAAAGCCGCGCGCTACTGGTGGCGTATCTTGACCGCCGGGATGCCGGCTGGAGTGAATACGCGCAAGGACACGCGGCAGCGGGGCGGCCTGCGGCGGGGAGCGGAAAAATGACCGAACAAGAGGCCTATCAGATCCTTGGCGTGCAGCCGGGTGCGAGCGCCGATGCCATCACGCGCGCGCACCGAACGCTCATGAAGAAGCTGCACCCCGACCAGGGGGGGTCGAATTATCTCGCCGCCCGCGTTAACGAGGCCAAGGAAATTCTGTTTCGCCGCCATCGCTGAGGTACTCCTTACGCAACACCTTCAGCGGCTCCCGGTTTGATACTTCCCTGCCGGATTATTTTTTTATTACGCGCGATTTATCGCGCGCTAATTCTTCAGCAGCATGCATGGAATCTCATCGCGCTTGAGGTGCTTGCAGGCCGTCTCCGCCTGATCTTTGTCCAAGCCCGCAAAGCGCGCGCGGTAGAGTGCCTTATCGCCTTTGGTCGTTTTCTCGGTGAACGGAGCAGCCTGGCCGAGCTGGTCTTTGGCTTTTTCCTGCGCCGCGGTCAGGCGCTGTTTGGCCTCGCTTTCCTCGGGGAAGGCGCCGACCTGGATCATCCAGCCGCCGCCGCGCGGCGTGGCCGTAGGCTCGGGCAATACGGACGCAACCGGGATGTTTTCGGAAGCCGAGGCGAGCCTGGCCGGCAGCACGCCCAAGTTTGCAGGTTTTGCCGCTGGTTGGGGCGGGGCATCCTTTTTCGCGATCATCACGTTGGTGACGGTGACCGGGCTGGCCGGCGCCGGCATCAGCTTACGGCTATCGGACGGTAGCGGCGACAGCGAGGCCGTGTGCACGCTGCCGACCTGTACGGCAAAGGTCTTGACCGGATTGGGCTTGATCGGATCGGTGGAGCCGAGCGCCGGTTCGTTGTTGCGGGATGCCGGCGTTGCCACGGCTACTTTTTCCTTGGCCGGCGTTTCCTTCACGTCCTTGACATGCGCTTCCGCGCCCTCGATTATCGGCGCAGCGGTGCGTTTGAGGGAGGCAACATTTATATTGTTGTCGATCATGCTGCGCATGCGGGCATCGCGCGCCTCGGCGGTGTGCCCGCCGAACACCACCGCTACGATGTGCCGATTGCCGCGGCGCACCGAGGTGACGATGTTGAATCCGGAATCGTGGATATAACCCGTCTTGATGCCGTCGACGCCCTCGACGTTGCCGAGCAGATGATTGTGATTGCGGATCATGCGGCCGTGGTAGGCGAAATAGCGGGTCGAGAAATAAGTGTAATACTTCGGGAAGCGGTCCTGGATAGCGCGGCCGAGCGTGGCCTGATCGCGCGCCGTGGTCATCTGCACGTCGTCGGGGAGACCGGACGCATTGTGATAGGTCGTGTGCATCATGCCGAGCGCATGCGCCTTGGCGGTCATCAGTTTGGCGAATTCTGTTTCATCGCCGGCCAGCGCTTCGGCCACGATCACCGCCACGTCGTTGGCCGATTTGGTGACGATGGCGCGGATCGCCGTTTCAACCTGGATGGTATCGCCGGGCGTTAAGCCGAGCTTCGAGGGCGCCTGGGCGGCGGCGTGCGGCGAGACCTGCATTTCGGTGGTGAGCTTGATCTTGCCTGCCTCCAGCCGCTCGAACAGCAGGTACAGCGTCATGATCTTAGTCAGCGAGGCCGGGTGGCGCGGACTGTCGGCGTTGGACGCCTGCATCACCGCGCCGGAATTGGCGTCCACCACGATCGAGGCCGTGGAGGGTTCGTAGTTTTCGGCAGCCACGCCGTGGTGGTGTCGACCGCGAGCGTTGGCGTCGGTGCTAACGGCAGTTACGGCGAGCAAAGTCGCCAGGCCGACGGCGCCCCAAGGCAAACGGACAAGGGCTCCCGCACGCAACATTCGCACTCCCAACCCCGTTATTAGGCGGTCTTGAGACCCGCCAAATCAGGCCGATTTATAGCGCCCCCGCGCCGCCACAAATTACGACGGTAGGGGAACACGGTTTACAAATTATTAAGGCAATCCCCTGGAATTTAAGGTATTTTTGCACTGCGAAATAATGTTTGACTTTATTGTGCAGTGCGGTATAAGCCTGCCTTATTCCCGGATAGGCCGGGTACCGAGTTTAGCACATTGGCACCGCTTTGCGGGCCGGGAATGGGATAACAATGGTCAAGAATTTCGAGGACCTCCAGCAGGTCAGTAAAGACAATGTTGAGATCGCCATGAAATCGATGGGCGTGCTCTCGAAGGGCGGCCAGGCCATCGCGGTCGAAGTTGCCGACTACTCCAAGAAGGCGTTCGAAGACGGCACCGCGGCGCTCGAGAAGCTGTTCGGCGTCAAGTCGGTCGAGAAGGCCATCGAGCTGCAGACCGAATACGCCAAGACCGCCTATGAAGGCTTCGTGGCCAAGGCTTCCAAGATCGGCGAGCTCTATGCCGATCTCGCCAAGGAGACCTACAAGCCGTTCGAAACTTTGCTGGCGAAGGCCAAGTAAGAAGGTCCCATAATTCTCGTCACGTAGCGTGTTGAGTTTTTCTTAAGCGTTGCGTCAGCGTCAAAGGAAAAGCCCGGCTGGTTAGGCCGGGCTTTTTGTTTGGGAGCAGGGTGCTGCTGCCTGGGTTATTTGGCCACCCGCAGCTGCGTCAGGTTGGTGCCGATCTGGGTAAAGACCGCCATGATTTGGCTCGCCGACGTCAGTAGGTAGAATTTGTCAGAGGTGCTGGCGCAATTCTGCAACAGGGTGGATGTCGGGTCGCCGCCGGTGTTCACCTGAATGGTGTAGATGGTGTTGGTGACGTTGGCGCCGGTGGCGGCCTTGAAGTTGGCGCAGGTTAGCTGTTCGCGCGCGTCGATCTTGGCGTCGTCGGATGTGCCGAGACTGGAGCCATCCCCATACCAGCGGTCTTGCGTGTTCAAACCGTCGGTCAGCAGGATGATTATTTGTGAGTAGTTATAGCCCGGTTGCATCGCCGGCACCGTGAAGGGTCCGCCGCCGACCAGCGACATCCAGCCGAGCTGCAACCCGATATTCTGGTTGGTGCTGCCGTTCGGCGACATGTTGTTGACTAGCGAGGACATCGACGACCAGCTGTAGCTCAAGCCCATCACACCTTGCGGACAGGTGCCGTATTGTTCGGCCGCGTAGAGCGTCGAATTGATAGTGATGCTCGGCGCCGCGGCGTTCGTGTCGTAGTTGCCCGTGGTGTCAGGCGTGGTTGAATTGCCGCGGTCCATGACGCAGCCGGTCCAGGTGCTGTGGGTATTGGGCGTCCATTTCGCCGGGTTCCAAACACCGGGCGTCCATGCGCCTGTCGTCCACGTTCCGCCTGCGGTCCACACGCCGACCGTCCACCGCCCCGCCGTCCAGGTTCCGCTGTGCTGCGAGCACGTGCTGCTGGTCGTGTACTGCGATTTCGAACACACGCCCGCGCTGGTGCAGGTGCTCTGGGTCGTGTGGCCCGATATCGAGCAGGTCCCCGCGGCCGTGCAGGTGCTCTGGGTCGTGTGGCCCGATATCGAGCAGGTTCCGGTCGTGCACTTGCTCTGGGTATCGTGGCCCGATCCCGAAATCGAGCAGAGGCCGGCGCTGGTGCAGCTGTTTTGACTGGTGTTGCCCGAGATCGAGCAAGTGCCGTCGGATGTGCAGCTGCTCTGGGTATTGTCACCTGATATCGAGCAGGAAGAGTGCGAAACGCAACTACTCCGGGTCGAGTAGTTCCCGATGCTGCAAGTACCGTTATTGGCATCCCAGGAATTGTTGTCGGACAACGTCGGATCCTGCGCCGCGGTGCCCCAGTAAATATAATTCGAATTGTAATTGGCGGCGCCGAGATTGACGTCCTTCACGAATGGAATGATCGAGACGTAGACGTCGCCATTATTGGTGGCGGCGCTCTGCAACTGGGTCAGCAGGCTTTGGGTCGCGGACTTGAGCGCGGTCATCTTGCCGCTGTCGGCCATCGACCCGGTGTTATCCAGCACCAGCGCCACGCGCAGCAGGTTGGATCCCCATTTGACGGTCGAGGAGCCGTTCACCGCCAGGTTCTGGAAGTTTTGTCCCGGGATGAGGCCAAGAAAGAAGGTCGGCACATTGGCAGAAGCGTTCACGACGAGTGCGGTTCCGCCACTGGTCGTGTAGTTGGCCGCAACCGTTACGTCCTGAGCTTCTGGCCGCGTGAACAGCGCGTTGAAGTATTTCACGGCGTTTGCTTGCACCTGGGCCGAAGTCTCGGTGGCGGCTTCCTTCGATAGCATCAGCGCGGTCGCGTCGAGGGCGTTTTGCAGCGCGGTCTTGACCGAATTGGCGTGGCTGTAATCGACTGCAAAGCCGACAAACGTGACGATCGGCAGGGTGGCGATGGCGAAGGTGATCGCGACATTGCCTCCCCGCGCGATACGAAACGCGCGGAGCGAGCTACGAAATTTGGTCCAAACCGACATCATGGTACTTCACCGAAAACGGTTGAATTCGTCTGCCTTCATAAGCCCTGAGGTTAAAAGGCTGGTATATCGATGACGGGAAAAGCCGCCTCGCATGGTAATTGTCGCGCCCGCAAACCGGCGGGTCTGCCCGCTCGTTCAAGCGCTTGCTTGGTTAACCCGCTCTGCCTGCGATACCGCTAATGCCGAATAGTTCTTACGGGGTGTCGTTAATGCTTGGTTGGTGCGGCGGCAAAAACGTCCTGTGAGAGCAAGCAAAATCGGACAATTTGCGTTTTCGCCGCCGGCCGGACCCACTACATGGCGAGCCGCAGGTTGGTGAGCGCGGTGCCGATTTGCCCGAAGGTCGTGACGATCTGCGCCGACGAGGTCAACAGGAAGAATTTGCTCGAGTCGGTCGCGCAATTCTGCAGCAGCGTCGAGGTGGCTTCTTTGTCGGTGTTGACCTGCACGGTATAGACCGTGATGCTGGCGGCTTTGAGATTGTCGCAGGTCTTCTGCTGCCGCGCGTCGATTGACGACGCGGTGCTGTACCAGCGGTCCTCGGTGTTGAGGCCATCGCTCAAGAGAATGATGACCTGGCTGTATTTGTAGTTCGGATCCTGCGCGGGCACCGTGAAGGGCGCAGCCGTCAAGGATTGCCAGCCCATCTGCAAGCCGATCGCCTGGTTGGTATTGCCGACCGGCTGCATGGCAGTGATCTTGTTGGAGAGCGCGGTCCAGTCGTTGGACAACCCCATCAGCGACACCGGGCAGGACGAGTACTGCTCGGTCGGATACAACGTGCTGCCAGCGACCGCTGCGTCGTTGGTGGTGTCGAAATTCTGGTCGCGGTCGGTGACGCAACCGTTCCACGTGCTGTGGGCATCGGGCGTCCATACTTTGCTGTGCGACAGGCACGTGCTTTGGTCCGTGTAGCTCGACTTGCTGCAGCTTCCGTTCACCGCCTCCCACAAATCCCAGCGCAGCCAGGATGCGCTGACGCTGCCGGGATCGACGTTCACGTCCTTGTTGAAGGGAATGATCGAAACATAGACGTCGTCGGGGCTCGTGGCCGCGGCCTTGAGCGACGTGAGAAGATTTTGCGATGCGGTCTGAAGCGCTGTCATCTTGTTCGAGCTCGCCATCGATCCGGTATTGTCGAGCACAAGCGCGACGCGCAATCGGGTATTGCCCCAGGTCGACGTCGTCGATGCCGAGATGTTGATGTGGTCGATATTCAGGACGGCGAGAAAATTTGTCGCCAGTCTGGCACTGCCGCTGAGGACAATTTGCGATCCACTGGACGAGGAATAGTTCGCGGTTACTACGACGTTTGAAACCCCGGGCCGGTTGTTGAACTGGGCATTGAAATAATTGGTCGCGTTGGCTTGGATGGTGCTGGCCGAATCCGTGGCCGCGGTTTTCGACAGCATCAGTGCGGTCGCATCGAGGGCGTTTTGAAACGCGGTGCGAGCCGCACTGGCTTGGCTGTAGTCGATGGCCGCGCCGACGGCGCCCATCAACGGTATAATCGCTATTCCCAGCATCGGAGCGACGGCTCCTTGCCGGTTTTTCCAGAAACGGTGCAAGCGGTGCAGAAGCATGGCGGTAGCCCCCCTGATGGACTGCCGGGAAACTGGCAATCGGTAGCGGCGGTAGAAAGATGCTGTCGGCGCCTTTAGATATCGTTGGAACCTGACCGCGAATTTGGGGAAAAATCGGCGCGCATTGTCGGCAAGGCGCTTGTGATCGGGTAACCAATGGATATCTGCCTGGATGCGGCCAGATTCGCCGGAAATCGGCTTGTTTTGTCCCGGAGCGGGACAAAATCCGCGCTTCGTCGGCTTGGCCTGTCTGCGCCGGGGTCTTTATGATGGTGACAAGATGGTGATGCCGCGTGCTGGCGCGGCGGTGGGTGTTAGAGTTCTGCTTGGCAACGGAAACGTGATGACATCGAACGCTACCAAGGACTTTCAGGCGGCCGGGGTCCTATCCGGTGACGGATCGCCCCGCATGGCGGATGACGACCGCAAGCGTCGCGCCGACCAGGGCGGCCCCAGCACCGCGGTCATCACCAAGACCAAGCCGCAGACCAAGAAGCCGAGCATGTACCGCGTGCTCATCCTGAACGACGACTACACGCCGATGGAGTTCGTCGTGCACGTGCTGGAACGCTTCTTTGGCCGCGACCACGAAGCCGCCACACGGATTATGTTGCATGTGCATCATCACGGCATCGGCGAATGCGGCATCTATACTTATGAAGTCGCCGAGACCAAGGTGACGCAGGTTATGGACTTCGCGCGGAAACATCAGCATCCTCTGCAATGCGTGATGGAAAAAAAGTGAGTCTGGGAGTGGGGCGTTCAATACAAATGCGAATGGGATTCTAAATGCCGACCTTCTCCCGCAGTCTTGAGCAGTCGCTGCATCGCGCGTTGGCGCTCGCCAATGAGCGGCACCACGAATACGCCACGCTTGAACATTTGCTATTGGCGCTGATCGACGATCAGGACGCCTCCGCGGTGATGCGCGCCTGCAACGTCGATCTCGAAAAGCTCAAGCGCAGCCTGACGGCCTATCTTGAATCCGAACTGGAAAACCTGATCACCGACGGCGCCGAGGATTCCAAGCCGACCGCCGGCTTCCAACGCGTGATCCAGCGCGCGGTCATCCATGTGCAATCCTCCGGACGCGAGGAAGTCACTGGCGCTAATGTGCTGGTCGCGATCTTCGCCGAGCGCGAGAGCCACGCCGCGTATTTCCTGCAAGAGCAGGACATGACCCGCTACGACGCGGTCAACTACATCAGCCACGGCATTGCCAAGCGGCCGGGTCTCACGGAGTCGCGTCCGGTGCGCGGCGTCGAGGAAGAGGCTGACACCAAAGGGGGCGACGAGCCCAAGAAGAAGGGCGACGCGCTCGACGCCTATTGCGTCAATCTCAACAAGAAGGCCAAGGACGGCAAGATCGATCCGTTGATCGGGCGCGACGCCGAGATCAATCGGACCATCCAGGTGCTGTGCCGCCGGCAGAAGAACAATCCGCTGTTCGTCGGCGAAGCCGGCGTCGGCAAGACCGCGATCGCCGAGGGTCTTGCCCGCCGCATCATCCATGGCGAAGTGCCGGACGTGCTCAAGGGCGCCACCGTATTCGCGCTCGACATGGGAACGCTGCTTGCCGGCACGCGCTATCGCGGCGACTTCGAGGAGCGGCTCAAGCAGGTGATCAAGGAGATCGAGGCCTATCCGGGCGCAATCATGTTCATCGACGAGATCCACACCGTGATCGGCGCCGGCGCCACGTCCGGCGGCGCGATGGATGCGTCCAATCTGCTCAAGCCGGCTTTGGCTTCGGGCACCATCCGTTGCATCGGCTCGACCACCTACAAGGAATACCGCCAGTATTTCGAGAAGGACCGCGCGCTGGTGCGTCGGTTCCAGAAGATCGACGTCAACGAGCCGACGATCGCCGACGCCATCGAAATCATGAAGGGCCTCAAGCCCTATTTCGAGGAATACCACAAGCTCAAATACACCAACGAGGCGATCAAGGCGGCGGTCGAGCTGTCGGCGCGCTACATCCACGACCGCAAGCTGCCGGACAAGGCGATCGATGTGATCGACGAGTCGGGCGCGGCGCAGATGCTGTTGCCCGAGGGTCGCCGCAAGAAGACCATCGGCATCAAGGAAATCGAGACTACGATCTCGACCATGGCGCGGATTCCGCCCAAGACCGTGTCGAAGGACGACGCCGAGGTGCTGAGACACCTTGAGCAGACACTCAAGACGACGGTCTACGGCCAGGACAGGGCGATCGACTCGTTGTCAGCCTCGATCAAACTGGCGCGCGCCGGCTTGCGCGAGCCGGAAAAGCCGATCGGCTGTTATTTGTTCTCGGGACCGACCGGCGTCGGCAAGACCGAGGTCGCCAAGCAATTGGCTGCCGCGCTCGGCGTCGAACTGATCCGCTTCGACATGTCGGAGTATATGGAGCGGCACACAATATCGCGCCTGATCGGCGCGCCTCCCGGCTATGTCGGCTTCGACCAAGGCGGGCTGCTGACCGATGGCGTCGATCAGCATCCGCATTGCGTTCTCCTCCTCGACGAAATCGAGAAGGCGCACCCCGATCTGTTCAACGTGCTGCTCCAGGTCATGGATCACGGCAAGCTGACCGATCACAACGGCAAGTCGGTCGACTTCCGCAACGTCATTCTCATCATGACGACCAATGCGGGCGCCTCCGAAATGGCCAAGCAGGCCTATGGTTTCACCCGCACCAAGCGGGAAGGCGACGATCACGAGGCGATCAACCGGATGTTTGCGCCGGAATTCCGCAACCGGCTGGACGCCACCATCACTTTCGCCCATCTGTCGCAGGAGGTCATCGCCAAGGTGGTCGAGAAGTTCGTGCTCCAGCTCGAGGCGCAGCTCGGCGACCGCAATGTCACCATTGAGCTGTCGGAAGAGGCGGCGCGCTGGCTGATCGCCAACGGCTACGACGAGCTCATGGGTGCGCGTCCGATGGCGCGCGTGATCCAGGAGCACATCAAGAAACCGCTGGCCGACGAGGTGCTATTCGGTCACCTGAAGAACGGCGGGCATGTGCGCGTCATCGTCGATAAGGACGAGAACGGTCGCGACAAGCTCGGCTTCGAATATCTCGATGGGCCGGTCACGCCCAAACCGGAGAAGCTCCCGGCGGTGCGGCCCAAGGCCAAGCGGCGCTCTTCGCCGCGTCCGAAAGCCAAGCGCGGTTCGGTGCCGAAGGTGCCTTTGATCAAGGCCTGAACACCTGCGCACAACAATTGATGTCGAAGGCCGGCACTTGTGGCCGGCCTTCTCATTTTGGAACTCATGCAACACAGCGACGTTGGTATCGCGGAAATTAATTCACCCACCCCGCTTTAGAGTCGTTCCAGTTCGGAGCAATTCTATTGTTGCCTGCCGCGCATGAATTAATTTGAAGATCAAATTGATGGAATGATAGCGTCGCGCGGGGACGAACCGGGAGAGTTAAAATGACAAAGACACCAAGCTTCGTTCTCGCGATTGCCGGTTTTGCGGTTTGGTTTGGGGCATCATCGGCGCTGTCGGCGAAAGAATTTTATATCGGCGAACCTATCGTAAAGAACGACTTGCAGCTTGTTCCGCACTATCTGGAAGGCATTCAGATGGACAAGATGCCGGCAGGAATGTCGATGAACCCCAAGGCGGTTCATCTGGAGGTCGACGTGCACGCCACCAAAAGCGACAAGCACGGCTTCCATGAAGACGAGTGGATGCCCTATTTGACGATCAGCTATCGCATCGAAAAGTCGGCGGGAAATTCAAAGCCGACGGAAAACTATTCGCGATGACGGCGGGCGACGGCCCGCACTATGCCAACAACGTGATGCTGGCGGGCGAGGGCGACTATCATCTGACATTTACTCTCGATCCCCCTTCGAAGGCGGGTTTCATTCGTCACATCGATAAGGAGTCCGGTGTCCCGGCATGGTGGGAGCCGTTCTCGGTCGACTGGACTTTCCATTATCCGAGCAAACCAAGTCAGGACTGATATGCGGATCGCGCTGGCGCTTCTTGCGTTGTCTGTGTTCTGCATCGGTGCGCGTGCCGAGGAGCCCTTTTCGACGTCGATCACGCTGCGCAATCATCGTTTCGAGCCGGCGGAAACCCATGTGCCGGCGGGCCGGCGTATTTTGTTGCATTTGAAAAACGAAGATCCGCTGTCGGAGGAATTCGACTCCAGCGCCCTTAAGGTCGAGAAGGTGTTTGCCGGCAATTCTGAAGGCATTATTCGGATCAGCCCGTTGGACAAGGGGCGATACGAATTCATGGGCGAATATCACTCCGACACCGCCAAGGGCGTCGTGATCGCGGAATAGGCGCCGCGCAATTTGTAGGGCGCGTATGCGGTGTTGGCGGGCGCCGGCGAGCTTGCACTTCTGCTGGACGGATATTTATTCGCGCACTAACCCGCGGCGATGGCGGCGGCGAGTTTTTTGGCGTGCTCGGCCAGCAGCTCGGGTTTTTCCTTCTCGCTCGCCGGCGGACAGGTGGTGTTCCACCTGCATGTCCATGTCATCCCGCGCAAAACCGGCGTCGCCATGAAGCCGCCGGCGCCCTCGTTGAACTGCTGCAACGTGACGCCATCGGCCTCGAAGGCCTTCATCGCGCCCTTGGCGACCTTCTGCGCCACCATCATCACGTGCGCGAGATCGTCGGCGCCGACGTCGAGGATATTGCGCGCCGGCGCTTTCGGCAGCACCAGGCTATGTCCCGGCGAACGCGGCATGATGTCGAGGAAGGCGAGCGCCTGATCGTCCTCGTAGACTTTGTAGCTCGGTAATTCGCCGCGCAGGATCTTGGCGAAGATGTTGTTCGGATCGTACGGCATCGCAATCTCCTGGCTCAGTCCTGTTCCACCAAGTCCTTGCGGAATGGCGCGGCCGCCGCAAGCTCTTCGCTGGCCGCCCGCACATAGGCGCGCTCGCGCGCCAGATACTCGGCCACCGCCCGCCGCAGCGCCGGATTGGCGATGAAATGGGCGGAATAGGTGGTCTTCGGCATGTAGCCGCGCGCCAATTTGTGCTCGCCCTGGGCGCCGGCTTCGACGCGCGCAAGTTTATGCATGATGGCGTAGTCGATGGCTTGATAGTAGCACAGCTCAAAATGCAGGAACGGATGATGCTCAACAGCGCCCCAATTGCGGCCGTAAATCGTGTCGTTGCCTAGGAAATTGAGCGCCCCGCCGATCCAGCGCCCGGCGCGCTTGGCCATGACCAGCAAAATGCGGTCGCGCATTGCCTCGGACACGATCGAGAAGAACGCGCGCGTCAAATAGGGCCGGCCCCATTTACGCGATCCGGTATCCATGTAGAAGGCGAAAAAGGCGTCCCACACCGCCTCGGTCAGGTCGGAGCCGGTGAGCCAGACCACCTCGATGCCTGGATCGAGGGCTTCCTTGCGCTCCCGGCGGATGGTCTTGCGCTTGCGCGACGACAACTGGCCCAGAAAGTCGTCGAACGTCGCGTAGCCGCCATTCTCCCAATGGAATTGCTGGTCGTTGCGTTGCAGGTAGCCGCGCTCGCCCAGCAGACGCCATTCCGCCTCGGTTGCGAAGGTGACGTGCACCGAAGACAGTTCGTTGGTCGTGGCGATCTCGACCAGCGAATCGGCGAGCGCGCCGCGCACGGCGCCGGCCAGCGGGCCGGGGCGGGTGAGCAGACGAGGGCCGGTGACCGGCGTGAAGGGCACCGCCACTTGCAGTTTGGGGTAATAGTCGCCGCCGGCGTGCTCGAAGGCCTCGGCCCAGCCGGCATCGAAGACATATTCGCCACGCGAATGGCTCTTCACATAGCACGGCGCGGCGCCCAACAGCGTGCCGTCGTCGCCTTCCGCCAGCAGATGGCGTGGCTGCCAGCCGGTGCGCGGGCCGACCGAGAATGACGCCTCAAGCGACGACAGAAAACCATGGGAAATAAATGGGCTAGTGACTTGTCTTTGTGTGGATAAGTCTGGGGATAAGTTATCCTCACATGGGGGCAATTTATCCTCATGTGTCACATCAGCCGCGCAGGCGTCCCACGCTGCGGCCGGGACCTCGGCGAGCGATGGCGCAATGCGGATACGGAGTTCTGTGTCAGTCATCGGGGGGTCTGTGAGGGCGACTTTAAGCCGGTTTACGGGCGAATGGCTTCAAAAATGATCTGATCAGCCCAACGCGCGGCGCGTGCCCGGTCGGCCTCGCTACGCACGGTCCAAGTCAGCAGCGGCAGACGGAACAACGTGCGGGCGATGAGCGTCGCCACGGCCGGCAGGTCCTTCACGCCATAGGCGATGAAATGGGGACGAGTGCGGTTGGCGTGCAACAGGAACGCCATGCGGCGCTTTTCCGTACCCGAGAAGCGATCCCATTCGTAATGGGCGTAGTACCGCTCGGCGACGATGCCGCGTGTGAGATGCGGAGCGATCCAGCGCACCACTTCGATCATGGCGGGATCGAACGACATCACCGCCACCGGGCCGGAATAAGCCGCCAGCACGTCGGTGACGCGCTGCGCCAGGCGCCGGTCGTTGTCAAAATGGCTTTTGAGCTCGAGCAGGAGGGGCGCGCGGCCATCCACCAGATCGCACAATTCGCTTAAGCGCAGGATACGGTCGGCGCTTGTCTTAAAGAGGACTTTCGTGATGTCGGCGGCCGCCATCTCGGTCAGCCGGCCGTGGCCTTCGGTCAGGCGGCCGAGCGCATCGTCGTGATACACCATAGCCTCGCCGTCGGCGCTGATTTGCAGGTCGGTCTCGATGCCGTAGCCGTGGTGAAGCGCCGCGGCAAAGGCCGATGCCGTGTTCTCGATCACGCCGGCCGACGTGTCATGCAGGCCACGATGGGCGAACGGTTGCGCGGTGAGCCAGGCGAGGCCGGGCATGAATCAAGCCACTTCGAAAATGCCTTCGACTTCGATAGCGGCGTCGGCGGGCAGCGCCGAGACGCCGACTGTGGTGCGGGCGTGGCGGCCTTTGTCGCCGAACACGTCCACCATCAGATCGGAGGCGCCGTTCATGACTTTCGGTCCGTCGGTAAAGCCGGGCGCCGAATTGATGAAGCCGCCGAGCCGCACCACGCGGGCAACCTTGTCGAGGTCGCCGAGCGCGCCCTTGATCTGCGCCAGAAGATTGACCGCGCAGGCGCGGCCCGCCTTCTGACCGTCCTCGACCGAAACGCCGGCGCCCAGTTGGCCTTTAGCGACCAGCTTGCCGTCGCTGCCGAAGCAAAGCTGCCCGGAGACGATCAGCAGATTGCCGCTGCGCACAAACGGCACATAATTGGCGATCGGACTAGCCGGGGTCGGCAGCGCGATGCCGAGGCTTTCGATCTTTTTTTCAACAGTTCCGGCCATGACATTCTCCCGCTGATTTGACTTGTCTTGGCTGATCGGGCGCGCCGGTGCAAGCATTGCCGGGGCCCGCCTCGGCCTCTATGTTGCCTCTATCTTGCACGATTCATCTTCGGAACGCGGCGCCAACGCCGCCGGAAGGTCCGCTTCGATGACAACGACACTTTACGTCAAACGGCTGATCCTACCGGTCTTGGCCATCGGTCTTGCCGCCACCGCGGTCCACAGGCAGGCGGTGGCCGCGCCGCCCGCCGACAAGGTGCTGCTGGCGCCGCATCGGGCGGTTTACGACCTCAAGCTGTTCAAGTCGCAAGGCAGCCGCGGCATCGAGGCGGTCCGCGGCCGCATTCTGTACGATTTTTCCGGCAACGCCTGCGACGGCTACGAGCTGCAATTCCGCCAGGTGTCCGAACTCGATTCCGGCGAGGGCAAAGCCGCGCTTAGCGACCTGCGCTCCACCACTTGGGAAGACGAGGCCGCCAAAACCTTCCGCTTCAACTCGCAGAATTTGCTCAACGACAAGACCACCGATTCCGTCGACGGCCACGCCGAACGCAACGCCCAGACCGTGGCGGTCAATCTTAGCAAGCCCAAGGACAAGAATTTCACCGTTCCGTTGAATGCGGTGTTTCCGACCGAGCACATGCGCCGCATCATCATCGCGGCGCGCGAAGGCAAATCGATCCTGGAATTTCCTGTCTATGACGGTTCGGAATCCGGCGAGAAGCTCTACGGCACGCTTACCGTGATCGGGAAAGCGATCGCGCCGGGGGCCACGCCGCCGGACGACGCAACGGCGAAAATCCCTGAGCTTGCCAAGCTGACGCGCTGGCCGGTGACCATCAGCTATTTCGAACAGCAGGACGAGGCGGCCGAACACACCGGCGAGCAGACGCCGGCCTATTCGATTTCCTTTGAGCTCTACGAGAACGGCATCTCGCGCGCGCTGGTGCTCGACTACACCGATTTTACTATCAAGGGCGAGATGACGTCGCTGGAGATCAAGAAGCCGAAGCCCTGCCAGTAAATTAGTCGTCGTCGAGCGCCAGGCCCTTCACCACCGCATCGCGGCCGAATTTTGCGCGCAGGCGATCGATCGCATGTTCGGCTTCGGCGGCGCGGCGGTCGATCAAATCGGATAGTTCGTCGCCCGCGGCGTCCTCCAGATGGCTGACGCCGATTCCGATCAGGCGATAGCGGGTGGCGTCCACTTCGCGGCTCAGCAGATCGCGGCCGGTGGCGAAAATGCGCGCCGCGAGCTGAGTCGACGCTCCCAAGGCGCGCGCCCGCGTGCGGATTTTGAAATCGGCGCTCTTGAGCTTCAAGGTCACGGTCGAGCCGGCAAGTCGCGAGGCCTTGAGGCGGGCTGACACCCGCTCGGTCAGATTCCACAAATGCTGCTCGAGCGGGCGGAATTCACTGATGTCCTGATTGAAGGTGGTTTCTGCCGAAACGCTTTTGGTGTCGCGCTCCGCATCGACGTGGCGGGCGTCTAGCCCGCGCGCCAGCCGCCACAACCGCGCGCCTTCCTCGCCGTAGCGGCGCATCAGGTCGGTTTCCTCGGCGCGTTGCAGGTCGGCGATCAGTCGGTAGCCGTCGGCGGCGAGCTTGGCCGCGCTGACGGCGCCGACGCCGTAGATGAAGCCGACCGGCTTAGGCGCCAGGAACGCCGCGGCCTCGTCTTGGCCCAGTACGGCAAAGCCGCGCGGCTTATCCATGTCGGAGGCGATTTTGGCCAGGAACTTGTTGGTCGACAGGCCGACGGAAATCGTGATGCCGAGCTCGCGTTCGACGTCGCGCGCCAGGCGCGCCAGTACCTTGGCGGCGCTCATGCCGTGCAAGCGCTCGGTACCGGTCAGATCGAGGAAGGCTTCGTCGATCGACAGCGGCTCGACCAGCGGCGTGAGCGCCAGCATGGCGCGGCGCACCTCGCGGCCGACTTTGCTGTATTTCGAAATGTTTGGCTTGATCACCACGGCGTTCGGGCAGCGACGCAGCGCCTCGAACATCGGCATTGCCGAACGGATGCCATAAGTGCGCGCCACATAGCAGCAGGCCGCGACCACACCGCGTTTGCCGCCGCCGACGATCAGGGGTTTGTCGACCAGCGATGGATCGTCGCGCTTTTCGATGGTGGCGTAGAAGGCGTCGCAATCGACATGCGCGATGGTCAGCCGGTCGAACTCTGCGTGACGTATAAGACGCGGGGAGCCGCAGCCCGGACAGCGCTTGGCGGTGTCCGGCGCGTCCGCCAAACAATCGCGGCAGAAGCTCACGGTATTTCGCGCTCCCAATGTGCGCCCAACGCGGCCAGCGCCTTGCCGGCATCGGCCGGATCGATGCCGGTTTCAGAAGAAAACGCCAGAAGAAGCCGATCATCAGCGGCGAGGTGATCCAGTACCCCTGCGAGGAAGCCCCGTTCCCGGGCCACCTCGCGAATCTCTGCCGGTCCGATGCCGGTGACCGCTAGGAACCGCCCAAGCCGCTCGCCGTCGCCCGCGATGAAGGTAAGCGCCTGAATTGCCAGCGCTTCCGCTGCTTCCGGGGTCATCGAAGGGTGTGCTTTCTTGAGCATAAATTTGCCTTTCCGTAACAAATCGGCACTACCGTGACCGATCATGCCCGAGCGCGCATGGCCTGGCGACGCCGAGCGCGGCGCGCGGGGCGCGTGACTGGGGACAAATGGGGCGGGGATAAATGCCGAAAACCGTCCTGATTGTGGAGGACAACGAGCTGAATATGAAGCTCTTCCACGATCTTCTCGAAGCGCACGGCTATGCGACCGTCGGCACCCGCAATGGGATCGAAGCGCTTGATCTCGCACGCAAGTACCGGCCGGATCTCATTCTGATGGATATCCAGCTGCCGGAAGTATCCGGCCTCGAAGTGACAAAATGGCTCAAGGACGATGCCGAACTCAAGGCGATACCGGTCGTGGCGGTCACCGCCTTTGCCATGAAGGGCGACGAGGAACGCATTCGCGAGGGCGGTTGCGAAGCCTATCTGTCTAAGCCGATTTCGGTCGGCAAGTTCATCGAGACCATCCGGCATTTCCTGGGGCCGGCCTGATGGTGCAATCATGACCGCCCGCGTTCTTGTCGTCGACGACGTCCCGGCCAATGTGAAACTGCTGGAAGCGCGATTGTCGGCAGAATATTTCGACGTCATCACCGCTAGCAACGGAGTCCAGGCGCTTGCGATATGCGAGCGCGCCGAGTGCGACATCGTGCTGCTCGACGTGATGATGCCGGAAATGGACGGCTTCGAAGTCTGCCGCAGGCTCAAGTCCAATCCGGCCACCCACCATATTCCAGTCGTAATGGTGACCGCGCTCGACCAGCCCTCCGACCGCGTGAAGGGCCTGGAAGCTGGCGCCGACGATTTCCTCACCAAGCCGCTCGTCGACGTGGCGCTGATATCGCGCGTGCGCTCACTGGCCCGGCTCAAGATGGTAACCGACGAGCTGCGCCTGCGCGCGCTTACATCGAAGGAAATCGGCATCGAAAGCCCGGAGCGCGAAGCGGTGGCGGAAACCGGCCGCGACGGCCGCATCCTGATCGTCGACGACCGCGAGAGCTCCTATGAACGCATCGTCTCGACGCTGTCGGCCGAGCACACGGTGGGCGTCGAAACCAATCCGGCCGATGCGCTGTTCAACGTTGCCGAAGGTAACTACGACCTGCTGATCGTGTCGCTCGGCCTCAAGAATTTCGATGGCCTACGCCTGTGCAGCCAGGTGCGCTCGCTCGAGCGCACCCGCGGCGTGCCGATCCTCGCGGTTGCCGAAGCCGACAACAATACGCGGCTGGTGCGCGGCCTGGAAATCGGCGTCAACGACTACCTGATCCGCCCGATCGACAAGAACGAGATGCTGGCGCGCGTGCGCACCCAAATCAAGAAGAAGCGCTACACCGAGCGGCTGCGCGACAACGTGCAGATGAAGATCGAAATGGCGATCACCGACGCGCTGACCGGGCTGTTCAATCGCCGCTACATGGAGACGCATCTGGCGACCTTGGTCGAGCAGGCGGCCGCTCGCGGCAAGCCGATCGCGGTGCTGGTGGTCGATATCGACTTTTTCAAAGCGATCAATGACGGCCACGGCCACGACGCCGGCGACGATGTGTTGCGCGAATTCTCGCTACGCATCCGCAAGTCGATCCGCAACATCGATCTGGCGTGCCGCTATGGCGGCGAGGAATTCGTCATCGTGATGCCGGAGACCGACATGGCCGTCGCCACCATGGTGGCTGAGCGGTTGCGCCGGCGCATCGCCACCGAGCCCTTCGCCATTCAGCAGGGCGCGCGCAATCTCGAAGTGACGATTTCCATCGGCATTGCTGGGCTGGGCGACACCGCCGACACCGCGGCGGCGATCCTCAAGCGTGCCGACACCGCGCTCTATCGCGCCAAGCGCGACGGACGCAACCGGGTCGTGCCGCACGCCGCGTAGAAAAACGCGCAGTTTCATTACGATAACAGCGAAATTTGGTCTGTCGCGGCGCCTGATCTAACGTCAGGTATCGGCCTCTGATTCGGGCCGCGCATTGGCGTGCGCGCCCGCACGACGTTGCCCTGCGGAGTGCTCAGGTCCGCCGCATCTCCTGGGTCCTGCGGGGTTCGGCCGGTTGGGAGCGGTGAGAGAGGCCTCCTCATCACCGCTTCCGGCCGGCCAGCTTTATGGCCGGACGATGGTCCAGCCCTTTTCGCCGAGCTCGATCAGCGTGACGATGCCCGCTTTGACACGGGTGGCGTTCTCGACCAGCGGCGGTTCCTTGCCTTCATTGCGGGTCATGGCATCGAGCGTGTTTTCGCAGGCGTCGAAGCTAACATTGGGCATGCTCTGCTTGAACGACTTCAGCCGCTCCAGTACCGGCGACTTGTCCGCGCGCAGCATGTAAAGCCCGGCATTGAACGCTACGACCTGGACTTCAACCTCGTCGCCTTTGTCGGAATAATATTTCGACACATTGGCGGCGACGTTGAGCACGGCATTCATCTTGGCCGGATCGTTGTCGCTGATCTGCAACGCCAGGCGATGCTTTTCCATCGCGCCGGCCGAGCCGCAGGCGAGCGGAACCAACAGCAGGGCGACGAGCAGCGCGCGCATTACTTGATCTTGGATTCTTTGTACTCGACATGCTTCTTGGCGATCGGGTCGTATTTCTTCTTCGCCAGCTTGTCGGTCTGGGTGCGCGAATTCTTGCGCGTCACGTAATAGTGGCCGGTCCCGGCGCTGGAGACGAGCTTGATTTTCAGACTAGCGGCTTTGGCCATGGCATTTCCCTCGCAACTAAACGGTAAAGACGATGATTGGCGCGGAACCTAGCGGGCAGGCGGCAAATGTCAAGAAAGCCCCGATTTTTCAGCCTTTACAGCAGTTCCCGGAAGAATTTCTGCTCGATCATGAAATAAAACGGCACCGGCAGCGAGTGACCCATGCCGGCGGCGACACGGGCGGCGAGTTCTTCCAGCACCACGCCGGTGATGGTGGGCATGTCAAGATGGGTGGCTTCCTCGATCGGCACCCAGGTGAGTTCGACCAGTTCGGAGTCCGGCCCCACCACGCCTTCGATCTTGTGCGCGACCGCGGACACATCGGCGGTGAAGAAGCGCGTGTCGAAGCGGCGCGGCCGGCGCGGCGGCGTGATGGCGCGGGCGATGAAATGGATATTGCCGAGATCGGGATGAACCCTGGCCTTGGCGAACTCGGCCCAAATCTCGCCCGGTGTCGCGGGTGGCGGGTCGCGCTGGATACCGAGCAGAAGGCCGGTTTCCTCGGCCACTTCGCGCACTGCCGTGAGCGTCAGCGCCCGCGCGAACGTCGCGCTCGGTTTGGCGACGCGTTCGTTGAGTTTGATTGCCATGTCAGGATGCAATTCGCTGATTGCCGACATGTCGGCATCGTGCGGCTCGATGCGCCCGCCCGGAAACACGAACTTGCCCGGCATGAATTTGTGGCCGGCATGACGGCGGCCGAGCAGCACCTTCGGCTTGTCGCCGGTGCGGTCGATCAGCATCAGCGTGGCGGCGTCGCGCGGCCCGCTGTCGGGCGAGGTCTGGTCGCGTTCCGACTTGGTCATGCGTTCCGCCCAGACTTTGGCGAGATCTCGCGTCATCGTGCTTTCCGTTGTTTGCCGCGCGGGCGGTAATGCTGGCGGCGCGGTTCGTTGCGCGGGCGGTGGCCCGGTTTTCCTGGACGTCCCTCGGACAAAAGCTCGAAACGCAGTGCGCCGGCAACGGGCGCGGCCTCCACCAGTTTGACAGTGACGCGGTCGCCCAGCCGGTAGGTTTCGCCGGAACGCGAACCGACCATGGCGTGGCCGGCCTCATCATGGCGAAAGTATTCGTCGCCGATGGTGCGCGCCGGGACAAAGCCGTCGGCGCCGGTCTCCTGCAGTTTCACGAACAGGCCGGCGCGGTGCACGCCGGAGACGCGGCCTTCGAAGGTGGCGCCGACGCGGTCGACGAGAAAATGCGCGATCAGACGGTCGTTGGTCTCGCGTTCGGCCAGCATGGCGCGGCGCTCGGCCGCCGAGATCTGCGCGGCAATCTCAGCCAGCGCAGCGGTGTCGGTGGATTCGGGTAAGCCGTCGTTGCCCAATTTGAGAGCGCGGATCAGTCCGCGATGCACGATCAAATCGGCGTAGCGGCGAATGGGCGACGTGAAATGCGCATAGCGGCGCAGGTTTAAGCCGAAATGGCCGTAGTTCTCCGCCGCGTATTCGGCCTGTGCCTGCGTGCGCAACACCACGTCGTTGATGAGTTGTTCGGCATCATGGCCCTTCGCTTGCGCCAGAATTTTGTTGAACGCTTCCGCCCGCATCGCGCCGCCTTTGGCAAAGGGGATGTTTAGCGTGGCGAGAAATTCGCGCAGCGCGTTGACCTTCTCGATGCCGGGCTCGTCATGCACGCGGTAGATCAGCGGCACGCGGGCCTTTTCCAGAGTTTCGGCGGCCGCGACATTGGCGAGGATCATGAATTCTTCGATTAGCTTGTTGGCGTCCTGGCGCTCCGGCGTCACCACGCGGTCGACCGTGCCGTCACCCTTGAGCAGGATTTTCCGTTCGGGGAGATTGAGATCGAGCGGGCCGCGCTCGACGCGGGCACGCTTGAGCGCTTCGTAAGCGTCGTAGAGCGGCCTGAGAACAGCTGCGAGCAGCGGCCCGGTGGTGTCGTCGGGGCGCCCGTCGATGGCGGCTTGCGTCTGCTGGTACGAAAGTTTCGCGGCCGACTTCATCATGATGCGGTGGAACGTGTGCGAGCGTTTGCGGCCGTCGGCGCCGATAACCATGCGGACCGCGAGCGCGGCGCGATCTTCGCGCGGCCGTAGCGAGCACAGATCGTTCGAGATGTGCTCCGGCAGCATCGGCACCACGCGGTCGGGGAAATAGACCGAATTGCCACGCACCAGCGCTTCACGGTCCAGCGCCGAGCCCGGCGTGACGTAATGGGCGACGTCGGCGATGGCGACGGTGACGATGAAGCCGCCGTAACTGTCGCCAGTGGTATCGGGCTCGGCGTGCACGGCGTCGTCGTGATCCTTGGCGTCGGGCGGGTCGATGGTGATCAGCGGACGCGCGCGCCAATCTTCCCGGCCTGACAACATCGCAGGTCTGGCGGCTTCTGCTTCAGCCAGCGTGTCGCGGCGGAAAACGCTCGGGATTGAGTGGGCGTGGATCGCGATCAAGCTGACCGCGCGTTCGCTGGCGAGCGAGCCGAGCCGCTCAACCACGCGGGCGGTCGGACGTACTAGGCGCGGCGCGCGGCCGGTCTCGACCACGACCAGGTCGCCGTCCTGCGCGGCGGCGGTGGCGCCGGCTGGAATGGTGGCGTCCTTGCCGAGCATTTTCTTGTCGACCGGCTCGAGCCTGCCGCCGCCGTTCGGCGCATTGCGGAAGATCCCCAGCATGCGCTGCTTGGGATGATCGATGATCTTGATGACGCGGCCGCGGTGGCGGATGCCGTTGTCTTCTTCCGTTTCCTCAACATGCAGCAGCACGCGGTCGCCAATGCCGGCGGCCTCGCCCGGGCGCGTTTTGCGCGGGGTGTGAATGCGGATCTTCGGCGCCGACCCGTGTGCGGCCTCGTCCCATTCGTCGGGCGTGGCGATGAGGTCGCCGTCGCTGTCGCGCGCGGTCACATCGGCGAACACGGTGGAGGCCAGCGCGCCGGGATGATGCAGCTTCTTGCCGCGTTTCTCGACTGCGCCGTCGTCGGTCATACCGCGCAACATGCGCTTGAGTTCGGCGCGCATGGCGTTCTTGAGGCCGAAGGCGCGGGCGATTTCGCGGGTGCCGACTTTGCCCGGCTGCTTGCCGATGAAGGCGAGGATGTCAGCCTTGGAGGGGAGGGAGGGTGTTCTTTTGCTTTGCTTGTTCAAAATAGAGAGTCCTGCGCCAAAACAGCGCCATGGGGTGAATGTAATGATCGAAAATCAGCTTCGCTAGCTACTCGGCGGCGGTAGCCTTGACGCGGCGCGCCGGCTTGGCGTGAGCTGCAACGGCGGCTTTTTTCGGTTTAGCAGCCGCCGGTTTCTTCGGCTTAGCGGCGGGCGAGGCCGCGGCCTTGCCGGAGGCCGTCTTGCGGCCGGCGGCTCTGCGGTCTTTCGGCGAATTGCCCATCATAGCCGCGCGAGCATCCAGCAGAACAATGGCTTCATCGAGCGTCACGGTGTCTGGCGTCTTGTCGCCGGTGAGCGTGGCGTTGATGCCGTTGTGGCTGACATAGGGACCGAAGCGGCCGTTCTTGACCACGATCGCCCCGCCCTTGTCGGGATGATCGCCGAGAGCCTTGCCCGGATCGGCGCCAAAGCGCCGGCCCTTTTTTGGATTGGCGATCTTGTCGGCGATCAGATGCATGGCGCGGTTAAGGCCGACGGTGAGAACATCATCGCCTTCTTCCAGGCTCGCATAGACCTTGCCGTGCTTGACGTAAGGACCGAAGCGCCCGACGCCGGCCATGATCGGCTCGCCGTCTTCCGGCGACAGGCCGACTTCGCGCGGTAGCGCGAGGAGCGCCAGGGCCTTATCGAGATCGATGTCTTCAGGTGCAACGCCCTTCGGCAGGCTGGCGCGCTTGGGTTTTACCGGCTCCGGGGCGTTGGGATCCTTCTTCTCGCCCTTCTTGCGCTTCGGTGCCTTGATCTCTTCGCCGAGTTGCAAGTAGGTGCCGAAGCGTCCGCCGCGGATTGTCACTTCGAGATTGGTGACCGGGTCGACGCCCAGCACCTTGGTGGGTTGGCTGCCGTTGGCGCCCGGCGTCATCTGCCGGGTGAAGCGGCATTCGGGATAGTTCGAGCAGCCGATGAAGGCGCCGAAGCGTCCGACTTTAAGCGATAGCTTGCCGATGCCGCATTGTGGGCATTGCCGCACCTCGCCGCCGTCGGCGCGCGCCGGAAAAATATGCGGCTCGAGCAGATCGTTGAGCGCATCGAGTACCTGGGTAATGCGCACTTCCTTGATTTCGTTGACCGCGCCGATGAAGTCGGTCCAGAAATCCTCCAGCACCTTCTTCCAATTAATTTCGTTATTGGAGACGCGATCGAGCTGCTCTTCGAGCGAGGCGGTGAAATCATATTCGACGTAACGCTTGAAGAAGCTTTCCAGGAAGCCGACCACGACGCGGCCTTTGTCTTCCGGGATCAGTCGCTTCTTGTCGATGCGGACATAGCCGCGGTCTTGCAGCACTTGCAGGATCGAAGCGTAGGTCGAGGGCCGGCCGATGCCGAGCTCTTCCATGCGCTTGACGAGTGCTGCTTCGGAGAAGCGCGGCGGCGGTTCGGTGAAGTGTTGCGCGGCCTCGATCGATTCCTTCGCTAGCCTCTCGTTCTCGGACATCGCCGGCAGGCGGCGCGACTCTTCGTCTTCCGGCGTCTCGTCCTGACCTTCCTGATAGAGCGTGAGGAAGCCGTCGAACTTCACCACCTGGCCGGTGGCGCGCAGGTCGATAACGCGCGCGCCCGATTTGGCGGCGATATCGACAGTGGTGCGTTCGAGTTCGGCGGATTCCATCTGGCTGGCGACTGCGCGATTCCAGATCAGCTCGTACAAACGCGCCTGATCGCGGTCGACATATTTTGCGACCTGGTCGGGCGTGCGGTGGGGGTCGGTCGGACGCACCGCTTCGTGCGCTTCCTGCGCGTTCTTCGACTTGTTTTGATAGACGCGCGGCGCGCCCGGCACGTATTCCTTGCCGTAATTCTTGCCGATCATGGAACGGATATCGGAAATCGCTTCCGGCGCGATGTCGATGCCGTCGGTGCGCATATAAGTGATGAGGCCGGTGGTCTCGCCGTCGATCTCGACACCTTCGTAAAGGCGCTGCGCCAGGCGCATGGCGATGGCGGGCGCAAAGCCGAGCTTGCGGCTGGCTTCCTGCTGCATGGTCGAGGTGGTGAAGGGCGGCGGCGGATTGCGTCGCGCGGGCTTGGCCTCGACCGTAGCAACGGTGAAGGTCGCGCTCTCAAGCGCATTTTTGAGATCGGTTGCCTGAACGCCGGAGCCGATGTCGAGGCGCTGAAGCTTTTGTCCGTCGGCGCCGACCAGACGCGCTTCGAAGCTCTCGCCGCGCGGAGTCGCGAGCTTGGCGACGATTGACCAATATTCCTTAGCGACGAATTTCTCGATTTCCAATTCGCGGTCGCAGACCAGCCGCAGAGCGACCGATTGCACGCGGCCGGCCGAGCGGGCGCCTGGCAGCTTGCGCCACAGCACGGGCGAGAGCGTGAAGCCGACCAGATAGTCCAGCGCGCGACGCGCCAGGTAGGCATCGACCAGCGCGTTATCGATGGCGCGCGGATGCTTCATCGCCTCGGTCACCGATTGTTTGGTGATGGCATTGAAGACGACGCGCTCGACCTTTTGATTCTTCAGGGCCTTCTTTTCATTCAGCGCTTCCAGCACATGCCAGGAGATCGCCTCGCCCTCGCGATCGGGGTCGGTCGCCAGAATCAGGGTATCGGCGCCTTTAAGGGCGTGGGCGATGTCGTTGACGCGCTTTTGTGACTGGGGATCGACCTCCCAGAGCATTTTGAAATTATTGTCGGGATCGACCGATCCGTCCTTGGCCGGCAGGTCGCGGATATGGCCAAAGGAGGCCAGGACCTCGTAACCGGGGCCTAGGTACTTATTGATTGTCTTCGCCTTGGAAGGCGACTCAACAACGACAACTTTCATGAGAATCCAATGGGTTAGCGGCTGAACTCGACGCAATTTCGCGTGGAATCTGCCGGTAGCTTTGGCCGGAACATGGTGAAGGCACCCCTTACTGTCAAATAAGGGTGCCCGGAAATCCTTTATGAACAGCCAATTCGGGCACGAAAGAGACCGGCCTGCCTCCGGATACAATCTCTAGATGTACTTTTGTGACTGGGCAATTTAGAGGCCGCATTTCGAGGCGGGCCCAAGTATTTTTGCCGCCATGGCCGACCAAGGCTCATCGGAGAAACCCGGCAACCGCACGAAGGTCGCGAATTACGTCGCGACCATGTCGTCCGATTTCGCCACCATGGCGCGCCGGAGTGGCTTGGATACCCGTGACGACCTGCTTGAGATGGTCGGGCTCGAAGCCGAGAATGTCACCCGCCACAGCCAAAACGGTAGCAGCTAGTTTATGGAACTTTGACGCCGAGGCGTTCGAGAAACACCGCGGTCGGATTGCCGTCCGGCACCAGTCCCATTTTCTGCTGCTCGGCGCGAATATTGTCGCGCAAATCGAAATCGATGTGGCCTTCGAAGTCGAACACTTTGTAGCCGATCGCGGATAATTTTTTCTGCAGCGCGATGCGCGCGTCGCGCGACAGCGGGTGATCGTCAGTCGGCCAGGCAGCCTTGATAGGATCGCCGCCGTTCATGCGGTCGGCAAGATGGCCGACTGCGATCACATAGGCATCGGAATTGTTGTACTCCTTGAGCACCGGATAATTCTCGGTGGTCAGAAAAGCCGGTCCGTTGGCGCCGCTCGGAAAATACAAAATGCCGGGACCCGAGGCCGGGAACGGCTTGCCGTCGGCGCGGCGCAGGCCGAGCTTGGCCCATTCCGCGAACGTGGCGTGGCTTGTCATGTAGTCGAAGCCTTTCGGCACCGTGACCTCGAAGCCCCAGGGCAGGCCGCGCTGCCAATGCTCCTTGGCGATATAATTGGCGGTCGAACCGAGCACGTCCGGAACATTGGTCCAGATGTCGGCTTTACCGTCGCCGGAAAAATCGATGGCGTAATCGACCACGTTGGTTGGCATGAACTGGGTCTGGCCCATCGCGCCGGCCCATGAGCTGACCATCTTGTCACGCGGGAAGTTGCCGTTCTGCATGATGCGCATGGCGACGAGCAGTTCGTTGCGGAAATAAGGGTGGCGATAGCGGACATAGCCGAGCGTCGCGAGCGAGCGGAATACATCCCATTTATCTTTCTCGGCGCCGTAATCGGTTTCGATGCCCCACAGCGCGATCAGAACCCAGCGTTCGACGCCAAATTTCTTTTCCACCGCGTCGAAGGTCTTGGCCCATTCGGAGGCTTTCCTCTGGCCGTTGGCGATGCGGCCGCGCGACACGATGTCATTGACGTAGGTGCCGACCGGCTTGCCGTATTCCGGCTGGCGTTTCGTGGCGGCGATCACGCGTTGGTCGGGCGTCACGCCCTTCAAGGCGAGGTCGAAGGTGGCGCGCGTGATGCCTTTTGCCTGCGCGTCCGACCAAAGGGCCGCTTCGAAGGCCGCGAAGGATTGCTCCTGCGCGCGCGCCGGCATGCAGCCGAGCGTGAAGACAAAGGCGAGGAAGATAAATTTCCGGAGCATTGGTGCGGTCCGATGGGTAATGACTCGTATCGCACCTTATAGCAGCGACACCAAACTGCCGCCGTGGCGCTCCAGGCGGACGGCGATTTCGAGTTCCAGCAGCACCGTGCGCACGATCGCCGGTGACGTGCCCGACAGCGCACCAGATCGTCGATCGACACCGGCGTCGGCCCGAGCAGGCCGGTGATGCGGGCGCGCTCGTCGGTGGCCGGTTCGACGTCGAGCGGGCCGGGAGTATCGGGCTCGGGCTCGTCGATCGGCAGGTCGAAGCCGCGCCCTAAGATCGGCTCCAGCAGCGCGATCGGTGCGGATCAGGCGCAACCAATCGAGCCGCTGCTCTTCGTTCAGTTTTTACGCGCTCACTTAACGCTGTCCCAAACTTTAACAGGGCAGCATCGCCCAAGAGGCGTCCCACCGCAACCTTATTTGGAAGAATACAACCTAGGGTCAGACCCGCGGCAGAGTGGACTTCGCGCCAATTTTGCCTTCGCTGCCATTCAACAGGCGGCCAACATTGGTGCGGTGCATGATCCAGAGCAGGGTGCTCAGCAGCAGGAATAATACGGCGGCGCTTGGCTGGCCCAGAAACCACAAGGCCAACGGCGTAACCGCGCTGGCGATCAAGGCGGCGAGCGAAGAATAGCGGCTGAGCGCCGCAACGCTGAGCCAGATCGCAATGAAGATCAGCGCGACCGGCCAATAGAGCCCGATCAGCAGGCCGATATAGACGGCGACACCTTTGCCGCCTTTGAATTTGAGCCAGACTGGAAACAGATGGCCAAGGAAAGCGCCGAGGCCGGCAACGAGTGCAGCATCGGCGCCGGCGAAATGCGCCACGAGCAAAACTGCCGCGGTGCCCTTGAACGCGTCACACAACAAGGTGGCTGCGGCCAGCCCCTTGCGGCCGGTGCGCAGCACATTGGTGGCGCCGATATTGCCGGAGCCGATGTCGCGGATATTGGGTGCGCCCGCGGCGCGCGTCAGGATCAGCCCAAAGGGAATTGAGCCGAGCAGATAGCCAACTACGAAGGCGATCAAGGCCGTCATACGTATTCGTAGACGGTGCGGCCGGCGACGATGGTGCGCACCACGCGGCCGGTCAGGCGGGCTTCATCGAATGGCGTGTTTTTGCATTTGGATTTGAGCTCCAAGGGATCGAGAACCCACGGCATGTCGAGATCGACCACAATCACGTCGGCCGGTGCGCCGCTCTTGAGCGTGCCGCCAGGCAGCCCAAGCACTTCCGCCGGGCGCGTCGACATGGCGCGCAGCAGCGCGATCAATTTTATTTCGCCGGAATGCACCAGCCGCAGACCGGCGGTGAGCATGGTCTCGATCCCGATTGCACCGGATGCCGCTTCCGCGAACGGCAGGCGCTTAGTTTCGACGTCCTGCGGATTGTGATCCGACATTACGGTGTCGATTAGGCCGCGGCCGATCGCCTCGACCAGCAGCTTGCGGTCGTCTTCGGCGCGCAGCGGCGGCGACAGCTTCAAGAAGGTGCGGTAGGGCCCGATATCGTTTTCGTTGAGCGTGATGTGATTGATCGAGGCGGAGGCTGTGACACTCAGCCCGGCGTCCTTGGCACGGCGCAAAACTTCGAGCGATTCACCGCAACTGATCGAGGCCGCGTGATAGCGGCCGCCCGACAGCGCGACCAGACGAATGTCGCGTTCGAGCATGACGGTTTCCGCGGCCTTGGGAATGCCGAGTAGGCCAAGCCGCGCGGCGAATTCGCTTTCGTTCATCACGCCGTCGCCGACCAGATCCGGATCCTCGGTATGGTGCACAATGAGGGCATCGAAATCGCCGGCGTAAGTCAGTGCGCGCCGCATCACCTGGGCGTTGGTCACGCTTTTGTCGCCGTCGGTGAAGGCGACCGCGCCGGCGGCCTTCAACAGGCCGATCTCGGTCATCTCCTTGCCTTCGAGGCCCTTGGTCAGCGCCGCCATCGGATGCACATGCACTATCGCGGTGTCGCGCGCGCGGCGCAGCACGAAATCGACCGTCGCCGGATCGTCGATCACTGGCGATGTGTTGGGCTGGCAGATAATCGTGGTGACGCCGCCGGCGGCGGCGGCCTGGCTGGCGGAAGCGAGCGTCTCGCGGTGACCGGCGCCGGGTTCGCCAACGAAGGCCCGCATGTCGACCAAACCGGGCGCCACCAACTTGCCGCGGCAGTCGATCACGTCGGTTCCTTCCGGCACGCCGGCGGCGCCGATGCCCTTTTTGGCTTCGCGGATGGTGCCGTCGGCGATCAGCAGGTCGCCGACGATATCGAAGTCGCGCGACGGATCGACGATCCGGGCGTTGGCGAGCAGGATCGGGCGGCGGTCAGACAGCATCATGCATTCGGCAGATTACGCGACAGCGCTTCCAACACCGCCATACGCACGGCCACTCCCATTTCGACTTGTTCGCGGATCACCGATTGCACGCCGTCGGCGACGATCGAGTCGATCTCGACGCCGCGGTTCATCGGCCCCGGATGCATCACCAGTGCGCCGGGCTTGGCGTAGCTGAGCTTTTTTTCGTCGAGTCCCCAGTAGTGGAAATATTCCGACAGCGACGGGATGTAGGAGCCGTTCATGCGCTCGCGCTGCAAGCGCAGCATCATCACGATGTCGGCGCCGTTGAGGCCCTCGCGCATGTCGCGCGCGACTTCGACGCCGAAGCGCTCGATGCCGGGGGGCAGCAGGGTGGAGGGGGCGACCACGCGGACGCGCGCGCCCATCTGGTTGAGCAGGATGATGTTGGAGCGCGCGACGCGCGAGTGCAGGATGTCGCCGCAGATCGCCACCAGCAGGCCCTCGATGCCGCCTTTGTTGCGACGGATGGTCAGCGCGTCGAGCAGCGCCTGGGTGGGGTGCTCGTGGGCGCCGTCGCCGGCGTTGATCACGGAGCAATCGAGCTTGCTGGCGAGCAGTTCGACCGCGCCGGAGGCGTGATGGCGCACCACCAGGATGTCGGGATGCATGGCGTTGAGCGTGATCGCGGTGTCGATCAGCGTCTCGCCCTTGCGCATGGCAGACTGGCCGACCGACATGTTCATGACGTCGGCCCCGAGCCGCTTGCCGGCCAGTTCGAACGACGACTGGGTGCGGGTGGAACTCTCGAAGAACAGGTTGATCTGGGTGCGGCCGCGCAGCGAGGTGCGCTTTTTCTCGACCTGGCGATTGAGTTCGACGAATTCCTCGCCGAGGTCGAGCAGGCCGGAAATATCGTCGCGGGAAAGTCCCTCGATCCCCAACAGATGCCGACGGCTGAGGACGAATGAAGATTTCGGCGCGATGTTCATTAAAGGCAGGTCTATAGGCGCAAGTTCCGCCCGCGGCAAGGGGGCGGAAACACATCGATCCACAAGGTTAGCGCGCGGCACGGCATTGTGATCGCACCATCAAGCCGCGGCGGAACCGCTTGGCATGTTCGCGGGTTATCGCCCTGACCATCCCGGCGTAAAGGTGCCGGTATTCCCATTCAAGAATTGCAGGAGGCACCATCATGAAAACGATCACCAAATATGTAGCAGCCGCGACCCTGGCGGGCGCTATGGCGCTGGCCACAGCGACGCCGAGCCAGGCGCGTCATTGGCGCCACGGTGGTGGCGCCGCGCTCGGTGGATTCGTCGCCGGTGCAGTGATCGGCGCGGCCGTAGCCAATGGCGGCTATGGCTACTACGGGCCAGGCTATTATGGGCCGGGCTATGCTTACGGGCCGGGTTACGGCTACGAAGACAGTTATGCCTACGCGCCGGGGCCGGCTTATTACGGACCCGCACCGCGCTACTACGGCGGCTCGCCTTACCGTGGCAGCAATAGCGGCTGCGGAGGATCGCCGGCTTCCACCAACTTTACTTCCTGTAACTAGGGTCAGGACCCATTAAATATCTTGCGGCTCAGATGATCGTTTGATTCAATGGCGGCGCAAGGAGGTGTCGCCATGACTGATATGTTTCTGCTGTCCGAGGCCCAAATGCGCCGGATCGAGCCGTTTTTCCCACTG
>DASRLF010000043.1:0-83963 GCA_035648555.1 Pseudolabrys sp.
GCCGAAGGTCGCGAACCCGGAATCCATAGTCACAGGCCGGGGTTATGGATTCCGGGTTCGCGACCTTCGGCCGCGCCCCGGAATGACGGAAGAATTACAGCGGCAATTCCGGCTCGTCCGCCCGCTCCAGGCGGGCACCCAGCGGCGGTGCCGGCGGGGCATGGCGGAAACTCCATCGCACCGCGGCTTGGCTGCGGGCGTGCTCGTAAATCACGATCTGCACCGTGCGGCGCGGGCCTTCCGATCCGGACAGAAACACGCTTTCCTCAATCTCCACGGCTGCGCCGTCGGCACTGAAGGTCCAGAGCTCGCGGTCGGGCAGCAGCAGGATGACGCCGCGGCCGTCCGATAGGCGGTTGGCCTTGACCAAGGGATGCAGGTGAAAGCGGACGGCGTATTCGTCGGGCTTGCCTGCCGGCAGCACGGTGCCGCTGGCCGGCGTGAAGCTGTCCTCGCCGTCGAGCGTGTGGCCGTCCGGACTAAGCCGCAGCGCGCGACGGTGGATCACGCCGAAGGCGTCGGCGTAGCCGTCATGCGAGGCGGTCAAATTCGTACCCTCGGCCGTGTCGCTGCGCGCCACGCGCACGTCGTGCGGCCCGCTGACGACCGGCGTGCCGAACAGCAGCCCGCGCAATCGGCTGGAGTCGAGAAAACGGCAAGACGAGACGTCATTGAACGTGACGGTGGAGTGCGCCGCGGTGGCGCGCGCCACCTGCCGCCAGTTTTCCTTGTTCACCGCCGGCAAACCGCAATTGACCACCAGCCGGTGCGTCTTCCACGACAGCTCGAACGACAGGCAACCGGCATGCGCCTCCTGGCTCAAAGCCAGCGGCGGCGGCTGGCCGGTGTCCATCAGCAAGGCGGTGTCGCCCGCGTCGATTCGCTGATAGCCGGAATGCGGCGCATTCGACACCGGGGTGCCGCGCGCGTCGTCATAGGCCAGCACGGTGGCGAGCAGGTCTACCGGCGTCGGCCCCATGCCGTTGAATTGCGCGAAATTGCCGTCGGCATGGCGGAAGAAACGCTGCATCGGCATCATGCGATCGATGGCGTTGTTGAGCGCCTGCGGCGGCTGCAGGTGGCGCGCCGAGAACAACTGGCGCAGCGGCAACAGGTCGACTAGCAGTTCGATCAGCGCGCCGGGATTGCGGCTGATATGACCGCCGTCGGGCAGGATCTGGCGCCGCAGTTCGTCGATCAAACGGCGCGCGTTGGAGCGCAGGCTGCCGGACATCCCCTGCATGCACAGCGTCGCATAATTGAGCGCGATCACCGCCTGCAGCCGCGGCAGCCCGTCGCGCGACTGTTTGAGCGAGCGGCGCAAATAGCGGATCTGCCGGGACAGGCTGCGCAGAAAGCGGCGGTAGAAGCGCGGGTCGGCATCCTGCAATATGAACGGCGCTTGGCTGAGCCAGCAGACGATGCGGCGCGACAGGATATCGACGCGCCAGCCGACCGGATGCCAACGGCCTTGCAGCGTGATCCAGTCGTCGATCAGCGAGCGCGCATTGGCGCGGGTGATGGCGCTGTCGGCGGCGCGCAGGTGGCGCAGCCACGAGAAATTCAGCAACGTCACCGCCCATTCGTCGGACGGCGGCGTCATCTCGAACGGAGAACGGCGGTCGCAGATCACCACCTTGCCGGCGAAGGCGAAGCGGCCTGCATAGATTTCGCTGGCGCGGGTGGCGTCGGCGGTGCGCAAATCCTGCGGCGCGATCACTACCCGGTCGGTCTTGGTCGAGCCGAACCGCCAGCGCATCAGCGGATGCGTGTTGATGCGGCCGAGCAGGCTGCGGAACGCGCGGCGCCCGATAAGCGCGGACAGCCTGGATCGCTCCGCGACCGATACCCGCATCATGAAGGCGCTCGTCCCCTGCGGCGCGCGCTGATTATCGCGCACAATCCGTAAGATAGCCAAGGGATGCGGCAGGGCCAATGCTTGCTTTTGCTCAACCTCCCCGCCGTTCGCCAGGGCTATTGGGCGAACCGGGAGATTAAATCGCATTGCGGGTGAGCCGGGCGGCATAGAAGCCGTCGAGCCCCGCCCAGCGCGGATCGGGGTCGGGCAATTGCGGCGGCAGCGTGCGCAAGTCGCCATCCGCAGTGAGAAATTCGGCGTGGCCGCATACCTCTTGCGCTGCAACAGGGACACGGGCGACACGCGGGTCGCGCGCCAGCAGTGCCGCGATCTGATCCTCGGCTTCCTCCGGCTCCAGCGAGCAGACGCAATAGACGAGCGTGGCGCCGGGCTTGAGCAGCTCCACGGCGCGGTCGAGCAGGCGTTGTTGCAGGGACATGAGCAACGTAATGTCGGCTTCGGTTTTGAGCCAGGGCACGTCGGGATGGCGGCGGATGGTGCCGGTTGAGGAGCAGGGCGCGTCGAGCAGCACGGCGTCGAACGGCCCGCCATTAGACGATTCAGGTTGCCATTCCAGCGCATCGGCGACGACGGTGTCGGCTTGCAGCGACAGCCGCGTGAGGTTCTCGCGCAGGCGGTTGAGCCGCAGGGCCGAGCGATCGACCGCGGTAACTTGCGCGCCCGCATAGGCCAACTGCGCGGTCTTGCCGCCGGGCGCCGCGCAAAGGTCGGCGATCTGTTTGCCGCGCACGTCGCCGAGCAGGCGCGCCGGCAGCGCGGCGGCGGCGTCCTGCACCCACCACGCGCCCTCGGTGAAGCCGGGCAACAGCGAGATCGCACCGTGCGCGATGGTGCGCACGGTGCCGGTCGGCAGCACGCGGCCGCGCAGCCGCTCGGCCCATGAGTCAGCATCCGACTTGACGGTGAGATCGAGCGCCGGCTCGTGACCATTGGCTTCCGCAATCGCGCGCGCGGTTTCCGCGCCGTAGCGTTTGGTCCAGCGCTTGACCAGCCATTCCGGCGTGTCGCGCGTCACGCGTGCCGGCAGCGTCGTGGTGCGGCTCTGCGCCACGCGGCGCAGCACCGCGTTGATCAGGCCAGCGTAGCGCGCCGCGCGGCGGTCGGCCTGCGCCAGCCGCACCGATAAATCGACCGCGGCATGATCGGGCACTTCGAGCCAGAGGATTTGCGCGGCGCCGATCAGCAGAATGGTTTCCGCGCGCGGCGCGTCAGCCGGGAGGCCCTTCTCGAGAAATCCGCCGACCAATTGACGCAACGTGCCGAGCCGCCGCAGCACGGTGGCGACGAGCCGGCGCATCAAGGCGCGGTCACGGTCGGCGAGCCCGGCCAGGCCGGTATGGGCGGCCTTGCCCGAGAGCTGCTCGTCGAGCGCGATCTTCCGCCGCAGGACGCCGTCGAGAATGTCGGCGGCAATCCTTCGGGCGGCGAGGCCGGGGACTTCCGGCTGCGGGGAGGTGCGCGGTCGCGCCATGCTCCGATCATTGCCACGAATTGTGGCTGCGGCACGAAGCGAATCGAAAAAACCTCAAAAACTCACAGATTTAACGCACGGAAAGCACGGTAATCACGGCATCACGGCGACTTTGGCGCCGATCGGTACGCGGGCGTATAGGTCCATGATGTCGGCGTTGTACATGCGGATGCAGCCGTGCGAGACGAAGCCGCCGATCGAGGCCGGATTGTTGGTGCCGTGGATGGCATAGTTGCCGCGGTCCAAACCGAGCGCTGCCGCGCCCATCGGATTGCGCGGCGAACCACCGGGGATAACCGGGGTCACGCCCGGCGTCGCCGTCCAGGCCGGATGCAGATATTTCTTCGCGACATTGGCCCAACCGTGCCAGGCCATGCCGGTGCGGCCGACGCCGACCGGATAGCGGATCGCCTGGCCGTTGCCGAGGACAAAGAAGAGCTGGCGGGCGCCGGTCGCGACCACGACGGTGCCGGGCTCATAGCCCTGGAACGCCACCATGTCGCGCGCCGATGCGGGCAGCGTAGCAAGAGCAGCAATAGCGATGAGAAGCGCAAACACCCGACGCATGATCACCGTTCTACAATAACCGGCGTGCCGACTTCGACCAGACTATAGAGCTCGCGGATGTCGCTGTTGTACATGCGGATGCAGCCATGGGAGACGAAGCCGCCAACCGATTGTGGGCGGTTGGTGCCGTGGATGGCGTATTCGCCGCCGCGCAAAGTGAGCGCGGCTTCGCCCATCGGGTTGTTGGCGGCACCGCCGGGAATGACGGCCGGCAGGTTGGGATTCTCGCGGCGGATCGAGTCGGGTGCTGCCCAGGCCGGCCGCACGTATTTTCCTTCGACGTGCGCGACACCAGTCCAGGTCATCCCGGCTTTGCCGACGCCGACCGGAAAGCGCAGCGCGCGGCTGCCGTCGAGCACATAATAAAGCCGGCGCTCGCTGGTTTTAACCACGATGGTGCCGGGCCTAAAGCCGGTAATCGGAACGACGTCGCGGGTGGCGGCATGCGCGGCGACCGCCGCCAGCAGCGCCACACCCAGGACGATCACGATAAAAAGCGCCGTCCGCTTCAGCACAAGTGTCATTGCCCACGCCCGCGACTGTTAACGGCGGATATTAATGCGGGCCGTGGACGGCTCGGGCGAAAGATGGAAACAGCGTAAATGGCCGCTGAAATTTCGGTTAACGCGGGAACCGTGGCGCTAGCGTCCTGACGAGACTGCGGAGCGAGGGCTTACGTTCCCGCCTTGGCGGCTCGTTTGTTCTGCCGGTTATTGACCAGATCGTCGACCACGGCCGGATCGGCCAGCGTCGAGGTGTCGCCGAGATTGCCGTATTCGTCCTCGGCGATCTTGCGCAAGATGCGGCGCATGATCTTGCCGGAGCGCGTCTTCGGCAGGCTGGGTGCGAACTGGATCAGATCAGGCGAGGCAATCGGCCCGATCTCCTTGCGCACCCAGGTCACCAATTCCTTGCGCAATTCCTCGCTCGGCTGCTCGCCAGCCATCAGCGTGACATAGGCGTAGATACCCTGGCCCTTGATGTCGTGCGGATAACCGACGACGGCGGCTTCCGACACTTTCTCATGCGCGACCAGCGCACTTTCCACCTCGGCGGTACCCAGCCGGTGACCGGCGACATTGATGACGTCGTCGACGCGTCCGGTGATCCAGTAATAGCCGTCCTCGTCGCGGCGGCAGCCGTCGCCGGTGAAATATTTTCCCTTATAAGCGGAAAAGTATGTCTGCTCGAAACGCTCATGGTCGCCATAGAGCGAGCGCATCTGGCCGGGCCAGGAATCGATGATGCAGAGATTGCCGCTGCACGCGCCGTCGAGCGGTTTGCCGTCGGCGTCGACGATCTCCGGCTTGATGCCGAAGAACGGCCGCGTCGCCGAGCCGGGCTTGAGTTTGGTCGCGCCCGGCAACGGTGTGATCAGAATGCCGCCGGTCTCGGTCTGCCACCAGGTATCGACGATCGGGCAGCGGCCGTCGCCGACGACGCGGTGATACCACTCCCAGGCTTCCGGGTTGATCGGCTCGCCGACCGAACCCAGCAGCTTGAGCGACTGGCGCGAAGATTTTTTAACCGGCGCGTCACCGGCCTGCATCAGCGCGCGGATCGCGGTCGGCGCCGTGTAAAACGTGTTGACCTTGTGCTTGTCGATGACTTCCCAGAAACGCGAATTGCTCGGGTAGTTCGGTACGCCCTCGAACATCAGCGTAATCGCGCCGTTCGAGAGCGGCCCGTAGAGAATGTAGCTGTGACCGGTGACCCAGCCGACATCGGCGGTGCACCAATAAATGTCGCCGTCGTGATAGTCGAACACGTATTGGTGCGTGATCGACGTGTAGACGAGATAGCCGCCGGTGGTGTGCAGCACGCCCTTCGGTTTGCCGGTCGAGCCCGACGTATAGAGGATGAACAGCGGATCTTCGGCGTTCATCTCCTCGCACGGGCAATCGGCGGGCACAGTCTTTGCGGCTTCGTCGTAAAAAACGTCGCGGCCAGACTTCATGTTGACAGCCGCATTGGTGCGCTTGACCACGATGACGCTTTTGACACCGGAGACTTTCTCGCAGGCGGCGTCGACATTGACCTTGAGCGGAATATTGCGTCCGCCGCGCAGGCCTTCATCGGCGGTGACGATGATGGTGGATTTGCAATCGTCCACGCGGCCGGCGATCGAGTCGGGTGAGAAGCCGCCGAAAATGACCGAATGAATCGCACCAATGCGCGCGCAGGCGAGGATGGCGTAGGCTGCCTCCAGAATCATCGGTAGATAGATAGTGACGCGGTCGCCCTTCTTGACGCCCTGCTTTTTCAGGACGTTGGCGAATTTGCACACCTCGGCATGCAGCTGCTTGTAGGTGATTGTCTTGTCGTCTTTCGGATCGTCGCCTTCCCAGATGATCGCGGTCTGGTTGCCGCGCTTTTCGAGATGACGATCGACGCAGTTGAAGCAGGCGTTGAGCTTGCCATCCTCGAACCATTTGATCGAAATGTTGCCCGGAGCGTAGGAGGTGTTCTTCACCTTGGTGAAGGGCTTGCTCCAGGTGATGCGCTTGGCGTGCTCGCCCCAGAATGTGTTTGGGTCCTTCAGTGATGCCGCGTACATCTCCTTGTATTTGGCATCGTCCACATAGGCGCGCTTCTGCCACTCCGCCGTCACGTCATAGAGCTTGTCGGACATCGGAACTTCCTCCCGCCCCCGTTAAACGCCGTGGGCACCCGTTCGTTTCTGGTTGGCGCCATTATGCGATGGCGCGCGCGCGACCGACAAGGCGCGGAACGCCCGACTTTCGCAGGGGTTTGCGGCCCTACCGGCCCATCCAGCCGATAACGGCTCCAATGATGATCAGGGCGCCAAGCCAGGCCGCGCTGTCGATGACGGTGAGCATCGGCTTGCGGCCGCTAAAAGCGTTGTTGGCGGTCACGGTGGGCAGCACGAAGCCGAGCCAGCAAAACGCGCCGGAAATGATGCCCGCGCGCAGAGTGAACGTCCCCATGTGGGTCAATATGCCATAGAGCACAAAGGCCATAATGAGTTCGCTCACGAATACAAGAATGAACGGCGCGGCCTTTGCCGCGCCGGACTTAGCGGCCTGTTCGGCTTTGCATTGCTCCAGCGTCTTGCCCTGCGCGGTCATCCACGGCTTGCTCAATGACGTGTAATAGACGCCGCCGAAAATCCAGGCCGCCACGGCGGCAATCATGATCGAGAGAAAATTTACGCTTGTAAAACTCATTGCCGTCTCCTCACTTCATTCCACCCATCTTGCACACGATTTTCCACTCGGTGTCGGTCACCGGCTGCACCGAGAGGCGCGACTGTTTGAGCAACGCCATGTCCTTGAGCTTCGGCTCGGTCTTGACCGCATCAAGCGTCACGGGTTTTGGCAGCGCCTCGACCGCTTTTACATCGACCACCACCCAGGGTTCTCCCGGTTTAGCGGTTGGATCGGGGTAGGCTTCGCGGACCACCTCGGCGACGCCGACGATCTCCTTGCCGACATTGGAGTGATAAAAGAAGACGCGGTCGCCCTTTTTCATCTTCATCAGATTGAGCTTGGCGGTGTGGTTTCGCACGCCGGTCCAGGCCGTGCCTTTGGCGTCGGCCTTGACTTGGCTGTCCCACGACCATGCGTCGGGCTCGGACTTCATCAACCAATAGGCCATGTCACTCTTCCGCCTTGATCGGCCGCGCCATCAGCGACTCGATGGCTTTATCCACGCTCAGCTTTTCCGCCAGCAGCGCGGCGACCGCGGCCGCGATCGGCATCTCGATGTTCTTCTCGGCCGCCATTTCCAGCAGCACTGGCGCGGTGAAGGCACCTTCGGCCAGTTTGTCGCCGGGCTTTTCATTTTTACCGAGTGCCACGCCGAACGAAAAATTGCGCGACTGCGGGCTCGAGCAGGTCAGGATCAGATCGCCCAATCCGGACAGGCCGGTCATGGTTTCGGGCTTGGCGCCGTAAGCCTTGCCGAAGCGCACCAGTTCGGCGAAACCCCGGGTGGTCAGCGCCGCCGCGGCGCTGGCGCCCAGCCCGCGTCCGGTGACGATGCCGGCCGCGATCGCCAGCACGTTCTTGGCGGCGCCGCCGATCTCGACGCCGCGCACGTCGGTCGAATGATAAGGCCGGAAGCTCGCCGACGCGATCGCTTGCGCCAATGCTTGCGCAATTTTCCCATCAGCCGCGGCCAGCGTCACCGCGGTCGGCTTGCCGCGCGCCACGTCGCCGGCAAAACTAGGTCCGGACAGAATCGCCGGCAGCGCCTTCGGCGCGCATTCGGCGATGATCTCGGTCATGAATTTGTGCGTGCCGTGCTCGATGCCTTTGGCGCAAGCGATCAACGGCGTGTTGGACGCCATTGTCTGCGCCAGCGCCTTGATCACCGAGCGCAAGGCTTGAGCTGGTACAACAATGAGTATGGCGTCGGCACGCGTCGCTTCGCCCAGCGCGCGCGTGACCTTGATGCCGTCGTCGAGGCGCACGCCGGGAAGAAATTTGCTCTCGCGTTTGCTTGCGAGCTGTTCGGCGTTGCTGGGCTCGTACTCCCACAAAGTCACGCTGCGTCCTGCGCGCGCACAAGTTTGCGCCAGCGCCGTTCCCCAGGCGCCGCCGCCGAGCACGGATATGTTCTGGATGCTCATTTGTATGCCGCCGTGCGCTGCAGTCTGCCTTTCGCCGCGGCGACTTCATCGAGCGGCCAGCGCGCCCGCGGCGCGACATCGAGCGTATCGGTGAGACCGAGCGCCAACCGTTCGCAGCCGGCCCAGGCGATCATAGCGCCGTTGTCGGTGCACAACTCGAGCGGTGGCGCCACCAGCACGGTGCCAACCTCGAAGGCGAGACGATGGAGAACTTTCCGAATGGCCTGGTTGGCGGCGACGCCGCCGGCGGCGACCAGGGCGGTAGGCGTGCCGAATTTACCGCGAAACAAACGCAAGCCGGCGCGCAGCCGGTCGAGCACCACGTCGACCACCGCTTGCTGGAACCCGGCGCATAGATCGGCGACGTCTTGATCCGACAGCGGTGCGATCTTTTCGGCCTCCATCCGCAATGCGGTCTTGAGACCCGACAGCGAAAAATCCGCGTCCTTGCGTCCATGCATCGGTCGCGGCAACGCGAAGCGGGCCGCGTTGCCGCGCTCGGCTTCTTTCTCCACTTGTGGCCCGCCCGGATAGCCGAGGCCGAGCAGCTTGGCGGTCTTGTCGAAAGCTTCGCCGATGGCGTCGTCCTGCGTGGTGCCAAGCCGCACGTAATCGCCGATGCCGCGCACGGCGACGATCTGGGTGTGGCCGCCGGAGGCGAGAAACAGGCAATAAGGAAACGGCGTGTCGTCGGTGAGCCGGGCGGTGAGCGCGTGCGCTTCGAGATGATTGACCGCGATCAGCGGCTTGTTCTTGACCAGCGCGATCGCCTTCGCCGTCGTCAGCCCGACGATCACGCCGCCGACCAGCCCGGGACCGGCGGCGGCGGCGACGCCGTCGATCTGGTCATAGGAGCATTTAGCCTCGTTCATGGCCTTCGTGATGATGAGATCGAGTGCCTCGACATGGGCGCGGGCGGCGATCTCGGGCACCACGCCGCCGAACGCGGCGTGCTCGCTGACCTGCGACAGGATGATATTGGACAGAATCTTGCCGCGGCCGGCCGCATCGCGCCCGACCACCGCGGCGGCGGTTTCGTCGCAAGTTGTTTCGATGCCGAGAACGATCATTTCTCTCTCCGGCCCTCCCTTTTACACGGTCGGTGCCCTAAAAGGTGCCCTAGCATCGAGAGGTAATATGACGCAATCCGGCCCCTTGCGCATCGGCACGCGCGGTAGCCCGCTGGCGCTGGTGCAGGCGCGCATGGTCGCGGCGCGGCTGGCGGCGGCATTGGGGAAGGGCGAGGATGCGTTTGAGCTCATTGTCGTCCGCACCAGCGGTGACGTCATCCAGGATCGTTCGCTGGCCGAGGAGGGCGGCAAGGGCCTGTTCACCAAGGAGATCGAGGACGCGCTGCTCGACGGCCGTATCGATCTTGCCGTGCACTCGGCCAAGGACATGCCGACGGTGTTGCCGGCGGGGTTGATGCTGGCGGCTTGTCTTGAGCGCGAAGACGCGCGCGACGTCTTCATCAGTCGCAAGGCGGGGAGCATCGCCGAATTGCCGAAAGGTGCGAGCCTCGGCACCACCTCGCCGCGGCGGCAGGCGATCGCCAAGCGCGCGCGGCCCGATCTGCGCATCGTTCCGATGCGCGGCAATGTCGAGACGCGGCTGCGCAAGCTCGATGACGGCGAAGTCGATGCGACGATCCTTGCGCTCGCCGGATTGAAGCGGCTCGGGCTGGTGGCGCGTGCGACCAAGATCATGAGCGCGGAAGAATTTGTTCCCGCCGCCGGGCAGGGCGCCATCGGTATTGAGGCGCGCGCGGGCGACATGCGCGCGCGCGAACTGCTGGCGCGCATCGATCATGCCGACACTTCGGTTGCAGTCGCTTGCGAGCGCGCGTTTCTCGCCGAGCTCGACGGCTCCTGCAATACGCCGATCGCCGGCTACGCCGCGCTGTCGGGCGGCGGGCTGCAATTCCGTGGCCTGATCGCCAAGCCGGACGGCAGCGCCGCGCATGAAACCGCGGTGGCCGGCGGCCGCGACAATGCGGTCACCATCGGCGCCGACGCCGGCCGCGCCTTGAAACAAATTGCCGGCCCGGGATTTTTTGATTAGCGCATGATCCCGAAAAGTGGGTACCGGTTTTCGGATAAGATCATGCGCAGGATAAAATGACATGCGTGTCGTCGTCACCCGCCCGCAGGCTGATAGCGAACGCACCGCCGCCGCGTTGCGCGCGCGCGGGCATGAGGTGCTGGTGGCGCCGCTGCTGCAGGTCGAGCCGATGGCGACCGACTTTGGCGACGGCTGGGGCGGCATCATCATCACCAGTGCCAATGCACCCGGCGCCATCGCCGGTCATGCCGCGCGCGACAAGCTCACCAAGCTGCCGCTGTATGCGGTCGGCCAGCGCAGCGCCGACGCCGCGCGCGCGGCGGGATTTTCTAACGTCATCTCGGCGGGTGGCGACGTGCGCGATCTGGTGCGGTTGATTGCCGCGCGGCGCGCCGACGCGGCTGTGCCCTTGCTCTATCTGGCCGGCGAGGACCGCGCCGCCGATCTAGTTGCGGAGTTGATTGCGCACGGCATCGCGACCGAGATGGCCGTTGTCTATCGCGCGGCCGCCGCGCCGTTTCCGTCCGTGCTGACCGCGGCACTCATGGCCGGCGAGGTCGATGCGGTGCTGCATTTTTCCCGGCGTAGCGCCGACAATTATCTCGCCGGCGCCCGGCAGGCGGGCATCATCGCGCAGGCGCTGGCGGTGCGGCATTTGTGCCTGGCGCAGCCGACCGCCGAGCCGCTTTCAGAAGCCGGCGCCGGCAGCATCAGTGTCGCAAAACGGCCGCATGAGGCGGCATTGATCGCACTTCTGGAGCCGGCCCAGGCTTGATTGGCGCGCTCACGCCATTTGCGTTATTTCCTGAGAGCGGGTGGGCCGATTCGCTAAGGACAGGCATGGCCGAAAAGCGCACGACGCCGGAAGCGCCCCAAAATGCGCAGGAAGACGCCAGCCCCGGCGCGCGCCGCAACAAGCGCGCGGCGCCGACCATTGACCTGACCGCCTCTGAAGTGCCGCCATCGCAGCCCGATACGCCGCCTTCGCCCGGGCAAAAATCCGGGCAAGAGCCGCCGCAGGCTGCGCCAGAACCGCCGCCAGCCGAGGCCGCCAAGACCTCGCGCGGCTTCTCTTTCAGCATGGCAACGCTCGCGGCCGGCGCCGCCGGGGCCGTGGTCATGACAGTTATTCTGGCCGGGCTGTGGCTGACAGGCCTGGTGCCGGTCCGTTACGTGGCCACGACTAGTGCGACCGACACCATCGATTCGAAATCGCTCGACGCGTTGACCCAGCGCGTGACCGCCGCCGACAACGCCTTGAAGGTGCTCGGCATCGCGCTCACCGCGCTTAATCGCCGGACCGATGACGCCGCCGCCAATGCGAGTCAGGCGCGCGAGCGTGCCGACGGGGCGGCCAAGGCCGTGGCGGAGTTGCAGGCGAGCGTTCAAGAGACCGCGAAAAGCAATGCGGCCGGAATGTCGCCTGCCGAACACGATGCCCTGCAGAAGCGTCTTGTAGCGCTCGAACAATCCGCCAAGGCCGCGCACGATGACATCGCCAAGACCACAACGGCGGATAGCGCAGCGCGGCTGGCTTTGAGCGCCGCGGCGTTGCGTGACGCCGTGCTGAGCGGTGCGCCATTCGCCGCCGAACTCGCACAAGCCAAGTCGCTGGGCGCAGATGATAACGTGTTGGCGCCGCTTGCGCCGTTCGCCGCGTCCGGTATTCCGGCGCCGCAAGCGCTCGAAGGGGAATTGCGCACCTTGCTGCCGGCGATGCTAAAGATTTCCGGCGCGCAGGCGCCGCAGGGCGGCTTTATCGAACGGCTGGAAGCCAATGCCGGCAGGCTGGTGCGCATCCGCCCGGTCGATGCCCCGCCGGGCGACGATGCTGCCGCGGTGCTGGCGCGCCTCGAGATCGATGCCGCCAAGGCCGACATCGCGGCAGCGCTTGCCGATCTCGGCAAGCTTCCCGACGCAACGCGTGCGCCAGCGCAAGCCTGGATCGTCAAGGCAAATGAGCGCCAGACCGCGCTCGCGGCCGCGCGTCAATATGCCGCGGATGCTGCGCGCGCGTTCGGGGCGAAAGCGGGCGTGCCATGATCCGGGTCGTCACTTTTTTGCTGGCGGCCGCGGTGCTCGCGGCTGGCTTTGCCTGGTTCGCCGACCGGCCCGGCGATGTCGCCATCACCTGGATGGGTTACCGGATCGAAACCTCGGTGATGGTGGCGGCGTTCGCGCTGGTCGCGCTGGTGATCGTGCTCATCCTGTTGTGGACGATCGTGCGCGGCATCCTGCGCTCGCCCGAGCAGGTGTCGCTGTTCTTTCGCCACCGCCGCGCCGTCAAAGGTTATCTCGCCATCACGCGCGGACTGATCGCGGTCGGCACCGGCGATTTGCGCATCGCGCGCAAGGCCGCCGACGATGCGGCGCGGCTGTCGCCGGGCGATCCGCTGGCGTTGTTGCTCACCGCGCAATCGGCGCAGATGGCCGGCGACCGCAGCGGCGCCGAGCAGGTGTTCCGTGCCATGACCAGGCGCGACGACACCAAGCTGCTTGGTTTGCGCGGGCTCTACATCGAAGCGCAGCGGCGCGACGACCCGCAAGCCGCGCGGCTGGCCGCCGAGGAAGCGGGCAAGGCATCTCCTGCGCCGGCCTGGGCCGGACAGGCGGTGCTCGACTATCGCTGCGCCGCCGCCGACTGGGCCGGTGCGATCGACGCGCTCGATCATATGAAGGGCGCGCTGGAGAAGGCCCCCTATCGCCGTCAGCGCGCCGTGCTGCTCACCGCCCGCGCGTTGGCCTTGCAGGAGATCGACCGCGACGCGTCGCGCACGGCGGTGCTGGAAGCGGTCAAGCTCGCGCCTGATCTGGTGCCGGCGGCGGCGCTGGCCGGGCGGCGGCTGGCGGAAGCGGGCGAGCAGCGCAAGGCGCGCAATATCCTGGAGAAGGCCTGGACCAGCAATCCGCATCCGGACATCGCCGAGGCCTATGCGAACTTGCGGCTCGGCGACAGCGCACGCGAACGGTTAGCGCGCATGCAGAAGCTCGCCGGCCTGATGCCGGGCCAGCTCGAGGGCGCCTTGGCGGTGGCGCGCGCCGCGCTCGATGCGCGCGAGTTTTCCGCCGCGCGCGCTGCACTCGCGCCCTACCTGTCGGCGGCGGCGCGGCGGGTTGCTACCTTGATGGCCGAAATCGAAGAAGCCGAACACGGCGACGAAGGCCGCGTGCGCGAATGGATGGCGCGCGCCATGCGCGCGTCCGGCGATCCGGTGTGGACGGCGGACGGCACGGTGTCCGACCGTTGGATGCCGGTGTCGCCGAGCGGGCGGCTCGATGGTTTCGCCTGGAAGGTTCCGCTGGCTGAGATCGGCGTCACGCGCCCGGTGATCGAGATGGCGCCGCCGCCAAATCCGGGCGACGTCACCACGCCGAAACTCGGTGTAGAGGCCAAGCCGCCATCGGTGCGGCCGCGCAAGACGGCAAAACCGGCGGCCAAAACCAAGCCGGTCGAGCCGGTGATCCCTCTGGTGCATGCACCCGACGATCCGGGCCCCGATTCCGCCTTGGAGAGCGATCCGGTGCCGGAACCGACAACGCCACCACCAGAGGCACCCTGGCAGCGTTTCATCCAGTTATTTCGTTAAGCCGGCGCCTGTATTGCCATTCCCGACCCCCGCCGATACTAGTTGCGCGGGTTTTAGCCGACGTAGCTCAGCGGTAGAGCATCCGCTTCGTAAGCGGGTGGTCGGGGGTTCAAATCCCTCCGTCGGCACCAACCTTCGCGGCCACGGCCGCTTCGGTTGGCAAGCCAAACCTCAGTCCGCGAAGGTTGGCCGCCGAAGCCTCAGCGAAGGCGGGCTTTTGCTCATAATTTTACGGTTCCAGGTCGCTGATTAATCACCAGATTTTCAGCCCCCGACCGCGGAACCCAGGAACCAAACCCGTCTTTGCGCGTTTTACGGGCCAGACTTCCCGCGCGCCTTCGCACCAACGAGGAGCCTTAGCCATGTGGACAGCCCTGTTTACCGTTACCGCCCTCATCGCCGTCGCCCTGAGCCTGGCCGCGATAGCTATTGATTCCGCCAATGGCGGGAAATTTCGGCTCTGATTTGGTTCTGTCTTCTGTCTGAAGCAATGACTTGGGCGGCCAGGAGGCCGCCCATTTTTATTGCGGGATGGGCGCACCGCCGCGCCGGAACTTTGCAATAATGGGGCAATGCCGCCGCCCCTGATGCGCTCGAGGCGCTTTGCGCCGCTGTTCTGGTGCCAGTTTTTCGCGGCATTCAACGATAATTTTCTCAAAACCACGCTGGTGTTTCTGATCTTGTTCGGCGGGCGCGCCGATACCGAGGCGCTGATCACGCTGGCGAGCGCCATTTTTATTGCGCCGTATTTCTTCTTGTCCGCGCTCGGCGGCGAACTGGCCGACCGCTACGACAAGGCGCGGGTGGCACAGTGGCTGAAACTCTTCGAGATTTTCGTCGCGGTTTTGGCGGTCTTTGGTTTCGCGCAGCAATCGGTTGTTTTGTTGTTTTGCGCGCTCGCCGGCTTTGGCGTGATCGCCGCGCTGTTCGGCCCGATCAAATACGGCATCCTGCCCGACCACCTGGCACGCGCGGAATTACCGGCCGGCAACGCATTGGTGGAAGGCGCGACCTTTGTTGCCATCCTCACCGGCACCATCGTCGGCGGGCTGGCGGCGCGTGGTGGCGGGGATGTTGCCGGCTTCGCCGCGCTGGTGATGGGATTTTCGTTCGCCTGCTGGATTGCGGCGCTGTTGATTCCGCCGACCGGCGAAGGCGCGCCTAGGCTCAAGATCGCCGTCAACATCGGTACTTCGACCGTGGGGATGATCCGCCATTTGCGCGCCGATCCGAGGCTGTGGTGGGGCGCGATGGTGACGAGCTGGTTCTGGCTCGTCGGAATCGTCGTGCTATCGCTGTTGCCGCCGCTGATCAAGACACTTATGGGCGGCAACGAAGACACCGTTACCGCTTATCTCGCGCTGTTCTCGATCGCGGTCGGCGCAGGCTCCGCGCTGGCGGCGACAATCGCGCGCGGACGCATTATTCTCGGCATCACCTTGGCCGGCTGCGTGTTGCTCGGCGTCCTCGCGCTCGATCTGGGTCTGGCGACCTACGGCGCGGCGCCGGCGGCAACGCCGCTCGCGCCGGGTGTGGTGTTTTCATCCGCGCTGGGCATCCGCGTGGCGTTCGATCTTGCCGGGCTGGCGGTCGCCGGCGGGCTGTTCATCGTGCCGGCCTTCGCCGCGGTGCAGGCCTGGGCCGGCGCCGACTACCGCGCGCGCACGGTCGCGGCGGTCAATTTGCTCAATGCGGCGTTCATGACCGGTGCGACGATTGCCGTGGCGGTCATGCAGAAATACGGCGTCACCGTGCCGGCGCTGTTTGCAATGATCGGCGCGGCGACGCTCGCCGTCGCGTTGGCGATCTGGCGGACGATGCCGAAACCTTAACCGTCGGCCGGGCCGAGCGAAGCGAGAGCCGGGACCCATACTCCGCAGCTTATCGATAGGGCGCGGCGTATGGGTCCCCGTCTTCGCGTGGACGACAAAGTTACTTCTTCCGCATCTTCAACACGCGGTCGACCATCTCGCCGGCGACGCCGAGATAATTCGCCGGGTCGGCCATCTTCTCCAGCTGCTTGCGGTTGGCGTGCTTGCTGATCTCTTTGTCTTCGACCAGCAGGTCGACCAACGGGCGGCCGGTCTTCACCACCAGGCGGCACACGTCATAGACCAGATCGTGCGCCTTGTTGCGACCGAGCGTCGGCCCCAGGCCCATCATCACCGCCTCCGACATGATCAGCCCGTTGGTGATGTCGAGGTTCTCGCGCATTTTCTTTTCGTTGACTTGCAGGCCTTCGACCAGGAAGCGCGTCTGCGCCAGCGCGCCGGCCGACAGCATGAAGATTTCCGGCAGCGCGATCCATTCGATTTCCCACGGGCCGGTGGCGCGCTCGTGGTCTTCGACCATCGCTTCCAGGAGCGCGGCGGTGAGCTGCTTCACCATCGCGGTCTGTGCGGTGATGTAAACGGAAGAAATCGGGTTGCGTTTCTGCGGCATGGTGGAAGACGAGCCGCGGCCCTCGTGGAACGGCTCGTAGACTTCTTCCACTTCGGTCTGCATCAGCAGCTTCACGTCGAAGGCGATCTTGCCGCAGGTGCCGGTGACCAGTCCGAGAAAGCAGCCGACCTCGGCGATGCGGTCGCGCACGGTGTGCCAGGAAATATCGGGCTGGCCGAGCTTGAGCTCCTTGCATAGCTTGGCCTGCACCTTCAGCCCGTCTTTGCCGAGCGAGGACAGCGTGCCGGCGGCGCCGCCGAATTCAGCGACAAGCACGCGCGGGCGTAGCTCCTTGAGACGTTGCTTGTGGCGCTCGAAGGCGCCGAGCAGCGTCGCCATTTTGTAGCCGAAGGTGATCGGCACCGCCTGCTGCAGATTGCTGCGGCCGGCCATCGGCGTGTCGCGGTATTTTTTCGCGAGCTTGGCCAGCGCATCGGAAATTCCATTTATTTCCTTCTCGACCAGATCGAGCGACTCGCGGATCTGCATGATGGTGGCGGTGTCGGTGATGTCCTGGGTGGTGGCGCCCCAATGTGACCACTCGCCGAGTCCTTTTTTGCACAGCTTGACGAGCTGCTGGACGACCGGGAGCACCGGATAGCCGATCTTCTCGGTCGCACTCTTGAGCATCGCCATATCGATTTTCTTGGCGTCGCAATGCCGGACGATCTCGGCGGCGGCGTTTTTTGGGATGATGTTCAGCATCATCTGCGCGCGGGCCAGCGCCGCCTCGAAGTCGAGATATTTCTGCACACGGTTCTCGTCGGACCACACCCCGCGCATCGCCGGCGTGGTGAAAATGTCGCGGAACACCGCGGAATCGAGGATCGTCGAGGGCATAGAGCCTCCTGCTAGCCGGTTGTCGGCGCTGTGCTAACCTAAGCGGGATGGCCATGACAATGGAAGCGTTCGGGAGACCCGCATGAATGTCAGAACCGAGCCACAGCGCGGCTTCAAGCTCGAGCCGGTGCATCCGAAGCCGGAGCAGGCGCACACCATGCCTTACGCGCCGGCGGTGCATATCGTCGGCGCCTGCGACCTGATGTTTCTGTCGGGCGCGACGCCGTCGCCGCTCTATCACAAGCATCCGCATGATGATGCTGAGCATGTGCATCCACATTCGATAGAGGAGCAGACCGCGCGCGCGATGGAGGCGATCAAATCGATCCTCGATCATACTGGCGCGAGCTGGCGCGATGTGGTGAAGGTGACGAAATATCTCACCGACTTCCGCGAGGCCGATGCCATGCACGCCACCATGGCGAAATATTTCGGCGACTGGCGGCCGGCCTCGACCACGGTGTGCATCAACCAGTTGTCGTCGCCGGGCGCGCGCATCGAGCTCGACATGATTGTGGCGCTTCCGAAGAAGACCGCGTGACGCTCCCGCCACATCTCGCCCGCATCATCGAAGCCGAGATCCCGCGTTTTTCAGACGCCGAGATGGCGCGCCGTCGCGTGGCGGTGGAGGCCTTGCTGGCCGAGCACGGCTGCGACCATCTCGTATTTTGCGGGCTGAACCGCTTCGGCTCGGCGGTGCAGTGGCTGACGCAATGGCCGGTGACCGCTGAAGCCGTCGGTGTGTTGTCGCCGGGCGAGCGCGATGCGTTGTTCGTGCAATACGTCAATCATGCGCCGCAGGCGCAACTGATCGCGGACAAAGCGGATGTGGCCTGGGGCGGCGAATCGTCGATTGCCGCGGCGATCGAAGTACTGACGAAGCGGGGCGCTAAGGAAAATCGTGTGGCAACCCTTGGTCCGTTGACTGCCGATCAGCATGCGGCGTTATCGGCGCGCTTGGGAAAATTGAAAAGTCTCAATCGAGATTACATCAAGCTGCGTCAGGTCAAGTCGGCGGAAGAAATCGACTGGCTGCAGATCGGCGCGCATTTCAGCGATCTCGGCATGGCGGCGCTGCGCGACGGCGTGAAAACCGGCATGACCGAGCGCGAACTCGGCGATCTGGTCGAGCGCGCCTATATTTCCCAAGGCGCGACCAACGTCATTCACTATATCGGCACCACGTCGATGAGCACGCCCGGTCTCGGCGTCCCGCGGCAGTTCGCGACCACGCGCCGTTTGCAGAAGGGCGATGTCGTGGTGGCGGAGATCAGCGCGGCGTTCTGGGAGCATCCCGGTCAGGTCTTGCGCAGCTTCACGCTGGGCGAGCCGACCAAGCTCTATCGCGATCTGCACGCGGCGGCAGATAGCGCGTTCGACGCCATCGCCGCAGTGCTTCGAGCCGGCGCCACGCCGGCCGACGTGATCGAAGCCTCAGGCGTCATCGAGGACGCCGGCTTCACCATCATCGACGATCTGCTGCATGGCTATGGTGGCGGTTACCTGCCGCCAATTCTCGGCTGCAAGAGCCGCCCGGCGGGACCGGTGCCGCAAGAACCGTTCCGCGACAGCCAGACGGTCGTGATTCAGCCCAATATCGCGACGCGCGACGGCAAAGCAGGCGTGCAGACCGGCGAGATGGTGGTGATTACGAAAGGCGGCATCGAGCGGCTGCACACGATCCCGCGCGGCTTCCACACTATTTAAGTTGCGCTTTATTTTAGTTGTTCTTGCATCCAGTCCGCGCTCTGCGAACGCCAGCGGTAGGCGCGGTTGGTGGCAATGTGATTGCCATCCTCGATCATCATCAATTCGACCGGGCCTTTGACCTCGCGCGCCAGGCGTTCGGCATCGGCGGCCGGAACAATGCGGTCGAGCCGGCCATTCACGATGAAAATCGGGCAGGTGATGTTATGAGCGACACCTTCGAGCGACAGCATCATCGCGTTCGCGCGCGCGTCTTCGTCAGTCCTGCAATGGCTGCGCACGCGGAACGCCTCGCGCGTCAATTGCGGCAGATTGTCCCAGTTGGCGCCCCAGTTGAACGGGCCGCCGAGCGCGATGCAGGCTTTGATGCGCTTCTCGAACGCGGCGGCGCGCGGCGCATAGTAGCCGCCGAGACTGACGCCCCACATGCCGATGCGCGCGTTGTCGAGATCACGCCGCGTGCCGATGTAGTCGAGCACGGATTTCACCGGGACTTCGTAGTCGCCGCGAATGGGAAAATCGTATTGCGCTTCGCCCTGGCCGGGCCCTTCGAACACCAGCGTCGCCAGCCCGCGCGCGAGGAAGGGCGCTTCGTAGGCGTCGGTTTCTTCCTTGGTCGAATCGAGCCCGAGCGCCATAGCGACCACCGGCGGCTTTTCGGCACCGGCGGGTTTGCGCAAGATGCCGGCTAAGGTCTTGCCCTGATAGGGGATTTCGACCCGTTCGCCGGAGGGCCTCAAGTGTGGAAGCGCGGCCTGCCGGCATTCGATCTGCTTCTTGTGCGCGACTTTCATCTGCGCCTGGTCCTGCACGAACAGGAACGAGGCGAAATGATAATAAACGCCGGCGCGCTGCAGACATTCGCCGGCGGTGAGGAAAAGCTTTTTCGCCAGCGCTTCGCGGCCGAGCTGCTCATGATGCGCGGCGCGCGCCGACCAAGCCCGGCACCAGTCGTCATAAGACGACATCACGCCGGTGACTTCCTCGAAGTCGGTCAGAACGACGCCATTGGCGACAAAGCGTGGGCCCCAATGCGCGATCGCGGCCTTGAGCATCGGGTCGGAAGACATGTGTTGCGTCCTTGGGTGTCAGTTTGCGTCGCGGCGATACCACGGCATGAAGTGTCGCGTGCACCAATTCACCAGCAATTCGAAGCCGACGCCGAAAGCGGCGAGCAGCAGCACACCGACGAAGGCTTCGTTGTGATGATAGGCGCGCGAGTTATAGAGAATGTAATAGCCGAGCCCGCCGATCGAAAGGAAAAACTCCGACACCGTCGCGCCGATCAATGCGCGGCCGGCGGCGAGCCGGAAGCCGGCCAGCAAATACGGCATCGACGCCGGCAACACGATCTCGCCCAGCATGCGCAGCCGGCCGGAGCGGAACGCGCGGGCGACTTCGAGATATTCGCGCGGCACCGAACGCGCGCCGTCGGCGACATTGACGACGATGGAAAAGATTGCGGCGAAGATGATGGTGGCGATGCGCGTTCCGGGCGAATAGCCGAACCACAGCGAGAACAGCGGCAGCACGACGATCATCGGCACGGCGTAGAAGCCGTTGACGTAATGCCGGATGGCACGCTCGAACACCGGCATGCGTCCCATCAGCAGGCCGATAATGGTGCCGAACACTAGTGCGATGACGAGGCCTTCGGCAACCGCGGCCAGCGTGGCGGCGGTTGCGCTAAGAAAAGCGGGATCGGTGATGACGTGCGGGATCGCCATCACGACGGTGGTGGGCTTGGCGACATAGGCGGGCGCCAGCGCGCGCACCGTAAATTCCCATAACAGCAGAATGAACAGGCCGACGGACAACCGCGGCACGAACGTGCCGGTTAGCGCGCTGGCCAAGCCAGAAGGTTTGCGCGCTGCCGGCAACGAGACGTGAAGTGCCGATTCGGTCACGGTCTAGTTTCTCCAGCGCGCGAAATGCTGTTCGATCTTCAGCCCGAGGCGCATCAACCCTACGCCGATAAGACCGATGATAAAGATCGAGGCGAATACGCCGCCGGTGTCGAAATTCTGCGACGCACCCATGATGAGCTGGCCGAGCCCCGTCGACGACAGAAAGAACTCCGCCGCGATCATGCCGACCAAAGCGCGGCCGATGGCCTGGCGCACACCGGTCATGGTGTAGGGCAAGGTGTAGGGCAGCATGACCTCGCGCCACAGCGCCCATTCGTTCGAGCGGAACGACTTCGCCACTTCGATCATTTCGGGCTTGATGCTGCGCGCGCCTTCGACGGTGTTGTACAGTACCGGGAACACCGCGAACAAAAACACCACCAGCACCTTGGGCGCAAAGCCGAAACCCATCATCGACAGTATGAACGGGATCAGCGCCACCATCGGTGTGGCATAGAGCGTCATGATGTAGGGCTCGATGCCGATGCGCAGGATGCGTACGCGCGCCAGCAGCATCCCGAGCGGCATGCCGACGATGAGCGCAAGCACGAAGCCGGTCAGGAACAACCTGGCGGAGTCGAAGAACTGCGCGACGAATTGCCCAGTCGTAACCAACTGCCAGAACCGCACCAGCGTTTCGGAAAACGGCACCATGAAGGCCGCGCTGGTGCTGCGGCCCGCGATCTCCCAGAGCGCGATGCCGGCGGCAATGCTGATCCAGAACGGCGCGTGACGCCGGATCGCCGCTGTTGTCATTTCACCATCGCGTTGGCGTCTTTCCAGACGCTGGTGTCGACCAGGTTTTCATACGTCACCGGCTCTTTGTCGGGGTTGATGGCGCCGATCTTCTTCATCAGCTTGGCGGTGGCTTCCAGCTTGTTGCGCGGCAGCCCGTCGTCCTTTGCCGCCCAGAAGTCGATGGCGAGGAAGCGCTTGAGCGCGAGTTTGTTGACTTCCTTGGTATGGCCGGTGACCGAAGCCGCTTCCGCAACCGCGTCGGCGTTTCTCGGGTCCTGCATGAAATGCGCAGCCTCGATCATTCCGGCGACCGTGCGCACGATGGCGTCGCGGTTCTTCGCCAGGTTGTCCTTGCGCACCACCATCGTCAGATAGTGGCTGGTCGGATTGGTGTCCTTCATCGCGAGCAGGATGTTCAGCTTTTTGCCCTGCGTCTCGATCTCGGCCAGATCGTCGAGGTGCAGCACGGAAAAGTGCAGACGGCCGGCGAGCATCGCCGGGCCCGGGCCGGAGCCCAGCGCGATCTGCTTGACGTCGTCGATTTTCACGCCCGGGCAGCCTGCGGTCAGCATCGAGCGCAACGCCACCGAACGCGCGCCGTTGATCGAATCGACGCCGACGTCCTGCCCGACGAGGTCCTTGCAGGTCTTGTTATCATCGGTCGTGCCGATAACCCAATCCGGGTTCGGCATGCCGTAGATTGCGACCAGCGGAACATTGGCGTTGGAAATCTGATTGATCACCGGCGGGGTCGGCGACCAAGCGAGGTCGATATCGCCGGCAACGACCGCGCGCGCCGCCGCGGTGCCGTTGTCGAACGACCGGATCTCCACGTCGACGCCGTGCTTCTTAAAGAAGCCCTGCTTCTGCGCGACGAAGGCAATGGTCACGGAAAAAATCGGCGGAATGCCGGGAATTGCCACGACAATCTTTTTGCCTTGCGCCGCGGCCGGATTGGCGCCGAGCAGCAGCGCGGCTAGAACGGCGGCGCCAGCCATCACACTGAAAGTTCTGCGGATCATGGAATCCTCCCTGGTCGTTTGAGTTTTATTTTTTATCGTTCGAGAACAAATTCGGCTTCGCGCGCCTCCCGCATCAGCGTGCCCCACACCTGCTCGCGCAATTCGGCAAAGCGCGGTTCGCGCAGCGTTTCGCGAGTGCGCGGGTTCGGCAGGTCGATCGTGATGGTCTCGTGGATGCTCGAGGGCCTTCCCTTGAGTACGATCACCCGGTGTCCGAGCAGCACCGCTTCTTCGATCGAGTGGGTGACGAAGATCATCGCGGTCGGACGCTCTTCCCAAATGCGCAGCAGCTCGAACTGCAGAATTTCGCGGGTTTGCGCGTCGACCGCCGCGAACGGCTCGTCCATCAGCAGCACGTTCGGCTCGATCGCGAGAGCGCGCGCTAGCCCGCAGCGCTGCTGCATGCCGCCGGACATCTGATAAGGAAATGCGGCCTCGAAGCCACTTAGTCCGACCAGTTTGATGAACTCCGGCACCTTGCGTTCGATCTCCGCCTTCGGCGCGCCGGCCATGCGCAATCCGTAGGCGACGTTGTCGAACACAGTCTTCCATGGGAACAGTCCGAAGTGCTGGAACACCATGGCGACTCCGGCGATCGGCTCCTCGACGCGATCATGCCCGACCCAGATTTCGCCGGCGTCGTGCGGCAACAGCCCGTCGATGCATCGAAGAAGCGTGGTCTTGCCGCAGCCAGACGGCCCGACCACCGCGACGATTTCGCGCTCGGCCACTTCAAAGTCGATGTTACGGAAAACTTCGAGCGTGCCATAGCGCTTGACCAGTCCCTTGACGCGAATGCGCGGCTCGCTCGCTCCCGGCGAAGCGGAAGCACGAATGGCGGATGCCGTCGTTGCTTGACTTGTCACTCGGCGGCCTGGGTTGAAGGTTTGGCGTTGATCTTGGCCCAGTAGTCCGCGGCTTGTTTCGACCGCCTGAGTGCTTCCTTGGTTTCGAAACCGGGCGCCATCGAGCCGTCGGTCCCGGCCAGAATCTGGTGGTGCTCGATGTTCAAGGTGCGCAACCAGCGCTGCTGGCCCATGGTGATGGCGACAAAGTAGCCGATCTCGACCAGTTCCGGCTCGCTGTAATGCTTATGCAGCCGCGCCCACAATTCGTCGCCGGCAGGCAGATCCCAGGTGATCGCCTCGGCATAGGCGAGGGCGGCTTTTTGCCGCTCGTCGTAGCGCGTCGAGCTCTCGAAATTGATCAGGTCGGAATAATCGTCTTCCTTGAGGCCGGACTTGGCCGCCTTGATCGAGCGCTGGTTGCCGCAGAACTCGCACAGCACCGAGCGCGAGACATAGATGCGGCACAGCTCCTTGATCTTGTGATCGGCGACACCGTTCTTGAACACGTCGCGCCAGGTATTGGCGAACGACCAGAAGGTCGCCGGCACATGGGCACGGACCGCCTGACTTTCCGGCCGCGGCGTGCCCTCGCGCGCGCAACGTTCGAACTCGGCGACCATGGCGGGATCTTTGACCGTCGCTGGGTCGATGTAACTGATGCGAGGTCCCGGCATTGCTGCTTACTCCCAAGAATAATTGTTTTGGCGCTTCGGCCGCGGTCTTACGCACATGTTGCCGCAAGCGCGCGGTACGGGCAACGCCGATGGTGCTATTCGGTAACCCTATATTTGCCGCGGCAATGTTCCCGCCCACCGATGGGCTGCGGCGCCGTTCGCTCGTGCCCCTGTATTTGCTGGCTTTTCTTGGGCCGCAACGAAACGTTAGGCTCAACCAGCCGTTACGGGCGGAGCCCGGCTACGACGCAGTATTCTTAATAGCGCGAAGGGTTACTCAAAACTTAGCTGCGCCAAACACGAAGCGTAAACAATAGTAATTCAGCGGCTCTTCAGCATAGCTCCAATTGCGTTGACGAAATTAGCAATTGAATACTTTGTCCCTCTTAGTCTCGTGACGATCGAATTTCGGATCGCGTCAAACGGGACAAAAAGCCTTGCGCGCCAGCACCATCGTCATGATCGCCTTCGCCGTCGTGTTTGGCCTGCTCGCGGTTTTCATCGCGCAGGTCTGGCTCAACAACCAGGCCAGCATGCAGGCGAAGAATTTCGAAGCGAACAAAAAACAAGTGGCGATGCAAACCGTTGTCGTCGCCAAGCAGCCGCTGCGCTTCGGCACCGAACTCAGCGAGTCGGTGCTGGAAGAAGTGCCGTGGCCGGTCGCCTCGATGCCGGCCGGCGCCTTCACCAAAATCAACGACGTCATGAAGGGCGGCCGCCGTGTCGTTCTCACCGCGATCGAACCGAACGAACCGGTGCTTTCGCTCAAGATCACCGGTCCGGGTCAGCGCGCGACGCTGTCGGCGCTGGTCAAGCCGGGCATGAAGGCGGTGACCATTCGCGTCAACGACGTGGAAGGCGTTGGCGGCTTCGTGCTGCCGGGCGATCGCGTCGATGTCGTGCTCACGCGCCAGATCGACAAGGGTTCGGCCACCACCGAGGTCGTGCTGCAGAACACCAAAGTGCTCGCGGTCGATCAGATCGCCGACGAGCGTGCCGCCAAGGCAGCCGTGGCGAAGTCGATCACGCTCGAAGTCAGCACGATCGAGGCGCAAAAAGTCTGGCTGGCATCGTCGGTCGGCAATCTGTCGCTGCTGCTGCGCCAAGCCGGCGACAGCGCCGAAAATAAGACCCGGAAAATCACGCTCAACGATTTGGGCGGCATTGAACCGATCAATTCCGACAAAGTCGCGACCGCGACGGTGGTGGTCACGCGCGCGACGGCCAAACAGGATTACTCCGTGCCGGTCGAAGGCAGCCATGGGGACATGACGACCGGTCAGAGCGTTGGCGTCCGGTAGTTTCGGGCGCGGCATCAATCAAGGGCGGGGGAGCGCGTCGTGAACAACAAAAACGAATTTGCCGCGGGCTTTGCCTGGCGGCGCGCGGACAGGACGACGAGCGCCGGTCATTGGCTGCGCGATGTGACGATCGCTTTGGCGGTCGCGCTGGCAGCGGCGCTTCTGTTGATGGCGGGCGATGCATCCGCGCAGGATCGCGTCATCCAGGTCAGCGGCGCCACCCGGACCGCCATGGTGACGGTCATCGTCGGTAAGTCGCAGGACGTGCGCACCGGCGGTAGTTTCGTCGATGTCATGGTCGGCGATCCCGACATCGCCGACGTCAATCCGTTGACCGATCACACGCTGTCGATCCTCGGCAAGAAGATCGGCACGACGCGCGTGTCGGTCTATGCCGAAGGCAAGAAGCTGATCGGTATTTTCGATGTCGAGGTGTCCTACGACATCACGCGGCTGACCAACGAGCTCAAGCGCCGTTTCGGCAGGTCGCATCTGCAAGCTTCCTCGGTCAACGGCCGCATCATGTTGTCGGGCGAAGTGGTCGATGCCACCACTCTCGACCAGGCGGTCACCATCGCGCGCCAATTCGGCCCGGACATCATCAATTCGGTGTCGGTGATGTCGCCGCAGCAGGTGATGTTGGAAGTGCGCTTTATCGAGATCTCGCGCACCGCCGGCCGTGAGCTGGGCGTGCAGTGGAACGTGTTCAACAAATACGCGACAGCCAATATCGGCTCGCAGCAGCCCGCCGGCGTCCTACCGCTCGCGGCACCAGCCAATTCCAATACCTTAGTACCTGGTGAAGTCGCCGCCGGCGTGCTCTCGGGAGCCTCGCCGTTCGGTTTTGCGATCGGACGTATCATCAGCGGCAGCACCACACTCGACGTGGCGCTCAACGCGCTTGAGCAGAAGGGCCTCGCCCGTAGCCTGGCCGAACCCAATCTGGTCGCGCTCTCTGGCGATACCGCGAGCTTCCTGGCCGGCGGCGAATATCCGATCCCCGTGGCCGGCAGTTTCGGCCAGGTCACGGTCGACTATAAGAAATACGGCGTCGGCCTTGCGTTTACGCCGACCGTGCTCGAGCGCGGCTTGATCAACTTGAAAATCGAGCCGGAGGTCAGCCAAATCGACCCCACCCACACGGTGTCGGTGGCAAACGGCATCTCGGTGCCGGCGCTGATCGTGAGGCGCGCCTCGACCACGATCGAGCTGCGCGATGGCCAGAGCTTCATGCTCGGTGGCCTGCTGCAGACTAATAACCTGAACCAGATCGATCAGCTGCCTTGGCTCGGCAGCGTGCCGGTGCTGGGCACGCTGTTCTCCTCGAAGTCCTATCAGCAGAACCAGACCGATCTTGCCATCATCGTCACGCCGCATCTGGTGCGCCCGACGCGGCCGGGCGACGTCGTCAAAACGCCGGCGGACGACTCGCTGCCGCCCAACGATGTGGATTTCTTCCTGCTTGGTAAGGCCGAGCTGACGCGGTCGCAGGCGATCGCACTCACGCCAATCACGGCTCAGGTTGCCGCCGCCGGCGATCGTCCGTTCACCGGGCACATGCTTGATCTAGGGAGAATCTCCAATGCGGCCATCCAGTAACATGCTGCGCAACATCGCGCTCGTGGCGTTGCTCTGCGCGCTGGCCGGCTGCTCGGAATATCTCGACCGCCGTGAAACCATTTCGCTCAATGGCGGCAATTCGGTCGCCACCAACGAGGCCACCCAGATGGTCGATCCGTGGCCGCGCGACAGTGCCAACCGCAACATTGCGTACAACGGGGCGAAGATCCAAAGCGCCGTCGAGCGCTACCGCACCAACAAAGTGATCCCGCCGCACGGCATCGGCACATCCGCCAGCTACCAGTCGGATTCGAGCAGCCAGAACGCCGCGGCGCCGCCGGTCGGACCGACCGTGGCCGCGCCGACGAAATAAACGGGATAGATAATGCGTCTCGGCCGTAGCCCCAGTCTCGATTCAAATCGTACTCGCGTCGTGGTGCTCACCGCCGACGCCGAGTTCGATCGTTCCGTGCGTGCCACGTTCGGCGCCAGCAACGCGATCGATCTCGTGATGGTGCCGGGACGCGTCTCCGAACACAGCGAGACACTCGATGTCGAGGGCGCCACGGTGGTGGTTGTAGATCTCGACGCCGGGCGCACCGAGGAGATGCTGGCGCTGGCCAAGCTGATGGCACGCGTGCGCGCTTGGCCGCCAGTGATCGCGGTAACGCAGAGTTTCGACGAAACCGTCGCCCGCACGCTGTTGCAAATGCGAATCGCCGACTTTTTGGTCAAGCCGGTGGCGGCAATCGACCTGGTACGTGCCTGTGCGCGCGTCGGCAAGACGACGTCCGGCGGCACCGAGCCGACCGAGGCGCAGATTTATACGTTTCTTCCCGCGGTCGGTGGTGCCGGCGTGACTACGCTGGCGATCCAGACCGCGATGCTCCTGCTCAACAGCGGCGGTCCGCGGACGAAACCGTCGACCTGTCTGGTCGATCTCAATTTCCAGAACGGCGCGGGGGCCGACTATCTCGATCTCGAGCCGCGTCTCAACCTGGCGGAAATCGAGCCGCGGCCGGATCGACTCGACCGGCAATTGCTCGAGGTCATGCTGTCGTATCACGCCTCCGGGCTTGCGGTGGTCGCGGCGCCGAACCGGCCGGCGGAAATGCGGTCGTTCGATCCTGACGTGGTGACGCGTCTGCTCGATATGGTTTCCACCAATTTCGACTATGTCGTGATCGATATGCCGCGCACCTGGTTCTCCTGGACCGACAGCGTGCTGCTCGGCTCGAATAAATTGTACATCGTCAGCGAAGTCACGGTGCCCAGTCTGCGTCACGCCAAGCAGTTGGTCGCCGCGATCAAGGAACGGCTGGGCGAGGACCCGCATCCGCAGGTCATCGTCAATCGTTTCGAGCAGCGCATGTTCTCGTCCGGTTTGCGCCTCAGCGATCTCAAGCAGACGCTGGGTGACTCCTTCGCCGCGGCTATCCCCAATGACTACGCGTTGGTGCGCGAAGCGATCGACCGCGGCGTACCGCTCGACGAGGTCAAGCCGGGCAACAAGGTCACCGCGCAACTCAAGAAACTGGTGGTGGACGCGGCCAAGAAGCCGGAGCTCGAAAGCAAGACCGTGCCGGCGATGAAGAAATTCAAATTTTCCGTCGCTTCGTAGCGCGCCAGGAGATGAAGGACCAAGCGATGGCCGGCCGTTTCACCGCCCGACGCACTGCGCCAGAGCTGCCGGCGCTCGAAGTGCCGATGGTGCCAATGTCCGGCGGTGACGTCGTTCCGGAAATGCCGCCGGAACAGGTGCCGCCGCTGCAACTGGCGGCCAACCCCCTGCTCAGCGACAAGCTGCTTGATGCCAAGGTCCGGCTGCATCGCCGGCTGATCGAGGAGACCAATCTTTCGGCGCTGGAAAAGCTGCCGGAAGATGAAATCCGCCGGCACGTCCAACAGCTGGTGTCGCAATATGTGCTGGCCGAGCGCCTGGCTCTCAACACGCAAGAGCTTTCAGAGTTCGTCTCGGAAATTCTCGACGAGATGACGGGCTTGGGTCCGCTCGAGCCGCTGCTCAAGGACCCGAGCATCGCCGATATCCTGATCAACGGTCATGAATGCGTCTATGTCGAGCGCCACGGCATCCTCGAACGGCTGTCAGTGCGCTTCAAGGACGAGAATCACCTGCTGCGCATCATCAATAAAATCGTTTCCGCGGTAGGCCGCCGCGTCGACGAATCCCATCCGCTGTGCGATGCGCGCCTGCAGGACGGCTCGCGCGTCAACGTGGCGGTGCGGCCGATTGGCGTTGATGGCCCGCTGGTCTCGATCCGTAAATTTTCCAAGAAGCCGCTCCACCTCGGCAAACTGGTTGAGGTCGGCGCGCTGCGTCCGCAGATGGCCGAGCTGCTCGGGGCGGCAGTGAAGGCGCGCATCACCACCATCATTTCCGGCGGCACCGGCTCCGGCAAAACTACGATGCTCAACGCGCTGTCCGCCTTCATCTCGGAAAAAGAGCGCCTGATCACGATCGAAGATGCCGCCGAACTCCAGCTCCAGCAGCCCCATGTCGGCCGCATGGAAACGCGGCCGCCCAATATCGAAGGCAAGGGCGAAATCCGCCAGCGCGAACTGGTCAAGAACGCGCTGCGCATGCGGCCCGACCGCATCATCCTCGGTGAGTGCCGGGGCGAGGAAGCCTTCGACATGTTGCAAGCCATGAACACCGGTCATGAAGGCTCGATGGCCACCATCCACGCCAATACGCCGCGCGACGCCATCTCGCGCCTCGAGCAGATGATCGGCATGGCCGGCCTGCCGATGACGATTGCCTCGATCCGCGGCCAGATCGCCGGCGCCATCCAGCTGGTCGTGCAGCTGTCGCGCCAATCCGACGGCAAACGCAAAGTCACGTCGATCGCCGAAATCACCGGTCTGGAAGGCGACATCGTCCAGATGCAGGAAATCTTCAAGTATGTGCGCACCGGCACCGGACCAGACGGCGCCGTGCAGGGCCATTTTACCGCCACCGGCGTGCGGCCGCGCTTCCTGACCCATTTGGTCAATCAGGGCATCAAGCTGCCCGGCAATTTTTTCGACCCCTCGCAGCCACTGTAAGCCATGTTCGATTTCAATCCGGTCTATCTGATCTATCTGCTGATCGGCGTCTCGGCGGCGATGTTCGCTGAAGCCGGCTACTTGTTGTTCTACAACAAGGCGTCCTACCGCACGAACATCAACCGCCGCCTCAGGGTGATGGATTCCAAGACCGACCGCGCCAGCGTGCTGGTGCAGTTGCGGCGCGAACGCGGGCTCACTAGCGGCGGCGACTACCGGCTGCCGCTAGTCAGTCTCAATCAGCTTGTGTTGCAGTCGGGGCTGACCGTCGGTTTGGGCCGGATGATGCTTATCATCATGGTCAGCATGATCGCGGCTTTTGCCGGCACCATGATGTTCGATGGGAAATTGATGCACGCCGGTTTTGCCGCGGTGTTTTGCGGTTTTGTGCTGCCGTTCATGGTGCTGCGATACCTGCGCAAGCGGCGGCAGAAGAAATTCAGCGCGCAGTTCCCCGACGCCATCGACATCATCGTGCGCTCGTTGCGCGCCGGCCATCCGGTTCCGATCGCCATCAACATGGTGGCGCGCGAATTGCCCGACCCGATCGGTACCGAGTTCGGCACTGTGACCGACGAGATCACCTACGGCGCCGATCTCGAGTCCGCGATGCGCACGCTCTATTTCCGGGTCGGCACCGACGATCTGCCGCTGTTCGTCACCGCGGTCGCGATCCAGGGCTCGACCGGCGGCAATCTGGGCGAAATCCTGGAGAATCTGTCGAGGGTAATCCGCGAACGCTTCAAGATGCGGCGCAAGATCCGCGCGCTGGCGGCGGAAGGGCGCGCTTCGGCGCTGATCCTGTCGTCGCTGCCGATCGGCATGTTCGCGGTAATCAATTTCCTGGTGCCGAACTTTTACGCCAGCGTCTGGAATGAGGACATGACCAAGATCGCGCTGACGCTGGCCGGCTGCTGGATGGGCGTCGGCAATTTCATCATGTATCGCTTGGTCAATTTCAGGATTTGATGATGAACATGCTGTCAAACATGCTCGCCCACGACAACTCCACTTTGCTGATGGCGTTGCTGGTGTTCCTCGCCGCCGGCACCATGGCGTTCTCGGTGATGGCGTTTGCGCGCGTGCGCGGCGCGGTCAAGAAGCGCACCTCGCGCATTGCGGACGACTGGGAGCAAAACGCCAATCCCAAGCGCTCGCTGCGCTACTCCAGCCTCAAGGCGGTGACCCAGCTCCTCGAATACACCACCAAGCATTATTCCGGGACCGACGATGCGAACATGCGGGCGCTGCGCCGGCGACTGATCCAGGCCGGCATCTACGATACCCGCGGCGTTGCCTTTTTCTTCATCGCGCGCACCGGGCTAGCCGTCGTTCTTGCCACGTTGCTGTTCGTGGGGCTGCCGATGTTCACGTCACACGGCGGCACGTTCTTCTGGCTGATGGTGATCGTCGGCGGCATTGCCGGTTATGTCGGCCCCAGCATGTACATCGACCGCCGCATTTCCTCGCGCAAGATCGAGCATCGCGCTGGCTTTCCGGATTTCATGGACTTGCTGGTGGTGTGCGCGGATTCCGGGCTGTCGATGGAGGCGGCGCTTGACCGCGTCGGCCGCGAGCTCGGTGACAGCTATCCTTCGCTGTCGGCCAATATCCATATGACCTGCCTAGAGACCCGCGCCGGCCGTCCGCTCAAGGACGCGCTCGAGCGCTTCGGCGACCGGCTGGCGCTGGATGAAGCGCAGGCCTTTGCCACTCTGATCAACCAGTCGATCGACCTCGGTTCCAGCATCACCGACGCGCTGCGGGTCTATAGCGACGACATGCGGCACAAGCGGCTTTCGCGCGCCGAGGAAAAGGCCTATGCGCTGCCGGCCAAGCTGACGGTCCCGATGATGGTGTGCATTTTCCCGGTGTTGTTCGTGGTCATCCTGCTGCCGGTGTTCGTGCGGCTGCACGTCAATCACGTGCTCTGAATTCCGGCGTCAAAACACAAATGAAGCATTTCTTAACGAAGCTCTCTTAGCTTAACCCTAGTCCCCGCGTGCGGGCGCTTCCGTCAGGTTTTGTCATGCGTCATGGAATTGCCCGAGCCGTTTTTCTTGGCATGGCCGCTTTGTGGCTCGCCGGTTGCAGCGCGTCGGGCAAATTTTCCAATCCGTTCGAATCCAAAGCCGATGGCACCGAAGCCTTTGCTTCCGCCCCGGCGGATAAAGACGCGAGCACCGAAGCGCCGGTGCTTGGCACACCCGTTTCCGCCGACGCGGGTCTGCTCGGCAGCGATCCCTACGACGCCTTGAGCCTCGGCAAGAAACAGTATCGCGCCAACAATTTCGGACTGGCCGAGAAATATTTTCGCCATGCCGCCGAGCTGCGCCCGCGCGACGCGGAAGCCTGGCTCGGCCTGGCCGCGTCCTATGACCGCCTGCGCCGCTTCGATCTCGCCGACCGCGCTTACGCCCAGGCTATCGGCATCGTCGGACCGACCACCGAAATCCTGAATAACCAGGGCTATTCCTACATGCTGCGCGGCGACTACAAGCGCGCGCGCGCTAAGCTCGTCATCGCGCAGCGCCAGGATCCCGGCAATAAATTCGTGCTGAACAATATTCAGCTGCTGGAAGACAGCGCCCGCAAGGGCAAAGCGATCGAGTAGGCAGGACGTCGTGTCCGCCCGTGCTTCCTATTAAAATCAAGCTGTGCTAGTCGAAAGCAATGCCGGCCATATCGTGGCGCTACGGCATAGCGATCCGCATGTATTTTCTCGACAACCCGCTGCCGGTATTCTGGCGCGCCCGACCGCGGTCTAAGTTGACGCCGTTGTTCGCCGGTTGCGAGCGGTCGATTTCCCGGTGATAAGGGAAACGCCGCATAAAAAGGGAGGGAATGGGGATGTCGGTAAAGAACAGCAAATATGGATTGTCGCGCCGCACGCTGCTGAAGGCTGGTGCGGCGATCAGCATTCTTCCCGCGCCGCGCGTGTTCGCGCAATCGGCGGAGCCGCTTAAAATCGGTTTCCTCACGGTCCTCACCGGCCCTCTCGCGGCCGGCGGCAAGCAGCAGGAAGAAGGTGCGGCGCTCTTCCTCAAGGAGCGCAACGGCATGATCGCCGGCCGCAAGGTCGAACTGATCACCCAGGACACTGCCGGCAATCCGGCGCTCGCCAAGACCAAGCTGCAAGAACTCGTCGAGCGCAGCAAGGTGCAGGTCTCCATCGGCCCTCTCGCCACCAACGAGGCGCTGGCCATGGACGGCTATGTGCGTGACACCAAGGTGCCGCTGATCACCACCACCTCGGCTGCCACCGTCGATCTGAAAGCGCGTCAGCCGCATCCTTACGTCCTGCATGCCTTCGGCACCGCGCCGCAAGTGACCTATCCGCTCGGCGATTACGCGGCCAAGGAGCTCAAGTTCAAGAAGATCGCCATCGTCGCCGAGGACTTCACCTACGGTCACGAAGGCGCCGGCGGATTCCAGCTCGCCTTCGAAGCGGCGGGCGGCAAGATCGTGCAGAAGCTCTGGCCGCCGCTCAACGCGCCCGAATACGGCCCCTATCTCGCGGCGATCAAGCCCGACGTCGACGCGATCTACACCGGCTTTGCCGGCTCGAACCCGCTGCGCTTCCTCAAGCAGTTCAACGACTACGGGCTCAAGGGCAAAGTCGCCGTGCTCGGCAATACCACCATGACCGACGAGGGCATTCTCAAGGTGATGGGTGAGGAGGCGGTCGGCGTCTATACCGGCGGTTGGTACGCCGCCGGCCTCGACACGCCGGACAACAAGAAGTTCGTCGCCGGCATCAATGCCGAATACAAGCACGACCCCGGCTTCTACACCGCCGGCCCCTACACCGCGCTACTCATCATCGAGGAGGCACTCAAGGTCACCGGCGGAAAGACCGACGATGCCGCGGCCTTCCTCAAGGCGATGCGCGACGTGCGCCTCACCCACGGCCCTATCGGCCCGGTCAAGCTCGACGAATACGCTACGCCGGTGCTCGACATCCACATCCGTAAGGTCGCACGCGTCAACGGCAAGCTCACCAACACCATCATCAAGACTTATCCGCAGGTGAGCCAGTTCTGGACGCTCGATCCGAAGCAAGCGGTGAAGCAGCCGATCTTCTCGCGCGATTTCCCGCCGAGCAAGAACCTGGAATAGGGAGCGCGGATTGGCTTCAGTCTCCGTTCATTCCCGCGCAAGCGGGAACCCAGGGCCAAAACGTAGGACTTGTCATTTTCTTCCTGGGTCCCCGCTTGCGCGGGGACGAACGGTTATATTCGCTGTATGAGCGATCTCCGCCCCGTTACCGTGATCACCGGCGCCTCGTCCGGCATTGGCGCCGAATTGGCGCGCGTGTTCGCACGCAACGGCCACGAACTGGCGCTGGTGGCGCGGCGCCAGGATCGTCTAAGCGCGCTGGCCGATGAAATCGCGGCGGCCGGCAACATCAAGCCGCTGGTGATCGTCGCCGACCTGCAGCGCAATGATGCCGCCCAGATGATCGGCCGGGCGTTGGCAGCTTTTGAGGTCGAGCCGCAATACATCGTCAACAATGCCGGTTTCGGCCTGGTCGGGACCGCCGCCTCGCTCGATGGAAACGAGCAATTGGCAATGATCGATGTCAATGTGAGCGCGCTCACCGATCTATCGCTCGCCTTTGTCGACAGTCTGGCGCGCCATCGTGGCGGCATTCTCAACGTCGGCTCGATGGCCGGTTTCCTGCCGGGCCCGGGCATGGCGGTCTATTACGCGACCAAGGCTTTCGTGCTGTCGTTCAGCGAAGCATTGCATAGCGAACTCAAACGGCGCGGGGTGCGGGTCAGCGTGCTGTGCCCCGGCCCGGTGCCGACCGAATTCGCCGAGCGTGCCGGCGTCAAAGGCCGCTCTCTGGCGCCTAGTTTTCTCAGCCAGCCTGCGGAATTCGTGGCGGAAGCGGGCTATCGCGGGCTGATGCAGGGCAAGCGGACGATCATCCCGGGCCTTGTCAACAAGCTGATCATCCTGCTGATCCGGGTCATTCCGCGCGGTCTGCTGCTGGCAGCGGTAAGCGCCCGCCAAAGTCGGCGCAGGTCCGCACAACGGACATAGCCGCGTCGCGCGGTCCATGTTGCAAACCCCGGCAAAGCGGTTAGTACTCGGCACAACTCGCAAATCACCATGTTGAAGCCGGTCCTTCTCATCTTACACCAGGAGCACTCCTCGCCCGGCCGCGTCGGTCAGGTGCTGGGTAAGCTCGGCTATCCGCTCGACATCAGGCGGCCGCGCTTTGGCGATCCGCTGCCGGAGACGATGGATGAACATGCCGGCGCCGCGATTTTCGGTGGCCCGCAAAGCGCCAACGACAACGAGGAATTCCTGCGCCGCGAGACCGACTGGATCGGCGTGCCGCTGCGCGACAAAAAACCTTTTCTCGGCATTTGTCTGGGAGCGCAGATGATGGCGCGCCATCTCGGCGGCCGCGTCTATCCGCATCCGCAGGGCCATGCCCAGGTCGGCTATTATCCGATCCGTCCGACGCCGGCCGGGCGCAAGATCTGCGCCGACTGGCCCGACAGCGTCTATCAATGGCATCGCGAAGGTTTCGATTTGCCGGCAGGCGGCGAACTGCTGGCCGAGGGCGACGATGCCTTCTCGGTGCAGGCCTTCCGTTCCGGCACCGGCTATGCGCTGCAATTCCATCCCGAGGTCACCCACGCCATGATGTACCGCTGGCTGGTGCGCGGCGCGCATCGCATGGAGCTTCCCGGCACCAAGCAGCGCCACGAACACATTTCCGAGCGCGCGGTGCACGACCATGCGGCGCGCAATTGGCTCGCCGCCTTTATCGATCACTGGATCGGCCGCACACCGGCGACCCAGTCGGCGGCCGCGCCTTAAGCCCGCGTTTTCAATGCCGGCGATCGATGGAACCTGGCGGCCCCATTGACAAAAGCCGGGCTGCATTGATCGATGGGCCCCGGGGATATCAGGGGGAGCCGACGGCCGCCGCGTGGAGGCCTAGCGGATGCTTGATTCGAACGACAACGGCTCGCCCCCGGCACGGCGGACTCCCGCGGCCTTGGGCGCCATGTTGCGCGCCTCGGACGGCATTCTCGACATGCTGCCGATCGCGACGTTCATTTGCGACGCCAAGGGCACCATCCTGCAATACAACCGCCACGCCGCGGAAATCTGGGGCCATATCCCGCAGCCCGGCGAGACGCACGAACAATTCACCGCCAGCGTCCGCTTCTTCGACATCGATGGCAATCCGTTGCAGCGGTCGGAGCTGGCGCAGGTGCTGGTGACCGGAAAACCGGCGCGCGATGTCGAACGTATCGTCGAGCGCATGGACGGCCGGCGCGTCATCGTCTCGCTCAACATCGATCCGCTGCGCAACGCCAAGGGCGAGCTGATCGGCGCGGTCAATTGTTTTACCGACATCACCGAGCGCAAGGGTACCGACGCCGCGCTCGAAACGTCGCGCCGCCTCACGCTCGAGCAGGAACAGCGTCTGGCGGCGACCTACGAGCACGCCTCGATCGGTATTTCCGAGGTCGCGCCCGACGGCCGTTTCCTGCGCGTCAACGAAGCGATCTGCGCCATCACCGGCTATAGCCGCGAGCATCTGCAAGCCAACAGAATGTTCACGCACACGCATGCCGACGACGCCGATGCGGACCGCGAAGGTTTCCGCAAGCAGGTCAACGGCGAGTTGGAATTCTACTCGGTGGAGAAGCGCTTCATCCGCAAAGATGGCCGCATCATCTGGATGTCGGTGCGCTCGTCGCCGGTGCGTACCGCCGATGGGCAACTGCTCTATCTGGTCCGCGTTGTGCAGGACATCACCGAACGCAAGGCGGCCGAGCAGCGCCAGAAACTGCTGATCGACGAATTGAACCACCGAGTCAAGAATACGCTCGCGACCGTGCAATCGCTGGCGTCGCAAACCGCGCGCGGTGCGCCGACGCCTGACGCCTTTCGCGAAGGCTTCGAGGGCCGCCTGATCGCGCTTTCCAAGGCGCACGACCAGCTCACCCGGCATCATTGGGAGAGCGCTGAGTTGCGCGAGATCGTGTCGGCCAGCGTCGCGCCCTATGCCGGCGCGGGACCCGAGCGGATCGTGATGCGCGGCGAAGACATCGTGTTGCGGCCGCGCGTCGTGCTCACATTGGCGATGGCGTTCCACGAACTCACCACTAATGCGGCGAAATACGGCGCGCTATCGTTGCCCGGCGGCCGCATCGAAATCCGCTGGCAAGTGGCCGGCGGCGAGGGCCATCGTCCGATGCTGCGGATCGATTGGGTCGAGCAAAAGGGACCGGTGGTGTCCGAGCCGCAACGGCGCGGCTTTGGTTCCAAGCTGATCGAAGGCAGCATCGCGGCCGAACTCGGCGGCAGCGCGCGGCTTGCGTTTGAGCGTTCCGGCGTACGTTGCGAGATCGTCATTCCGCTGGAGGCGGCGACGATCGACGACAAATCCGTTCCGGGCGAAAGTTAGAGAGAATGGTGGAGCCAGGCGGGATCGAACCGCCGACCTCGTCATTGCGAACGACGCGCTCTCCCAGCTGAGCTATGGCCCCGCCAAAGGCAACGACAGCGCAGCCGTTGCACGTGATTTCAGGCGATTGGCCGCCATTTAGGACCCGGGGTCCAGCCTGTCAAGGATGCGGGCCGAATGGGCAAAGGCGCCACCGGTTCGGCTTGTTCAAGGTCATGCGACCCGCTAATTTCCGCCCGACTCGAACAGGCGGACACCCATGCGCTCGGTCCTCGATATCATTCTGCTGATCCTGCAAATCTATATCTGGCTACTGATCGCTTCCGCCGTGCTGTCCTGGCTGGTCGCCTTCAACGTCGTCAACACCCGCAACCAGGTGGTGGCGATGGTCGGCGACTTCCTGTACCGCGTCACCGAGCCGCTGCTGCGGCCGATCCGCTCGATGATGCCCAATCTCGGCGGCATCGACGTTTCGCCAGTGATTCTGATCCTGCTCATCTTGCTCCTGGAAAACGTTATCGTACGCTACATCTATCCGAACGTTTTCTGAATTGGATGACGCCAAGCTTCCGTTAGCATCGGGCGGCGACGCATGACCGCACGCATCATCGACGGCAAAACCAACGCGGCCGACTTGCGCGGCAAGGTGGCCGATGCCGTGCATCGTCTGCTGCGCGATCGTGGCATCGTGCCGGGTCTCGCCGTAGTGCTCGTCGGTCAGAACCCCGCTAGTGAAGTTTACGTCCGCACCAAATCCAAGATGGTGGCGCAAGCGGGCATGCACGCTTTCGACCACAAGCTACCGGCCGACGCCAACGAAACGGAGCTGCTCGCGCTGATCGCGCAACTCAACGCCGATCCGGCGGTGAACGGCATCCTGGTGCAATTGCCGCTACCCTCGCAGATCGACGCGGCGAAAGCGCTTGGCACCATCGATCCGGCCAAGGACGTCGACGGATTTCATCCGTTCAATGTCGGCGGACTGACCAGCGGCCTGCCGGGCCTGGTGCCCTGCACGCCGATGGCCTGCGTGATGCTGGCCAAAACGGTGCATGCTTCGCTCGCCGGCATGGAGGCGGTGGTGATCGGCCGCTCCAACATCGTCGGCAAGCCGGTGGCGCAATTGCTGCTGGCGGAAAACGCCACCGTGACCATCGCGCATTCCAAGACCCAGGATCTGCCATCGGTGTGCCGCCGCGCCGATTTGCTGATCGCCGCAATCGGCAAGCCCGAGATGGTGCGCGGCGACTGGATCAAGCCGGGCGCGACGGTGATCGACGTCGGCATCAATCGTATTGTGGGCGCGGACGGCAAGCCGGTCATTGTCGGCGACGTCGCTTTTGCCGAGGCGGCGAAAGTCGCCGGCGCTTTGACGCCGGTGCCGGGCGGCGTGGGGCCGATGACCATCGCCTGCCTGCTGCTCAATACGTTGCGGGCCGCGCATGCGCAGAACGGCCTACCGGCGCCGCAAATTTAAATTCAGATTTTAGTAAAACGCCTCACTGCCAGGCGTAGGCGACCTTATCGAGGGTCTTGGGGCCGAAGCGCTCCGAGGAACGCGCGACCGCGCGGCCGCCGAGCGCGCGATAGAATTCCACCGCCGACTCGTTGTCGGACAGCGCCCACACCACCAGGCTCTTCAAGCCGCTCTGCATCAGGTCCTTGCGCGCGGCAGAGAACAGGCGGCGGCCGAAGCCCAGCCCCTGGAACTCGGGACGCAGATAAAGCTCGTAGACTTCGCCGTCATAAAACAGGCTGCGCGCCCGGTTGCGCCCGTAATTGGCGTAGCCGGCGATCTGCTCGCCGAATTGCAGGATGGTGATGCGGCTGCCTTTGCGGATGGCCGAATCCCACCAGTCCGGTCCGCGCCGGTTGATCAGCTTGTCGAGTTCGTTGCCCGGGATGATGCCCTGATAGGCGGTCCGCCACGCCTCGTCATGGGTCGCGGCGACGTCGACCGCATCGGAGGCCTTGGCACGGCGAATCTCTATGAGGGTCGTCGTCATTGCCGAATACAAGCAACGAACCCTGCGGCCTTCAAGCCCTATAGTTAACGATCGGTAACTGGTGTGGATTACTGGTCACAGAACGGCGCAAAACACGCTGTGGCAGCTCAGAAAACCGGCCCCATGACGCACGGTGATGCATGAATCGCAACTGCGCACGGCGATCGCGACCGCTTTGGGCGGAAGCGGACAGCGACAAGTGATTCGGTTTTTCAGAAACGATTCGTCCCAGGATGGGACACATCACTGCTCGTTACCGGGCACAGCGATCGGATGTCAGACCGTTTCTTCGGCGGCGCTTTTCGCCCGGTCTTCGCGCTTGCGGTCGGTTTCGTCGAGCAGCTTCTTGCGCAAGCGGATCGAGGCCGGCGTGACTTCGACCAACTCGTCGTCCTGGATATAGGCGAGCGCCTTTTCCAGCGTCATTCTTATGGGAGGCGTCAGCCGGACGGCTTCGTCTTTCGACGTCGTGCGAATGTTGGTGAGCTGTTTGCCCTTGAGCACGTTGATGACCAGATCGTTGTCGCGGGTATGTTCGCCGACGATCATGCCGCGGTAAACCTTCCAACCCGGCTCGATCATCATCGGGCCGCGGTCTTCCAGATTCCACAGCGCGTAGGCGACTGCCTCGCCTTTATCGTTGGCGATCAGCACGCCATTGCGGCGGCCCTGGATCGGGCCCTTATGCGGCCCGTAGGCGTGGAACAGCCGGTTCATGATGGCGGTGCCGCGCGTGTCAGTGAGCAGTTCACCCTGATAGCCGATCAGTCCGCGCGTCGGCGCGTGGAACACCAGCCGCAGGCGGTGACCGCCGGAGGGCTTCATCTCCAGCATCTCGGCTTTGCGCTCCGACATCTTCTGCACGACGATGCCGGAATGAACTTCGTCGACGTCTATGACGACTTCCTCGATCGGCTCCAGCATCTCGCCGGTCTTGGGGTCTTCGCGCATCAGGACCTTCGGCCGCGACACAGACAGCTCGAAGCCCTCGCGCCGCATCTGCTCGATCAGAATGCCGAGCTGCAATTCGCCGCGGCCGGCGACTTCCATGGCGTCCTTGTCGTCGGACTCGCGCACGCGCAAAGCCACGTTGCCTTCGGCCTCGCGCAACAGCCGGTCGCGGATCATGCGGCCGGTCACCTTGGTGCCTTCGGTTCCGGCAAGCGGTGAATCATTGACGCGAAACGTCATCGCCAAAGTCGGCGGATCGATTGGCTGCGCCGGGATCGGCGTTTCGACCGACGGATCGCAGATCGTCATCGCGACGGTCGCCTCCGGCAGCCCGGCGATGGCGACGATGTCGCCGGCGTCCGCCTCGTCGACCGGCACGCGCTCGATGCCGCGGAATGCCAGTAGCTTGGTGATGCGGCCGGTCTCGATCAATTTGCGGTCGTGATCGAGTACCTTGACGTTTTGATTGGGCTTCGCCGAACCCGACGTGATGCGGCCGGTGACGAGGCGGCCGAGATAGGGATTGGCTTCCAGAATGGTGCCGAGCAGGCGGAACGGTCCTGCTTCCACCACCGGCGGCTTGACGTGGCTGAGGATGAGATCGAACAGCGGCTGCATGCCGTCGTCGTGCGATCCATCGAGCTTGGTCGCCATCCAGCCTTGCTTGGCCGAACCGTAGAGAATCGGAAAATCGAGCTGCTCGTCGGTGGCGTCGAGCGCGGCGAACAGGTCGAACACCTCGTTCACCACCTCCGTGGCGCGGGCGTCGGAACGGTCTACTTTGTTGATGACGACGATGGGCTTGAGACCCATTTTCAGTGCCTTCGACACCACGAATTTGGTTTGCGGGAGTGGGCCCTCGGCTGCGTCCACCAGCACCAGCGCGCCGTCCACCATGTTGAGGATGCGCTCGACCTCGCCGCCGAAGTCGGCGTGGCCGGGTGTGTCGACGATATTGATGCGGGTGTCTTTCCAGACAACGGAGGCCGCCTTGGCCAGGATGGTGATGCCGCGCTCGCGCTCGAGGTCGTTGGAATCCATGGCGCGTTCGACCACGCGCTGGTTCTCGCGATAGGCGCCGGATTGCTGCAACAGCCGGTCCACCAGCGTGGTTTTGCCGTGGTCGACGTGAGCGATGATGGCGACGTTGCGAAGATTCATGGGTTGTGCCGGTATTTACCTTGAGAAAAACGAATCGCGGGCTTTAGGCCCGCGGATTCGAGCGGAATATAGCTACCAAATGCTGCAACGCAACCGCTGGATGGAGCCTTTTCGCTCCGACATCGTTATCGTGGTGAACGCAGCAAGGGGTTGAAAATGGTCGAAAAACTGACAGGCGATGCCCGCAAGACCGCTTTGGGCAAGCTCAACCATTGGTCGGAGGTATCTGGGCGTGACGCCATCACCCGCAAATTTACCTTCAAGAACTTCAAGGAAGCTTTCGCCTTCATGACCGCCGTGGCGGATATCGCCGAGGACATGAACCACCATCCCGAATGGTTCAACGTCTACAAGACCGTCGAGGTGACGCTGTCCACCCACGACGCCGGCGGCGTGACTGCTCTCGACGTCAAACTCGCCGAAGCTATGGACAAGCTAGCGGGCTGACTAAGGCTGTAAAATCACCTTGCCCATCACCTTGCGCGCGGCGATCGCCTTGAGCGCAGCCGGCGCCTCGGCGAGCGGGTAGGTGGCGTGTACATGCGACGACAATTTTCCCTGCGCGGCCCAGGTGAGCAATTGCTCGGTATTGGCGCGATGACCGGCCGGGTCGCGCTCGGTCCATGAGCCCCAGAACACGCCGAGCACGTCACAGCCTTTGAGCAGCACGAGATTAAGCGGCAGCTTCGGAATCTCGCCGGCGGCGAAGCCGACCACGAGATAACGTCCGAGCCAAACGATCGAGCGTATTGCCGATTCCGCGTAAGAACCGCCGACCGGATCATAGATCACATCGGCGCCGCGGCCTTCCGTCACGTGCCGTAGTGCGTCCTTCAAGTCTTCACTGGCGTAGTCGATGCCGTCGTCGGCGCCGTGCTTGCGCGCAAATTCGATCTTTTCGGCAGACGACGCGCAGGCGACCACGCGCGCGCCCATGATTTTGCCGAGTTCGACGGCGGCTAAGCCCACGCCGCCTGACGCACCGAGCACGGCCAGCGTCTCGCCGCTTTTAAGTTTGGCGCGATCCTTGAGCGCGTGCAGCGTGGTGCCGTAGGTGACGCAAAGTCCGGCGGCGCGGTCGAAGTCGACACCGTCGGGAAGTTTGACCAGCCTTTCGGTCTTGATCGCGATGCGCTCGCGCGCAGCGCCGTAACCGGAATAGCCCAACACCCGGTCGCCGGATTTGAAGCCGCTCGCGCCCGCGCCGAGACTTTCAACCGTTCCGGCGAATTCCGCCGCCGGCGAGAACGGGAACGCCGGCTTGGTCTGATATCTTCCGGCGATGATCAGCGTGTCGAAGAAATTGAGCGCCGCCGCCGCGATGCGCACCACCGCTTCGCCCGGTCCGGGCACGGGGTCGGCGATGTCGGCAAGTTCGAGGTCGTCGGGGGCGCCGTAATGGGTGCAGAGCAGGGCTTTCATGGCAACTCAGGTCAACTGTTGGTGCAATGCATTATCTAGCACGTGGCATGGCAGGTTTGGCGCCATTAACTTTCGGCCGGACGGGCGGTAGAATGTCGCCTTCTCCTTGCCGATATTCGCCCTTAATAGGCTAATATCCCGCTGTTCTTTAGGGCGGCGGCATGAACGCCGTTGTTCACTTCAACCGGTAGAGCCCGATGACGAAGACGCTTTGGCAAAGCCCCGCGATTGCACTGTTGACCGCCGCGGCCGTGATTTTTTCCACGGCCGCCTATGCGCAGACCCAGCCGGCCAAGCCCGCCAAGCCGGCGCAGCAAAAGCCGGCCCAGCCGGCCGCGCCAGCCCAGAAGAAACCTCCGAAGGCCGACCCGACCGAGCAGGTTGTGCTGCTTGGTCAGTTCGGCGACTGGGGCGCCTACACGGCATCACCTGGCGGTAAGAAAGTCTGTTTCGCGCTAGCGAAGCCGAGTTCAGCCGAGACCGAGCCGGCCGGGCGCAAACGCGACCCGTCTTACGCTTTTGTCTCGACCCGTCCGGCCGAGAAAGTGAAAAACGAAGTGTCGATGATTGTCGGCTATCCGCAGAAGACCGGCGTCGACGCCGCCGCTACCATCGGCTTGGCCAATTACGTGATGTACACCCAGAACGACGGTGCCTGGGTCAAGAACGCCGCCGAGGAAACGCAAATGGTCGCCGCCATGCGCAAGGGCTCCGATCTGATAATCAAGAGCGCATCCGCCCGCGGCACTAAGTCCACCGACACGTACTCGCTGAAAGGTCTCGATCAGGCGCTCGACAAAGTAGCGGAAGAGTGCAAGTGACCCGCAGGGTCGTCACCGGGCCGCCACGTAGTGGCGAGACCCGGTGATTTCGATCAGTTAGACTGTGCATTCAGAAGAATTTTTATGACATCGACTGTCGAAATCGCGTCGGCCTCGGCGCCCTTCGTCGAGAAGACGCCGCTTGAGCGCTACGTCGCGCCCGAGAAGCCGTCGCTGATCGGCCTGTCGCGCGCAGAGCTTGCCGGCGCGTTGGGCGCGGTCGGCGTGCCGGAAACGCAGCGCAAGATGCGCGTGCAGCAGCTCTGGCACTGGATCTATTTTCGCGGCCTGACGTCGTTCGACGCCATGACCAGCATGTCGATGGAGTTGCGCGAAAATCTTGCGCGGCGCTTTACGCTGGCGCGCCCCGAAGTTGTGGCCGAGCAGGTCTCGGTCGACGGCACGCGCAAATGGCTGCTGCGGCTGCCGGGCGAAGTCCAAGGCGAGCGACCGCACGAAGTGGAAACCGTCTATATCCCCGACAGCGAGCGCGGCACGTTGTGCGTGTCAAGCCAGGTCGGCTGCACGCTGACCTGCACGTTCTGCCACACCGGCACGCAGCGCCTGGTGCGCAATCTCACTGCCGGCGAAATTGCCGGCCAGGTGATGGTGGCGCGCGACCGCCTGGGCGACTGGCCGGGCGGCACGCGCCCCTCCGATGGCGTCATTCCATCGGGCGAGCGCTGCATCACCAATGTCGTGATGATGGGCATGGGCGAGCCGCTCTATAATCTCGATGCCGTGCGCGACGCGCTGCTGATCGTTTCCGACGGCGAGGGCATCGCGATTTCGAAACGCCGTATCACGCTGTCGACTTCCGGCGTGGTGCCGAACATCGAACGCGCCGGCGCCGAGATCGGCTGCATGCTGGCAGTGTCGCTGCACGCCGTGCGCGACGAGCTGCGCAACGAACTGGTGCCGCTCAACCGCAAATATCCGATCGAGCAATTGCTCGAAGCCTGCCGCAATTATCCCGGCGCATCCAATGCCAAGCGCATCACCTTCGAATACGTCATGCTCAAGGACGTCAACGATTCGATCGAGGACGCGAAAGCGCTGGTGCGGCTGCTCAAGGGCATCCCGGCCAAGATCAATCTCATTCCGTTCAATCCTTGGCCCGGCAGCAAATACGAATGCTCCGACTGGGAACAGATCGAGAAGTTTTCGGCCGTGGTGTTCGACGCCGGCTACGCCTCGCCGGTGCGCACGCCGCGCGGCCGCGACATCTTGGCCGCCTGCGGCCAGCTCAAGAGCGCGACCGAGAAACTTTCCGCCCGCGAGCGCATGGCGCTGCGCGCGATGGCGATGACGGATTAGCTTTGGCATTCCTCGGCCGCATCATCGTCATCGTCTTCGCCGTCATGCTGGCGAGCCTGGCCACCGGCATGGCGATCGCCATGGGCGTGCTGGGGCCGCAGTGGCACGGCCTCACCGGCGACGCCTTCGAACGCGTGGTGTTCTGGGTTACGACCTTTATCGGTGCGGCGGCGACGACTGCTACCGGCCTGCTGCCGCTGGTGATCCTGATCGCTATCGCCGAGAGCTTTAAAATCCGCTCGTTGCTGGTCCATGCCGCGGCCGGCGCAGCGCTGCTGCTGCTCGGTTATTACGGCAGCGGGGTTACCAGCCGCTACGAAGAGTCGATCGATCATCCGCCGCCGCCGGTCTCACGCGAGGCCGAGATCGCGGCCGCCGCCGGCGTGGTGTTCGGCCTGAGCTATTGGGCGCTCGCGGGCCGTAAGGCCGGCCGCTGGCGCGAACGGCGGGACACCGGCGCATGAACCGTACCGGGCTGATCATCGCACTCGTCATCGCCGCCGTGACCGGCGTGATCTTTGCGCTGTTCCCGGACATCGAATTGCAGATTGCCCGGCCGTTCTACGAGTTCATCGACGTCAATCACAATGTGTTTTCACTGCGTTTCTATGAGCCGTTTGCCTGGGTGCGCGACAGCGCGCTTTGGTTCAGCGCGCTGCTGGTTGCACCGGCCGTGGCCGCGCTGCTGATCAAACTCATTCACCCGCGGCGTAAAATGCTGGTGTCGGGCCGCGCCGTTGTTTTCCTGATCTCGACGCTGGTCCTCGGCCCGGGCTTGCTGGTCAATGTGACGCTCAAGAACCATTGGGGCCGGCCGCGCCCGGTCGAAGTGACGCAATTCGAAGGCACCGAACATTACGTGTCGTGGTGGGATCCTCGCGGCGAGTGCGACAAGAACTGCTCATTCGTTTCCGGCGACGTGGCCGGCGCAATCTGGACGATGGCGCCCGCGGCGCTGGCGCCGCCGCAATGGCGGGCGCTCGCCTATGGCGGGTCGCTGGCGCTCGGCGCCGTCATCGCCGCGTTGCGCGTCATGCAGGGCGGGCACTTTGTCAGCGACGTCATCTTTGCCGGCGTATTCACGTTTCTGATTATCTGGGTCGTGTACGGCTTGATCTACCGCTGGCGGCGCACGCGGCTCAGTGACGAGGCGGTGGAGCGGTCGCTCGAACGGTTTTCCGCCTCGATTGCCGAACTATTCGGCAAGCGCAAATCGGAACTTTGATTCTCGTAACGGAGAAAACTCTCAAACGCGTATTGCAAATAAAGATGCGGGCGCTGGGAGATCCAGGGCAGGTGCTGACGCTCATCCGTAGCGCCGCGCCGTTCTACAAGACGCTCGGCGGCGCGGGCTTTCGTGTGTTGCAGAACGTCGACGACCCGGCCCAGCTCACGATCGAGATCGAATACGCCGCCGATTCCGCGCTTGAACTCAACCGCCAAAAGGTGGCGAGCGACCCGATGGTACGTACCTTCCTGCAAGGCTGGCGTGCGATCCTGGCGGGCAGCGCGGACATGGACGTGTACGAGGACGTTACTTGATAGGGGACGCTTTGCGCGCGCAGGCATTCCCCCTATAGTCCCCGCGCTTTCAAGGATTTAAGGACGGATCGGCGAAACGACCGGCAGCGCAATGGCAAAGGCTTCACCCAAGAAAGTAGTGCTCGCCTATTCGGGCGGGCTCGACACCTCGATCATCCTGAAGTGGCTGCAAACCACCTATGGCTGCGAGGTCGTCACTTTCACCGCCGATCTCGGCCAGGGCGAGGAGCTCGAACCGGCGCGCAAGAAGGCGTTGCTGCTCGGCATCAAGCCGGAAAACATTTTCGTCGAGGACCTGCGCGAGGAATTCGTGCGCGACTATGTGTTCCCGATGTTCCGGGCCAACGCGCTGTACGAAGGGCAATATCTGCTCGGTACCTCGATCGCGCGGCCGCTGATCGCCAAGAAGCAGATCGAGATCGCCGAGAAAGTCGGCGCCGACGCCGTCGCCCATGGTGCCACCGGCAAGGGCAACGATCAGGTGCGCTTCGAACTCGCTTATTATGCGCTTAAGCCGGACGTCACCGTGATCGCGCCGTGGCGGGAATGGGACCTGACGTCGCGGACCAAGCTGGTCGAGTTCGCCGAGAAGCACCAGATCCCGATTGCCAAGGACAAACGCGGCGATGCGCCGTTCTCGGTCGATGCCAATCTGCTGCACGCGTCCTCGGAAGGCAAAGTGCTGGAAGACCCGGCGCAAGAGGTGCCGGACTATGTCTATTCGCGCACGCTCGATCCGGAGAATGCGCCGGACAAGCCGACCATCATCAGCGTCGATTTCGAGCGTGGCGACGCCGTCGCGGTCGACGGCAGGAAATTGTCGCCGGCCACGCTGCTCGCCAAGCTCAACGAGCTTGGCAAGGCCAACGGCATCGGCCGGCTCGATCTGGTGGAAAACCGTTTCGTCGGGATGAAGTCGCGCGGCATGTATGAAACGCCGGGCGGCACAATTCTGCTTGCCGCCCATCGCGGCATCGAATCGATCACGCTCGACCGCGGCGCCGCTCATCTCAAAGATGAGTTGATGCCGAAATACGCCGAGCTGGTCTATTATGGTTTCTGGTTCGCGCCGGAACGTGAGATGCTGCAGGCGGCGATCGACAAATCACAAGAGTTCGTTACCGGCCGCGTCAAGCTCAAGCTCTACAAAGGTAATGTCGCCGTGGTCGGACGCGAGAGTAAATATTCGCTTTACGATCAGGACCTCGTGACCTTCGAGGAAGGCGCGGTGGCCTACGATCACCGCGATGCCGAGGGCTTCATCAAGCTCAACGCGTTGCGGCTGCGCACGCTGGCGCAGCGGCGCAAGAAGCTCAAGCTCGACTGAGGCGTCCGATGCGTAACGTCAGAGCCCGTTTTTGTTTGGTATTAACGGTTGGATCGCTGCTCGCCGCCTGCGGCAGCAGCGACAAAACGCCTTTCGTGGAGCCGAATATTCCGCCAACCGGTTTCAAGCAGGAAATTCTGAATACCTTACAAAGAACGCTCGACGACCCGACCAATGTGCACGAGGCGTTTCTTTCCGATCCGGTGCTCACCCCGGTCGGCAGCGATCAGCGCTATACGGCTTGCGTCCGCTACAACGCGCGCGACCTGAACCGCACTTATGTCGGTAACAAAGAGCGCATCGCTTATTTCTTTGGCGGGCATCTCAACCAACTAGTCGAGGCCGACAAGGGACAATGCGCCAAGGCCACCTATAAGCCATTCCCCGAGCTGGAAAAGCTTTGCTACGCCAATAAGTGCAATTAGACCCCGCCGCAATCGTCCGCAGCGCTAAACCTGCCGATCGACCATCGCCTTTTTCAACTCGGCGATTTCCTTGGCCGGATTGAGGCCCTTCGGGCAGGCCTTCGAGCAATTCATGATGGTGTGGCAGCGGTAGAGCCGGAACGGATCCTCGAGATTGTCGAGCCGGTCGCCGGCCGCCTCGTCGCGGCTGTCTTGCACCCAGCGGTTGGCCTGCAGCAGCGCCGCGGGCCCTAGATAGCGGTCGGAATTCCACCAATAGCTCGGGCACGAGGTCGAGCAGCACGCGCACAGAATGCATTCGTACATGCCGTCGAGCTTGGCGCGATCCTTGTGGTTCTGCAGCCATTCCTTCTCCGGCGTCGGCGATACCGTCTTGAGCCAGGGCTCGATCGAGGCGTATTGCGCGTAGAAATTCTTCAGATCCGGCACAAGGTCCTTCACCACCGGCTGATGCGGTAGCGGGTAAATCTTCACCGGCGCCTTATCATGATCGGTCGCCATGGTGCAGGCCAGCGTATTGGTGCCGTCGATGTTCATGGCGCAGGAGCCACACACGCCTTCGCGGCAGGAGCGGCGGAAGGTCAGCGTCGGGTCGATGTTGTTCTTGATCCAGATCAGCGCGTCGAGAACCATCGGCCCGCAATCGTCGCGGTTGACGTAATAGGTGTCGATGCGCGGATTGCCGCCGTCGTCCGGATTCCAGCGGTAGATGCGGAACTCGGTCTCGTGCTTGGCGCCCGGCGCGTGTGGCCAGGTTTGCCCCTGCGTGATCTTGGAGTTTTTTGGCAGCGTGAATTCGACCATGGCGAATAGTCCTTCGCGTCAGTAAACGCGCGCTTTCGGTTCGATATAGGCGATGTCGTTGGTGAGCGTGTAGGCGTGCACCGGGCGGTAGTCGATCTTCACTTTGCCCTTGTCATCCATCCACGCCAGCGTGTGCTTCATCCATTCTTTATCGTCGCGATTGGGGAAGTCCTCGCGCGCATGCGCGCCACGGCTTTCGGTGCGGTTTTCCGCCGAATCCATGGTGACGACCGCCTGCGCGATCAGATTGTCGAGCTCAAGCGTCTCGATCAGGTCGGAATTCCAGATCAGCGAACGGTCGCTGACGTGCACGTCGGCCATGCCGCCGTAGACGTCGTGGATCAGCTTGTGGCCTTCCTCCAGGATGTCGCCGGTGCGAAACACCGCGCAGTTGGTCTGCATCACCTTCTGCATATTGAGCCGCAATTGCGCGGTCGGCGTGCCGCCTGAGGCATTGCGAAACTTGTCGAGCCGCGTCAGCGACAGGTCGGCGGAATTCTTCGGGAGGTCAGGCTGCTTGTCGCCCGGTGACAGCAATTCCGCACAGCGGTGGGCGGCGGCGCGGCCGAACACGACGAGATCGATCAATGAATTCGAGCCGAGCCGGTTGGCGCCGTGCACCGACACGCAGGCCGCTTCACCAAGCGCCATCAGGCCCGGGATCACGGTGTCGGCGTCGCCGTTCCTCTTGGTCAGCGCCTCGCCGTGATAATTCGTGGCGATGCCGCCCATGTTGTAATGCACGGTCGGCAGCACCGGTATCGGTTCGCGCGTCACATCGACATTGGCAAAGATGCGCGCGGTCTCGCTGATGCCGGGCAACCGCTCGTGCAGCACCTTGGGGTCGAGATGATCGAGATGCAGGAACAGGTGGTCTTTTTCCTTGCCGACGCCGCGGCCTTCGCGGATCTCTATGGTCATGGCGCGTGACACCACGTCGCGCGAGGCAAGGTCCTTAGCCGACGGCGCGTAGCGCTCCATGAAGCGTTCGCCTACCGAATTGACCAGATAGCCGCCTTCGCCGCGCGAGCCCTCGGTGATCAGGCAGCCAGCCGGATAAATGCCGGTCGGATGGAATTGCACGAACTCCATGTCCTGCAGCGGCAAGCCTGCGCGCAGCACCATCGCATTGCCGTCGCCGGTGCAAATGTGCGCCGAAGTGCAGGAAAAATAGGTGCGGCCATAACCGCCGGTGGCCAGAATCGTCATATTGGCGGCGAAACGATGGATAGTGCCGTCATCCATATTGAGCGCGACCACGCCGCGGCAGCGGCCTTCATCGTCCATGATCAGGTCGATGGCGAAATATTCGATGTAGAACTCGGCGGCGTGCTTGAGCGCCTGGCCGTACATGGTGTGCAGCATGGCGTGGCCGGTGCGGTCGGCGGCGGCGCAGGTACGCTGCGCGGTGCCCTTGCCATAGTGGGTTGTCATGCCGCCGAACGGTCGCTGATAGATCTTGCCGTCTTCCTCGCGGCGCGAAAACGGCAGGCCCCAGTGCTCGAGTTCATAAACCGCGGCCGGCGCGTTGCGGCAGAGATATTCGATGGCGTCCTGGTCGCCGAGCCAATCAGCGCCCTTGACGGTGTCGTACATGTGCCAGCGCCAATCGTCCTCGCCCATATTACCGAGCGCCGCGGCAATGCCGCCTTGCGCCGCCACGGTGTGCGATCGTGTCGGAAATACTTTGGTGATGCAGGCGGTGCGAAGTCCCGCTTCGCTGCAGCCGACCACGGCACGCAAGCCGGAGCCGCCGGCGCCGATCACGACTACGTCGTAGCTGTGATCCTCGATCGGATAGGCGTTGCCGTTGGCGGCAGGCGCGGCGTTCGACTTGCCGTTGGTTTTTCCGTTCGTGGCCATACCTAGACTCCGAACGACAACTTGAGGATCGCGTAGGCGGAAACAAACGCGACGACGAAGACGAAAAAGGTGTTGGCCATCAGGCTGAGCAGTTTCAATTTTTCCTCGTGCACATAGTCGAGGATGATTTCCTGCATGCCGATCCACATGTGATAGGCGGTGTTGATGATGAACAACAACATGATGATGGCGACCATGGGCGAACCGAGAATCTGCACGACCGCGGCATGGCTGCGTCCAAGCAGGCCGATGATGATGACCACCAGCGCCAGCGACAGTGGAATCCCCGCTACCGACGTCACGCGTTGATGCCAGAAATGCAGGGTGCCGGAATGGGCGGCGCCCATCCCGCGAACGCGTCGCATCGGCGTGCGCATCTGAGGCTCGTTCATCGCGGGCCTCCCATGGCGAGATAACCGACGACCCACAGGATCAGCGTGAGCGAGATCGAGCCGACCAGCGTGACGATGGTCAGCATCTCGCGCTCGGCCGGCTCAAGGCCGTGGCCGGTGTCCCAGATCAAATGGCGGATGCCGCCGAACATGTGATGCAGCAGCGCCCAGGTGTAACCGAACAAGATCAAGCGGCCGATCAGGCTGCCCATGAACCATTCGACATAGGCGTAGGCGTTCGGGCCGGAGGCCGCCGCGATCAGCCACCACGCGATGAGCATCATTCCAAAATAAAGCGCGGCGCCCGTGATGCGATGCACGATCGACATCATCATCGTCAGCATCGGCTTGTAGATTTGCAGGTGCGGGGAGAGCGGACGGGGCCGTCGCGGCCCTGCCGCCGATCCCGCGTCAAGCTCGGCCATCGTCAGTCTCCAGAATGCCCGGCGGGTGCCGCTTGCCTGAGCTGTCACAACCCGCTACTTCATCAATTACGAAGCTTGTACCTTTAAATGCCGCACTGCAATATGTGTTTTGCGTAGTCTGCCTTCGTCAAACAAGAAGGCTCTCGGCCTCATGCGCTTCGATTTCACCGACCTCAACCTATTCCGCCATATCGTAGAGGCGGGCAGCATTACCCATGGGGCGGCGCGCGCCAATCTTGCACTGGCCGCCGCTTCAACCCGCATCCGCAAGATGGAACTCAGCTTTGGCACCGAATTGCTGGTGCGCAGCCGCCAAGGCGTGGTGCCGACCCAGGCCGGGCGCACATTGCTGCAGCACGCGCGCGGCATCCTGGCGCAATCCGAACGATTGCAGGAAGATCTTACGCCTTATGCGCGCGGGCTCGCCGGCCAGGTGCGGGTACTCTCCAATACCAACGCGCTCACCGAATTCCTGCCGGAGACGCTGAGCTCGTTCCTGATGGCCTATCCCGATATCAGCGTCGATCTCGAGGAGCGACTGTCCGACGAGATCGTCGGCCTGATGGCGGAAGGCGCCGCCGATATCGGCATCGTCGCCGGCACTGTCGATTACGGCGGCCTGTATACTTTTCCATTCCGCAGCGACCGCTTCGTGCTGGTAGTTTCGAAGAATCATCCGCTTGCCGGCCGCTCGCGCATCGGCTTCGCCGAGGTGCTCGACTACGACATGGTCGGCCTCGACCGCGCCAGCGCGATTCAAAGATTTCTGGCCGACAAGGCGAACCGCGTCGGCCGGCCGTTGCGGCTGCGCGTGCAGTTGCGCAGCTTCGACGCCATCTGCCGTCTGGTCGAATGTAATGTCGGCGTCGGCATCGTCCCGGAGACCACCGTGAAGCGGACCGAACGCAACATGGCGATCTCATCCGTTCGCCTCACCGACGCTTGGGCCTTGCGCGAATTGTCGATCTGCGTGCGCGACATCGACACGCTGCCGCCTTATGCCCGGCAGCTCGTCGATCACTTGCGGGCGAGCGTCGAATAAATTTTTAAGCGGCGGGACCTGGCGTGATATTGGCCCTGCCGAGCAGTGTGGTGAGTTGCTTCACCGACTCTGTCAGACTCAAAACTTCTTTCTCGCGCAGTTCGTCAATTTTCTGGTGCAGCAGCTCGATCTCGAGCTCGGCCTTGACGTTGATTTCGTAGTCGTGCTCGGCCGCCTTGCGGTCGATATCCTGCTGCCGGTTCTGGCTCATCATGATGAACGGCGCCGCATAGGCGGCCTGGAACGACAGGGCCAGGTTGAGCAGGATAAACGGGTAGGGGTCCCATTGCTCAACGAAGGCGGTGATGTTGAGTACGATCCAGATCAACAAGATGACCGACTGGATAATGATGAATTTCCACGAACCCATCGTGGCGGCGACATCGTCCGCGATTCTCTGTCCGATAGTGAGTTGAGGTTCGGCCCGCGCGGATTTTTTCTGCTGCTTGCGATGTCCGCGGCGCAATTCGCGAAGTTCTTTGAGGAGCCGTTCTTCTGCATCGTGAAGAGTATGCATCAAGCCTGTCGCGCTGCTCATGTTATCCCGCTCCTTGTTGATGTGTCATTCCCGGTTATCCCAGGCGATCTTAACAATACGAAGACCTGTCACGGACGCGTCACTTCGGCAGCAGCACCCAATAATCAAGATCGAGGATCACCGCCGAATCGTACTCCTCGCCGCTCTTGTAAGGGAAATCAGCGCACGGCCGGTCTTTGGTGGCGACGGTGCGCAGGCGTAGCGCGCCGACGTCCTCGCGGCCGGGCACATCCGCACTCGCCAGTACCTCGGACCAGGCGAACACCGTGCAGCCTGCGAACAGCGGAGCGACATGCCGGCCGCCATTGATCGCCGCCACATGGAATGCATTGCCAAAGCCATTGAAGCTCAGCGACCGCGCCAGTGAAATCGCATGTCCGCCATAGATCAGCCGGTGGCCGAAGCGGCCTTTGCTTTCGGTGAAGTGGTCGAAGTGAATGCGTGCGGTGTTCTGATAAAGCCGTGTCGCGATCATGTGTTCGGCGTCTTCCACCGTAATGCCGGCGACGTGATCGATCTTCTCGCCGGCCTTATAATCGCCGATGCGGTGCGGGCTTCCCGCCAGAACATTGTCGTAAGCCTTGGCATCGATCGGTGGGCAGGCTGCGCCGAATTGCGACGGCTCGACGCTCTTGGGCAATTCAGGCACTTTCTCCTCCGGCGCTGCCGCCGTCTCGTCGCGTTTGCGCACCATCACCCAGCGCGCATAATCGAGCACCGTGTCGCCGTGCTGATTGAAACCGCGCGATCGCACATAAACAATGCCGGTCTTCTTGTTGGAATTCTCCTTCAGCCCGATCACTTCCGAGGTGGCGTTGAGCGTGTCGCCGGGATAGACCGGCTTCAAAAACCGGCAATCGGCATAACCGAGATTGGCGACCGCATTGAGCGATACGTCCGGCACGGTCTTGCCGAACACGAAGTGGAACACCAGCAGATCGTCGAGCGGCGCGCGCCGGTAGCCGATCTTGGCCGCGAAAACATCGGACGACTGCACCGCAAAGCGTGGTCCGAACAGGCCGTTATAAAGCGCCACATCGCCGAGCGTGATGGTGCGCGGCGTGGCATGGCGGATCTGCTGGCGGAGCCGGAAGTCCTCAAAGAAATTTCCGGAATTGGTCTTGGGCGCAGGCGACTGGGTCACGCGAAAGCTCCTTCATCCGATCCGGCCCCGCTGAGTCATTCTCACAAAACCGTGAGCCAAACGCTAGGTTGGAGCAACGGGAAACTGATGAGGACGTGTTTAGCCTCCGTGATAGCCGTTGGCTTGCAAGTTTAATCCTGAGGAGAACACCCGATGAAAAAGAGCTTTTTCCTTTCGGCGTTGATCGCGGCCGGTCTGGCCATGACCCCGCTGGCGCCGGCGGCTTTCGCCGACGACATGAAGAAAGACTCGATGACCAAGGACACGATGACCAAGGACTCGATGAAAAAGGATGACGGCATGGCCAAGGACACCATGGCCAAGGATTCCATGAAGAAGAACGACAGTATGGCCAAGGACAATATGTCCAAGGATAGTATGTCGAAGTAAGTGCGGCTGCCGGCCGGGCTTGCCCCCGCGAGCCCGGCCGCACGCCTCATGAGGGGCGCGGAATGAAAAAGGCTTTGTTCTCGGCGGCCCTGGCGGCCGCGATCGCTGCCGGCGCCATCACGACGACCGCCGTTGCGGACGACGCCAAGAGCGACCGTGTCGTCAAGTCGTCGCACGTGAAGAAGAGCAAGCAAGACCGGCCGGCCGTAAAAGACACAGCGAGCCAGACGGACTATTATATACGCGCGCGCGAAACCCAGATGAAGATCAGTATGTAGTGATAATTTCGCGAATGCTTGCATCCGAACAGCCGTGAGCGTCGTATCCTGATAAGGGTTATAAGGGTGGATGATAGAGCCGATGACCGCCGAGACCATGACAGTGACGCCCGCGAACACCACCATTCATCCGGTGTGGGTACGCGTCTGCCATTGGATCAACGCGATCGCAATCCTGGTCATGATCGGCTCCGGCTGGCAGATCTACGACGCCTCGCCATTATTCAATTTCACCTTTCCGCGTCAGATCGCGCTCGGCAACTGGCTCGCCGGCGCGCTGCTCTGGCATTTCGCCGCGATGTGGGTGGTGGTGGCCAACGGCATTGTCTATGTGACACTCGGGCTCGCCACCGGGCGCTTCCGCCGCAAGCTGCTGCCGATCTATCCGTCCGAAGTGTTTGCCGATGCCAAAGCCGCGCTGACGTTCAAGCTCGCGCATGACGATCTGTCGCACTACAACGCGGTGCAGAAGGTGCTCTATACCGGCGTCATTCTCTGCGGCATCATCATCGTGCTCTCGGGCATATCGATTTGGAAACCGGTTCAGTTCCAGGAACTGACAATGCTGTTCGGCGGTTATGATTTTGTGCGTTATGTGCATTTCTTCGCCATGGCGGCGATCGTCGGCTTCCTGGCGGTGCATGTGCTGCTGGCGTTGCTGGTGCCGAAAAGCCTGCGCGCCATGGTCACTGGCAAGTAGGAAAACAAAATGCGCCACCGCAAAATCATTCCTGGCGTTGATCCCAAACTCCTGATCAAGGACGCCGCCAGACTGATGCCCGATCCGGCGCGGCGCGGCTTTCTGCGCGGCGCGGCCAGTCTCGGCGCGCTCACCTTCCTCACCGGCTGCGACATCATCGACGGCGACACCGCCGAAGCCGTGTTGCGCAAGATTTCCGCCTTCAACGACGGCGCGCAGGCTGCACTGTTCAGCCGCACCAAACTGGCGCCGACATTTCCTGAAAGCGCGCTCACCAAGCCATTCCCGTTCAACGCTTACTACGCCGAAGACGAGGCACCGGAGGTTGACGGGAATGCTTATAAGCTCGAGATCGCCGGCCTGGTCGACAACAAGACGCCGTGGACGCTTGATCAGCTGCACGCGCTTCCCGAGGTGTCGCAGATCACGCGCCACGTCTGCGTCGAAGGCTGGAGCGCCATCGGTTCCTGGCAAGGCACGCCGCTGTCGGAATTCCTCAAGCGCATCGGCGCCGACACCCGCGCGAAGTACATCTGGTTCAAATGCGCCGAGGGCTACACCAACACCATCGACATGCCGACCGCGCTGCATCCGCAGACGCAGATGTCGTTCAAATACGATCACAAGATATTGCCGCAGGCCTACGGTTTTCCGATGAAAATCCGCATTCCCACAAAATTAGGTTTCAAGAATCCGAAATACGTGGTGGCGATGGAAGTCACTAACACCGACCAGGGCGGCTATTGGGAAAACCAGGGCTACAACTGGTTCAGCGGGCTTTAACGCCGTATTAAGCACGCCGTTTTACACCTCGAACGTCGAATCTCGCTGAAATCATTGCACTGAATCGCAGTTCGGATGCCCGGCAGTCGTCGGAAATAGTGCCCGCTAGCGTACGCGTTAACGAGGCGCTATTTCATGAATCACTGCCGCGGCCACGCGTGGCCTGAATCCATCGTTGCCGTTCTTCTTGCGGCGGCCACAAAATGGCGCGAGCGTCACCGGAACTGTGCCGTTCGCGGCGTTGGGCAATCAGGCCGCGTCGGTCGATCCGACACCGTTCGGAATGACCGACCGCAACTTGATGGATTTTTCCCGCAACGTGTCGTCCGCCATTCCGGTGATCCAGGGACAGGATGCGGCCGCGACACAGGCGATGGCATTCTCCGGCACCAGCGGCGATTCGCGCATCACCGACGCCTTCGATGCCATTCCCGGCCTGTCAGCCTATACGAACGACCGCGCGTTGTTCGCCAACCCGACCGCGGTGTACCGCAACGGTTGGTCGCTTTGGGCGCGCGGCTTCGCCGGCCAGCGCGAACAGCCCGCGGACGGCACGTCTTTGCGGACGCTCAATCAGTTCTACGGCGGAATGTTCGGTGGCGCCGGCGAGACGCGCAGCAGCGTCGATTTCAACTACGGCGACACGATAAGCAATATCGTGTTCGCCGGCATGTACGCCCATTACTCGCAAGGCATCTTATTTGTGCAAGCAGTGATGCAGGGCGGCCACTCGATCAACGACAGCACCCGCAATATCAACAACAACCTCGTTCCGGGCGAGATCGAGACGGCGAAAGCAAGCTACGGCGGTACGTATTTCAGCCCCGAGGCGACGCTCGGCGCGCGCTTTGCGCTCGGCCCGCTGCACGGCGCCTCCTACACGCTCACGCCGAGCGTGAATGTTCGTTACCTCGTCTCGGAGTTCGATGGCTATACCGAGAGCGGTTCGACGGCGAACCTGAGCGTTGGCGACCGCATCGCCCAGGACGTCGAGGAAAAGGGACAGCTCAAGCTCACGGGCACGCGCGTCATCCCCGCGAACCAGGTAGTGATGGGAAATATCTACGCCGGCGTGCTCGGCGTTCAACGCATGGGCAGCACCACTATCAATGCGACGCTGTTGGGTCAGGAAATCCCGTTTGCCACGCCAGGCAACAGTAGCGTGCTGAGCGGCTTCGGCGGCCTCGGCATGGAGTGGCACAGCGGCCGTGTCGTTCTGTTCGGCTCGGTCGAATACACCGGCTTTTCCGACTCCAGCTCCGTGATCAGCGGTCGCGGCGGCGTCAAAGTCGCATTCTAATTTCAGGCCACAGTTCGGCCGGCTCCGGCTTTATTTTAGCCGATCCGCGCTCACAAACGGGGTCGTGGTTGCCGGACCCTCGCCAACGATTAACAGCACCGCATCGACATCCTTGGCTCCGTCCCAATGCACCTGCTTGCCATAATGGGTGACAAAGGTCCCGGCCGGCATCGGCACACTGCCGTTGGCGGGATCCCAATTCGGGCCGCTACCGACCCACCAGGTCCCCGAGAGCACCGTGATGAAACGGTCATGCGGATGGAAATGCGGTTTGCTGAAATGGTTGCCGGCCGTCCATTTGGTCAGCACGCCATAGAGGCCCGGCTTGGTCGGATCGCCGAACAGCACCGCCTGTTGCGCGCCGGCCGGGTTTACCGGGCTCCACTTGATCTGGTCCGGCGTCTGATAGACGACCGCCTTGGGGTCAAGTTCGGCGGCGCGGGTCTGGATCACCGGCAGCGCCAGCATCATAGCGCCGAGGAAAAACGCGAATAGACGGATCATGGTCGCCTCCCGGTTTGGCGCTCTTGCCGGCGCTGAAAATCCGAGTGTCGCGCGACCTTAAGTTTGCGTCCAGAGTGCCAGCTACTTCTTCGGATCGTCGGGATCGGTGATCAGCCGCGCGCCGCGCTGAAACGTCAAATAATCCCAAAACCAGATGAAGGCGACGACAAAGCGGTTGCGCAATCCGATCAGGAAGTAGATGTGCACCACGCTCCAGAACACCCAGCCGATGAAGCCATGCAGCTGCAGGTGGCCGAATTTCACCACCGCAGCGCGGCGTCCGATGGTCGCCAGTTCGCCGAGGTGCATGTAGTGGAACGGCGCGGGCGCGCCGCGCCCGGCGATCCGCGCCGCGATCAGCTTGCCGACATATTGTCCCATCTGCTTGGCCGCCGGCGCGATGCCGGGCACTGGGTTGCCCTTGGCGTCGGTTACCGTCGCGGTGTCGCCGACCATGAAAATATCCGGATGCCCGGGCAGCGACAGATCGGCGCCGACCTTCACCCTTCCGGCACGGTCGGCTTCCGCGTTGAGCCAGCGCGCGGCCGGCGAAGCGGTGACGCCGGCGGCCCAGATGACGGTGCTGGCGTCGATGCGGTCGCCATCAGTATCGACGCCATGCGCATCGCACTGCGTTACACTTGTCGTGGTCTGGATCTCAACGCCGCTGCGCGTTAGTGCCACGTGCACATAATTTGATTGTGCAGGTGGGAAGGTCGGCAGTACGCGCGGTCCCGCTTCGATCAGCACGATGCGCGCCGAGCGCGGATCGATGCGGCGGAAATCGGCGGCCAGCGTCTGTCGCGCGATCTCGGCGATGGCGCCGGCCATTTCGACGCCGGTGGCACCACCACCAATGATCACGAACGTGAGCAGGCGCCTTTGTTCGGCGACGTCGGGCGTCACTTCGGCCCGTTCGAACGCGATCAGGATGCTGCGGCGGATGCGCGTGGCGTCCTCAATGCGCTTGAGGCCGGGCGCGTAATCCGACCAGTCGTCATGCCCGAAATAGGAATGCATCGCGCCGGTCGCGATCACCAAATAGTCGTAAGACACCTCGCCGAAATTGGTGCGGAGCTTCTTATTCGGCGTGTCGACGCCGCTGACCTCCTCCATCAGCACCGTGGCGTTGCGCTGCGTGCGCAGGATATGGCGGATCGGCCAGGCTATGTCGGCCGGCGACAGTGCGGCGGTTGCCACCTGATAGAGCAGCGGCTGGAAGCAATGATGGTTTTGCCGGTCGATCACGGTGACGTCGGCCGGCGCGCGCCGCAGCGCCTTGGCGGCTTCCAGGCCGCCGAAGCCCGCCCCCACGATCACGACTTTCGTTCTGTGTTCCGGCGCCATGGTGCCTCGGTTTGCAATGATCCAGTGTCGGCCCAGCGCGCCCAGTTGCCAAGCCTGCCATGAGCCTTTAGCAATCCTCGCGGCGGTTCTTGCGAGGTAAAAGCGTATGGCGACCCATAATCTACTGCTGATCCCGGGTGATGGCATTGGCCCCGAAGTGATGGCCGAGGCGAAACGGGTCATCGAGTTCTTCAACAAACAGGGCCCGGATAAGTTCGTCTTCGAGGAGGCGCTCGCGGGCGGCTGCTGTTACGACGCCCACGGGGTCGCGATCACCGACGAGACCATGGCGAAGGCGAAAGCCGCGGACGCCGTGATCTTCGGTTCGGTCGGCGGGCCGAAATGGGACAAGGTTCCCTACGACGTGCGCCCCGAAGCTGGCCTATTGCGTCTGCGTAAGGATCTCGATCTCTACGCCAATGTGCGCCCGGCCATCGTCTATCCGGCGCTCGCCGATTCATCGAGCCTGAAGCGTGAGGTGGTCGAGGGCCTCGACATCATCATCCTGCGCGAATTGACCGGCGGCGTTTATTTCGGCGAGCCGAAGACCATCACCGATCTTGGCAACGGCCAGAAGCGCGCCATCGACACGCAGGTTTACGACACCTATGAGATCGAGCGCATTGACCGCGTCGCGTTCGAGCTGGCGCGCAAGCGGCGTAACAAAGTGACCTCGATGGAAAAGCGCAACGTCATGAAGTCTGGCGTTTTGTGGAACGAGGTAACGACGGCGCTGCACGCGCGCGAATTCAAGGATGTCCAGCTCGAGCATATGCTCGCGGATGCCGGCGGCATGCAATTGGTGCGCTGGCCGAAACAGTTTGACGTCATCGTCACCGACAATCTGTTCGGCGACATGCTGTCCGACATCGCGGCGACCTTGACCGGTTCGCTCGGCATGTTGCCGTCGGCGTCGTTGGGCGAGGTCGATCCAAAAACCAAAAGGCGCAAGGCGCTGTACGAGCCGGTGCATGGTTCTGCGCCCGACATCGCCGGCAGGGGCGTCGCCAACCCGATCGCGATGATCGCGTCGTTCGGCATGGCGTTGCGCTATTCGTTCAATCTCGGCAAACAGGCCGACATGATCGACCAGGCAATCGCCGCCACGCTGGCCAAGGGTCTGCGCACCGCCGACGTTAAATCGGAGGGAACGACCGTAGTCGGCACGGTGGCAATGGGTGACGCGATTTTAGTGGAGCTCGAAGCCTTGGCGGCTTGATTTTCGAAAGTACCGTCCAAAACGAAAACGCGGCCCCGGGCCGCGTTTTTTATGAGCGATCGCTGTGCCGGCTCAGAACTTCAGCCAGGGATTATCTTTGCTCGGCAGCGTCCACGGTCCGGGCAGTGGCGACTGGTTGCCGCCGAACGCCGTGTTGTCGAGCACGCTGATGCCCGAATGGTTGGGCGGCGAAGCGTAGTCGTGGTCGTTGCGGTCGCCCGGCATGATCTCGGTGCCGCCGTCCAGATAAGACCGTTTCTGAATGATGATCTTGGTGCGGGTGCGCCCGTCCTCGTCGCGGCTGACGAACACTGTGTGTCCGGCGGCGGTGGTGACCACGTGCTTTTTCTTGACCGCGGCGCCGGCCGGCATGGCCAGCAGAGCCAGGGCCGCGATGGCGGCAAACGTGGTGGCAACGGCTTTCAGACGCATGGATTCCTCGCTAAGGCCCCGATATTGCAACGCATACTAGCGGGCTTCGGTTCGCGGCGACAGGTCAAATCACAGGCAATTGTTGCCGCAAATCATTAAGAAAACGGCCCCGCCGGCGCGGCGAGGCCGAATTTGCACGTTGATGGCGAATTTATTCCAGTCAGCCGCCGTAATTCTTAGTCAGATACTCGGCGATCGCCTTGGCATCGGCGTCGTCGATCGGCGCGCCGTATGCCTTGATCATCTTGGTGACCTCGCCGGTCCAGCCCGCAGCGTTGAGAAACGGCGAGTTCATCGGGATATAAGCCAGCGTGTGGCAGGCGGCGCAGTTGCCCTCGACCTTGTCGATGCCGTCCGCCTTTTTTAGTTGCACCTCGGCAGCGGCCGCCGGAAGCACGATCAGTGCGGTGGCGATAGCTATGACGAATGTCCGCATGGTCATCTCCCTCAGGCCGTCAGCGTGATGTTTTGCATCACGTTGTTGTGGTAGCCGGCGCCGTTGAAAATCAAATCGGACACCTGGCCCTGGCCGATCTTGTTGGTGGCGTTGACCATCACGGTGTTGGCGCCGCGCTTAGCGGCGAGATCGAAGCCCCACGGCCGCATGGCGTAGCGGCCGAAATCCTCGCCCAATGTCGCGCTCGACCAGTTCTTGCCGCCATCGGTCGACACTTCAACCGAACGGATGCCGTAGCCGCCGTCCCAGGCCATGCCGCTGACCGTGACTTTGCCCGCGCTCACTTTGGCGCCATCGCGGTGGCTGGTGATCAGCGAGTTCACCACCATCTCGGTGATCGGCGTGTTGGGCGCGTATTCCTGCGACGTGAAGCGCTGCGCGATCGGGAATATCCCGATTGGAATCCGATAGGCGGGGTTCATCCAGAAGTTGGTGAGTGGCTTGGTCTGCGCGGTGATGGTGATGAGATGCTTCATCCAATAGGTGCCGGTCCAGCCCGGCACGACCAGCCGCGCCGGGAAGCCGTTGAAGTGCGGCAGCGGCGCGCCGTTCATTTCATAGGCGATGATCGTTGACTCATCGATCGCCTTCGAAACCGGAATGCTTTTGATGAAGTCCGGTGTCTTGTCGACCACCGGTCCGTCGGCGCCGTTGAACGAAATTTCGATCGCTTCCTTCTTGAGCCCGACTTTGTCGAGCACGTCCTTGAGCCGCGCGCCCTTCCAGCGTGCGCAACCCATGGCGCCGTAACCCCATTCGACGCCGGCGACATGCGGCTTCGACAGGCCGCGCCGGTTGCCCGAGCATTGATTGACCGCGACCACCTCGACGGCCGGCATTTTCTTCAGGTCGTCGAGCGTGAGCTCGGCTTGGCCGTTGGCGCCATCGCCGCCGACTGAAATTTTGTATGTCTTTGGATCAACCTCGGGGATGTCGGCCAGATGATAGCGCACGAAGAACTGATCGTTCGGCGTGATCGGCGTGCGCAAATATTCGATCGGCGATTCGTAATTCGGCGGCCGGTCGGCAAGCTGGATCAGCGGCTTCTTGCCGGGCAGCGACGCCATGCTGGCGATGGAATTGACGCCTTCGGGCACGCCCGGCGTGGTGCCGATGTTGGCGGCGAGACTTTCGGAAAATTGCGTCAGTCCGGATACGGCCAGCGCTGCGCCCGCGCCCGCCGTCTCAAGCAGATGACGTCGTGTGATCATCGTTCCTCTCCCCAGAGGTTTTTATCCAAGCCCGGCCATCGCCGCGGCTTTAGATATTCTTATCTGAATATGATCATACGAATTGCCGGGCCGGTCAATCGCATTGACGGCCGGCGCACACGAAGTCGTTTCGCGTTGCAGCGTGAATAAATTATCGCGGAAGATTGGTCAGCGGCCGACTCGTCGCGGCTCCGGCCGGTTCGCCAGCGCCTTCCACAGCAGTGTGTACTTCGGCGTCGACGCCAGAATCGGGTCGCGCTGGCCGCAGTAGCTGCGGTTGAGTTCGGTCTGCGCGAACAGCGCGCCAACCTTCGGCTCGCTGCCGGCCGAGAGCAGCGACAGCCGGTCAAGCGCGCAAGCCAGCGTCGAGCGCTCGATGAAGTCGGTGCCGCCCTGGCAGAACCAGCCGGACAATTGCAGCCGCGGATCGTCATAAGCGCGCACGAAGCCGAGGCAATGACGCGGCGTGCCGTTCGATGTCTCGAAGGCGACGATCTCCAGCTGGCCGAATTTGCTCGCCAGCTTTTCATCGGCGTGGACCAGCCCGATCGGTCCGAGTGCTATGGCCTCGGCGCCGATCTCGTCTTTTGGACCGGCGAAGCGGTGCAGCTCGTCGCCCGGCCGGTAGATCTCGACCTGCAAATAGGGCGCGGCGCTGTCGGGGGCGCCAAGCGTGAGAATGTCCTTGCGGCCGCCACCTTCGGCGTGGCGCCGGATGGCGTAGCTCGACGGCACGTCCGCGGCCTCGGGGATCGACAGCGCGAAAGCCGGGAACGGCCGCTCGATATCGGTCCATTCTGGCTGCTGATGAATCACAGTCGCTGTGGTGATGGCCGGCGCGGACTGAAAAATCTGCGCGGCAGCCATGGAAAGCACCGCAACGCCACCCAGATATGCGAGTACACGCACAAAGGTGGCAGGCAATTCCTCGCGCCACGAATGCAGGGCCGGATGCATGCCCTTGGTCCCCAGCAGGCTACCGTTGTCTTGGGCCTAGTTCTCGCTTAGAAGCGCTGCCAACCGGTGCCCTTGGGCTAGGCCCCCAGGGGAAATTATTTCGGAGAGTTAACAATGGGTTACAAGGTCGCTGTGGTGGGTGCCACCGGCAATGTTGGGCGCGAGATGCTCAACATTCTGGCCGAGCGTGCATTCCCTGCCGACGAGGTGGTCGCGCTCGCCTCGCGCAAGAGCATGGGTCAGGAATGCTCGTTCGGCGACAAGACGCTGAAGGTGAAGGCGCTCGACCATTTCGATTTTTCCGACGTCGACATCTGCCTGATGTCGGCGGGCGGCGCCGTGTCGAAGGAGTGGTCGCCGAAGATCGCCGCCCAAGGCGCGGTGGTGATCGACAATTCGTCGGCCTGGCGCATGGACCCAGACGTGCCGTTGATCGTGCCGGAGGTGAACGCCGACGCGGTCGCCGGCTTCACCAAGAAAAACATCATCGCCAATCCGAATTGCTCGACCGCGCAGCTCGTGGTCGCGCTCAAGCCGTTGCATGACAAGGCCACCATAAAGCGCGTGGTGGTGGCGACCTATCAATCGGTATCGGGCGCCGGCAAGGATGCGATGGACGAATTGTTCTCGCAGACCAAGGCGGTGTTCACGCTCGGCGAAGTCACCAACACGAAGTTCCCGAAGCGCATCGCGTTCAACGTCATTCCGGAAATCGACGTGTTCATGGAGGACGGCTACACCAAGGAAGAGTGGAAGATGATGATGGAGACCAAGAAGATTCTTGATCCCAAAATCAAGCTGACCGCCACTTGCGTGCGCGTGCCGGTGTTCATCGGCCATTGCGAAGCGGTCAACGTCGAATTCGAAAACCCGATCAGCGTCGAGGAAGCGCGCACGATTTTGCGCAACGCGCCCGGCTGCCTGGTGATCGACAAGCACGAGCCCGGCGGCTACGTGACGCCCTATGAATGCGCCGGCGAGGACGCTACCTATATCAGCCGCATCCGCACCGACCCGACCGTTGATAACGGCCTGCAAATGTGGGTGGTGTCGGATAATCTGCGCAAGGGCGCCGCACTCAACGCCATTCAAATCGCCGAGTGCCTGATCAACCGCAAGCTGATCCAGGCCAAGCGTAAGGCGGCTTAACCCGCGCGGCCGACCGGGACGAACTTTCCCGTCGACTTGTCCAGCACCGACAAATCGCCGCTGGCGACGCCGAAATAGGCGCCGTGCAAAATAACGCTGCCGCGTTCGACCAGTTTGCTTAAGCGCGGAAACGTCATCAGGTTGTCCAGGCTGTTGACGACATTGGCCTGTTCGAGTGCCGCCAGATAGTCGGGCGCGGACCGTGCGCCGCGTGGTCCGACTTTTTCCGCAGCCGGCGTCATCAGCCGCATCCATTTTCCTATGAAATCGCCGGGCGTCAGCGGCTCGGCGTCTTCCGCATAGGCCTTTACGCCGCCGCATTGGGCGTGACCGAGCACCACGATGTGTTTCACCTTGAGCGCCGCGACACCAAATTCGAGCGCGGCCGAGACACCGTGCGCCTGTCCGTCCGGCGCATAGGGTGGCACGATGTTGGCGACGTTGCGCACCACGAACAGCTCGCCGGGCCGTGCGTTGAAGATGGCCTCTGGCGCGCAGCGTGAATCACAGCAGCCGATCACCATTACTTCGGGTGATTGGCCGGATTGGGCCAGTTCGCGGTAGCGGTCTTGCTCGGTGCGCAGCCGCCCGCCGGCAAAGGCGTTATAGCCATCGATCAAACGCTGCGGAAAGTTCATCGCCATCCTTAACGGTGTGAAGCCTGTGTCATGACCTGCCCGTCGATCGCAAGCAACCCCCCGTGCCTAGATCATTGGAACCCTCTGATTATCGCGCGCGCTGCCTGCTCATTGGTCACATTCTCGCCCCCGAAACCGCCATGTTCATTGCTTGTTCAGGTGCAATCGTCGACTGAAGGGTCAAGAAAATCAGACCGCGCATGCTCCAGCCGAACAAGCCCATTATCACAAATCTGCCGTGGTCGCGCTTCCGCGCGCACGGCTTTTCGGCGCCGCAAATCGCCGTGCTGTTCGCGGCGTTCACTTTGCTCATTTCGATACCGATCTGGACGCATCCGCTGCCACCGTTGTCGGACTACGTCAATCATCTGGCGCGCATGCACGTGATCGCAACGCTGTCGAACAACCCGCAACTCGCTCAATACTATGAGATCGACTGGCAAGTCATTCCCAACCTGACCATGGATTTGATCGTGCCGGTGCTGGCGCGCTTCATGAACATCTACCTGGCGGGGCAGGTGTTCATCGTCAGTATGTTCGCACTCATCGTTTCGGGCGTGCTGACGCTCAACCGGGCGCTGATCGGCCGCTGGTCGGTGTTCCCGCTGTTCGCCTTTCCGCTGCTGTACAATTACGTCTTTCTCGTCGGCCTGATGAACTACATCTTCGGGATTGGCATCGCGCTTTGGGCGCTGGCCGGCTGGATCGCCCTGCGTGAGCGCGCCTGGCCACTGCGTTTCGCGCTGTCGGCTGTTTGCGTCGTCGCGCTGTTTTTCTGCCATCTCTGCGCGCTCGGTATTTACGGCATCGGCGTGCTGTCGTTCGAGATGTCGCGGCTGTGGCAGTTCCGGCGCGAACCCTGGCCCGGCCGCATCGTCGATTTCGTCGCCGGCGGTCTGCCGTTCCTCGCCGCGGCACCGTTGCTCAATGCCAGCCCGACCATGGAGCTTGTCGGCGCCACCTACTGGGAGCAGCGCGGCAAGATCGACGGGCTGATGTATATCGTCAGCGACTATTCCGACATCGCCGCCTTCGCACTCATCGCGGTGATGGTCGCCAGCATCGTCTGGGCAGTCCGCCACCATGTGTTGCGCTTTCATCCGCTGGTCGTGACGCTGCTGGTCGTCGGCACACTGGTGTACCTCGCGCTGCCGCGCATCATGTTCGACACCTACATGACCGACCAGCGCGTGCCGATCGGCGTCGCCTTCATGCTGTTCGCGTGCGGCGACCTCGAACTGCGTCGCCGCCTGGTGCGGCGCGCCTTCATGGTCGTGCTGATTGTCTTGATCACCGCGCGGCTGATCGAGATCGATCTCAACTGGTCGCAGTTGTCCGACACCACCAGCGAGTTCCGCTCTTCCGTGCGCCGCATCGCGCCGGGCTCGAAGGTTTTCGTCGCCTATGCCGACCGCTCGCTCGGCGAGGACGTGCGCGACCTTGGCCTGGTGCACGCTGCCTGCATCGCCACCATCGAGCGTAACGCGCTGGTGACGACGGTGTTCACCGTGGCCGGCAAGCAGGTGCTGCATGTACGCCCCGAATACCGCGACTACGCCGATTTGAGGGATGGCACGCCGCCCTCGACCGCGCAGCTCATCGTCGCCGCCGACCACCCGGCGCCCAACACGCCGGCGTTCTGGTTGAATTGGACGAAATTCGATTATCTCTACGTGCTGTTCACCGAGGACGAGGCGCCCAATCCCGACCCCGCGCGTCTGAAGCTGATCGCCGACGGCGACCGTTTCCAGCTTTACCGGATTCTCAAGCCGCAAACCGCGTCCGCCAAGTAGTCGGCGCTTGATAGTTTCCCGATGGCCGATAGAGTTGGCGGCATGACCATCCGTCCGCGCCGCAGCGTGCTTTACGTGCCGGGTTCCAATGCCCGCGCCCTGGAGAAAGCGAAAACCCTCGCCGTCGACGCCGTGATCTTCGACCTTGAGGATTCGGTCGCGCCCGACGTCAAGGAGGCGGCGCGCCAGCAGGTCGCCGATGTCGTGAAGGCCGGCGGCTTCGGCCGGCGCGAAGTGTTCATCCGGATCAACGGAGTGGACACGCCCTGGCATGCTGATGACCTGTCCGCCGCCGCCCATGCCTCGCCCGATGCCATTTTGGTGCCAAAGGTGTCAAACCCCGAGACGCTCGAGATGGTCGGCCGCCGCCTGCTCGACATGCACAGCGATCACAAAATACGAATCTGGGCGATGATTGAAACGCCGCTGGCGATCTTCAACATTCTGGCGATCGCCGCCGAGGCCAAGGACTCCGAGGCGCGGCTCGGCGGCTTCATCATGGGCACCAACGATCTGGCCAAGGACACCCGTGCGCGTTTGGTGCCGGGCAGGGCGCCGATGCTGGGCTGGCTTTCCACCTGCGTTGCGGCATCGCGCATTTACGGCATCGAAATTCTCGACGGCGTCTACAACGACATCGGCAATGCCGACGGCTTTGTCGCGGAGTGCCGGCAGGGTGTCGAACTCGGTTTCGACGGCAAGACGCTGATCCACCCCAACCAGATCGAGCCCTGCAACAAGGCGTTCTCGCCGTCGGCGGAGGACGTTGCGCAGGCCCGCAAGATAATCGCAGCCTTCGATCTGCCGGAGAACAAGGCCAAGGGCGTGGTGTCAATCGAGGGCCGCATGGTCGAGCGCTTGCACGCCGATATGGCGCGCCGCACGGTGGCGATCGCGGAGGCCATCGCGGTTAGCTAGGGCACTCGTGCCGCCGCGCAACAGCTGTTGCAATTTCGGTACCCCCCGATTGCGCGGCCGGGCCGCTTATTCTACAAAAAAGTGCTGGGAATGGGGTCGTTTCGGGGGCGGTTAGCGTGCGTTTGAAACTCGCGAGTGTGCTGGCGGGGGCCATTTTTTTCGGCACATTTCAGGCCGCGTCTGCCGCACCGCCGTCGCCGTACAACTGGACCGGCTTCTATGTCGGCGGCCACGTCGGCTTGGGCTGGAGCGAGGACTCGAACGGGATCGTGGGCGACTCGCCGGCGCTTGCTGCGCTGGTCAGCATCGGAGTCATTCCTTCGTCGGTGGCGACCAACACGGAGGGTCTGCTGACCGGCCTCCAGTTCGGCTACAATTATCAGCGCGACAAAATGGTCTACGGCGTTGAGATGGATTCATCTTTCGCCAATATTCACGGCAGCGGGCTCGTCAACATACGCGCGATTCTGCCGACCGCCAATTACACGAGCACCGCGGATCAGCAGATCAAGTGGTTCTCAACCCTGCGTGGCCGCATCGGCTTCACGGCGATGGACAATCTGCTGCTCTACGCCACTGGCGGCTTGGCTGTCGGGTTGTTGGACTACACCGCCAATGTTCACCGCGGCGCCATCGTGCTCAACTACGACATCCCGGCATCGGCCAATGTCACGAAAGTCGGATGGACCCTCGGCGCGGGCGCCGAATAGGCGTTGCCGGACAGATGGTCGGTCAAGGCCGAATATCTTTATTACGACCTGGGCAGCGAAAGCATCACCGGCAATTTGACCATCTTGGGCTTCCCCACGCCGCCACAACTGACTTACAGCTTCGCCACGCGCGGCAGCATCGTTCGCTTCGGCCTCAACTATAAAATCCAGTAGCGCCCGCCGCCTGCCCGCGGCAGAACTTTTAAGCGGCAAGACTCTCAATTTAGTCTTGGCTAGACTTGGACAAGAGGCTCGCGCCCCGACCCAAGGAGGAAACAATGATAAAGAAATCGCTTTTCGCCGCTTGCATTCTGTTTAGCGCCGTCGCTGCGCCGGCAGCGCGCGCGGAGTGGCCGGATCATCCGATCCGTTTCATCGTGGGCTTTGGACCGGGCGGTGCCAATGACCTGATCGCGCGGTTTGCGGCCGAAGGCGTCGGCAAGCAACTGAACCAGACCGTCGTCGTCGAAAACCGCCCCGGCGCCGGCGCGGTGATCGGCACGGCCTACGTCGCGCATTCGCCGCCCGACGGCTACACATTCCTGGTCGGTGCGGCGAGCACCATCACCAACAGCCTGATCCTGAAAGATCTGCCTTACGCCGATTCCGATCTTGTGCCGGTCGGCATGATCGCGGTCGCGCCATCGACCATAGTGGTCAATCCGAGCGTGCCTGCGAATAACATGAAAGAGTTCGTCGCCTGGGCCAAGGCGCAAGGCGGCAAGGGCATCACCTGGGCCACCGCCGGCAATGGCAGCACGCCGGAATTCGTCGGCCAGATGATCAAGGAAGCGACCGGCATTTCCCTCGTCATCATCCCTTACAAGAGCGGCGGCGACGGCGTGAACGGCGTGTTGTCGAACAATGTCTCGGCGACCTCGGAAGCGAGCATCGTCGTGATCCCGCAGATCAAGGCCGGATTGTTGAAGGCGATCGCGACCACGTATGAAAAGCGCATCAGCGCCTATCCGTCGATCACGACCACGGCCGAGCAGGGCTTTCCGAGCGTGCAGATCGGCCACTGGGCCGGCCTCTATGCGCCGCGCGGCACGCCGGAGCCGATCATCCAGCGCATGAATGCCGCGTTGCAGGCGGCGCTCAACACCGACGAGGTGAAGGGCAAGCTGACGCCGAATGGCATCGAGCCCGCCGGCGGATCGGTCGCGGATTTCGTCAAGTTCACCACCACCGAGCGCAAGCGCCTCAGCGATCTGGCGGCGAACATGAAGGTCAATAAAGAGAAGTAGGCGATCAGTTCGCCAAGGCCTGCGCAATCTGTTCGGCGCGCGCCAGCTTCTCGGCGCCCAGCGCCAGGTTGACAATTGTGTCCGCTTTAGCGCCGCTGACCGCGTGCGTTGCCAGTTTCTTGAACTTGCCGACGATATCGGCTTCCGAAGCGAAGCTCGTCTCGCTGCCACGAGGCGCCTCGACGGTTTGTTCGAGTTTGACGCCGTTTTTCAGATGGACCTCGACCCGCACCTTGTGCCGGTAGTTCGAACCCTGTGCGGTGATCGAGGGGTCGTGGACCACGCGGATTTTTTTCGATAATTCGATCCGCTTGCGGTCGTTGACCGCCGCGTCGCTGAACTGATCGATGAACACGTCGCCTTCGAGCAACAGTGTCGCGACGCAGAACGGCAGGTTCAACTGCGCCGACGTGAGGCCCTGCGGCTTGTACGGCCAGCCGACGTGTTCGACCGTCACCTGCGAGCCGTGCACCACGATCGAGTCGATATCGTCGGCGCCGAATGGCGTCTTTTCCTGTATCATGCGGATGGCATCGAGCGTGGTGTGGTTGCTTCCGACGCAGGAGTAGAATTTCAGCGAAATCCGCATGGTTTCCCACTCGTGGCCGAGCTGCCACGACAGCTCGTCGAGATTGAACCGGTCGCTCGAGCGCGAGAACGTCGTGCAAAATCCGCCATAGGGCGATTCGAAAACATCGACAATGCCGGTGAAGCCGGCCTCCGCCAGCAGCGCGCCATAAAGCCCGCTTTGTGCCGCGCGGCCGGCGTGCATGCGCTTGACCATCGCGCCATATTGGGCCGCCATCAGCCCCGCCGACTGCGTTCCGGCAATGCCGAGCGCGTGCACGGCCTGTTCGGGCGACAGCTGCAAAGCTGCGGCCGCGCCCGCCGCAGCGGAAAACACGCCGACGGTCGCGCCGGAATGCCAGCCTTGCCCGATATGTTGTGGGCCCATGCATTTGCCGACGCGCGGGCCGATCTCGTAGCCGGCAACGGCCGCGCGCAGCAAGTCGCGCCCGCTCATGCCGGGGCGAATCTCGGTGACAGCCAGCAGCGGCGGCAAAGTGACCGCGCCGACATGCAGCACGCCCTGTCGGTGAACGTCGTCGAGTTCGAAGCTTTGAATGAGTGTGCCGTTGACCAGCGCGGTATGTGGCGCCGACAAAAGCTGGGCCGTTCCCCAGACGCGGCAGGCTTTGGTCGTGTCGAGCTTGCCAAGTGTCGCGCGTAAAATCCTGCTCCATTCGAGATCGCTGCCGTAAAGCGCACAACCCAGCGAATCCAGAATCAACAGCTTGATGCGTCCGATGACGGCATCCGGGATGTCTTCGTATTTAAACTGCGAAATGAATTGAGCGATCGCGCTGGTATGCGGATTGTCGCTTGAGCCTGCCATGAGTTTTTTCCGACCGGCCTATTCTGGGGCCGAATATTTTTTCTCGAGCGCGTCGTAGCGCGGTTTTGAAACCAGCCGCTGCCGCTCCTCGAAGCCGGCGAGGTGATCGGAAATACCGTCGAGCGAGCCGCGCTCTTTAAGATGGCCGAGAACTTTCTGCATGCCGGCGATCGAGGCCTGCAGCGCCGCGTTGGCGTACAGCACCATGGCGAAACCCATTTTCTCCAACTCATCGAGACCGATCATCGGCGTCAAGCCGCCGGCGACAATGTTGATGAATTGCGGCACGGCCAGACGCTTGGGGATCCCGGCAATCTGTTCCTTGGTGAGCGGGGCCTCGACAAACGTCATGTCGGCGCCGGCCTCGATATAGGCGGCGGCGCGCTCCATGGCATCCTCGAAGCCATTGGTTGCGATGGCGTCGGTGCGGGCAACGATGACCAGATCGGGATCGAGCCGGGCATCCACGGCGGCGTGGATTTTCTGCACCATGTCGGCGCGCGGGATCACGCTCTTGCCGGCAAAATGCCCGCACTTCTTCGGAAAATCCTGGTCCTCGAGCTGAATGGCGTTGGCTCCGCTGCGCTCGAGCACCCGGATGGTGCGGCCGACATTGATCGCATTACCGAAGCCGGTGTCGGCATCGGCGATCAAGGGCAAGGCGACGGCGTCGCGCATCGCGTTGACGTTGCGGGCGAGTTCGGTGAGCGTGATTAGGCCGATGTCCGGCACGCCGAGAAACGTATTGGTGACGCCGGCGCCGGTAACGTAGATCGCCTTGAAGCCGAGATCCTCAATGACGCGCGCGGCCAGCGCATTGGCGGCGCCCGGTAACAGCACGGCTTTGCGCTGGCTCAAAAGTTTGCGAAGCCGCCGGTTGCAGGTTTCCGTCATTTGTTCGTCTCGCGGCCGGCCGTTCGCACATCAGGGCATTATATAGACGAACACGGCGCCTTTGCCGAGGCCGCCATGCAGGCAGATGAAGCGGACGTCGGCGGGCTCGCCGCCGGACTGGTACACCGCTTTGCCGTGATAGACGGTTGAAACGAATTGCGTGCCGACTTTGTCGGCAAACTTATCCTCTTCGACATCGGCGCGCGTGATCGCGAACTTCTTGAACGCCGAATTTTCCCGTTTGAATTTAACTGCGGCCAGCTTTTCGCAATCCTTCAAGCCGTCTTCGGTCGATCTCTGCGCCAGCGCCGGCGCTACGCAGAGCGCACACAAAACCGCGACGCTTGCGAGCCTCACGCCCACGGCCGCGCCGCCTTGGCCTTGTCCTCGTAGTTCGTGATCTTGCTCTTCTTTTGATGCGTCAACCCAATATCGTCGAGACCGTTGAGCATGCAGTGCTTGCGGAACGAATCGATCTCGAACTTGACCACGCCGCCATCCGGCCCGCGGATTTCCTGCTTCTCCAGATCGATCGAGAGCGTGGCATTGGAGCCACGATCGGCATCGTCGAACAGTTTTTCCAGATCCTCGGGACTGACACGGATCGGCAGCACGCCGTTCTTGAAACAGTTATTGTAGAAAATGTCGCCGAACGAGGTCGAAATCACGCAGCGGATGCCGAAATCCATCAGTGCCCAGGGCGCGTGCTCGCGGCTCGAGCCGCAGCCAAAATTGTCGCCGGCGACCAGGATTTTGGCTTTGCGATAAGCCGGCTTGTTCAGCACGAAGTCGGGGTTTTCGCTGCCATCGTCTTTGTAGCGCAACTCGGAGAACAGGCCCTTGCCCAGACCGGTGCGCTTGATGGTCTTCAGGTATTGCTTCGGGATGACCATGTCGGTGTCGACATTGATCATCTTCAAGGGCGCCGCGACGCCATCCAACGTGGTGAATTTGTCCATGGCTTCCGTGTCTTTTTCGTTCCGAGGGCGAAGGGTGTAACGCGAAGCGGGCGCTAACGGAAGGCGTCAGTCGGCCGCCGCTTCGATGGCTGTCATGTCGTCGTCGCTGAGCCCGAGATGGTGGCCGATCTCGTGCACCAGCACGTGGGTCACGATGGCGCCCAGGCTCTCCTCGTGCTCGGCCCAGTAGTCGAGGATCGGGCGGCGGTAGAGCCAAACCATATTGGGCAGGGGGTCCAGAACACTGGCCGATTGAAACGGCAGACCAACGCCTTGGAACAGGCCGAGCAGGTCGAATTCCGTTTCGACATTTATCTGTTCGAGGACTTCCTCGGTCGGAAAATCGGTCACCTGGATGACCAGGTTTTCGCACTGGCTGCGGAAATGCTCCGGCAAGCGGGCATAAGCCTCCGCCGCCAGCGCCTCGATGTCGGCCAGCGACGGCGAAGGCCTGCCGCGCCAGGCCGCAGAATCGTCAAATTGGCCTTTCATACCAACGTTCTAGGGCAGGTGGCGGCCCGCACCAAGCTTGACGGCGGGGCCGGAATGGGCGACCGTTAACACCTGTGGCGGGACGCATGGGGCTGAGGAATATGCGGAAATACGGCTTCTTCTCGGGTCTTCTGGCGCTGATTCTGGTCATTTCGGCCGGTTTCTTGACGCCGGCCGCGGCCGAATTCTTCGGCTGCCATGACACGCCGGGCAAGGTTCTCGCCGTCTATGGCGGCGATGGCTACACCCATGATTTCGCGGCGCAATCGCGCCCGCGCATCACGATCCATCCGCGCCACAGGCTCGGCCGCTACGCCACGCGGCATTGCCGCTCCTGGCTGACCAAGGAATACCGCGTCAGTGGACCGGTGGTCGTGCCGCAGATGCGCTGTTATTGGAACTAGTCGGCGCGCCGCGAATTTTCAGCTACAGTTGCAAATCTGGGGCGCATCGGAGGTCATCGATGTCGAAGCTCATCAAAATTTGCGCAATCGCAGTTCTTATCGCCGGCGCGTTCGCCATGACGCCCGGTCCCGCCGAGGCCCGATGGGGCCATGGTGGCTGGCATCACGGTGGCGGATGGGGTTGGGGTCCCGGACCATTCTGGGGCTGGGCCGGCTATCCCTATGGTCCGTATTACGGCGGCCCCTATTACGCCGGGCCGGGCTGCGGTTATGCGCGCGTCTGGCGCGGTGGCCGCTGGGTTCTGCGCCGCCCGTATCGCTGCTGGTAAGGCGCCGTTCCCGAAAAATAAAAAAGGCCCGCCGGGTGGCGGGCCTTTTTGTTTTGGTGCGAAGCGTTTTCTATTTCCACTCTCTGACGTCGACGAAATGGCCGGCGATCGCCGCCGCCGCCGCCATCGCGGGCGACACCAAGTGTGTACGTCCCTTGTAGCCCTGACGGCCTTCGAAGTTTCTGTTTGACGTGGACGCACATCGCTCGCCCGGTTTGAGCTTGTCCGGATTCATGGCGAGGCACATCGAGCAACCCGGCTCGCGCCAGTCGAAGCCGGCGGCCTTGAGAATCTTGTCGATCCCCTCGGCCTCGGCTTGCTCTTTCACCAGGCCCGAGCCCGGCACGATCATCGCATAGACATTGGCGTTCACCGTCTTGCCGGCGGCGATGCGCGCGACGTCACGCAGATCCTCGATGCGGCCATTGGTGCAGGAGCCGATGAAGATGCGGTCGAGCTTGATGTCGGTGATTTTCTCGCCGCCCTGCAATCCCATGTAGCCGAGCGAACGTTCGGCGGCGATGCGTTTCTTTTCGTCTTCAATCTCGGCTGCCACCGGCACGCGCCCGCTGATCGACACCACCTGCTCGGGGCTGGTGCCCCAGGTGACGAGCGGCGGCAGCTTGGCGGCGTCGAGCCTGATCTCGCGGTCGAACGGTGCGTTGTCGTCGGAGCGCAGCGTTTCCCAATAGCGCATGGCCTCGTCCCAGGCCTTGCTCTTGGGCGCTTTCGGCTTGTCCTTGAGATACGTGTAGGCCTTCTCGTCGGGCGCGATGAAGCCGGCCTTGGCGCCACCTTCGACCGACATGTTGCAGATCGTCATGCGGCCTTCCATCGAGCAGGCGCGCACCGCTTCGCCGGCATATTCCAGCGCGTAGCCGGTGCCGCCGGCGGTGCCGATTTCGCCGATGATGGCGAGGATGATGTCCTTCGCTGTCACGCCCGGCGGCAACTGGCCGTCGACCACCGCGCGCATGTTTCTGGATTTTTTCTGGATCAGCGTCTGCGTCGCCAGCACATGCTCGACTTCCGAGGTGCCGATGCCGTAGGCGAGCGCGCCGAAGGCGCCGTGCGTCGCGGTGTGGCTGTCGCCGCACACGATGGTGGTGCCGGGCAGCGTGAAACCCTGCTCGGGCCCGATGATGTGGACGATGCCCTGGCGCTTGTCGAATTCGTTGAAATATTCGATGCCGAAGTCTTTGGCGTTCTGCGCCATCACCGCGATCTGCTCGGTCGATTCCGGATCGGGATTGGGCTTGCTGCGGTCGGAGGTCGGCACGTTGTGATCGACCACGGCCAGCGTCTTGTCGGGCGCGTGAACCTTGCGGCCGGCGTTGCGCAAACCTTCGAAGGCCTGCGGCGAGGTGACCTCATGGACAAGGTGCCGGTCGATATAAATCAGACAGGTGCCATCCGGCTGCTCGTCCACCAGATGGTCGTCCCAAATCTTGTCGTAGAGGGTACGCGCTTTGGCCATCGTCTAACTCTCCGTTACGCAAGCCTTATCTAGCGCCATCGGCGCGCAAGAAAAAGGGGCCGGAGTGCGGCCCCTTCATGCATTCCGGTATGACCGCGAGATTACTTCTTGGCGGCAACCTCGGCGCCGTCCGGTCCGCCGGTCGCCTGCGCCTCGATGCGCGCCTTCTTGCCGCGCAAGCCGCGCAGGTAATAGAGCTTGGCACGGCGCACCTTGCCGCGGCGCACCACCTTGATCGAGTCGATCATCGGCGAGAGCAGCGGGAACACGCGCTCGACGCCTTCGCCGTACGAAATCTTGCGCACGGTGAAGCTCTCGTTGATGCCGCCGCCGGAACGGCCGATGCACACGCCCTCGTAGGCCTGGATGCGGCTCTTGTCACCTTCGACCACCTTGACGTTGACCAGCACGGTGTCGCCCGGCGCGAAGTCGGGAATGTCCCTGCTGGCCGAGAGTTTCTCGACCTGCTCTTTATTGATCTGTTGGATGATGTTCATGGCGAAGTCTCCGTCGGCAGCGCCAGCAACCGGCGCGCGGTCTTGTCTGGTCTGAATGGGTTGGGCGAGCTTCTACGACAAAGCCCGGGCCTTGTCACCCTCGCGTTTTCGGCCCGTTTTCGGGCTTTGTCCGGGCCAAATAGGCGGCCCAGAGGTCGGGCCGCCGCTCCTGCGTGAGCCGCTCAGCCTCGGCGCGGCGCCATTGAGCGACCTTGGCGTGGTCGCCGGACGTGAGCACCTCGGGGATTGGCGCGCCCTCGAAGACGGTGGGCCGGGTGTATTGCGGATATTCCAGCAGGCCATCGGCAAAACTCTCCTCGGCGGCCGAGGCCTCTTTGCCCATGACGCCGGGCAACAGCCGTATGCAGGCGTCGAGCAGCGCGAGTGCCGCGGGCTCGCCGCCCCCCAGCACGAAGTCGCCGAGCGAGACTTCCTCGAGCTGGCGCGCCGCGATCAGCCGCTCGTCAATGCCCTCGAAACGGCCGCACAGAATGACGGCGCCGGGGCCGTTTGCCAGCGCGGTCACGCGCGCTTGCGTCAGCGGCCTGCCGCGCGCGCTCATCAGAAGGCGCGGGCGTTCATCGGGCGGCACCATATCGAGTGCAAGACTATCTAAAGCTCTTGCCAGCACGTCGGCCTTCATCACCATGCCGGGTCCGCCGCCGGCTGGTGTGTCGTCGACGGTATGGTGCTTGTCGGTTGCGGCATCGCGGATGTCATGCGTGTCGAGCGACCAAATTCCAGAAGCCAGAGCCTTGCCGGCAAGGCTTAGCCCCAAGGGTCCGGGAAACATGTCGGGAAAGATTGTCAGGATGCTGGCGCGCCACATCGTCAATCTTCTTCCTTCGCCTCGATCTCGCCCGGCGGCACGACCACGACGCGGCCCGCCTTCAGGTCGATGGTCGGCACCGTCGCATCGGTGAACGGCAGCAATAGCGGTTCGCCGCTTCCGGCGGGCGCGATCTCGATCAAGTCGCCGGCGCCGAAATTATGGATCGCGGTAATTGTGCCGAGCGCCGCGCCGTCTTGGCCCACCGCCGCCAGGCCGACGAGGTCGGCATGGTAGTAAGTGTCGGCGTCCTCGATTGGCGGCAGGCGGTCGCGCGGCACGAACAAATCCGTATTGCGCAAGGTCTCCGCCGCGTTGCGGTCGGCGACGCCTTTGAGCCGCGCCACCAGAAAATCCTTGGCCGGCCGCGCCGCTTCGATTTCGAAGCGACGCACGCCGTCCTCGGTTTCCAGCGGGCCGTAATTGGTGACGGCCATCGGATCGTCGGTGAAGGACCACAGCTTCACCTCGCCGCGAATGCCGTGCGCGGCGCCGATGCGGGCAACGCGGATGCGGTCGGCCACGGCGCGATGCGGCGAGCGTTAGCTCGCCGCCGGCGCGTCGGCCGGCTTTTCCGCAGCCTTGTCCGCTTTGGCTTTGTCTGCCGCGGCCTTGTCTGTAGCAACCTTGGCGGTCGCCGCGGTCTTAGCCGCCGCGTCGCCGGCTTCCTTGGCTTTGGTGGCTTCTTCGTCTTTTGCCTTGCGTTCCTTGCGCGGGACCGCTTTCTCCGGATTGTTGCGCTTCTCGCGCTTCAAAATGCCGGCGGCGTCGAGGAAGCGGGAGACGCGATCGGACGGCTGCGCGCCTTTCTTCATCCAGGCCTGCACTTTTTCGAGATCGAGCTTGAGCCGCCCGCTCTTTTCCTTGGGCAGCAGCGGATTGAAATAGCCGAGCCGCTCGATGAAGCGACCGTCGCGCGGTGAGCGCGAGTCGGCGACGACGATATGATAGACCGGCCGCTTCTTGGTTCCGGCGCGGGCCATGCGAATAACGAGAGACATTTCAGGTTCCTTTCTTACTCATTGAGTTCGTAGACGTCGATCACTTCTTCTTTCCGAGACCGGGAAGACCCGGCAATCCAGGAAACTTTTCGTTGCCGAGTCCGGACAAGTCTGGGAATTTGCCCGGAATGTTCGGCGGCAATTTCGGCATCGTCGGCGGCAAGCCACCGCCGCCACCCGGCATTTTCTTGGCGAGCTCCGCCATCTGCTCCGGCGTCGGCATGGCCGAGCCGAAGCCCATCGCCTGCGCCAGACCCGCCATCGGGCCGCGCTTGCCTGATCCCATGGCCTTCATCATGTCGGCCATGCCGCGATGCATTTTCAGAAGCTTGTTGATCGCTTCCGGCGTGGTGCCGGAGCCGGCGGCGATGCGTTTCTTGCGGCTGGCTTTGAGCAGATCTGGGTTGCGGCGCTCGCGCGGCGTCATCGAGTCGATGATCGCCATCTGGCGCTTGAGCAATTTGTCGTCGAGCCCGGCATTGGCGATCTGGTTTTTCATCTTGGCCACGCCCGGCATCATGCCGAGCAGGCCGGACATGCCGCCCATGGCCGCCATCTGATTGAACTGTTCGCGCATGTCGGCGAGATCGAACTGGCCCTTGCGCATCTTCTCGGCCGCGCGCATCGCCTTTTCGGCGTCGATATTGGCGGCGGCTTTCTCGACCAGCGACACGATGTCGCCCATGCCGAGAATGCGGCCGGCGATGCGCGCCGGGTCGAATTCCTCCAGCGCGTCGAGTTTTTCGCCGGTGCCGATCAATTTGATGGGCTTGTTGGTGACCGCGCGCATCGACAATGCCGCGCCGCCGCGGCCATCGCCGTCGACGCGGGTGAGCACGATGCCGGTCAGGCCGACGCGCTCGTCGAAGGCACGCGCCAGATTGACGGCGTCCTGGCCGGTCAGCGCGTCGGCGACGAGGAGCACCTCGTGTGGATTGGCGGCGCGCTTGACGTCGGCCGCTTCGTTCATCATCTCGTCGTCGAGCGTGGTGCGGCCGGCGGTGTCGAGCAGCACGACGTCGTAGCCGCCGAGACGGGCGGCCTCCAACGCGCGCTTGGCAATCTGCGGCGGCATTTGTTCGGCGACCACCGGCAGCGTGTCGATCTGTGCTTCGCGGCCGAGTACGGCAAGCTGTTCCATGGCGGCCGGGCGGCGCACGTCGAGCGAGGCCATCAGCACTTTTTTCTTTTGCCGGTCGGCGAGGCGGCGGGCGACTTTCGCGGTGGTGGTGGTTTTGCCGGAGCCCTGCAGGCCGACCATCATGATGGCGACCGGCGGCGCGGCGTTGAGATCGATGCCCTGGCTATCGGCACCCAAGATCGCAACGAGTTGGTCGTGCACGATCTTCACGACCATCTGGCCGGGCGTGACCGACTTCACCACCTCGACGCCGGTGGCCTGTTTCTTGATGTTGTCGGTGAAGGCGCGCGTCACGTCGAGCGCGACGTCGGCCTCTAACAGCGCGCGGCGAACCTCGCGCAACGCCGCATCGACGTCGGCTTCGCTGAGCGCGCCGCGGCGGGTCAGGCGGTCGAGAATGCCGCCAAGTTTTTCCGACAGTGAATCAAACATTAGAACCAAAACACCTTTACGCCCGAGGGCGCATTGCGCTGTCGGGCGGTGGCCTCCGGCCTCTCAATGGACCGGGCGGCAGAGTTGATATTTCACGTCTTTAGCAAGAGCGGGCGGAACCTAGGATTGGGCCGCCGCCAAGTCAAGATAACACTATCTAAGGCGTCAATTCGGAGCAAATCGTGACTATCGTCGGCCGGGAGCCAAGCTCATTTCACCGGGACGAACACGTTGATCACCAGATTGTCGACGTTGGTCTTCACCGGATCGGTGGCATATTCCTCGATGAACAATTCCTTGGCGTCGAGATGCTTGTCGTCGAGATAATTGGTGATCGCCTCGTAAGTCGAATCCATCGCATCGTAGGAACCGCGGTGAACGAATTTGAGCGCCTTGCCCGACGGCGCCTGGCCGACGGCGATGTCGCCTTTCGGTGGATTGGCCGGCGCCTTTGCGATCGGCATCGCGGCTTCGAACGAGAAGCCCTTGTCGTCGGTCTGGGTGTAGATCGTCATGGCCGGGCCGGAGGGCTTGATGCCCTGCTTGTCGAGATATTCGTTGAGTGACTTGAAGGCGTCGACCAGCGTGTCGAAGGCGCCATCCCATTGGCTGGTGCCTTTCAGGTAGACGATCGTGCGCTCCGGCATCGTCACGTCCTCGCCGAAGGCGTCGCCCGGCTGCAACGGCGAGGGCGCGCCTGCTACTGGCCTGGGTTGCGCCAGGACCGGAGCAGCGGCGAGCGCAAAGGCCAGCACGATCGGCGCCGCAAAACGTAAGCACGACATCTGGGTTCTCCGTCGTTCAAACGCGGCGATCCCGGCAATTCGCGGCGTTTCGTGCATCTTACCATACGGCTCTGGCCAATCAGCGTTTATTCGCCATATAAACCGGGCAAAACCCGGGCAGGGGCTTGGGCGGTAGCCGAAATAGCAGGCGAAACATTGGGCGCGCTCGCCAACCAAGCCTTCGTGAAGATGAACGGCGTCGGCAACGAGATCGTCGTGGTCGATCTGCGCGCCAAGGGCGGCGCCATCGCGCCCGAGGAAGCGCGCGCGGCGGCGGCGCCGCAAGGCGCGCCCTACGACCAACTGATGGCGCTGTATCCGCCGCGCACGCCCGGCACCGAAGCCTTCATCCGCATCTACAACAATGACGGCTCGGAAGCCGGCGCCTGCGGCAATGGCATGCGCTGCGTCGCCGACATCGTGTCGAAGCAGAACGGCAAGACCGCGCTCACCTTCGAGACCACCGCCGGCATTCTCAATTGCTGGAAGGGCGCCGACGAATTGTTCACGGTCGACATGGGGCCGCCGCGCTTCAAGTGGAACGAGATTCCGCTGGCGGAAGAATTCCGCGACACCCGCGCCATCGAATTGCAGATAGGGCCGATCGACAATCCGGTGCTGCATTCGCCGTCGGCGGTGAACATGGGCAATCCGCACGCGGTCTTCTGGGTGGACGATGTGAACGCCTACGACCTGCCCAGGTTTGGTCCACTTTTGGAAAATCACCCGATCTTTCCGGAGCGGGCCAATATCACCCTGGCGCATATTGCCTCGCGCGAGCACATCATTATCCGCACCTGGGAGCGCGGCGCCGGTTTGACCAAAGCCTGCGGTTCTGCTGCTTGTGCTGCTGCTGTTGCTGCTGCGCGGCTCAAGCGCGCAAACCGAAAGGTGAAAATCACGCTGCCCGGCGGCGAATTGACCGTCGATTGGCGCGAGAGCGACGGCCACGTATTGATGACAGGGCCGGTCGAATTCGAGTTCGCCGGCAAGTTCGACTCGGCATTGTTCGAGAAAGCTGTGGCGCCATGACGGTTGAGGTTGTCACCTTTGGCTGCCGGCTCAATATCGTCGAGTCGGAAGTCATCAAACGAGTGGCCGGCAACAGCGATGCCATTGTGGTCAACACCTGCGCGGTGACCGCGGAAGCCGTGCGCCAGGCGCGGCAGACGATTCGCCGCATCAGGCGTGAACAGCCGGAGTGGCAAATCGTCGTCACCGGCTGCGCGGCGCAGGTCGATCCGGAAGCCTTTGCCGCCATGCCCGAAGTCGACCGCATCTTGGGCAACGAGGAAAAGCTCGATGCGCGGGCGTGGGCGGAAGGCCCGCGAGTCGCTGTCGGCGACATCATGACGACGCGCGCCATGTCGCCGCATCGCATTGACGCGCTCTCTGGTCATACGCGCGCTTTCGTGCAGGTGCAGAATGGCTGCGACCACCGTTGTACCTTCTGCATCATTCCATTCGGCCGCGGCAATTCGCGCTCGCTGCCAATGGATGATGTCGTGGCGCAGGTGCGTGCGCTTGCCGAGCGCGACTATCGCGAGGTCGTGCTGACCGGCGTCGATATCACCAGTTACAGCGACGGCGGAGCGCGCTTGGGTACGTTGGTCAGGCGCATCCTGCGCGAGGTGCCGGAAATCGCGCGTCTGCGCCTGTCGTCGATCGACTCAGTAGAAGCCGACGCCGAGCTGCTCGACGCCTTGGCGAACGAGCCGCGCCTGATGCCGCATCTGCATCTGTCGCTGCAATCCGGCGACGATCTTATTCTCAAGCGGATGAAGCGGCGGCATTCGCGCGCCGATGCAATCGATTTCTGCGAACTCGTGCGGGGTCTCCGGCCCGATGTCGTGTTCAGCGCCGACGTGATCGCCGGATTCCCGACGGAGACCGATGACATGTTTTCGCGCTCGCTCGCCTTGGTCGATGACTGCGGCCTGGCGCAGTTGCATGTCTTTCCCTTCTCGCCGCGGCCCGGCACGCCGGCCGCGCGCATGCCGCAGCTCGATCGTGAGCTCATCAAGGAACGTGCGCGGCGCCTGCGTGAGACAGGCGAGGCGGCGCTGCTGCGCCATCTTGCTTCGCAGGTCGGCGCTTCGCGGCGCGTGCTTACCGAGCGTGGCGGCATCGGCCGCACCGAGCAGTTCACGCAGGTGCGTCTGCGGTCGCCGGTCGAGCCGGGCCTGTTTGTCGATCTATCAATCGCCGGCCACGACGGGCGGCAGTTGCTCGCCGCCTGATTCTTTCCACCCGCATCGTGCCAGCGCCTCGCGCATGTGCGCGGGCGCCGCGGCGGTGACGGCGACCGGCGGCTTATTCTTTGAAATCGGCACGACAATTTGACGCGAGTGCAGATGCAGCGGTGGTCCGCCCAAAGAAACTGAATTGCGCGGCGCGCGGCCATAGATG
>DASRLF010000044.1:0-106738 GCA_035648555.1 Pseudolabrys sp.
ATCGAGAATATGTTCGGCAGGCTCAAGGACTGGCGACGCGTTCATACCCGCTACGACCGATGCGCTCACACATTCATGTCCGCAATCTGCATCGCCGCCATCGTCATCTTCTGGCTATAATCAATGAGTCCTGACCCTAGATCTCTGCCCTGGTTCAGGGGATATCTACCGGGAGGAGCTGTGCGACGTCCGGCACCGGCACGCCGTCGATCAGGCAGCGCCCGTCAACGAGGCGCACGCGGCCTTGCGCCACCAGCCCGAGCGCGGCCGGGTAAATTCGGTGCTCGACCTTGAGCACGCGCGCCGCCAGCATCTCTTCGGTATCGTCGTCACGGACGGCGAGCGCGCCTTGCGCGATGATCGGACCGGAATCGAGTTCCGCCGTTACAAAATGCACCGTGGCGCCATGAATCTTCGCATGTGTGGCGATGGCGCGCTTGTGGGTATCGAGTCCCTTGAATGCCGGCAGCAGCGCGGGATGAATATTGAGCATGCGCTCGGGCCATTGTGCGACGAAGCCCGGCGTCAGCAGCCGCATGAAGCCGGCAAGACAAACGATGTCGATTTTGTGCTTTGTGAGCACCGCTTGCAGCGCGCCATCGAAAGCGGCGCGGTCCTTGCCGAACGGAGCATGATCGACAATTTCGGTGACGATGCTAGCGGCGCGCGCGGTGGCCAAGCCGCCGGCGTCCGGTCGGTTCGAGAGCACCAGCACGATCCCGGCTGGATAAGTTTTATCCGTCGCCGCCTCGATCAGCGCCGCCATATTGGAGCCGCGGCCGGAAATGAGGACGGCGACGCGCTTGCGGCTCATGCTTCACCAAAAATTATTTAACCAAGATCGAGTTGGCCGTCATAGACGACGCGCGCATCGCCCGCCGCGCGCGCAACGATGCCGATGGTCACCGCCGTTTCGCCGGCGGCGGTAAAGGACTTGGCGACGGTGCTCGCGTCCTTCGGCGCGGCGATGGCGATCATGCCGATACCGCAGTTGAAGGTGCGCAGCATTTCGCTCTCGGCGATGCCCCCTTCGCGCGCCAGCCATTTGAACACCGGCAGCACCGGTACCTTGCCAAGCTCGATGCGCGCGCCGAGATCCTTCGGCAGCACGCGCGGAATATTGTCGGGAAAACCGCCGCCGGTGAGGTGCGCCAGGCCTTTCACGGCTTTGGTCGCGCGAATGGCGGCGAGGCACGACTTCACATAAATGCGGGTCGGCGTGAGGATCGCTTCGCCCAGCGTCTGCCCGGAGACAAAGGGAGCGGGCGCGCTCCACGGCAGTCCGCTTTTGGCGACAACCTTGCGCACCAGCGAATAGCCGTTGGAATGTACGCCGGACGACGCCAGCCCGATGATGACGTCGCCTTCCGCGATATCGCGGCGCGGCAGTATCTCGCTACGTTCCACCGCGCCGACCGCAAAGCCCGCGAGGTCGTAATCGTCGCCCTGGTAGAGCCCGGGCATCTCCGCGGTCTCGCCGCCGATCAGCGCGCAGCCGGCCTGCTTGCAGCCGGCAGCAATGCCGGCGACCACGGCGGCGCCGACCTCCGGCTCGAGTTTTCCACACGCGTAGTAGTCGAGGAAGAACAGCGGCTCGGCGCCTTGCACCACCAAATCGTTGACGCTCATGGCGACTAGATCGATGCCGATGGTGGAGTGCACGCCGGTCTCAATAGCGATCTTGACCTTGGTGCCGACGCCGTCATTGGCGGCGACCAGAACCGGATCCTTGAATCCCAAAGGTTTGAGATCGAACAACCCGCCGAAGCCGCCGATTTCGGCGTCGGCCCCCGGGCGCGCGGTGGCGCGCACCAGCGGCTTGATCAGCTCTACCATCCGGTTGCCGGCATCGATATCGACGCCGGCCTGCGCGTAAGTGAGGCTGCGCTCCTTCTCCGCCATGAGGGCCCTGCAAGTTGCGCTCGATTTCCGGGTCCTACGTGGAAAACGCAAGTCGCGCAATGGTCGAAGCGCCGTTATACTCTGCCGAGATGGTGCGTTGCCGGGGATGAGACCCGGGCGGGGCCGCGAGCCGGGTTTGCCTTGAATATTCCGAACCTCATAACGCTGGGACGAATTCTGCTGGTGCCGATCGTGGTATGGGCGATCGCGACGCCCGGCACGATGTGGATCGCCTTCGTGCTATTTTTGGCCGCCGGCGTGAGCGACGCGGTCGATGGCTATCTCGCCAAGCGCCTGCAGATGACCACCGAGCTCGGCGCCTATCTCGACCCGCTCGCCGACAAGGCGCTGATCGTATCGATCTATCTCACGCTCGGCATCAACAACCTGATTCCGCGTTGGCTGGTGATCCTGGTGGTGTCGCGCGATATTTTGATCGTCGGCGGCATCATGTTGTCCTGGCTGGTCGGCAACCCGCTCAAGATCAAACCGCTGCTGGTGTCCAAGCTCAACACCGTGGCGCAGATCGTATTCGCCTGCGTGGTGCTCGGCTCGCTCGGCTTCGGCATTCCGGCCGATACGCTGATCGTTGTCCTCATGGGCCTGGTCGCGGCCTTGACCTTGCTGTCGATCGCCGCCTATCTCGCCGAATGGGTGCGTCACATGAACTTGGCGGGGGAACCGTGAGCCCGCGCACGCGCGCCCGCCGCGCGCCGCCCGAAGGTGAGGGCACGGCGTTCGAGCGCCAGATCCTATTTTGGCTGGCGATATTCGCGGTCTTCGTGCTGCTGCTATGGCTGTTGAGCGAGATCCTGCTGCCGTTCGTTGCGGGCCTCGCTCTTGCCTATCTGCTTAAACCGATTACCGACCGGATCGAAAGGCTCGGCGTTAACCGGCTGGCCGCCGCCCTTTTGATCATCACGCTGGTAGTGATGGCGTTCGTCATCGTGATCCTGCTGGTGGCGCCGATTCTGGGCGGCCAGCTCGCGTCTTTCATCGAAAAAATTCCCGACTATGTGACGCGCCTGCAATCGCTGCTCAGCGATCCGAGCCGGCCGTGGGTCCAGAAGGTGCTGGGCGCGGGCTTTAGCGCCGACAAGTCGTTCAGCGAACTTGTGACGCAAGGCGTCGGCTGGATCACGTCGTTCCTGAAATCGCTCTGGTCGGGCGGCCGCGCGCTGGTCTCGCTGTTCTCGCTGGTGGTGGTGACGCCGGTGGTCGCGTTCTATCTGATCTACGACTGGCACCGCATGATCCGCACCGCCGATAGTTGGGTTCCCGTGCACCAGCGCGAAACCGTGCGCCAACTGGCGCGCGAGATCGACGCGGCCATTGCCGGCTTCGTGCGCGGACAAACCGCGGTCTGCCTGATCCTCGGCTCGTTCTACGCGGTCGCGCTCACGCTCAGCGGGCTCAATTTCGGCCTGCTGATCGGATTGATTTCAGGCGTGATCACTTTCATCCCTTATGTCGGCTCGATGACCGGGCTAATCCTGGCGCTCGGCGTCGCGGTTGCACAGTTCTGGCCGGAATATGGTTCGATCCTCACAGTGCTGGGCATTTTTCTGGTCGGCCAATTCCTCGAAGGCAATCTGCTGGCGCCCAAACTGGTCGGCGAGAGCGTGGGTCTGCATCCGGTATGGCTAATCTTCGCGCTGCTCGCCTTCGGCTATCTGTTCGGCTTCGTCGGCCTGCTGGTGGCGGTGCCGTTGGCCGCCACCATCGGCGTGCTGGTGCGCTTCGCGTTGCAACGTTACCGCGAAAGCCCGCTCTATACCGGCGAGAAGGCGGGCTAAGCGGCATGGGAAGTTCGGTCAGTCCGCGTCAATTGGTGCTCGCGCTCAATCATGCCGAAAGCTTCGCGCGCGATGATTTTTTGCGCGGCCCCTCGAACGCTGCAGCGCTGATGCTGGTGGATCGCTGGCCGGATTGGCCGGATCGTATCGTCGCGCTGATTGGCCCTGAGGGTTCCGGCAAGAGCCATCTCGCCGCGATCTGGGCCGAGACCACGGGCGCCCGCGTGCTGGCAGCAAAACTGCTGACGCAGGTCGATCCACCTGCGGCACTGGCGACCGGCGCGCTGGTGGTCGAAGACCTGGAGCCGGACGGTCTCGACGAACGCGCGCTGTTTCATCTCATTAATCTCGCGCGCGAGGAGAGCGCTTATGTGCTGCTCACGTCGCGTGCGGCGGTTGCCGGTTTCCCGCTCACCATCCGCGATCTGGTCTCGCGGTTGCGCGCGCTGCCCAGTGTCGCGCTGGCCGCGCCCGATGATGCGCTGCTGCACTCGCTGATCGTCAAGCTCGCCGCCGACCGGCAACTCGCCGTGGACGAGGCGCTGGTGAACTATCTCGCCAACCGCATCGAGCGCTCGTTCACAGGTGCCCGCGCGGCGGTCGCGCGGCTCGACCAGGAAGCGATGCGCCAGCACCGGCCGGTGACGCGCGCGCTGGCTGCCGAGATTTTCCGCGACCAAGCTTCTTAACGGCGTCCAATTCTTAACGGCGTCCATGACAATCGCTTGACGGTTGGGCCGATGCGGCGCGAACTGTCATCCAACCGTCATTTTTGTCGGTTACGGGTTTGGTCTTTCAGGCCTTCATTACAATGGCAGATCGCGGACAAGCTATTGCATCGGTTGAGGAAATCGCTCCGGTCGTGGACCGGGACGAAGTCCCTTGCAGCGCTCCGGCGGCGCCCGCGCCGGGCTTAATGTCGCAGCCGCAGCGTTTCATCAACCGCGAGCTGTCCTGGCTGCACTTTAACCGCCGGGTCCTGGACGAAGCCGGCAACGAGCACCACCCGCTGCTGGAGCGAGTGCGCTTCCTGTCGATTTCGGCCAACAACCTCGACGAATTCTTCATGGTGCGCGTCGCCGGCCTCAAGGGCCAGGTGCGCCAGGGTATCGCCGACCAGAGTCCTGACGGGCTCACCCCCAACGAACAACTCGCCCGCATCGGCGAGGCGGTATCGCAACTCGCCAGCGATCAGCAGAAATGCTGGCTGGAATTGCGCCCGGCGCTGGCCGCGGCCCACGTAACGTTGGTCGAAGGCAGCGACCTCAAGAAGGCGGATCGCACCTGGCTGGAGGAGCATTTCCTCACCCATGTGTTCCCGCTGCTCACGCCATTGGCGATCGACCCGGCGCATCCGTTCCCGTTCATTCCCAATCTCGCCTTCTCGATCGCGCTGCAGCTTTCGCGCGCCCGGGACGGCCGGGCGATGAACGCGCTGATCCGCATGCCGCAGAAGATCGAACGCTTCATCAAATTGCCGAGCGGGGCCGATCACGGCATCCGGCTGATCACGCTTGAGGAGGCGACCGCGCTGTTCATCGGGCGGCTGTTTCCCGGTTACACGGTCAAGGGGCAGGGCGCCTTCCGCGCCATCCGTGACTCGGAAGTGGAAATCGAGGAAGAGGCCGAAGATCTGGTGCGGCTCTACGAAACCGCGCTCAAGCAGCGCCGGCGCGGCTCAGTGATCCGGCTCGAACTCAACGCCACCATGCCGGCGGAATTGCGCTCGTTCGTGCAACGCGCGCTGGCGGTCGCCGACGACGAGGTATTCCTGGTCGACGGCGTGCTGGCGCTCAACGATCTTTCACAACTCACCAGGCTCGACCGGCCCGATCTCGAGTTCGTGCCGTATAATCCGCGCTTTCCCGAGCGTATCCGCGAGCAGGGCGGCGATTGCTTCGCCGCCATCCGGCAGAAGGATCTCATCGTTCACCACCCCTACGAATCCTTCGACGTGGTGGTGCAGTTCCTCCAGCAGGCGGCGCGCGATCCCGACGTGGTCGCGATCAAGCAGACGCTTTACCGCACCTCGGCCGAATCGCCGATCGTGAAGACGCTGGTCGAGGCCGCCGAGGCCGGCAAGTCGGTTACCGCGCTGGTCGAGCTGAAGGCGCGTTTCGACGAGGAAGCCAATATCCGCTGGGCGCGCGATCTCGAGCGGGCCGGCGCGCAAGTCGTCTACGGCTTCATCGAATTGAAGACCCATGCCAAACTGTCATTGGTGGTGCGGCGCGAAGGCGGCACGCTCGCAACCTATATTCACGCCGGCACCGGCAACTATCACCCGGTCACCGCGCGCGTTTATACCGATCTGTCTTTCTTTACCGCCGACGCCGTGATCGGCCGCGACGTCGCGCGCATCTTCAATTACATCACCGGCTATGCCGAGCCGGCCGAACTTGAAAAAATGGCGATCTCGCCGATTTCCTTGCGCAAGCGCATTCTCGATCACATCGCGCAGGAGGCCGCCAACGCCAAAGCCGGCAAGCCGGCGGCGATCTGGATGAAGATGAATGCGCTGGTCGATCCTGGAATCATTGACGCGCTTTATGATGCCTCGAGCGCCGGCGTGGCCGTTGATCTGGTGGTGCGCGGTATCTGCTGCCTGCGGCCGGGCGTGCCCGGCCTGTCCGACAATATCCGGGTGAAATCCATCGTCGGCCGCTTTTTGGAACACGGCCGCATTTATTGCTTCGGCAACGGTTATGCTTTGCCGCACGCCAAGGCGTCGATCTATATTTCCTCGGCCGACATGATGCCGCGCAATCTCGACCGCCGGGTCGAGGTGTTGTGCCCGATTCTCAATCCGACCGTGCACGAGCAGGTGATGGGCCAGATCATGGTCGCAAACTTCAAGGATAACGAGCAAAGTTGGACGCTCTTGCCGGACGGCAGTTCGACGCGCATAAAGGCCGCGCCGGGCGAGGAACCATTCAACGCCCACAAGTATTTCATGACAAATCCGAGCCTGTCGGGACGTGGCAAGTCGCTTAAAGAGTCCTCACCGCGCAGCCTTATACGCCGCCTCATCGAAGGCGCGTAAGCGTTCGCCCATCAAGCAGCCGCACACGATCATCAACTCGGCCAAGGGCCGGCTCGACCACGGGCCGCCGATCGCGGTCATCGATATCGGTTCCAACTCGGTCCGCCTCGTCATCTACGAGGGACTGACGCGTTCGCCGACGCCGATCTTCAACGAAAAAGTTTTGGCCGGCCTCGGTCGCCAGGTGCAGTCCACCGGTTTGCTGGCGGGCGACGCCATCGACACCGCGCTCGACGCGCTCCAGCGTTTCCGCGCGCTGTGCGACATCCTGCACGTGCGAAAAATCTGGGCGATCGCCACCGCCGCCTGCCGCGACGCGCGCAACGGCCGCGCCTTCATCGCCGAAGCGGCCCGCATTTGCCGCACGTCGATCACGATTCTGTCGGGCCGGCGCGAGGCCCATCTTACGGCGCTCGGCATCGTATCCGGCATCCATAAACCGGACGGCATCGTCGGCGATCTCGGTGGCGGTTCGCTTGAACTGGTCGATGTGCACGGCTCGCGCGTGCGCGGCGGCGTGACGCTGCCGCTCGGCGGTCTGGCTTTGCAGGATTTATCGGGAAAATCACTCAAGAAGGCGGAGAAATTCGTCGAGGCGGCGTTCGAAGACCTCGACATGCTGCACGACGGCGAGGGCCGCACCTTCTATGCGGTCGGCGGCACCTGGCGCGCGCTGGCGCGGCTGCACATGTGGCAGACCGGCTATCCGTTTCACGTCATGCACAATTATCGCATCTCGGCGCGCGAGGCGCTGGAGTTCTCAAGGCTGGTGCACCGGGTCGATACCGACACGTTGTCCAAGATCGAAGTCGTCAATGCCGCGCGGCGCCCGTTGCTCGCCTATGCCGCGCTGGTGATGGAAAATCTGGTGCGCACCATCAAGCCGAAGCAGGTGATCATCTCGGTGCTCGGCGTGCGCGAGGGATTGCTCTATTCGTTGCTTAAGCCGAACGAACGCGCGCGCGATCCGCTGATCTCTGCCGCTGCCGATCTCAACGTGCTGCGCTCGCGCTCGCCGCATCATGGCGAGGAACTGATCGCCTGGACCGATCGTTTCATGACATCCTCCGGGCTCGATGAGACCACCGACGAGCGCCGGCTGCGCCATGCCGCGTGCCTGCTGGGCGATATCGGCTGGCGCGCGCATCCGGATTACCGCGGCGAGCAGTCGATGAACATCATCGCTCACGGCGCCTTCGTTTCGGTCGACCATCCGAGCCGGGCCTATCTGGCGCTGTCGGTCTACTTCCGCCACGCCGGCTTGAGCGAGGAGGACCTGTCGCCGCGCTTACGCGAACTCGCGACCACGCGCATGCTGGATCGGGCGCGCGTGCTGGGCGCGGCCATGCGCGTCGCTTATATCCTCACCGCCGGGCAGAGCGGCGTGCTGCCGAAAACGCCGATGTTGGTCAAGCGCGGCGAGCTCATTTTGAAGCTGCCCGGCCGCTATTCTAGGCTGTCGAGCGAGCGGCTGTTTAGCCGGGTGCGCCAGCTCGCGCGCCTGGTCGGCCGCGACCCGAAGATTGCTGTAAATTGATTGCAAACCCCGGTTCACGGCGTCAGCGGCGAGGCCGTCCGATCGCGCGTTGACGTCTAGATTTTTTCAACGGTCACCACGCGGCCTCGGTCGACCGCGAGCGCCAGTTTGCCATGCTTGAGTGCGAGCGCTTTTTCGCCGAACAGTTCGCGCCGCCAGCCTTTGAGCGCCGGGACGTTGGCGTCATCGTCGGCGGCAATGCGATCGAGTTCGTCCACCGTGGCGATCACTTTTGCGGCGACGCCGTGGCTCTCGGCGGTCATGCGCAGCAGAACTTTTAAGAGTTCGACGGTAGCCGCGCCATTGGGCGCGGGACGGAAGCGATCGAGCCGCGGCAGTGTCTTGGGATCGCGTTCGACGCCGCGCTTGACCGCGTCGACGATCGCCTCGCCCCAACGCGAGCGTTCGAAGCCTTTGGGGAGCGAGCGCAAGCTGCCCAGCCGTTCGATTGTGGTCGGTGCCTGGATGGCGATGTCGCCGAGCACGTCGTCCTTGAGCACGCGCGAGCGCGGCACGTCGCGCGTCTGCGCCTCGCGCTCACGCCAGGCGGCGATCTCCATCAGTACGGCCAGTTCCTTCGGCTTGCGCACGCGACTCTTGAGCCGCTCCCAGGCGCGCTCCGGGTCCATGCGGTACGTTTCAGGCGAGGTCAGCACGCCCATCTCGGCCTCGACCCAGCTGGTGCGTTCGCGCTTGGCCAGGTCGGCGGCGAGCTTGAGGTATACGTCGCGCAAATGGGTGACGTCGGACAGCGCGTAGGTGACTTGCGCGTCGGACAGCGGGCGCCGCGTCCAATCGGTGAAACGGTGCGATTTGTCGAGCATGTCGCCGGTGATGCGCTGCACCAGTTGGTCGTAGGAGATCGAGTCGCCATAGCCGAGCACCATGGCGGCCACCTGGCTGTCGAAGATCGGATGCGGGATCTTCTTCGCCATGTTCCAGACGATTTCGATGTCCTGGCGCGCGGCGTGAAAAACCTTCACCACCTTCTCGTCGGTCATCAGGTCGAACAGAGGGCCAAGGTCGATGCCGGCGGCCAGCGCATCGACCACGACGGCTTCGTCGGCCGAGGCCAGCTGCGCCACGCAGAGCAGGGGGTAATACGTGGTTTCGCGCAGGAACTCGGTATCGACGGTGACGTAAGGATGCCGCGCCATGCGCGCGCAAACCTCGGCCAGTTCCTTGGTGGTGGTGATCAAATCCATGTTGGCGGGCAACCTAACCCGATCCGGGGCGGTCATGGCAACTTCCCTCGGATCGGGGGCATTTGGATGAATTCCCAGGGCGAGGGCATCGGCCCGACCGGCACCTCGATTAGCGTCGGCTCGCGCCGGGCGAAGGCGGCCTGGAGCGCGACGCCCAGTTCCTGCGGGCTGCGCACGCGCCGGCCGGCGGCGCCGAAGCTTTCGGCGTATTTGACGAAATCAGGGTTGGCGAGGTCCCACGCGATCAGCCGGTTGCCGAAATCTTCCTCCTGGATGCGGCGCACATTGCCGAAAGCGCCGTCGGCAAACACTACGGCCACCAGTGGGATACGGTGCCGCATGGCGGTCGCGAGTTCGTTGCCGGTATAGAGGAAGCCGCCGTCGCCGCTGACCGAGAGCACCGGCACTTGCGCGCGCGCATGTTGCGCGCCGAGCGCGGTGGCGTAGCCCCAACCAAGATTGTCCTGATAACCGGGCGAGAGAAACGTGCGCGGCTTATAAACCGGGAAGGCGAGGCGGGCTGCAAAGCCGATCTGGGTGACATCGTCCACGTAAATTCCGTCCTCCGGTAACTCGGCGCGGATGACGTCGAGGAAGGCGAGTTGTGGCGCGAGCTTCGCAAGGCGCTGGCGCAATTTGGCCTGGCGCTCGAGCATTTCGGCGCGGCGCGGCGCGCGCTGCCTATTATATTTTTCGAGTTCGTCGATCAGATGCCGCAAAATTGGCGCGGCATTGCCGATCAGCGCCACTTTTGGCTTGTGCAGACGCGCGGGCTCCTCGCGGTCGGCATCGACGCGCACGATCTGCAGCTTTTTATCGACGCCCCAGTGTGTCATCGGGTTGAGCAGGCGCGTGCCGACCGCGAGCACCGCGTCGGCTTCGCCCCACAATTCATGACCGAGGGGCAGGTTTACGCTGAACGGATCGCGGCCGTCGAGCACCCCCCGCCCGCGCCGGTAGGCCAGCACGGGCGCTTGCAGAAGCCGCGAGAGCTGCGTGATTTCGGGCGAGGCGTCCTGCGCGCCGCCGCCGGCGACGATCAGCACGCGCTTGGCTTTGCCCAAGAGTTTGGCGGCCGCGCGCACGTTGTCCTCATCGATGCGCGGCGCGCGCGTTGGCATCGCTGGCACGAGCGCAACTTTCGCCCTCTTGCCCCACACGTCGATGGCGCATTCGAGCGCGGCCGGACCGGGGCGGCCTTGGCTCATGGACGCGATCGCCTTGGCGACTTTGGCGGGCGCTTCCGCCGGCGCATCGATGCGGGCGGAATGATCGACCAGCCTGGCGATGATGCCGGCCTGGTCGCGGATCTCGTGCAGATGGCCTTGGCTTTTGCCGATCGCTTTCGCGGGGATTTGGCCGATCAGCGCCAGCACCGGCGCGTTCATGCCATAGGCGGTGAGCAACGCCGCGCTGGAATTCAGCAGGCCGGGGCCGGGCACCACGCAATAGGCCTGCGGCTTGCCGGTCGCGAGCGCCGCGCCGAGCGCCATATAGGCCGCGCCCTGTTCGTGGCGGGTGTGCACAACGCGCAAGGCGTCGCCGGTGCGCTGGAACGCATCGAACAGGTGATCGTTGTGCACACCCGGCAGCGCGTAGACGGTGTTGATCCCATGCGCGATCAGGGTCGCGACCGTGGCCTCGCCGGTGGACATGTCGGTAGCGGCGGGCTTGGCCGTTTTTGGGCGCTTGGATTTGGGCATTGGTCCAAGTGTGCAGATGCTTTCGGCGATGTCGAGCCATTACCTTGACAAAGCCCACCCCCCATGCGCTTTTCGCGCGCCTCACAATCAGCGAAGAATCGCCCCTCGGACCGCCCAGAAACAGCAATGCATCGCTATCGTTCACACACCTGCGGCGCGCTGCGCGAGGCCGACATCGGCAAGGTCGTGCGGTTGTCCGGCTGGTGCCACCGCATCCGCGACCATGGCGGTCTGCTGTTCATCGACCTGCGTGACCATTATGGCTTGACGCAAGTGGTGGCCGACCCGGACAGCCCGGCGTTCAAACTGGCCGAGACGCTGCGTTCGGAATGGGTGGTACGCATCGACGGCAAGCTGCGCAAGCGGCCTGCCGGCACCGAGAACCCGGAACTGCCGACCGGCCAGGTCGAAGTCTATATCGACGAGATCGAAGTACTGGGTCCCGCCGCCGAATTGCCGATGCCGGTATTCGGCGAGCAAGAATACCCGGAAGAGATCAGGCTCAAATACCGCTTTCTCGATTTGCGCCGCGAGCATCTGCACAACAACATCATGTTGCGCGGCGCGATCATCGATTCGCTGCGCCGGCGCATGAAAGAAGGCGGCTTCTTCGAATTCCAGACGCCGATCCTGACCGCCTCGTCGCCGGAAGGCGCACGCGATTATCTGGTGCCCTCGCGCATTCACCCCGGCAAATTCTACGCGCTGCCGCAGGCACCGCAGCAGTTCAAGCAGCTCATCATGGTGGCGGGCTTCGACCGCTATTTCCAGATCGCGCCGTGTTTCCGCGACGAGGACGCGCGCGCCGACCGCTCGCCCGGTGAATTCTACCAGCTTGATCTCGAAATGAGCTTCGTCACGCAACAGGACGTGTTCGACGCGGTCGAGCCGGTGATCCGCGGCGTGTTCGAGGAATTTGCCAATTCTTCTGGAACATTGGGCAAGAGCGTGACGAAGAAGTTTCCGCTCATTCCTTACGCCGAGGCGCTGACAAAATACGGCACCGATAAGCCCGACCTGCGCAATCCGATCGTCATGCAGGACGTCAGTGAGGCTTTCCGCGGTTCGGGCTTCAAGATTTTTGCAAATATTCTCGCCAATGACCCCGCGGGCCGCGTGTGGGCGATCCCGGCGCCGAAAGGCGGCAACCGCGCATTCTGCGACCGCATGAATTCCTGGGCGCAAGGCGAGGGTCAGCCGGGCTTAGGCTACATTTTCTGGCGCGAGGGCGAAGAGGGCGGAGCGGGGCCCTTGGCAAAGAACATCGGGCCGGAGCGCACCGCTAGAATCGCGGAACAAATGGGCCTCAAAGTCGGCGATGCGTGTTTCTTTGTCGCCGGCAAGCCAAAGGATTTCGTCAAATTCGCCGGACCGGCGCGTACCAAAGTCGGCGAGGAACTCGGGCTGATCGCCAAGGATCGCTTCGATCTGTGCTGGATTGTCGACTTCCCGATGTACGAATGGAACGAGGAAGAAAAGAAGATCGACTTCTCGCACAATCCATTCTCGATGCCGAACTTGGGCGTCGATGATTTCCTCGCGCTCGATGCCAAGGACCAGGACAAGATCCTCAGCCTCAAGGCGATCCAATACGACATCGTTTGCAACGGCGTCGAATTGTCATCCGGCGCAATCAGAAATCACCGCCCCGAGGTGATGAAGAAAGCCTTCGCCATCGCTGGCTATCCCGAGGATGTGCTGGAGAAGAAATTCGGCGGCATGTTGCACGCATTGTCGCTCGGCGCGCCGCCGCATGGCGGCATCGCGCCCGGAATCGACCGCATCGTCATGCTGCTAGCTGGCGAGGAAAATCTGCGCGAGGTGGTGCTGTTCCCGATGAACCAGCGCGCCGAGGATTTGATGATGGGCGCGCCGTCGGAAGTGACGCCCAAGCAGCTCAAGGAATTGAGCATTCGGCTCGATCTGCCGAAGAAATAACGCCCAAGCTTCAGGGCACTCCCGTCAAAGTGGGGCAGCGTGGTCAATTGAGTTGACGCCGGGCTTTTCCGGCAGGGGGATGAACTCGATCTCGTCGCCCGGCACCTTGCCGAAATGGCCCGCGGTCCATTCCGCCTTGGCCTGCTCGATGCGTTCCTTGCGCGAGGACACGAAGTTCCACCAGATGTGACGCGGGCCGTCCATCGGCGCGCCGCCGACGATGACGAAATGCGCATCGGTGGCAGCCTTGATCGTCGCGCGATCGCCAGGTTTGAACACCAACAAACGTCCGGCCTCGAACTTGTCGCCGGCGATGTCGACAGTGCCGTCAACGATATAGAGCGCGCGCTCCTCGTGATCGGCATCGAGCGGCAGGCTCGCACCGGCGCGCAGCAGGCCGTTGGCGAAGATGGTTTCATGCAACGTGGGCACCGGTGATGTCGCGCCGTAGAGAGAGCCGACAACAACCCGCACGAATGTGCCGTCGTCTCTTACCGTCGGAAATTCATCGATCTTGTGGTGCGCAAAGCCGGCCTCCATCTCCTCTTTGGCCGCCGGCAGCGCGACCCACATCTGTAGCCCATGAATCGGCCCACCGGCGGCGCGCTTCTCAGCGCCGGTGCGCTCGGAATGCACGATGCCGCGTCCGGCAGTCATCCAGTTCACTTCGCCGGGACGGATCGCGGCCGCGGTGCCTAGGCTGTCGCGGTGCATGATCTCGCCGTCGAACAAATACGTGACGGTGGCTAACCCGATATGCGGGTGCGGGCGCACGTCGAGGCCATTGCCGGCGCGGAACTCGGCCGGACCGAAATGATCGAAAAAGATAAACGGCCCCACCATGCGCGAGCGCGCCGACGGCAAGGCGCGGCGCACCGAGAAACCATCGCCGAGATCGACCGTGCGCGGCACCACCACATGGGCGATAGCCTCACAGGCATAGGCGTCGCCGGCTTGCGGGTCCTTGCCGGGGAAAAAACTCATAAGCCATTCCTTTTTTTTCTGCCGCGCCTCACGCCAACGTAACGAATTTCTGGCCCTTCACCGCCTCGCGCAGACCGTCGAAGGCTTCGTTGACCTTGCCCCAGTTCGGCAGCTTCTTCATAGCGGCAAGCCAGCGCGTCACATTCGGATAGGGCACGAAGTCGACGCCGATGATCTCGCCCAGCGTCACGATGCCGGCGCCGAAATAGTCGGCGATGGTGATCGTCTTGCCGACGAGATAGGTCTTGTCGGGCCCGATCCAATAGTCATTGAGTAGTGTGAGCCAGCGTTTGGCGTTCTCCTTGCCGAATTCGAGCGTGGCCGCTTGCGCCTCGTCGCTGCGGCGCTTGAGATGCGGAAACAGCTGCGGGTAGCAGAGATTGTAGCCCCACTCGCGATAAAAATTTGTGTTGATCCAATCCATCACCTCGTTGACCTTGGCGCGCTGCTTCAGGTCCTTCGGATAGGCCGGCGAGCCGATCTTGTCGGCGAGATATTTCAGGATGGCCGAGCTTTCGGTGAGCTTGAGGTCGTCGTCCTCGATCATAGGCACGAGGCAATTCGGGTTGATGGCGGAGTAGGGCGGCTGCATATGCGCGCCGGTCATCAGATCGATGAACACTTCCTCGGCTGCGATATTGTTCTCGGCCATGAACAGGCGCACCGGGCGCGTGGTCATGGACACCGGATGCATATAGAGCTTCATCTTGCCTCCCCAATTTTCTATTCGTGAAATTCAACAGCGGACCGCATGGTACAAAAGTGCTGTGCGCTGTTCCAAGCACTTTGTTGTTAACCCGCCGGTAACCAAACGGGCGCGCATGGATCCATATTGCCCGTTTATTGGACGTCCACCGCTTTAAGCTTAAGCCGACCTTTACGGCGCCATGGCTCACTATCGGGACACCAGGATGGGGTGGCTCGGCCGGACGCCAGGATGGGATTAATTGTGCGCGGATTTACGCGCAAAAATATCATTGCGGTCATCGTCGGCGTATTGCTCGCCGGCGTGCCTTTGCTCGCATTCAATCTGTGGATCAGCGGCGTGATCAACAGGCAAGGCCAGGAGGAGGTCGATACCTCCGCCAAGCGCGCCATCGCGCTCGCCGAAACCCGCGCCACGCAGGTGATTGCCGCGCTCGATGGTCTGGCGGCGCGCGGTGTCGATAGCTGCCGGCCGGACGATCTCGCGGCCCTGCGGCAAGCCTCCTTCGACACTTTGCCGATCAAGGAAATCGCAGTCGTCGTACCCGGCGGGCAGGCGCTGTGCACCGATCTTGGCCTGTCGCCGAGCCAGCGCAAGGTCATATGGTCCGAACCGCTGACGGGCGCCAGCTGGTATGCGCTCACGCTGATCCAGCTGGAAAACGGCCAGCCGATGTTGCGCTTTAGCCGCGCGGTCGACGGCAGCCCGAACGGCCTGGCGGCGATGGTGCCGGCCATGCAGTTCCTGCCGCAAGTATCCACCCAAGGTGGGCCGTTCAGCGCGTTTGCCCAGATCGCGACGGCCTCAGGCGCGCTGATCGGCAACGTGGGCGAGCGCGCCGACGCCACCAACGGCACATTCGTGGCCGCGAAGAAATCCGACAAGTTCGGCTTCACCACCGAAATTTCGATGTCGCGCGAACGTCTCAACGCCGGCCACGCGGATTTGCGGTGGCTCGGCCTGTTTGCCACCGGCGCCATCATCGTCATCCTGGCCGTGTTCTCGATGCTGATGCCGCGCCGCCGGCCCGGCGATCCGGTGGCCGAACTCGAGCGCGCGCTACAAGCCGGCGAATTCGTGCCCTATTACCAGCCGATCGTCGACATCCGTTCCGGCCAGCTGCGCGGCGCCGAGGTGCTGGTGCGCTGGCGCAAGCCGGATGGCACGCTGGTATACCCCGGCTCTTTCATCCCGCTGGCGGAATCGAGCGGACTGATCCGCGCCATGACTCGCGACTTGATGAAACGGGTCTGCAAGGAGGCAGGTGCCGCGCTCGGTAAGCGTCCAGCGCTGAAGGTGTCGTTCAATTTCGCCGGCCAGCTGTTCAGCGACGAGTCGATCGTGGGGGACGTCATCAAGATTTTTTCCGGCTCGCCGATCAGGCTGTCGCAGGTGGTGCTGGAAGTGACCGAGCGCGACCCGATCGAAAATTTCACCGCGACCCGGCAGACCATCGCCGCCTTCCAGGGCCTCGGCGTGCGCATCGCCATCGACGACGTTGGCACCGGCCACAGCGGGCTATCTTATATGCTCAAGCTCGGCGTCGACATCATCAAGATCGACAAGATGTTCGTCGACGCCATCGGCACCGACCGCAACTCCACCACCATCGTCGAGACCTTGGTCGATCTCGCGCACAACATGCGCATGGACGTGGTGGCCGAGGGCGTGGAGAATTTCGAGCAGGTCATGTATCTGCGTGAACTCGGCGTGCGCTCCGCGCAGGGCTACGTGTTTGCGCCGCCGCTGCCCGGCAAGAGCTTCCTGCAACTGATCGAGGCGACCGATCCGCTGGCGGCGGGCGCCGAGCCCGCCTTGGCAATTGTCGACGCCCAGTTGAGCGCGCAAGCCAATGTCGCCTGAGCAGACGTTACGTTTGAAATGAAAAAGGGCGGCCTCGCGGCCGCCCAGTCGAAACGCCACGCGGGAGGAACCTCGTACCGGGTCGGCCCCAGGGCCGGCCCACGTGACTAAATCTCGATCATGAATTCGTCACGGGCGAGCCGATTCGTCAATCGGAATTTTGTGGATTTGTGACGGGTTCGTTGGTGCGCGAACAATCGCGTCAGGCGTCGTTCAATTCTCGCTCGATCGCCGTGACAAGCTTGGGATCGTTCGGCTCCACGGCGGACGTAAAGGCGCCCGCGAGCCGGCCATCACGGCCGACCAGGTATTTGTGGAAGTTCCAGCGCGGCGCCTCGAGCGGGCGTTCTTCCGCCGCCCAGCGGTAAAACGGGTGGGCGTCCGGTCCCTTGACCGCGGTCTTTTCGGTGAGGGGGAAGGTGACATGATAGTCACCCTGCGCGGTCTGGGCGATCTCGGCGTTGCCGCCCGGCTCCTGGCCGCCGAAGTCGTTGGACGGCACGCCGAGTACCATCAGCCCCTTGCCGCGGTACTGCATCCACAGCGCCTGCAGGCCGCTGTATTGCGGCGTGTAGCCGCACAGCGAGGCGGTGTTGACCACCAAAATCGGGTGGCCGGCGAAGGACGACAGCAGGATCTCGTTGCCGTCCAAGCCCTTGAACGTGAAGGCATAGGCCGTGACGCGGCTCATGGAAGCGGCTTGCGCCAGGCGAGGGGCGAGCGCAACGGCGGCGCCCAGCAACAGATGTCGGCGGTTCATCATGGCGCACACTATAGCCGCCGCGCCCGCCGCCGTACGCGTAAAAATTGCGTAAGTTAGGCGGCTTCCGCGAACCGCACGCTGGTCTCGAAGGCGTAGCCGCAGGTGGTGCATTCCCAAAGATGGCGCACTTGATGCTCATCGACGAGTTCAGACCATTCCGGCATGAACAGCGGCTCGCCGCATTGGCCGCATTCGAGATGCGCGCCGGCGCGTCTGGGTTTCGCGGTGCCGTGGGCGTGGTAAGGATCCATTGGGCGTCTCCTCCGCTATTTTTTTTAGCCTCGCCCCAACCCCTCTGATGCTCAACATCGTACCGGCTCGAGCGCGAGAGTGAAGCAGTGAGGCTGACCTAACTGAACCTGAGTCCGATGAAATTTTTGCGACGGAAATCGACAGATTGAGGCAAACTTGCGGCATCGCTAGAATGCCGCAATGCCGCCGAGTGTCCTCAAGCCGCGCACCAAAGTGAAGCCTGCGACGCAGCGCCCGCCGTTGTGGAAGGTGATCCTGCTCAACGACGACTTCACGCCGCGCGAATTCGTCGTCGAGGTGCTGAAAGCCGTGTTCCGCATGAACGAGAGCCAGGCCTATCGCGTGATGATGACGGCGCACCAGAAGGGCGCCTGCGTGATCGCGGTCTATACCAAGGACGTCGCCGACACCAAGGCCAAGGAGGCGACCGAAATGGGCAAAGCGAAAGGCTATCCGCTGTATTTCACGACCGAGAAAGAAGAGTAGCGCGGCCCGCGCTATCGCCCGCAATTCCACATAGGGCCGATCGGCGTCTGCGTGTAGCAGGGACCGAAGCCGCCGCCGTTCCAGCGCCCGCGATAAAACCCCGGATAGGCTGGCCCGTAATAATGCGGGCCGCTCGCCCAATAATGCGCGTCACGCTCGGCCTGGATCTGTTCGGGCGTCCGGTAGCCCGGCAGGAAGCCGTAGCCGTGCCAGTGGCGGCTCACGCGGTGTTTTTTGTGGATCGGGGCGGCAAGCGCCGCCTGCGCCAGCGCGAGCGACAGAACCACGGCGATAAAGCCCGTTTGAACTCGCGACATTGCAGCCTTTCCGCGTCGAACCTGGTGCTTGCGGCCCCAGTTGCCGCCGGTTTCGTGGTAAAACTGAGACATGAGGTATCCGTTCTATTCAAATGAGGGATGAATGTCACAGCGTGTTCTGATCACCGCCGGCGCGGCCGGCATCGGCCGCGAATTCGCGCGCGCCTTTGCAGCGACCGGCGCGAAAGTTTTCATCTGCGATATCGACACCAAGTCGCTCGACGCGCTGGCGAAAGAAATCCCCGGCCTGATTGCCAAGCCCTGCGACATGAGCAAGCGCGCGGAAATCGAGCATATGGTGCCGGACGCGGTGGCCGCGCTCGGCGGGCTCGACGTGCTGATCAACAATGCCGGCATCGCCGGCATGACGCTGCCGGTCGAGCAATATCCGCCGGACGACTGGGACAAGGTGGTCGCGGTCAATCTCACCGCCATGTTCGACGTGTCGCGGCTCGCCATCCCGCATCTGAAAAAATCCAAGGCAGCCTGCATCATCAACATGGCCTCAATCGCCGGGCGTTTCGGTTTCCAGAACCGCAGCCCTTACGCCGCCACCAAATGGGGCGTGATCGGCTTCACCAAGACGCTGGCGATGGAGCTCGGCGAGTGGGGCATCCGCGCCAACGCCATCGCGCCCGGCGCGGTCGAGGGCGACCGCATCGTGCGGGTGTTCCAGGGCCGCGCGCAGATCAGCGGCAAGTCGGTGGAGGAGGTGAAGGCCGACGCCTTCGCCGCGCAGTCGATCAAGGCGATGATCGACCCCAAGGACATCGCGCAGCTGGCGGTGTTTCTGGCATCAAACGCGGCCAAGTCGATCTCGGGGCAGGTGCTGCCGATCGACAATGACAGGCAAAGGGCGTGAAAAACCCTCCGTTCGTCCCCGCGAAAGCGGGGACCCAGGGCAACTTGCTCGGTCTTTAAGAACTGGATTCCCGCTTTCGCGGGAACGAACGGAATTTGCAGTCCGCCGCTACTTCTTCTCCATCGCCGATGACACCGGCGGCGCGATGGCGGCGCCGGCCGGCTGGTGCTGCAGATAGAGATAGGCGCTGCCGAGCGCGATCATGATCAGCACCAGCAGCACCAGCGCGTTGACGGTGGTTTCCGCATCTTCCTTGCGCCGTTTGACCGCGCTCGCCGGCTTCTTCGCCGCGGGCTTGCGCGAAGCCTTGGTCATGGTCTTGCGCGCAGGCTTCGCCGCCGCGGCCCTGTGCAAGGCCTTGCCCGACTTGCTCATGCGCTTCTTGCGGCTGCCGGCCGGCTTCTTGCGGGCCTTCTTCGCTTTGCTGGGTCGCTCTGCCATGGTGTGAGCCCCTTTGGCGTGTTGACGTGTTGGCATTCCAACTCGGGCGCAAGGTCGGCTGAATCGGCTAATTTTGTGCAAACAACCGCGGCTACTGGGCCAGTGGCCGAGCCGATTTTGCGGCGTCCTGTCGCGGAAAATACGGCACGGCAATTATTTGTAAGGCTCTGGTATGAAATTATGGCAATAAAATCATATTGCAGTATGTTTTATATGATGATAAATAAGACCATAGACTGATATTATGGCTTAAAAATCAGGTTGCATCATGAAAAAAGATAACCGAAAGCGAGCCCGGGAAAGCCTAGATTCGCGCTTGGCTGCACTAAAGCCTGAAGATCGATTTCGAGCGCCGCCAAAAGGGTGGATTAGAGCCGTTAGGGACGCCCTAGGAATGACAGGAGTTCAGTTTGCGCGCCGACTCCTAATCAGTCCGCAAAGTGTAGATGCCCTGGAGAAATCCGAAGCGCATGAAACTATCCAATTTAAAACCTTACGTCGTGCTGCAGAGGCATTGGACTGTAGCCTCGTCTATGCCCTTGTCCCAAAGACTTCGCTTGAGGATGCAGTACAAGCGCGAGCCCGAAAAATTGCCCTTAGAGACTTGAATCGAGTGGCGCACACAATGAAACTCGAAGCTCAAGAAACGAAAAACAAAAATCTAGAAACACGTATCGAAAACTATATTCGCGACGAGCTAAGAATCCGCGACATTTGGAACGAGAAGTGACGGACCTCTTTCAAGAACCCGACGACGCGACCCCTCTAACGGCCGAGGAGCGGGAAGGCCTACTTCAGACTTGGATCACCAATCGTCATGACCTTAATGAGGCCGAAGAAGAAAATATCCTCAAAGCTACGGCGTGGGCTCGCCGGCAGAAAAATCTCGCCTCCGTGCTAAACGATGAATTTGCAAAGTCCCTACACAAACGAATGTTTGGTGAGGTCTGGCAATGGGCAGGGGCATATAGGCAGACAGGGAAAACCATCGGGATCGACGCATACCGAATCCCGGTCGAAACCGTCAGCCTCTTCAATGACGCGCATTATGGGGTGAAAAATAAAACATATCCTCCCGACGAAACGGCAATACGTCTGCATCATAGATTGGTCGCGATTCACCCCTTTCCTAATGGAAATGGACGACACGCGCGGTTAATGGCAGATTTAGTGATTCAGCTGCAAGGAAAGGAGCCTTATTCTTGGGGCCGCGGGAAGCTTGCAGATGTTGGCGCGCTTCGAACCCAATATATATCTGCACTGCGGGCTGCTGATGATCACAATATCCAGCCGTTGCTTGCTTTCGCAAGATCGTGAAAGTTTCGAAGTTGCAGGTCAAAATCGTGCATGTCTATAAGCAAGCAATGATACGGCTCTTCATCGCAGGGTCGGCCGGATTGTAATCGGGTCGCGTGCCTATAAATTTTGATTGTGTGATTTCAATTTTCTCAATTCGATCAACGCGAAATAGCTTCCAGTTTATATGCTCGCCGGATTTGCTCACGCCTTCTGTCTGGTAGGCACGGACGAGCAATTTGCCTTCCGCACTGATCCCGAAAGCGTGCGGCTCAATAAGCCGCTCGCCTGGATCGTATTTCAATCGGACCACCCAGCGTTCACGGATCGCGTCTGTAATAATTTTATGCAAAATGGCCTCCTCAAGTCTTTGACACGTACCTTTATTTTACGAACACCCCGTCGTTGAGCCGCACGTATCGCACTTCATGCAGGTGCCGTTGCGCACCAGCGTGAAGTTGCCGCATTCGCCGCAGGCCTCGCCTTCGTAGCCCTTGGCCTTGGCTTCGGCACGCTTCTCGGAGGCCGACGCCCGGGCGTGGACGCGCGTGTCCTCGTCGACGCGGTGCTCGAGCTTCTCGGCGGGCGACAGCTTGGCTTCGGGCTCCGCTTTGAGCGCGGTCGCGGCGCTGCCCGCGAAGGCCGTGACGTTGGAGCCGCCGCCGGCGATCGCCTGCGTGGTGCCGCCGCTGACCACAGATAAGCGATCAGTGCGCGAGCGGGTGAGCCCGCGCGAGACGAAGTTCTGCGCCGGCGCCGGCTTGCCTTCCTCGACACCCTTGCCGAGCGCGTCGAAGCCGCCGGCCTCGCTCGGGTCGACATGGGCGAGGTCGAAACGCTCCAGATAGGACACCGCCAGCTCCCGGAACACGTAGTCGAGGATCGAGGTGGCGTATTTGATCGAGTCGTTGCCCTGCACCGGGCCCTGCGGCTCGAAGCGCGTAAACGTGAAGGCGTCGACATATTCATCGAGCGGCACGCCGTATTGCAGGCCGAGCGAAATCGCGATCGCGAAGTTGTTCAGGAGCGAGCGCAACGCCGCGCCTTCCTTGTGCATGTCGACGAAGATCTCGCCGAGCCGGCCGTCATCGTATTCGCCGGTGCGCAGGTACACTTTGTGGCCGCCGACCACGGCCTTCTGGGTGTAGCCCTTGCGGCGGGAGGGCAGCTTCTCGCGCTCGCGCAACACGGTGATGCGCTCGACGATCTTCTCGACCACCCGTTCGGCCAGACCGGCGGCGCGGGCGGCGGCGGGCTTCTCGATGAAGGCATCGAGACCGTCATCCTCGTCCTCTTCATCCGCGATCAGCTGCGAGTTGAGCGGTTGGCTGAGCTTGGAGCCGTCGCGGTAGAGCGCGTTGGCCTTGAGCGCCAGCCGCCACGACATGAGATAAGCTTCCTTGCACTCATCGACCGTCGCTTCGTTGGGCATGTTGATGGTCTTGGAGATGGCGCCGGAGATGAAGGGCTGCGCCGCCGCCATCATGCGGATGTGGCTTTCGACCGACAGATAGCGCTTGCCGACCTTGCCGCACGGATTGGCGCAGTCGAACACCGGATAGTGCTCGGCTTTGAGATGCGGCGCGCCTTCCACCGTCATGGCGCCGCAGGCGTGGATGTTGGCGGATTCGATCTCGCGCTTGGAGAAACCGATCGCGGCCAGGAGATCGAAGTTCGGCGAGGCGAGGTCTTCCGCCGAGATGCTGAGTTTGTCGCGGCAGAAGTCTTCGCCCAGCGTCCACTTGTTGAACACGAACTTGATGTCGAAGGCGGTCGGCAGGGCCTTCTCGACTTTTGCAATCGCTTCGTCGGTGAAGCCCTTGGCCTTGAGCGTGGTGTGGTTGATGGCCGGCGCCTGCGCCAGCCCGCCATGGCCGACGGCGTAAGCCTCGATCTCGGCGATGGCGCTCTCGGGATAGCCGAGCGTGCGCAAGGCTTCGGGCACCGCGCGGTTGATGATTTTCCAGTAGCCCCCGCCAGCGAGCTTCTTGAATTTCACCAGCGCGAAGTCCGGCTCGATGCCGGTAGTGTCGCAATCCATCACCAGGCCGATGGTGCCGGTGGGCGCGATCACAGTGGCTTGGGCATTGCGGTAGCCGTGCTTCTCGCCGAGCTTGATCGCCTTGTTCCACGCCATCTTGGCGTGGGTGGCCAAACCAGCAAAGCCCTTGAGCGTCGGATTGTTGGCGTCATTGAGCGAGGCGTGGTCGAGCGGCACCGGCGTAATCGCGAGTTTCTCGTAGCCGTCGGCTTCGCCGTAAGCCGCGCGGCAATGGTTGCGCATGACGCGCAGCATGTGCTCGCGGTTTTTCTCGTAGCCGGGGAAGGGTCCCAGTTTCTCCGCCATTTCGGCGGAGGTGGCGTAGGAAATGCCGGTCATGATGGCGGTGAGCGAGCCGGCAATCGCCCGGCCGGCTGCCGAGTCGTAGCCGATGCCCGCGGTCATCAGCAGGCCGCCGATATTGGCGTAGCCGAGCCCGAGCGTGCGGTATTCGTAGGAGCGCTCCGCGATTTCCTTCGACGGGAACTGCGCCATCATCACGGAGACTTCCAGCACCACGGTCCACAGCCGCACCGCGTGCTCGTAGCTTTCGGTCTGGAACTGGCCGGTGGCCACGTCGCGGAAGGTGAGCAAATTGAGCGAGGCGAGGTTACAGGCGGTGTCGTCGAGGAACATGTATTCCGAGCACGGATTGGAGGCGCGGATTTCGCCGCCTTCCGGGCAGGTGTGCCAGTCGTTCACCGTGGTGTGGTATTGCAGGCCCGGATCGGCGGAGGCCCAGGCGGCGTGGCCGATCTTCTCCCACAGGTCGCGGGCATCGACCGACTTCGCCACCTTGCCGTTCTTGCGGTAGGTTAAGTCCCATTTGCCGTCGGCCTCGACCGCGCGCAGGAAGCCGTCGGTGACGCGCACCGAATTGTTCGAGTTCTGCCCGGCGACCGTGAGATAGGCCTCCGAGTCCCAATCGGTGTCGTAGATCGGGAAATTGATCTCTTTGTAGCCCTGCTTGGCGAACTGGATGACGCGCTTGATGTAGTTGTCCGGCACCATCGAGCGGCGCGCCAGCTTGATCTCGCGTTTTAAGGCGGGGTTTTTCTCCGGCGAGAAGCAGTCGTCGCCCGAGCCCTCGCAATTCACGCAAGCCTTGAGCACGGCCTTGAGGTGCTTCTGGTTGATCTTGGAGCCGGTGACGAGCGCCGCCACCTTCTGCTCTTCCATCACCTTCCAGTCGATATAGGTCTCGATATCCGGGTGATCGACGTCGACGATCACCATCTTGGCGGCGCGCCGAGTTGTTCCACCGGATTTGATGGCGCCCGCGGCGCGGTCGCCGATCTTGAGGAATGACATCAGGCCCGACGACTTGCCGCCGCCCGACAGTCTCTCGCCTTCGCCGCGCAGTTTGGAGAAGTTGGAGCCGGTGCCCGAACCGTATTTGAACAGGCGCGCCTCACGCACCCACAAATCCATAATGCCGCCTTCGTTGACCAGGTCGTCGGAGACGGACTGGATGAAGCAGGCGTGCGGCTGCGGGTGCTCGTAGGCCGAGGTCGATTTGGTCAGGACCGCGCTGAACGGATCAACGTAGAAATGGCCCTGGCCGGGGCCGTCGATACCGTAGGCCCAATGCAGGCCGGTGTTAAACCATTGCGGCGAATTGGGCGCGCACATCTGCGCGGCCAGCATGTAGCGCAACTCGTCGAAGAAGGCCTGCGCGTCGCTCTCGCTGTCGAAATAGTCGCCCTTCCAGCCCCAATAGGTCCAGGTGCCGGCCAGGCGATCGAATACTTGCTGCGAGGTTTGTTCGCCGACGGTACGCTCCTTTTCGGGCAGCTCGCTAAGGGCCGCTTCATCGGCGACCGAGCGCCACAGGAACGAGGGCACCGTGTTTTCTTCGACCTTTTTCAGGCGGGCAGGGACGCCGGCTTTGCGGAAATATTTCTGCGCCAGCACGTCGGAGGCGACCTGCGACCAGAATTCCGGCACCTCGACATTGTCGAGCTTGAAAACCACCGAGCCGTCCGGATTGCGGATCTCGCTCGTGGTCGTCCGGAACTTGATGTCCGCGTAGGCCGATTGCCCGTCCTTGGTGTAGCGCCGTTCGATCCGCATGTGTCTCAAGCCCCTTAAAATGCCGGGTGGCTGGCGACCACCCAATTATCCCTGACGGAACCTGTTTTGTCCGTCTGTTTTGCTCGGCACGCTGTTCGACAACCCGTTACGCACTCAGTTAGATTCGGCCTTCGGTTTCGGCACCGGCTACTCCCGGCTTTTTGACCCCCGGCGCGCACTAAGACCCTGTCCCAAAACGCCATTTCTGGCGTGGGTGCGCTCGCGACTTGACGTCGTTATGAGGGTCCGGAGGGAACCGAAACTCTACTGGCACCGAACACACCAAAGCTAGGAGGACTCGTACCCGTCGTCAACAACAGATAGTGATCAAATCTGAATCAAACACTAAGTCTTGTGGTTAAACGGTGAACTTCGGGGATAACGCCGCGTAAAACCAGCGCCAGTATTGAGCGATCCGAGGGTCGCGGAAAGCATTTTTATCGCCGGCGCGGGGTAGGTTTTTATGCCTCCCTGGATGACGGAAAAATGACGCAAAATCGCGGCTTGGCGGTTATCCGCAGCAAAAATCGCGGCGTTGGCGTTCGTGGATAAGGACGGGAAAAGCCACCCAATTCAGGGCGAGGGGTCGCTGATTCTCAGAACCAGGTCAGTGCCTTAGCGTGCATGCGACGCTGTCGGTGGAGCGTGGCGAGGTAACGCATGGCTGTGAATCTAATTTTCGGGCGTCAAAGCCCGCGCGCGCCGCGAAACGATTGTAATTTTATCCGCAACGAAAAAGGCGGACTCCCATGGAGCCCGCCTTTTGCCGGCACTGTCATTGCGATTCTCAGTCACGGAAGCGAAGCGACTTGATCCCGCACCTGATGAATTCCTAGGCAGGATAACCAGCGGCTTCGAGGAAACGCAACACGCACTGCAACATAACGGCGGCTTAGCTTTGGGCGGTGCTACGCGCCGCGTTGCGTACTGCCTTCTTGGCCTTTGCAGTCTTGGTTTTCGGGAGGGCCGAGACGGCGGCTTCCGAGCGTTGCCGTGGCAAGGCCTCGGGGTGATGGTCCTTCAGGAAATCGATGAGCTTTTCGCGCACCTCGCAGCGCAGATTGAACGCCTGGCCGGCCGAGCGGGCGCTCATCAGGCAGCGCAGCTCCATGACCTGCTCTTTGGCGTCGGTAACCTGCAGGTTGATCACATTGCCGTCCCAGTTCTTCGAGTTCTTGACGATCTCGCCGAGCTTTTCGCGGATGGCGCCGACCGGCGCCGCGTAATCGACATAGATCAGGTCGCTGCCGATCAGTTCGGAGCCTTCGCGCGTCCAGTTCTGGAACGGCTTCTCGATAAAATAGGTGAGCGGCACGATCATGCGCCGCAAATCCCAGATCCGCACCACCACATAAGTGGAGGTAATTTCCTCGATCGTACCCCATTCGCCCTCGACGATGACGGCGTCGTCGATGCGAATCGGCTGCGTCATCGCCAGTTGCACGCCGGCGAACAAATTGCTCAGTACCGGACGCGCGGCGAGGCCCGCCACGATGCCGGCAACGCCGGCGGAGGCGAACAGGCTGACGCCATATTGCCGCACCGGCTCGAACGTCATCAGCGCGGCGCCAACCGTGATAATCACCACCAGCACGTCTGCGGCGCGCAGCAGCACGCGCACCTGCGTGAAGTGCTTGCGCGCCAGCAAGTTGTCGTCGATGTCGAGCCGGAATTGCCGCAAGTAAAGATCGGCGGCGATAGTGAGCGCGGTGATCGCGGCCCATCCGATCAGCCCGATCACGCCGATCAGCAGCAGGCGCGCCAGCCATTGTGCCGTGTTCGGATCGAGCGGCGCGACCGGGATTGCGATTATCATCGCCAGAATGAGCAGCGCCAGCCGCGTCACGCCGCGCATCTGGGTGAACACCGAGAGCAAGTAAGGATAGCGATCGGCCAGTGTGTGCCGCAGCAACCTGCGCACCCATTTATGCAGCGAATAGGCGATCGCTCCGGCCAGCGCCAAAATGATGATTGCCGCCACCGGATCGGGCAGCCAGGCGAGCATATTTTTGATGGCCGTCAGGGCGTCTCGGATTGAATCCATGAGGCTCCAATATCGATAAACAGCGGGAAATAAGGGGGTTCGGCAATGGGGCGCGCTAGACACGATGGTGGCGAGGTGGCAGAACGCCCGCACCCTCAACGCTATTTAACGCGCGGCGGCGATGAAAAGTTTCCTGCTCCGGCTGTTCACCTGGTGGAATTCGCAGACCTTGGGTACCCAGTTCTGGACCTGGAGGTATGGCGAAAGCGTCGGCGAGGACGAGTTCGGCAACCGCTATTTTCGCACCCGCGGCGGCAAGGTCGATCCGACGCTGGGCTTCCAGCGCCGCTGGGTGATCTACAACGGTTACGCCGAAGCCTCGACCATCCCGCCGTCCTGGCACGGCTGGATGCACCACACTGTCGACACCCCGCCTACGGACGAAATCTATAAGCCGCAACCGTGGCAGAAGCCGCACCGGCCGAATATGACCGGTACGCCCGGCGCGCTAAGGCCGCCCGGCTCGACGCTGGCCGCGGGCCGCCGCCCGAAGGCGACCGGCGATTACAAGGCCTGGAGTCCCGATAGCCGGGGCTAAAAGACGGCTTGGCTCCGGTTTGGGGCTGCCCTTCCACCGCCGTATTCGCCGTGTTAACCGGGCGCTGGCGTGGGCGACGGCTTAACCGCGCCGTTCCCCAGCGGAAAACCGGCCGATGGCGCGATCCCGTTTATCGATCTGCCTGCTTGCGATGGCTGCGCTATTTTTGGGGGCGGCGCCGGTGCACGCGCAATTCGGTTCGATCTTTCGCGACGACGGGCCGCCGCGGCCGCCGGCCGACGTGCCGAGCGCGCCGCCATCAGCACAGCCGATGTATCCGAACCAGCAGCCGCGCAATTTCCCGCGCGGCGATCAACCGCCGGCCGCGCCGTTGCCGGCGCCGATGAGCCTGCCGCCCTCCAGCCGTCCGGGCGCCGGCGACATCCAGTCGCAGCCGCTGGCGCCGCCGCCCGGCGTGCCGGTGGCGCCCGCGCCACCGCCGGGCCAGCAGCCGCAACAAAGCAATGGCGCGCCGATGCAGACACTGCCGGGCCTGCCGCCCGGCATCAGACAGCCGCGTGGGCCAGCCCCGCAACAGCCGGCCAATACCGCGCCGCAGCCCGGCGACGAAATCGTGGTCGAGCCGCCGGCGCAGCGCATCGCCAATCCGACCGCGGTATTCGCCGGCCTCGATAAGATCACCGGCCGCATCATCTCGTTTGATGTCGCCATCAACGAGACGGTGCAATTCGGCGCGCTGCAGGTGACGCCGCGCGTGTGCTATTCGCGGCCACCAACCGAGACCCCGAACACCGACGCCTTCGTCGAAGTGGATGAGGTCACGCTGCAGGGCGAGATCAAACGCATCTTCACTGGCTGGATGTTCGCGGCCAGCCCCGGCCTGCATGCGGTCGAGCATCCGATCTACGACGTGTGGGTGACCGACTGCAAAGGCGGGCAGAATCCAAACGTGGCGGAAGCCCCGGCGTCAGCGCCGGAGCCGGCGCCCAAGCAGCCGGCGCCCAAGCAGCCGGCGCAACCTGTGCAACCCAAGCGTCCAGCGCCACCGCGCGCGCAGGATCAGCGCGGTTTCCTGCCGGCGTTTCGCTAACGCATTTGCGCCAGCGCTTCCGCGCCGCTGACCGGGCGATCGAGCGGCAGCGCGCCGAAATTCGCCTCGCCGACGATCGCCTCCTCGAGCAGGCGGTGATAGCGCCGTTTGCCGACCTCGACGGCGCCGAAACTCTTCAAATGATCGGTGACATATTGGGTGTCGAGCAACCGGTAGCCGCCGGTGCGCAGGCGCGCAACCAGATGCACCAGTGCAATTTTCGAGGCGTCGCGCGCGCGGTGGAACATGCTCTCGCCGAAGAAGGCGCGGCCGAGCGAGACGCCGTAGAGCCCGCCGACCAGCGCATCGCCGTCATAGACTTCGACCGAATGGCAATGACCATGCGCGAACAGGCTGCGGTAGATCTTGCGAATGCGTCCGTTGATCCAGGTGCGGGCGCGGTCGGGCCCGGCCGCCGCGCAGCCCTCGATCACCGCGTCGAAGTCGCGGTTCACCGATACCGTAAAAGGCGTCGTGCGCACGGTGCGCGCCAGCCGCCCCGACATATGAAAGCCGTCGAGCGGAATGATGCCGCGCAACTCCGGCTCGATCCAATAGAGCGCCGGATCGTCAGCGCTTTCCGCCATCGGAAAGATGCCACAGGCATAGGCCTTGAGCAGCACTTCCGGGGTGATTTCGATGAAAGCGTTTTCGCGATTGGCCATACGGGACCGCTATTGGACGGTTGGAACTCTCATACTAGGCGGTGCAGAGCCTCCTATGGAGCGCGGATTTTAACCGATCGATGACCATAACGTAACCAAATTGCCGAAAGTTTGAACGCAATCCGCCGGTGATGCGTTGGTGCAATGGACGATCCCGGGTCATCGGGACTGGGATTTAGAGGGGCGTGTCATGCAAGCGCGGCGTACCAGCGTTCTCGTGGTCGAAGATGAGGTTATGATCAGCGATCTTATCGCCGAGGTCCTGAGCGAGCACGGCTTTGCGGTGCACGCGGTGACGGGCGGCGAGCAGGCCTTGAAGTATCTTCAATCGGGGGCGGATGTGGACGTGTTGTTCACTGACATCGATCTGGATGGCAGCATGGATGGCTCGATGCTAGCGCAAGAGGCGCGGGCCAAGCGCCCCGAACTGCCGATCGTCTATTGTTCTGGACGCTACTCGCCTTCGGCGCTGGCGCCACCGGTGTCGCGCTCGATGTTTGTGAAAAAACCCTACAGCCCCGAAGATCTATGCCGGCTGCTGGAGCGGCTGACGGCGGATACCAAACACTAGGTGTCCATCCCGCCTTTGGCGAGGAACTGCTCAAGCCAGTGGATGTGATAGTTGCCGTCGATGATGTCCTTCTCGCGCACCAGCGCGCGGAAAAGCGGCAACGTGGTTTCGATGCCGTCCACCACCACCTCGTCGAGCGCGCGCCTGAGCCGCATCAATGCCTCGGGGCGGGTCTTGCCGTGCACGATCAGCTTGCCGACCAGTGAATCGTAAAACGGAGGAATCGTGTAGCCTTGGTACACCGCTGAATCGATCCGCACCCCGAGGCCGCCGGGTGGATGATAGTGCAGAATTTTTCCAGGCGAGGGCCGGAATGACACCGGGCTCTCGGCGTTGATGCGGCATTCGATCGAGTGGCCGCGGAATTCGACGTCGCTTTGTTTGAGCGTGAAGTCGTTGCCGGCGGCGGCACGGATCTGTTCGAAGATCAAGTCGATGCCAGTGATCATCTCGGTCACCGGATGCTCAACCTGGATGCGCGTGTTCATCTCGATGAAGTAGAACTTGCCGTCCTCGTAAAGGAATTCGACGGTACCGACGCCGAGATAGGCCATCTCGCGCATCGCCTTCGCGACCGTTTCGCCGATCGTGTCGCGCGCCTGCGTATTGAGCGCGGGCGAGGGGCCTTCCTCCCACACTTTCTGGTGCCGGCGTTGCAGCGAGCAGTCACGCTCGCCGAGATGGATGGCGCGGCCATTGCCGTCGCCGAGCACTTGAATCTCGATATGACGCGGCTTCTGCAGATATTTCTCGAGGTAGACCGCATCGTCGCCGAACGCAGCCCGCGCCTCGGCGCGCGCGCTCGCAAGCGCGTTGGAAAGTTCGGCGGCTGATTGCGCGACCTTCATGCCGCGTCCGCCACCGCCGGCAGCCGCCTTGATCAGCACGGGATAGCCGATGCCATTGGCGATTTTGGTAGCTTCCGCGTCGGAGCCGACGCCGCCTTCCGAGCCCGGCACCGTCGGAATGCCAAGCTTGCGAGCGGTGCGCTTGGCCTCGATCTTGTCACCCATCAGGCGGATGTGCTCGGCCTTCGGTCCGATAAAATGCACGCCGTGGTCGGTGAGAATTTCGGCAAAACGCGCGTTCTCCGACAGAAATCCGTAACCGGGATGCACCGCGTCGGCGCCGGTGATCTCACAGGCCGAAAGTATCGCCGGAATGTTGAGATAGCTGTCTTTGGCGGCGGGCGGGCCGATGCACACGCTCTCATCAGCGAAGCGCACATGCATGGCGTCGGCGTCGGCGGTGGAATGCACCGCGACGGTCGGAATGCCGAGTTCCTTGCAGGCGCGCAACACCCGCAAAGCGATCTCGCCGCGGTTGGCGATCAGGATTTTATCGAACATTGTCTCTGCTTAAACTCTTTGCCGAGCGTTACCAGAATAGGAGGGGACTTGGCCCATGGGTCCATCCGGTCAGGTACTGGACCGCTTTCATCTTCTTGGCCAAAAAATTCCAACAATCGTTTGTCTTGCGGGGAGACAGTTTCAATTTTTGACTTTGCGGAAATTGTTGCCGGGACGTTCTTGCATTCGTTTTTAACGGATAACGTAACTCGCTTCATTGTGACTATGATGAGTGGCCACCAATCCTCTTTGAGAACAACGTGGTCAATCGGCCCAACATCCCTAAATTCAGCGCCTGATGGTACAACTACTGATTTAGAATAGTCCGTATTGAGGTAGTCCATTTGTTTGTAGATACGGAGCTCTCCTCGCACAGGGTTAGCACCATAAGAGATTGCCGGGTTTGCCAGACCGCACAGCAAGGTCGCCACTACGAGATGCTGCCTCATTGAATATACTCGGTCGTCACCGCGCCTTCACTCGATGATCACCAACGGCTGGCCGAACTCGACCGGCTGGCCGTCCTGGAACAGAATCTGGATCACGCTGCCGGCGCGCGGGGCCGGAATCTGGTTCATGGTCTTCATCGCTTCCACCACCAGCAGCGTATCGCCGGCTTTCACGCGGGTGCCGACCTCGATGAAGGGCTTGGCGGCGGGTTCGGGCGCGGCATAGGCCGTGCCCACCATCGGCGAGAGCACCACGCCCGGATGCTTGGCGGGATCGAGCGGGGTTGCCACCGATTGCGCGACCGTTTGCGGCACGGCCGCAGCCGTCCGCGGGGCGGCTGCGGCAGGCGCTGCATTGCGTGCAACGCGCACGCGCTGTCCGTCCTGCTCAATCTCGATTTCGGTCAGACCGGTTTCTTCCAGGAGCTTGGTCAGCTCGCGGATCAAATCGCGGTCGACGATCGGGGCCTTCGGCGATTTTGCCATCACGCTTCCGCTTTTACTTTTTCGCTTTAGCGCCGGCCATGGCGGCGATCCCGCTAATCGCTAGCGCATAGCCGTCGATGCCGAAGCCAGCGATCACGGCTTTCGCCGCCTTGGAGACGTAGGAATTCTGCCGGAATTTCTCGCGCGCATGAATATTGGTGATGTGGCATTCCACCACCGGCATCTTCAACGTCAGCAGTGCATCGAGAATGGCGATAGAGGTGGTGGTGTAGCCGGCCGGGTTGATCAAAAGACCGACGGCTTTCTTGGCCTGCGCTTCCTGGATCCAGTTGACCAGTTCGCCTTCGATGTTCGACTGCCGGAACACGATCTCGATGCCGAAGCGTTTCGCTGTCGCGCGGCAAAGCTTCTCGACGTCGGCGAGTGTCGAGCGGCCATACTTCTCCGGCTCGCGCGTGCCGAGCAGGTTCAAATTCGGACCGTTCAGAACATAGAGCGTCTTTGGCATAGGCTTCCCGGCGGCTCGCATCGTTAACCAATGCGTTTGATGCTTGCCGCTTTATAGGTCGCCCAAGCGGGAAGTGGAAGCCCGGGCGGCGTTCAGGCTTAAGGGCTTTTGCGGCCGAACGAGCGGGTTTCGCGCGCCGCCCAATCGATGATGTCCTTGATTGCCGTTAACCTTCTTCGGCCGGAAGTTTTGGCTTTCGCAAACATGTCGATCTGCCGGTCGGCGCTGGTGCCCTCGGCCAAAATCCGGTGCAGGCGCCGGATTTCCGCCGCACAGCCGAGCGCCTCGATGTCCTCGGCGATGAAATCGAACACCTGGTCGAGCCATTGTTTGACGGTCAGCGGCGAGCGCGAAAACGGATCGACGAACGTGGCGGCGATGCCGTAGCGTTGAGCGTGCCATTTGTTTTCCATGGTGATGGCGCGCCCGACGCGGTCGAAACCGGAATTGAGCGCGCGATCGCGGTCGAGTGCGCGCACCAGGCAGCGGAACAGCGCCGCGATCGCCACCGCGTCGTCGAGTTGAGTGCAACTGTCGGCGACGCGCAATTCGACCGTCGGGTTTCCCAGCGACGGTCGCAGCGCCCACCAGATGTAACTCGCGTCCGGGATGATCTTGGCCCACACCAGCGCGGCGACGAATTGATCGTAATCTTCTTTGGTCCGGAACAGTTCCGGTACGCCGGTGCGCGGCAGTTCGTCGTAAGCCGCGAGGCGATAGCCGCACAAGCCGGTGAGTTGGCCCTGCCAGAACGGCGACGATGTCGAGAGCGCCAGCAGAAGCGGCAGATAGGGCGTCAGCCGCATGATCAGATTGACGCGGGTATCGACATCCGGCACTGCGACATGCACATGCATGCCGCACAACATGTTGCGGTAGCCGATCATCTGCAGATCATCGATGATGGCGTCGTAGCGTTCTTTCTTGGTGACGATCTGCTCCGGCCAGAACGCCAGCGGAAATGTACCCATGGCGGCGAGCCCTAGCTTGTACTCGGCCGCGGCGTCGCCGAGCGTGCGGCGATAGTGCACGAGATGATCGCGCGCTTCCTTCATGGTGGTGCAGGGCGGCGTCGCGACCTCGACCTGCGACTGCAACATTTCCGTCATGACGCGATCGCCAAGCTTCTTTTTGGCGAGGCTAAGAAATTTTTTGTCGATGCGGCGCACGGCCCGGCGCGTTTTGGCGTCGAACACGAAGTATTCTTCTTCCATGCCGACCGTATACATGCGCGCAATAACTCGCTGGGGCGTGAGCGGGTTCCAGTCTTATCGCAATGCAATACGGCCGCCGGGCGAGCCGGCGGCCGGTTTCAAGATTTGAGCGATTATACCGGAATTACGCGCCGGGGTCAGCAGGTTGCCTTGCCGCAACGCGCGCCGTTGATCTTTTCCTGCAAGCCGGGAAGGCCGATGGCGCCGACCACCACGTCGTCGCCGATCACGTAGCTTGGAGTGCCGTTGAGACCGAGCGCCTCAGCGAGCTTCATGTCTTCCTCGATTGTCGCCTTCACTTCGGGGCTGGCCATGTCCTTTTCGAGCCGGCCCATGTCCAGGCCGATATCCTTGGCGACCGCGAGCGCGTGCGCCTTGTCGGCCTGACCGCGGCCGCCCAGCAGCTTCTGGTGAAATTCGAGGTATTTCTTGCCGGTCTTGTCCTGCATGCGCACGGCGACGGCGACCTGGGCCGCCTCCACCGAACCGGGTCCCAGCACCGGGAATTCCTTGAGCACGACCTTGAGCTTGGGATCGTCCTTGAGCAGCGTGAGCATGTCGCTCATGGCGCGTTTGCAGTAGCCGCAATTGTAATCGAAGAACTCGACGAAGGTGACGTTGCCGTTCGGATTGCCAAGCGTGACCTGGTTGGGCGAGGAGAACAGCTTCTGCGCCTGGTCCTTGACTGCGGCTTTGTGCTTCTCGGCTTCCGCGACGGTCTGGCGCTTCTCCAGTTCCGCCATCGCCTCCTGCAGCACTTCCGGATGCGCGATCAGATATTCGCGCACGATGGTTTCGATCGATCCGCGTTGCGCGGGGCTGAAATCCTGCGCCCGCACGGCTTGCGGTACGGCTGCGATCAGCAACGCAGCGCAAATGGCGGCGAGGTAGCGCGGGCTCGATGACATAGGTTTTGTCCTTGTGGTCGGTGTGATGGTCATTAATTTTTGACGTTCGATCGCTTGACGTTGACGATATCGTCGGCTTGCACCCAGGCGGGTGAGCCGACTGGCAGGCGGGTCTTGGCGCGCGAGGCAAGTTGCGCCGCGGTCTTGACGTCGCCGCGGTTGAAGGCGGCTTGCGCGGCGGCGAGGTCGGCATTGGCGAGATCGCCCTTGCGGCCATAGGCCATGGCGAGCTGGGCATAGGCGTCCGGCGCCTCCGGCTCGCGCGTGAGCGCGGCGCGCAGTAGCGGCACGGCTTCCTCGGCGTTTTTGGTGTTGTCGGTGGCGACCAGCGCCTGTCCGAGCATCATATCGATCAGCGGGGCGCCATGCGCGAGCGTCGCGGCGTGGCGCAGCGGCGCGACCGCCTCGGCCGGACGGGCGCCTTCCAGCAAAGCCTGGCCCTTGAGTTCATAGAAATAGGGATTGTTCGGCTCGCTCTGGATCAGGCCGTCGATCTGCGGCAGCGCGTCGCGTAAATCGCCATGACGGTAGGTCGAAATAGCGCGGGCGTAGCGTGCCGGCACACTGTGGTCGCCGAGCGGATAGCGGCGTGCAACGGTGTCGGGCCGGTCCAAGAAGCCGGACAATTTCGCGCGCATCATGTCGTGGCGCAGCTGCAACTCCGGCGAATCCTTACGGTCGAAATAGGGGCTTGCTTTGGCCAGCACTTCAAGCGCGGCGACGCGTTCGGGCGGCAGCGGATGGGTTTGCAGATAGGGATCGATGTAGCGCGAATTGAACAGCGCCTCATTGCCCAGCCGCTTGAAAAGATCGAGCATGCCGCGGGCCGACTGACCGGTGGCGTTGAGGAATTTCACGCCGGCATGGTCGGCCTGGTCTTCCTGGGTGCGCACATAGGCGAGTAGCGAGCGCTGGATGACCGACTGCGGCGCCATGATCGCCGGGATGCCGACATTGCCACCGCTGCCGGATCGCGCGCCGGCGACCGCGACGCCGACGCCGGCCAGAAGCGCGATGATCGATGCGGTCTGCGCGTTGGCAAGTTGCTCGCGCAGCTTCATCAAATGACCGCCGGCCAGGTGACCGGTTTCGTGCGCGAACACGCCGATGATTTCGTTCGGTGTCTTGGCGTCGAACAGGGCGCCGGCATTGATGAAGATGTGACGCCCGTCCATAACGAAGGCGTTGAAGGTGCGGTCGTTGAGGATGACGATCTTGACATTCTGCTTGGACAAGCCGGCCGCCTTCAGGATCGGCGCCGAATAATCACGCATCAACTGCTCGATCTCGGTGTCGCGGATCAGCGGCACGCCGCGCAAGGCGGCTTCCTGCGCGCGCGCCGGCTCGAACGCCGGGCCGCCGGTGGCGGCTGCCAGCGCAACGGCCGTGACCAGCGCGAGCGCGCGTCCGGCTGGCGCCATGCGCCGTGCCCTGATAGGTGTGCCGTTCTCGATCATGCGTAAATGTGCCACCAGATCGCGTGAAACTAGTGACGCGCCCTGAGGCGGTCAACGCAACTCACGATCACGTCTGAGTCATGAAAAACGCAAGGCAAACAAGCCTGTGAATGCGGCAACAGCGGGGCGGGTAGGCTCGGTTAACGATGCTTGAGACGGCAAAACACCTGCTTATGCCTTCCAAACGCAGCAATGTGCCGCCGTTCATGGTCATGGATGTGATGGCGGCGGCGGCGGCTCTGGAGGCCAAAGGCGTCCACGTCGTGCACATGGAGGTGGGCCAGCCGGCGGCGGCAGCGCCCGCCACCGCGCTACGCGCGGCGCAGGAAGCGCTTAGCCGTCGCATCGCCTATACCGAGACACTCGGTATCCCCTCGTTGCGTGCGCGAATCGCCCGCCATTACGCCGACAGCTACGGCCTCGCGCTCGATCCGGCGCGCGTGGTGGTGACCACGGGCTCTTCGGGCGGCTTCATCCTGGCATTTCTGGCGCTGTTCGAGCCGGGCGACCGGGTGGCGCTGGCCAATCCCGGCTATCCGCCTTACCGGCACGTCTTGAGTGCGCTCGGTTGCGAGCCGGTACTGATCGAAACCGCGGCCGAGACGCGTTGGGCGATTACCGGCAAGGCGTTGATCGCGGAGCACCGGCGCAAACCGCTGGCCGGTCTGGTGGTCGCTAGTCCGGCCAATCCGACCGGCACCATGATGGATGCCGATGCGCTGTCGCAGTTGATCGCGGTGGCAGAGGCGGAGGGCATCCGCGTGATCTCCGACGAGATCTATCACGGCCTCGATTATGCGTTCGCCGCCGAGACCGCCGCCAACCTGTCGGAGCGGGTGCTGGTGATCAATTCATTCTCGAAATATTTCTGTATGACCGGCTGGCGCGTCGGCTGGATGGTGGTGCCGGACAATTTGGTGCGCGCGGTCGAACGGCTGCAGGGCAATCTCGCGATCTCGGTGCCGGCGCTCTCGCAGGTCGCGGCGCAAGCCGCCTTCGACGGCAAGGCCGAGATGGAAGCGGTCAAGCACGGCTACGAGGAGAACCGGCGCATTCTGGTGGCGGGCCTGCCGAAAGCCGGGCTCGACAAATTTTTGCCGGTCGACGGCGCGTTTTATCTCTACGCCGACATCGCAAAGTTTTCCGGCGACAGTCTGGATTTCGCCAAGCGCCTGCTGGAGCAGGCGCATGTGGCGGCAACGCCGGGGATCGATTTCGATCCGGTCAACGGCCACAACTTCCTGCGGTTTTGCTACGCCGGTTCCGCCGCTGAGATGCATGAGGCGGTGGAGCGGATTGGAAATTGGCTTAGGCGCTAAAACTCCACGTCGAGCTCGACTAGTGCCAATGAAAACCCCGCCGGCGTCGGCGGGGTTTTTTGCTTTGTCAGGCCGCGCCCAGAAGCATCAGCACGATGATGAGACTGATGGGCAGGCCGAGCAACCAGAGCAGAATGGGCATGTGAACTCCTGTCGATTGTTGGTGGAAGGGGTTACTCCGCCGGTACCGCGCGGACGCGGCTGTCCGCGCCCAGATACCATTCGCGATTACGCAGGTTGCCGCCTTCGATGGCCGCAAGACTTGCTGACAGCGCGCCCGCCAGCATCGAGACCACCAGCCATAGGGCGAATTTGGCCGCCGACTGCCGCGCCGCGTCGCCGGTTTGTTTCGCCTGGGCGATAACCTCGTTCACACGTTTTTCGGCCTCGCCTTGCGGGATGCCGGCGCGGGCCGAAACGACCTTGGCGAGGTAAGTCTTGTCGGCGTCGGAGACATTGCCGCCTCTGCGAAGCGCCGGCGCGACGATGCGCGTGATCTCACCGCGGTTGGCGTTGCCGCCGTTTCGCTGAGCCGGTGCGCCGATTTGGCCGCCTTGCAACGGCGCGATGGTTTGGCCCTGAGAGGTCGGCGTGGTTGCCTGTTGTGCGTTCGCCTGGGACCCTTGAGTCGGATCGGTTCGCAGCAGACTGTCGACATAAATGTCGGCCGGCGAACCTTGTGCCGCTGTTGCCGCAGACACCGCGCCGGCGCCGACCGCGGCGCCCGGAATCAGATGCGTAACCGCGCCGCCCAGAAAGGCGGCGGTCAGCACCGTTGCGAGAGCCCACACGACGAAGCCGTGGGCTGAATCGCGGAAGTAGCGTTCGTGTTCGTGGACGGTTTGCCATTTCGACCGCAGGCGGCCTGCCAGATAGCCGCCGATGGTCGATGACAACATCGCAATCACGATCAGGTAGACGCCGGCGGCAAGCGTAAAGGTGGTCGAAGATATTCCGGAGTCGCTCCAAGGCGAAATCACCGTAAAGCCAACGCCGATCCCGAAAGCGGCCAGCACCAGCGTGAGGGCTGCCGAGGCCACCGTGCCGGCGACGATCGCTCCCCAACTGACCGCCGACTTCATATCGTCAAGCGCAACATTCCCGGTTTCCGTGATCATGACACCCAGCCTCCTTGCAAGCGGACAATTCACGCTTTGCAGAGCTTCAACCCCGATCCAGGAAATATGGTTCCGTTCGCTTGGATTGCGCACCATTTTTTCCGCGCGCAGCACGCGCATGGAACCAGAAACGGCGTCGCGACTTACCTCAGACCGTTATCGAGGGAGGCTGTCATGGGCTTTGGACGAGGCGCGCTGTTGTGGCTGCTGGGTGTCCCACTGCCGATTATTATTTTGCTTGCGTTGTTCATGCACCATTGAGAGCGGGACGCTTGCACCATTGAGAACGAGACGCTTGGCGTTTAAGCGCCGGGTTAGCTCTTCCCCCGCCGCAAGATTGCGGCCTATCATTCGCGCAAAGGCGCGGATGACGTCTTTTGGGGGGAGACATGAAAAAAATTATCGTCGCGACGTTGCTCGCGTTATTGGCCGGCATCGCGCTGGCACACGCCGAGACCTATCCGTCACGTCAAATTACGCTCGTTGTTCCATTCCCGCCGGGTGGCTCGACCGATATTGCCGCCCGTATCATCGCGGAGCGCATGCGGCCGCTGCTCGCGCAGCCGGTGATCGTCGAAAACGTCGGCGGCGCAGGTGGCAGCATCGGCGTGCGGCGCATCGCGCGGGCAGCGCCCGATGGCTACACCATCGACATCGGACAGTGGGACACCCATGTCGGGAGTATCATCTATGACCTCGACTACGATCTGCAAAAGGACTTCGCGCCGATCGGCCTGATGACAGTCAATCCGCAGCTTATGGTCGCCAAAAAGGACCTGCCGGCCGACAACCTTAAGGACCTCGTCGCCTGGATGAAGGCGAACCCCGGCAAGATCAATTTCGTCAACCAGAATGCGGCAGCCAATGTCAGCGGTATTCTGTTCGAGCAGCTATCGGGACAGAAAGTTCAGTTCATTCCCTATCGTGGCGCAGGGCCTGCGATGACCGATTTGATATCGGGCACCGTCGACCTGCTGGTGGTGCAAGGCGCGGTGGCGCTGTCGCAGATCCGCGGCGGCAGGATCAAGGCGATCGCAAATCTGTCACCACAGCGCTCAGCCTCGATGCCGGACATTCCGACCTCGGACGAGGGCGGTATACCAGGACTGTATATGTCGGGGTGGTTCGGTCTCTATGCCCCCAAGGCAACGCCGAAGGACATTATTGCAACGCTCAACGGTGCGATGGTGCAGTCGCTCGCCGACCCCGCGTTGCAGAAGCGGTTCACCGAATTGGGGCTCGATGTGGCGCCGCGCGAGCAGCAGACACCGGAAGGGCTTGCCAAATTCCAGCAGGCCGAAATGGACAAGTGGTGGCCGCTCATCAAAGCAGCCGGCATTGGTGCGCAGGCCAAATAGAAGCTAGATCGGCTTGTTGAACCAGGTTTCCAGCCGGGCAATCAGCGCTTCCAGTTTCTTCTCTTCCGTATGCACTGCATGCGCGATCGAGTGCGGGGCATCTTTGTGTTCGGGCGGAGCGCAAAGACTGTAGAAATAAGCCAGGAAGCTCATGTCGTTCGGCTGCGTCACCGTGAACGAGCGGCCTTTTACGAACACCGTATATTCGAGCGAATTGCCGTCCGGACGATAGGCGAACGGCAGCGGCGTCACGCGCGCCATGTCCTTGGCGATGACAAAGTTGGACGGATCGATGCCGTGATCGGTCATCGTCTTTTCCAGCGCCGGCAACGCCTTGACGAAATCCGGACTGAAATCGCCGATGGAGCTTTGCAGCCTGATGTGGTGGGGGGTCATCGGCGCCATCTTCCATTTTCGCCGTGCCATCCTACATCTACGGTCACGCCAACATAACCCCAGAGCGTTCAATGCTCGATTTCACATCGTCTTCCGGTGTCGAGGAGCCACGTGCCGCGGTGCCTGCGCGCGAGGCAGACATCCTCGACGCTTACTCCAATGCCGTGATCTCCGTCGCCGACGCCGTCGGCCCGGCGGTGGTTCGTGTGGAAACGCGCGGGCCTAACGGCCGCCCCGGCGGGGTCGGCTCCGGCGTGGTGATCGCGCCGGATGGTCTGGTGCTGACCAACAGCCATGTGGTCGACGGCGCCAAGGACGTGCGACTGCTCGACGCCGAAGGCCGCGTCATGGAGGCGCGGCGGCTCGGCGAGGACCCCGACACCGATTTGGCGCTGTTGCGCGCGGGTTCGGCGCGCGATCTCGCGCATGCCGCGCTCGGCGATTCCAAGGCGCTGCGGCGCGGCCAGCTGGTAGTCGCCATCGGCAATCCGCTCGGCTTTGAATCAACCGTTACCGCCGGCGTCATCTCGGCGCTCGGGCGTTCCTTGCGCTCGAAAAACGGCCGGCTGATCGAGGACGTGATTCAGACCGATGCGGCGCTCAACCCCGGCAATTCCGGCGGTCCGCTGGTGTCCTCGCGCGGCGAAGTGATCGGCATCAACACCGCGGTCATCATGGGCGCGCAGGGCATCTGCTTCGCGGTCGCCAGCAACACCGCGCAATTCGTGCTGAGCGAACTGATCCAGCACGGCCGCGTCCGGCGGGGCTTTATCGGCGTGTCCGGGCAGACCGCGGCGGTGCCGCGCCATCATGCGCGTAATGCCGACATCGAGAACGCTTCCGGCGCGATGGTGACCGCGCTCGAGCCAAAAGCGCCTGCGGCGTTCGCCGGCTTGATGACGCTCGATACCATCGTGCGGGCGGACGGCCAAGCCGTGACCGGCGTCGATGACCTGATCCGGCTGCTCAATGCCGAGCGCATCGGCAAGCGCGTCACGATCGACGTGTTGCGGCGCGGATTATTGCGCAGCTTCGAGGTCACGCCGCTGGAGCGGCCGACCGCAAAAGCGGGGTGACTATTGTTTGGCGGGTGCTGCCGTGTCCGCCGGCGGTGGCGCGGTTGGCGCGGCTTGCATCGGCTGTGCGTCGCCCGGCTTTTTAGCCGTTGGCTTCTTGGCCGTCGGCTTGCCCATTGGACCGCGCTTGTCGTTGCGGTTGGCCATGCACTTGGTCATGAACGCCTTGCGCTTGGCGCCTTCGAGCTTCTGGTCGTCGGCGCCGAATTTGCAGGTTTCTATCTTCTGCTCATTGGTGGCGGCCGAAGCCGGGCTCGCCAGCAGCAGGAGAGGGAGCAGGCTTAGGGCGCCAAGAGTTTTCAGCATCGGCAGGGCTCCTTTACGAGTCGCAAGGTTTTGTCAGCCTAACATGGTTTGGCGCGGCGATAGCCGTCAAAAAAACCTGCCCAGTTCTGGGGAAGGCGTCAGCGCAACGCCGCCGCAATGTTGCCGCCATCGACGGTGGTCACATCCGCGGTGGTTTTTAGCGCCAGCGCCTGGGCGAGGAAGGCCTGCGCCACGTCCTGCGCGGTGACTTCGCGGCCCAGCAAGTTCCCGCTCATATAATCTTGCGCGGAAACCCCGCGCGCCTTTGAGCGTTCCTGGATGAAGTCGTCGGTGAGAATTCCCGAACGGATGCGATCGGCGTTGACCGCATTGGCGCGGATACCGTCGGCGCCGTAATCGAGCGCGTATTGCCGCACTAGAAAGAGCGTTGCCGCCTTGGGCAGTCCGTAGGGACCGAAGTTTGCGCCCGGGTTGACCGCTTGCTTCGACACGTTGAATAGCAGGCAGCCGCCGGTGCCTTGCGCCAGCATGATTTTCACCGCGGCTTGCGCGACTTTCTGATGTGCGAAAAAATTTAGCTCGAAACTCTCGCGCAGCGTGGCTTCGTCGACCTCGCCGATCTTGCCCTGCCAGGCGGCACCGGCATTGGAGATCGCGATATCGACGCCGCCGAAGGCATTAACGACTTGCGTGAAAGCGGCGCGCACCATGCCCTCATGCGTCACGTCGCATTGAATCGCTATTGCGCTGCCCCCAATCGCCTTGGCCTGTGCATCGGCGGCTTTGGCGTCGATATCGAGCAGCGCCACTTGCGCGCCGGCTGCCGCAAAAACCCTGGCGGTGGCCGCCCCGATGGCACCGCCCGCGCCGGTGATGACCGCGACCTGGCCTTCCAGCGGCGAAGCTTTGCGCGCGCCCAACTTGGCCAATTCCATCGGCCAGTATTCGAGTTCGAAAATGTCGGTCTCGCCGACCGACGTGAAGCAGCCGATCGCCTCGGCATCGCCGATGCCCTCGACCGCGGCTTCCGCAATGTCGGCAGCAATGCTGGCGTCCTTGGCGCTCGCGCCCATGCCGAACAGGCCGAGCCCCGGCACCAGCACGACGCGCGGCGCCGGGTCGAGCATCGCGCCCTTGGTGCGTGTCTTGTTGCGCTCGAAATAGGCCTTGTAGTCAGCGCTGAATTTTTTCGCGGCCTGTTGCGCGGCCTGCTTGAAGTCCTCGAGTTGGCCCGCCTGCGGCGCCGGCACGAGCAGCGGCCACGGCTTGGTGCGTAGCACGTGGTCGGGCGTGAGCACGCCGGCGCGGGCGTAACGCGCGGCGTCCTTGCCGTTCACGTAAGCCATGATCGCATTGCCGGTGCGGAACTCCAGGATCAGGCGCTTGTGCGCGCCTTCGCCATTGGCGTCGCGCAGCGTGCACGCGCCGCGCAGGATCGGCGCCACGTCGGTGGCTCCCGCGATCTGCGTCGAAATTTTCGTAACCACGATGGCTTTACGATTTTTCTGCAGCCGGTTTTCCGCCAGCGTGACAAACTCGATCATGCGCTCATAGGCTTCGCGGGCGTCGGCGCCAAAGGTGAAGATGCCGTGTTTGTCGAGGATCAGGCCCTCGGCTTTGGGATTCCGCTCGAACAGCTCGGCTGATTTTTTCGCGAGCGTAAAGCCCGGCATGATGTAAGGCACGAAGCCCAGACGCCCGCCGTAGACCTCCGCGCAAATCTTTTCGCTGTCCGGCTGGTCGATCAGGCTGAGCACCGCGGTGGCGTGGGTGTGATCGACGAAGGCCGCCGGCAGAAAGGCGTGCAGCAGCATTTCAACGGACGGCGAGGGTGCCTGCGGGTCGATCAAGAAAGCGCGCTGCGCGCGCGCGAATTCGTCATCATCGAGATCGTCGCGCGCCCGCAGGCGGCGCAGCGCATCGAGCCGCACCGCCGGGAATCCGGCGGGCTCGATCGAGCCCATGTCCCAGCCCGAGCCTTTAACGCGCAATACTGCGAGCTCCTCGCCGGCGAGGTCGCGCTCTTTGGTTTTCAGCGAACTGTTGCCGCCGCCATGCATCACCAACTTCGGGTCGCGGCCGAGCAGCTGCGTCGAATAAATCCGCAGCGCCAGGTCGGCGCCGACGCCTGCCTTGCCATAGCGGTCAACCGCTTGTTTGGCGTCGCGCTCGGCCCAGGCAGATTGCATCGTGGCTGATCACTTGTCGCCGAGCAGCTTCTTGGCCCACCAGCCGCGTTTTGGCTGGCTGCCGTCCTCGCTCGCCGTCGAGGAGATCACCGGCGTCGGCGGTGGAACGGACGGGGCAGGGGCCGCGCTGGCGCCGCTAAACGGCGCCGGCTCGCGAATGGTCGAGCGGCGGCGCGGCGGTTCTTGTTCGGTCGGAGCCGGGGCTGCTGCTTGCGGCGTGGGTCGCTCGTCGGGCGGCGGCGAATATGATCGTGCCGGCTCGAAAGCGGGAGGACGGTCCATGTCTTCGACCGCGTGCTGCAAGCCGGGTTCGGCCTCGCCGCCATTGGAGTGGAGCGGAGCTTCGCCGTTGCGGCCTTGCCGATTGCGGCGGCCGCCGCGACGGCCACGCCGGCGCCTGCGCCGGACATCGCCTTCGGCACCCGGTGCGCCCCCCTGACGCGGCGGCTGTTGACTGGCGCCTTCAGCCTCCTGGGCCGAAGAACCGTCGCCATGATCCTCTTGCACGTCGAGTTGTTCGGGCGCGGCATCGCGCGCGAACGGCTGGCCGCTCTCGCGCGGGCCCCGCTCTTCGCCGCCACGGCCGCGTCCGCGTCCACGCCGGCGCCGCTTACTGCGGCCGCCGTCGCGCTCGCCATCGCCGCGCGGCGCTTCGCTCAGCGGTTCGGCTTGCACGAGATCGGGTGTCTCGGATGCCGCGTGGCTTGGCGTTTCGTCCTCGGCTTCTTCGTCAATCTCGGCCTCGACTTCGCCGTCGAGCACGTCTTCGTCGGCCTCGAGCGCGGAGACCGGCATTTGCGGCGCCGCCTCGGCAATCGCCTTGGCCGCTTCCGCGGTATGGACCTGCTCGCCGCGATCGACGATGTAGGACACTTGCGCATTCACGCTCGCATCGGCCGAAATCGTGATGGTGATGCGGAAGCGCTCTTCCAGCGCGCGCAAGTGCGCGCGTTTGTGGTTGAGCACGTAGAGCGCCACCTCCGAGCGCGTACGCACGATCAGATTATGCGTCGCGCCCTTGTTCAGCATTTCCTCGATCGCGCGCAGGCATTGCAGCGCCACCGACGACACCGAACGCACATGGCCGGAGCCGCCGCAGACCGGGCACTTCTCGGTCGAGCTTTCCAGCACCGAGGTGCGGATGCGCTGGCGCGACATCTCTAACAGGCCAAAATGCGAGATGTGGCCGACCTGGATGCGGGCGCGGTCGTGCTTGAGCGCGTCCTTGAGACGGCGCTCCACGGTACGGTTGTTGCGGCCCTCGTCCATGTCGATGAAGTCGATGACGATCAGTCCGGCCAGATCGCGCAAGCGCAGCTGACGCGCGATTTCCTCGGCCGCCTCGCCATTGGTCTTGAGCGCGGTATCCTCGATGTGGTGCTCGCGTGTCGCGCGCCCTGAGTTCACGTCGATCGCGACCAGCGCTTCGGCCTGGTTGATCACGATGTAACCGCCCGAGCGCAGCTGCACGGTCGGCGAGAACATGGCGTCGAGCTGGCTCTCGATGCCGTAGCGAGTGAATAGCGGTTGCGCGTCGTTGTAGAGCTTCACGTGTTTGGCGTGGCTCGGCATCAGCATGCGCATGAACTCGCGCGCTTCCCTATAGCCCTCGTCGCCGGAGACGATGATCTCGTCGATATCCTTGGTGTAGAGGTCGCGGATCGAGCGCTTGGTCAGCGAGCCTTCTTCATAGACCAGCTTGGGCGCCATCGATTTGAGTGTGAGATCGCGCACCGTCTCCCATAGCCGCAGAAGATATTCGAAATCGCGTTTGACTTCCGTTTTGGTGCGGCTGGCGCCGGCGGTGCGCAGGATCACGCCCATGCCCTGCGGCACTTCTAGCTCGCCGGCGATTTCCTTGAGCCGGCTGCGATCCTCGCCTGAGGTAATCTTGCGGGAAATGCCGCCGCCACGCGCGGTATTGGGCATCAGCACCGAATAGCGGCCGGCGAGCGAGAGATATGTGGTGAGTGCGGCGCCCTTGGTGCCGCGCTCTTCCTTGACCACCTGCACCAGCATGACCTGGCGGCGCTTGATGACCTCTTGAATCTTGTACTGGCGGCGGAAGCGCGGCATGCGCGCTTCTTCCAGGGCATCGGCGCCGCCGACGGATTCCACGGCTTCTTCTTCGTGGTGGTCGTCGCCGTTGCCGTTGCCCTGCGCACCCGGCTCGCCGGATGGTGCGGCCTCTGCGTCGGCATGCTCGCCGGTCTCGCCGTGAGCCTCACCTTCCGGCATTGGCGCCGGTTCGGTTGCCGCTTCGCCGCCGGAAATTTCGGCTACTTCGCCGGCCTGCTCGGGTGCTTCGGGTTCGGGCGAGAGCGGCTCGTAAGTCGGCATCGCTGCCGCGGTCTCGGCGATTTGGGCGGCGGTCTCCTGGCCGGGCACGGCCTCGGCAGCCGGATGTTCGGACACCTCGCCAGTGAATTCCTGCGTCGGCTGCTCTTCGCCGGCAACCGGCGCGCTCTGCAAGACGTCGCGGCTGCGCTGGCGGTCGGCGCCGCGGTGGCGGTGACGATTGCGGCCGCCGCGCCGTCCGCCGGCACGATGATCTGCGTCGTCGTCGGCGTCTTTCTGGGCGCGTTGCTCCTCGTCGAGCAGGGCCTGCCGGTCGGCGACCGGAATTTGATAGTAGTCGGGATGGATTTCGGAGAACGCCAGGAAGCCGTGGCGGTTGCCGCCGTAATCGACGAAGGCCGCTTGCAGCGACGGCTCTACGCGCGTGACTTTGGCGAGATAGATGTTACCGCGAAGCTGCTTACGGTTGGCGCTCTCGAAGTCGAATTCCTCGACGCGGTTGCCGCGCAGCACCACCACCCGGGTTTCCTCGGGGTGGGTCGCGTCGATCAGCATTTTGTCGGCCATTGTAATTTCTCACTAAGGCGGACAGCCTCGCGTTCTCGCGCCAACAAAAGTGTCGAGATGACGGCGCAAGGCGACGCATAAGGCGGTCGGCCAATTGGGTGTTGATGATGGTGGAAAGGGGCGCGTTTTCACGCGAAAGCTCGGCGGGGTCCATAGCAAACCGCGCAGTCACGATTGTCTCGCGAAAGCGGGGAACCTCGAATTGCCTTTGCTGCAACTGTGGCAGCATGAAAATTGCGACCCGTAGCGCTGCGGCCGCGCTTATAGAAAGCACCGCCGAGGTTTCTCGTCGCTGACCGCCGTTGACGCGAGCGGCCCGTGTGGCCGCGCGCTGATCCGGATGTCCTTCACAAGGGTTTCGGCTCGCTTCGCCGTCCGTTCGCCCGGCTTCCTCGAGGGGGCGATCCTGGACTGGCGGGCCGGGGGCCCGAACGCGGCACAACCGGAACTATAACCGTCAGCAAACTCTACATACGGCTCAAACCCCACGCTGGCAAGGATTAACAGAGGCGGCTTGGGCAGGGCTGCAACACACTCCGCAGAACGTCGCGTTTGCTCAAGTTCCGTTAACCGAAGCACCCCCTAATGGAGTAAAACGGGGCGGAAAGGGTCCGGATTCGTGACTATCCGCGCAATCGCACTCGTCCTGGGCGTGAGCCTGCCGTGCTGTTCGGCCGTCCTGGCGGCCGAGCCGAGCGTCGTTGCGCACAAACTGCCGGCGGTGACGGATTCGGTCCCGGTGGCGACCGACGTGCGGCTCGGTGGTGATGACAAGCAGACGCGCTTTGTGGTCGACCTCGATCGCAGGCTCGACGTGGCGGCCTTCACGCTGGCCGATCCATACCGGGTGGTGATCGATCTGCCGCAGGTGACATTTCAGCTTCCGGAGAAAGCCGGCGATCGCGGCCGCGGCCTGGTCAAGGCTTTCCGCTACGGCCTGATCATGCAGGGCGGCTCGCGCATCGTGCTCGATACCAAAGGACCGGTGCGGGTCGAAAAAGCATTCTCGATTGCCGCGGCCGAAGGCCAGCCGGCGCGGCTGGTGCTCGATCTTGTCGCCACCGATCGCGACAGCTTCCTGCGCTCCATCACCATGCAGGATCGTAGTCCGCATATCGCCAAAAACAACATGACGGTGCCGCCGGAGATCGTCGGCGATCCGCGGCCGCTAATCGTGGTCGATCCCGGCCATGGCGGCATCGATTCCGGCACTAAATCTTTCGCGGGGCAGGACGAGAAGGATGTCGTTTTGGCGTTCGGCATCATGCTGCGCGGCAAGCTGGAGAAGACCGGCAAATACCGCGTCGCCATGACACGCAGCGACGATACGTTCATCCCGCTCGACGAGCGGGTGCGCTTTGCGCGCGCACAAAAAGCGTCATTGTTCATCTCGATTCATGCCGACTCAATCCCGCGCAGCGAAGGCCAGGCGGAAGGCGCCTCGGTCTACACGCTGTCGCCGCACGCCTCCGACGCCGAAGCAGCAAGGCTCGCCGAAGTCGAAAACAAGTCGGACGTGATCGCCGGCGTTGATCTGAGCTCGGAGCCCAATGACGTGGCCAATATCCTTATCGATCTGGCCCAGCGCGAAACCAAGGCGTTCTCCCTGCAATTCGCCAACAATCTGGTCAGCGAGATGAAGTCGACGACGCGCCTGCACCTCCACCCGATCAAGTCGGCAGGCTTCATCGTTCTCAAGTCGCCCGACGTGCCGTCGGTGCTGGTCGAGCTCGGCTATATGTCAACCAAGGACGACCTCGTGCATCTGATGTCGGCCGACTGGCGCTCGCGTACCGCGGATTCGATGGTCCATGCGGTGGATTCGTTCTTCGCGCCGCGCATGGCGGGCGCCGCCCGGGGGGCCAATTGAGATGGATTCCCGGCCTCAGTTTCAACATAAAACCGGGTCACCAAAAGCCGGCGCCGCGGTCTTGGACGGTGATCCCGGCGACTGTGACGGCCCTATGAAAAACCTTTCAAATAGGCGGGCCGCGATGCCAGGCGGGACGATTTAACCATGAAGCTCATGCTGCGCTTCTTTGGCTTCCTGTTCGCGGCGGGCACCATCTTGTTCGTGGTGGGCGTGGCTGCGACCGCGGGCCTGCTCTGGCACTACTCGAAAGACTTGCCGGACTATTCCCAATTGCAGGACTACGAGCCGCCGGTGATGACGCGCGTGCACGCGGCCGATGGCTCGCTGGTCGGCGAATATGCCCGCGAGCGCCGCCTCTACATCCCGATCCAGGCGGTGCCGAAACTGGTGATCAATGCCTTCCTCGCTGCCGAGGATAAGAACTTCTACGAGCATGGCGGACTCGATTTCCTCGGCATCGCACGCGCGGTGGTGAACTACGCGCAGAATTTCGGCTCCAGCCGCCGCCCGCAAGGCGCTTCAACCATTACGCAACAAGTCGCCAAGAACTTCTTGTTGTCGAATGAGGTTTCCTTCTCGCGCAAGATCAAGGAGGCGCTGCTGGCGCTCAAGATCGAGCGCACTTACAGCAAAGACAAAATCCTTGAGCTTTACTTGAACGAGATCTACCTGGGCCTTGGCGCCTACGGCATCGCCTCCGCCTCGCTGACGTATTTCGACAAGGGCGTCAATGAATTGACCGTGGCGGAGGCCGCCTATCTCGCGGCGTTGCCGAAAGCGCCCAACAATTATCATCCGTTCCGCCAGCGCGAGCGTGCGCTCGAGCGGCGCAATTGGGTGATCGACCAGATGGCGCAGGACGGCTTCGTCAAGGCCGCCGACGCCGACAAGGCCAAGCGCACGGCGCTCGGCGTGACGCAGAAGCCAAGCAGCACGCATACTTTCGCCGCGGAATATTTCACCGAGGAAGTGCGGCGTGAACTCTACGACCGCTACGGTGAAAAGAAGCTTTATGACGGCGGCCTGTCGGTGCGCACTACGCTCGATACCAAGCTGCAGGTGCTGGCGCGCAAGACATTCACCGACGGCCTGGTGCAATTCGACGAGGCGCAGGGCTGGCGCGGGCCGGTCAGCAAGATCGACATCTCCGGCGACTGGGGCGTCAAGCTCGCCGACGTCAAGGCGCTGGCCGACGTTGCGCCCTGGCGGCTCGCGGTGGTGATCGAGGTCAATGATCAGTCGGCCCGCGTCGGGTTGCAGCCGGGACGCGAGCCGGGCGGCTATGTCAGCAAGGAGCGCGAGGTCGGCATCGTGCCGCTCGATGGCGTGAAGTGGGCCAAGACCGCCGGCAAGGCGGTGACCAAAGTCGGCCAGGTGCTCAACGGCGGCGACGTGGTCTATGTCGAGCCGGCCAAGCTCTCCGGGCAATTCCGCCTGCATCAGGTGCCGGAAGTCTCCGGCGCGATGGTGGTCGAGGATCCGTGGACTGGGCGCGTTCTCGCGATGGTCGGCGGCTTCTCCTACGATCAGAGCCAGTTTAATCGCGCCACGCAGGCGCTGCGCCAGCCCGGTTCATCGTTCAAGCCGATCGTCTACGCCGCTGCGCTCGATAACGGCTACACGCCGTCGACTTTGGTGCTCGATGCGCCGATCGAGATCGACCAAGGTCCGGGACTCGGCACCTGGAAGCCGGAAAACTATGAAAATAATTTCTACGGCCCGTCGACCTTACGCTTCGGTATCGAGCATTCGCGCAACGTGATGACAGTTCGGCTGGCGCAGGACGTCGGCATGCCGCTGATCGCCGAATACGCCAAGCGTTTCGGCGTCTATGACGAGTTGCCGCCTTATCTGTCGTTTGCGCTCGGCGCCGGTGAGACCACGCTGCTGCGCATGGTCACCGCCTACGGCATGTTCGACAATGGCGGCCGGCGTATCAAGCCGACGCTGATCGATCGCATCCAGGACCGTTACGGCCACACCGTCTACCGCCACGACGAGCGCGAGTGCATCGGCTGCGACGCCAAGAAATGGGAAAATCAGCCCGAGCCCTCGCTGATCGACCGGCGCGAGCAGGTGCTCGACCCGATGACCGCCTACCAAATTACCTCGATCATGGAAGGTGTCGTTCTGCGCGGCACGGCGGCGGGCGCGGGCTTCCAAAAGGAAGTCGGCAAGCCGGTGGCTGGCAAGACCGGCACCACCAATGACGAGAAAGACGCCTGGTTTATCGGCTATACGCCGGACCTCGTGGTGGGTGTCTACATGGGCTACGACAAGCCGCGCCATCTCGGGCGCGGCGCGACCGGCGGCCATCTGGCGGCGCCGATCGTGAAGGACTTCATGAAGGTCGCGCTCGCCGACAAGCCGGCAGTACCGTTCCGCGTGCCGCCAGGGATCAAGCTGATCCGCGTCGACCTCAAGACCGGACTGCGCGCCACACCCGGCACCGAGAAGCCGATCCTGGAAGCTTTCAAGCCGGGCACCGCGCCGCCTGACAGCTACTCGGTGGTCGGCTATGGCGACCAAAATGGTGGCGGCGGCGGCCGGGCATGGGGCGCTGGCGTGACGCCCGACGCCGATCGCGCGGTGCGCTCGGGCACCGGCGGGCTCTATTGAGCGGCGGTTGGTTCGAATTGCCGGAACGGGCGTTCGTTTCTGGCATTAGCCTCAAGGCGCCCTCGATAAACGGCGCCCAAATGTATCGGATCGGGAAAGCGAACCGCTCGTTCATTTATTCCATATTGCCGGACCAGCCGTGGCGATCACGGGCGTAGGTGCTCGGATCGTCCGATAGCCTCGAAAGGACTGTCGGCAAGAGTGATCGGCGGCAGGCCGTGTGCTGCGCCGTCGAACTTTTCGATCAGAGTCCAAGGATCGATACGGCTCATGCGGTCGCCACGGCGGGCACGAAGCGCCGGGACGGTCCATCAAGCGTTACGTTATCGGCTTATTTTGGTGGTGCAAACCGTTGTGGCCGGTTGCGCTACCGCGCTGGCGACGTTACATCCCCCCTCACAGAATCGAACGCCGCTGTTGCGGTATTGGACCAGTCATGCGCGCCGAGACACAGAGCCTCATCGAAGAGATCAAGCAGTCGCTTAAGCTGCTGAGGAGGCATCTTTGACGTCGATACCGCGACGCGACGCCTCGCCGAGCTGAACAAGGCGGCAGAAGACCCCAGCCTGTGGAGCGACCAGAGCCGCGGCCAGCGCGTGATGCGCGAGCGCGACGCGCTGGAGGATAGCCTCAACGCCATCGGCCGCATCGAGCGCGAACTCGACGACCAGCTCACCATGATCGAGTTGGGCGAGACCGAAAAGGACGACAAGGCCGTTGGCGAGGCTGAGGCGGCGCTCAAGCGCCTGAGAGCCGAAGTGGCGCGGCGCGAACTCGAAGCGCTGCTGTCCGGCGAGGCCGACGCCAACGATGCTTATCTCGAAGTTCATGCCGGCGCCGGCGGCACCGAGAGTCAGGATTGGGCAGGGATGCTGATGCGCATGTATGTGCGCTGGGCCGAAGCGCACGGCTGCAAAGTCGACTGGATCGAGGAAAGCGAAGGCGATGGCACCGGCATCAAGTCGGCGACCGTGCAGATCAAGGGCCACAACGCCTATGGCTGGCTCAAGAACGAAAACGGCGTTCACCGGCTAGTACGGATCTCTCCCTTCGACGCCAACGCGCGCCGGCATACGTCCTTCGCCAGCGTCGTGGTTTTTCCGGTGGTGGACGACCGCATCAAAATCGACATCAACGAGAACGACGTGCGCACTGACGTGATGCGGTCGGGCGGCGCCGGCGGCCAACACGTCAACAAGACGGAATCGGCGGTCCGGCTCACCCATATCCCGACCAATATCGTGGTGAAGTGTCAGCAGGACCGCTCGCAGCACCGCAACCGCGCCATGGCCTGGGACATGCTGCGCGCGAAATTGTTCGAAGCCGAGATGAAGAAACGCGAGGCCAAAGCCGAGGCTGATCAGGCCGCCAAGACCGATATCGGCTGGGGCCACCAGATCCGCTCTTACGTGCTGCAGCCCTATCAGATGGTGAAGGACCTGCGCACCGGCGTCTCAACGTCGGATACCGGCGGCGTGCTCGACGGCGACCTCGATCCGTTCATGCAGGCAGCGCTGGCGCAGAAAGCCTTCGGCGGCGGCCCCGAGCAGGTCGAGGACGTCGAATAAGATTAAAGGCTGCCGAGCCTGATGCCGGCGCGCAGGAATTTCTGCGGATCGACCGCTTCGCCGTTGATGCGCGTCTCGTAGTGCAAATGCGGACCGGTGGACCGCCCGGTCGAGCCGATCTTGCCAATGACCTCTCCAATTCGCACAAACTGTCCGACCTTGACGTCGATTTCGGAGAGATGACCGTAGCGGGTGGCCAGGCCATTGCCGTGATTGATTTCGACCATATTGCCGTAGCCGCCTTCGCGGCCGGCGATGGTGACTTTGCCGGCGGCGGTGGCGTGCGCCGGCTCGCCGGTTTCGCCGCGCAGGTCGATGCCGGTGTGGATGGCTGGCCGGCCCATGAACGGATCCAGGCGCATGCCGAACGGGGAACTCATGTCGACTTCGCCATCGACAGGCTTGCGCACCGGCACGGCGACCAGCGTCTGCGAATATTGGTTGATCTCGGCGCGCGCGACGTTGATGCGGTAAAGCTGACGGTCGAAGGCGCTAGCGCCCGCGCGCGGGGCTTTGAACGGCACGAACGGCCCGCCGGTGCCGGCGTGTGCCGAAGTCTTGCTCGGATCGACGCCGAGCTCGCTCAGCACGCTGAGCATGCGGCGCGCTTTGGAGTCCATGCGCTCTTCCATGTCGGTCAGCGCGGCGGTCTGCCGCCGATCGATCTTGTCGAGCCCGGCCGAGACGCGGCCGAGAATGCCGTCGAGCCCTCCGGTATCGCCGCGGCTGGCAAGGCGCGTCATGCCGCCTGAAACTTCGCGCGATTCAAGCCGCGCCTCGCGATCCGGTGGCGTTGAGAAAATCACCGTGTCGCTGATCGGCGACGCCTTGTGCGGCTTGTTGGCCGAAATTTCGGCCGGTAGCGCGTTGCGCGCGGGTCGTATCGAGCCGGTGGTGATCTCGCCGCCGAGCGCCGATGTGCGCTGCTCCAGCGCCGCTTGCCGCTGCAGCAGAATGCTCAGCTTCTGCTCGAACTGTTCCTGATCGAGCAACTGCCTGCTGGTGATGCGGTCGACCTGGCCGCGCAATTCGGCGATGCGGTCCTCGTAAGCGAATTGCAGTTCGGCCTGACGGCCGATTAGGCGGGTGAGCACGTCGTTGCTGAAGGCAAAATACGATCCGGTGGCGACCGACCACACCGCCATGACGACCAGCGTGCCGACCGCGATCCAAAACGCGACCGGACCGATGCGAATCTGACGTCCGCCATGCACCAGCGTGTAGTCGCCAAGACCACCGGCATGGGCGCGGTGCAAATGACGGGACACGGCGGCGGCCGACTGCGCGCGGGGGTGCGCCACGCGGCCGGTGTGATCGGGGGTCGGATAATACGGGTGGGACGAATACGACATCGACGCTCCGCGCCGGTTCGCATGCGGCCGAGACCGGTGGACCAGCCCGCCGATATCAATCGCTTATGGTTAAAAAAGCGGAAATTTTCGCGGTTCGTTCAGGAATTACAGGCTTTTGGCGGCTTCCAGCACCTCTTCGGCATGGCCCGGCACGCTGACTTTCGGCCAAAGGCGCGCGATACGGCCTTCGGCGTCGATCAGAAAAGTCTTGCGAAAGACGCCCAGGTATTTGCGCCCGTACATCGATTTCTCACCCCAAGCGCCATAAGCTTCCAGCACCTGCTTCGTCTCGGCCGAGGCGAGCGCGATGTTGAGCTTGTGCTTGGATTTGAATTTGTCCTGCGCCTTAACCGGGTCGGCGGAGACGCCTAGAATCTCGGTCCCAACTTTGGCGAAGGCTGAGCGCAGCTGCGAAAATGCGATGGCTTCCTTGGTGCAGCCCGGGGTATCGGCCTTGGGGTAGAAATAGAGGACGAGATTGCCGCCTTTGAAATCCTTCAACGAGACCTGCGATCCGCCGTCGCGCTGCAAGGTGAACGCTGGCGCCTTCGCGCCCGCTACAAGTTCGCGCCCCATATGCCTTCCTTTCGTCGTTTTCGCCCCGTCAATGGGGGAATTGCCAGTTGCGCCGGGCGGGCGCAAGCGGTTCCACGGTTACGTGCCACGGCCGCGCTGGACGAAATCCCGGCCGCCGGCAGCATATCCGCAATACGTCGGACGAAGGGCGCCCATTAGGGCATGACAGCGAACAAACACGACCATAGTCCGCATCATGTGCATCATCATGTGGCCCCAAATTCCAGCTTCCGGCAGTGGCGCGCGCTGCGCCGTGGCTTGGCCGGACTTGTGCGTCATCCATGGGTGCGACGGCTGGTCTGGGGCCTCGGTGTCGCCGTCGTGGTGGTCGCGCTCGGTCTTGGCGGCCTGTGGTGGCGTCTCGCCAGCGGCCCGATCGAACTCGATGTCGCAACGCCGTGGCTGAAAGCGGCGATCGAAAAGAATTTCGGCAGCAAGCAGACGGTCGTCGTCGGCGGCACCCAGATTGAGCGGGACGAGAATGGCCGCACGTCTTTGCGCTTGCGCGACATTGTGGTGCGCGATGCAGACGGCACCGTGGTCGCGACCGCACCGAAAGTGGAAGTAGGCATTTCCGGCACTAGCCTGCTGATGGGCAATGTGCGCGCGGAAAGTCTCAATTTGGTCGGCGCCGAAATGTCGGTGCGCATCGAGATGGACGGCCGCGTCACCGTTTTCGCCGGCGCCGACAAGCGGCCGATCGCCACCGCGTCTCCTTCCTTGCCGCCGGCGCTGCAACAGCCCGGCCATTCGCCGGACGCTCTGGTGCCGCAGGGCGCGCTGCGTTCCGGCATGCAGGACGTTGCCGGCATCATAACTTGGATCGACGGTCTGGGCGCGACCGGCCTCGACGGCCACGATCTGCAGGAACTTGGTCTCAAGAACGGGAATCTAATTGTCGACGATCAGCGCAACGGCAAGCGTTGGACCTTCAGCAAGATCAACGTCAGTCTGACGCGGCCTGAGAAGGGAGGGGTGCTCTTCCGCGTCGCATCCGACACACCGGAGCGGCCGTGGGTGTTCAGCGCCGCGATGCGGCCACTCGGCGGGGGCGTGCGTGCGGTCGGCATCGAGGCGCGGCACGTCTCGTCCCGCGATCTATTGCTGGCGCTGCGTCTCAACGAAGGCGATATCGACGCGGACTTACCGTTGTCGGCGAGCGTGCGCGCGGAAATCTCCGCCGACGGCACCCTGCAGAGGTTGCAGGGTCAGGTGCTAGCGGATGCGGGCACCGTCGTTGATCACGACGGCCAAAATACCACGGTGAAAATCGATAACGCGGATATCCGGTTCAATTGGGATGCGCGGCAGCGCGCTTGGGTCATTCCGTTCCAGGTTCATTCAGGCGGCAATCAATTCACCTTGCACGCCGTGCTGGAGGCGCCCGCCGATCACAACGGCGTCTGGCTGTTCAGCATGGTGCGCGGTGATCCGGTGATCGATCCGATAATCCTGGGGTCGGCGGGCAAGTCCGACGACGAAGGCTTTGCGCTCAACCGCGTCGTCGTGCGCGCGCGCGTCGACACGATGCGCAAGCGTATCGATCTCGATCAGGGCGATTTCGGCCGCATCGATACCCGGTCTTCGCATAATGTCGGGCTCGCGGTTACCGGGAGCCTGGACTATTCCGGCGCCGAGCCGCGGCTGGCATTTGGCGTCGCCGCGACGCGCATGCCGATGGCGGTGCTCAAGCGCATGTGGCCAGTGTTTACCGCGGTTCACGTGCGCGAGTGGGCCGAAAGTCATATCTCCGGCGGTATGGTCGAGCGTGTGGTGGTCGCCGGCAACGCGCCGCTGCCGTACTTCAAGGCCAACGGCCCACCGATGTCCGACGAAGGCCTGTCCGTCGATATCGAGACCAGCGGCACCACGATGCGTCCGATCGAGACCTTGCCCGCAATTCGCGACGCCGATCTCACGGTTCACGTCACCGGCGGCACCGCCACGATCAATCTCGGCCGCGGCACCGTGGAGGTGGCGCCGGGACGCAAGCTCAATATCGCCGGCGGGGTCTTCGAGGTGCCGGACACCCATCCGAAACCCTCGCCGGCGCGCGCGCGGTTCCGCATCGACGGAACGGTGCCGGCGGCGGCCGCGCTGCTTGCCAGCGATGCGCTGCGCGACAGTGTCGGGATCGTGCTCGATCCGGCCTCGAGTCGCGGCACCATCGCGGCCCAGGTCACGGTCAATGTGCTGCTCGGGCGCGAGGCACCCAAGAACTCCTCGACGTTTACAGTGACCGCGGATTTGACCAATTTTGCCGCCGACAAAATCCTGATCGGACAGAAAGTCGAAGCGGCGGCACTGCGCGTGACCGCGTCCAACGAGGGCTACCAGATCAGCGGCGATGTCAAAATCAACGGCACGCCGGCCACCATTGATATGAGCAAGAAGAAAGATGAAGCAGACGCCGATTTACGGCTGCAGTCGTTGATCGACGAAACCGCACGTCGCAAACTGGGTATCGATTTCGGCGGCGCCGTCACCGGCGCGATCCCGGTCAAGGTGGTCACCCGCGCCGGTAGCGACGGCAAAGATTCGCCGATGATCGTGGACGCCGACCTGACCCCGGTGAAGATCGATAATCTGTTACCGGGCTGGGTGAAGCCGGCCGGCAAGCCGGCGCACGCCACCTACACGCTGACCAAGACCGGCCAGAACGTGCGGCTCGACGATCTCACCATCGCCGGATCTGGTGTCAATGTTAAAGGCTCGGTCGAACTCGACGATACCAGCGATATCGTGTCGGCGAATTTTTCAACGTTCAGTTTTTCGGACGGCGACAAGGTCACGCTCAAGGCCGACCGCGCCAGCGACGGCGTGTTGCACGTGGCGATGCGCGGCGACCTGTTTGACGGGACCAATTTCGTGAAGTCCTCGCTCGCCGGCGCGGTTCCGGAAAAGACCAAACAGAAGCAATCCGATATGGACCTCGACATCAAACTTGGCACGGTCGTGGGCCACAATGGCGAAACCCTGCGCGGGCTCGATCTCAAGCTGATGCGGCGCGGCGGCCGCATCCGCAATTTCGCGATGAGCGCCAAGATCGGCCGCGATACCCCGCTCACTGGCGACCTGCGTTTGCGCGCCCGCGACAATCATCAGGTGATATATTTCGAAACCGATGACGCCGGTGCGCTGTTTCGTTTCACGGACATGTATCCGCGCCTGTTCGGCGGACAGATGTGGGTGGCGATGGACCCACCGACGCCGGAACACGCGCCGCAGGTCGGCACACTTTATATCCGAAATTTTTCAGTACGCGGCGAGCCCGGGCTCGATCGCGTGGTCGCCGGCGCGCCAGGGCAGGCGCAGGGCGGCGTGCAATTCAGCGAGGCGCATTGCGACTTCACGCGCGTGCCAGGGCGCATGGCGGTGCGCGACGGCGTCGTGCGCGGGCCGGTGGTGGGCGCGACCATCGAAGGGCAAATCGACTACCTTAAGGAGGATATGCATCTGCGCGGCACATTCGTGCCGTTCTACGGTCTCAACAATATGTTCGGACAATTGCCGATCGTCGGTCTCATTCTCGGCGGCGGCAGCAACGAGGGCCTGCTCGGTATTACCTATGAGGCGTCCGGTCCGCCGAACGCACCGCGCATCACGGTCAATCCGGTGACCGCGATCGCGCCGGGGCTGTTACGCAAGTTCATCCCGTCGCCCGACAATTTCGATCGTAATTTCATGCCGCCGTCGCGGTAGCGGTCACACCGACTTGAGGAGCACGTGTTTCTTTTTTCCGAGTGACAGCTTGATCACGCCATCGGCGGTTAGGTCCTTCGCCGTCAGCATCATTTTCTCGTCGCTGACGGTTGCGTCGTTGACCTTGAGGCCGCCGGCTTTCACCTGACGGCGCGCGTCGCCGTTGGAACTGACCAAGGCGGTTTTTTCAGCAAAGGCGGTGAGCACGCCAATACCTTTGTCGAGCTCGGCGCGCGCAATCTCCACAGTCGGCAATGCGCCGGCGAAGGAGCCTTCCTCGAAAGTCTTGCGCGAGGTCTCGCCGGCTTGATCGGCAGCCTGACGGCCGTGCACCAAGGCGGTCGCTTCGGTGGCGAGCACCTTCTTGGCCTCGTTGACGTCCTGTCCCTTCAAGGCGGCGAGCTTAGCGATCTCGTCGAGCGGCAGCACCGTGAACAGCTTCAAGAAGCGCACGACGTCGCCGTCCTCGGTGTTGCGCCAGTATTGCCAGTAGTCGTAGGGGCTCACCAGGTCGGCATTGAGCCAGACCGCGCCGGCGGCAGTCTTGCCCATCTTGGCGCCTGACGAGGTGGTGATCAGTGGCGAAGTCAGCGCGAACAATTGCGCATTCATCATGCGGCGGCCGAGATCGATGCCGTTGATGATGTTGCCCCATTGATCGGAACCGCCCATTTGTAAAATGCAGCCGGTGCGCTTGTGCAGTTCGACGAAGTCGTAAGCCTGCAGTACCATGTAGTTGAATTCGAGAAGCGACAGTTCCTGCTGGCGGTCGAGTCGCGTTTTCACCGAGTCGAACGAGAGCATGCGATTCACTGAAAAATGGCGGCCGACATCTCGCAGGAAATCGATGTAGTTGAGCTTGTTGAGCCAGTCGGCATTGTTGGCCATCACGGCATTGCCGCCGCCGCCGTCGAATTTCAGGAACTTGGAAAAGATCGCGCGGATGCCTGTCAGATTCTGCTCGATCGCCTCGTCGGTGATAATGCGCCGGCTCTCGTCCTTGCCGGAAGGGTCGCCGACACGGGTGGTGCCGCCGCCCATCAGCGCGATCGGCTTATGGCCGGTCTGCTGCATCCAGTGCAGCATCATGATCGGCAATAGCGAGCCGACATGCAGCGAAGCGGCGGTGCAATCGAAACCGATATAGCCGGTGATCGGCCCGGCCTTGGCGCGCGCATCCAGGACGTCGGGCTCCGACACCTGGTGGATGAAGCCGCGCTCGGCAAGAATGTTAAGGAAATCGGACTTATAGGCGCTCATGAATCGCTCTTGCAGCGGTCTGGTCGCGGGTGGTGTAACAGGTCCGGCGTAAAGGAAAAGGGGTTCGGGTTTGGCGGTCGTGCGGGCAATTGGTTTGATGAGCGGGACCTCGCTCGATGGCGTCGATGTGGCGCTGATCGAGACCGATGGCGAGCGCACCGCCGGCTTCGGGCCGACCGGCTACCGGCCTTATTCGGACGGCGAGCAGGCGCTGTTGCGCCAAGCCTTGCAAGAAGGCGCCGGCATGACCGACCGCGCGACGCGGCCGGGCATATTGGCGAAGGCCGATGCCTTCGTGACCCGCGTCCATGCCGAAACCGTGGAGGCCTTTCTTCGCACCGAGCACATCGATAAATCCGGCGTCGCGATTGTTGGGTTCCACGGCCAGACCGTGTTGCACAGACCGGCGGCGCGGCTGACCGTGCAGATCGGTGATGGCGCCGCGCTGGCGCGGCGGCTGGACATGGCCGTGGTTCATGATTTCCGCGCCGCTGACGTTGCCGCCGGCGGCCAGGGCGCGCCGCTGGTGCCTGCGTTCCATCAGGCGCTGGCGCGGGATCTCAAACGCCCGCATCCGATTGCAGTGCTCAATGTCGGCGGCGTCGCCAACGTCACCTTTGTCGACGGCGGCGATCCCATTGCCTGTGACACCGGCCCTGGCAATGCGTTGATCGACGACTTCATGCGCGCGCGCACCGGCGCGCCGCTCGACCGCGACGGCGACCAGGCCGCCAAGGGCCGCGTCGATGAGGATTTCGTCGCGCGCGTGCTGGCAAATGGCTTTTTCAGTCAGCCGTGTCCGAAATCGCTCGATCGCAATGCCTTCGCCTTCGCCAATATCGAACTGCCGAACTTCTCCGTCGCCGACGGCGCGGCGACGCTTTCGGCGCTGACGGCCGCGTCGGTCGCGCGCGTCGTGCCGCATTTGCCGGCGCCGCCGCGGGCCTGGATCGTGGCCGGAGGCGGCGCGCGCAATCCTACGTTGATGCGGATGCTATCCGAGCGGCTCAAGCCGGCGACGGTTGAGACCGCCGACGCGGTCGGTTGGTCGTCGCAGTCGATCGAAGCACAGGCCTTTGCCTATTTGGCGGTGCGCACGCTCAACGGATTGCCGATTACGTTTCCCGCAACGACCGGCGTTAAGCAGCCCATGACGGGCGGAACCTTGGCCGTGCCGCACGGTTGACCAGATGCCTGATCTAGAGCAATTTCAGTCGAATTCGTATTGGGGGCGCACTAAATGAGCGATGTTGCCAGCGGCGTAATTGAAATCATTACCAAGAAGAAGCGGGTAGAGAAACCGACCGTCGAGCTGACCGACCGGCTAGAGGATTTGGGTATGGAATCGCTCGACGCCGTCGAGATGATTTTTGACATCGAAGAAAAGTTCGACATCGAAATTCCCTATAACGCCAATACGAATAGTCCGCGCACCGAATTCGAGACCGTCGGCGACGTCGTCAGCGCCATCGAAAAACTGGTCGCGAAAAAGAAGTCGTGACCGGCGTGACCCGTGTCGTCGTCACCGGCCTTGGCGCCGTCACGCCCCTTGGACACACCGCCGCTACCTTTTGGGCCAACCTCAAACAGGGCATCAGCGGGATCGGGCCGATCACGTTGACGGCGACGCCCGAAGAGCTCAGCCAGAAGGTCGCCGCCGAGGTCAAGGGCTTCGATCCGCTCAAGCATTTCGAGGAGCGCGAACTTTCCACGCTCGACCGCGTCTCGCAATTGGCGGTGGTGGCGGCGCGCGACGCGATCGCGCAAGCCGCGATTACCTTCGACATGCCGCTATCGCTGCGGACCGCGACCATTATCGGCACCGGCGTTGGCGGGCAGACCACGCTCGATGAGAGCTTTCGCCGGGTTTACCGCGAGAATAGGTCGCGCGTTTTTCCGCTCACCATTCCCAAGCTGATGGCGAATGCCCCGGCAAGCCAGATCTCGATGTTTTGCGGATTGCGCGGACCGGCTTTCGCGGTGGCGAGCGCTTGCGCCTCGGCGACGCACGCGATCGGCATCGCCTTCCAGATGGTGCGTTCGCGACAGGTCGATTGCGCTATCACCGGAGGCACCGAAGCCTGCATTACGTTCGGGACCTTGCGCGGCTGGGAAGCGATGCGGGTGATGGCGCCGGATGTCTGCCGCCCGTTTTCCATCGACCGCAAAGGTCTAATTCTCGGCGAGGGTGCGGCGATGCTGGTGCTGGAGCCGCTGGAGCGGGCACGCGCGCGCGGTGCGCAAATCCTCGGCGAAATCGTAGGCTTCGGCATGAGCGCGGATGCCGCCGATCTCACCGCACCTGATCTGGGAGGCATGGCGCGTGCGATGGAAGGCGCGCTCACTGACGGAAAACTGGACGCGCAGGACATCCAATACGTGAATGCCCATGGCACAGGCACGGCGGTGAATGACTTGACCGAAACCCAGGCGCTGCATCGAGTGTTCGGGGCGCACGCCGGCAAACTGGCGGTGTCGTCGACCAAGTCCATGGTCGGGCATGCGCTTGGCGCTGCCGGCGCGCTCGAAATGGTAGCCATGTTGCTGGCGGTGCGCGAGGCAATCGTGCCGCCGACCATCGGCTATCTCGGGCCAGATCCAGCCTGCGACTTGGATTACGTGCCGAACAAAGCGCGCGCGATGACGATCGACGCCGCGATCTCCAACTCCTTCGCGTTCGGTGGGCTTAATGCCGTGCTGGCGGTGAAGAAGTTTTCGTAGGCCCCCTACGCCGCGCTCGGCTTGCGATCGGTCTTGAGCCGCTTGTCCAAATAAGCGCAGATCGAGGTGAGCAGGGGCTCAACCTTACCGTCGAAGAAGTGGTTGGCACCCGGGATCATCTTCTGCTCGATAATAATGCCCTTTTGGGTCTTGAGCTTGTCGACCAACGTGGTGACGTCCTTGGGCGGGACCACCGCGTCTTTGTCACCATGAATGATCAGGCCCGAGGACGGGCAGGGCGCCAGGAACGAGAAGTCGTAGAGATTGGCCGGCGGCACGATCGAGATAAATCCCTCGATCTCCGGCCGGCGCATCAGAAGTTGCATGCCGATCCAGGCGCCGAACGAGAATCCGGCGATCCAGCAGCTCTTGGCCTCGGGGTTGATGGTCTGTGCCCAATCGAGCGCGGCGGCGGCATCCGACAATTCGCCAGTGCCGTGGTCGAACGAGCCCTGGCTGCGGCCAACGCCGCGGAAATTGAAGCGCAGCGCCGAGAAGCCGCGATGCACGAAGGCGTAGTAAAGCTGGTAGATGATCGGATGGTTCATGGTCCCGCCGAATTGCGGGTGCGGGTGCAGGATGATCGCGATCGGGGCGTTCTTCTGCCGCGCCGGGTGATACCGGCCCTCAATTCGACCGGCCGGACCGGTAAAAATGACTTCAGGCATGGCGTTGGACCACTAGTTTAGAATTATTCTAATTATATGAATTCCGCTGTTCACGCTCGCAACACAGGCTATAAGTTGCCGCGTGATGGCGGCTTCTAACACGACCCCTAGGGCAAAAAGCAAGCTTTTTGCGGGGTCTAGCGCCGGAACAGTACCGGGATACTGACGAATTCCATGAGCGAGCGGGCGTATTTTGACTGGAATGCTACCGCACCCCTGCGGGAGGGTGCGCGCACGGCATTGGCCGCTGCGCTTGCCCTGACCGGCAATGCCTCCTCCGTCCACGCTGAAGGCAGGGCTGCCCGCCGATTGGTTGAAGAGGCGCGCGAAAAAGTGGCGAGTTTGGTCGGCGCCGAGGCTAAAAACGTCACGTTCACCAGTGGTGCCACCGAGGCCAACATGCTGGCGCTGACGCCGGCGATCGAGGTTGCCGGCCTAAAGCATTGGCGCGACCGGCTTTTTGTCTCCGCGATCGAGCACCCCTCGGTGCGCAGCGGCGGCCGCTTTGCTGCCGATGCGATCGAGGAGCTGCCGGTCACACCTGACGGTTTGCTCGATCTTCATGCTCTTAGAACTGTCATTGCTCGGGCCGAGCGTCCGTTGGTCTCGGTGATGCTCGCCAATAACGAAACCGGTATCGTTCAGCCAATCGCGGAAATCGCGCAGATCGTGCATTCCGCCAACGGCGTGTTGCACGTCGACGCGGTGCAGGGCCCCGGCCGCATCGATTGCCGTATTGCCGAAATCGGCGCCGACCTAATGAGCCTGTCCGCGCACAAGCTCGGCGGGCCGCAGGGTGCCGGCGCGCTCATTCGCCGCGGCGATATCCATATCGCCGAGCCGCTGATCAAGGGCGGCGGCCAGGAGCGCTCGTTGCGCGCCGGAACCGAAAATGTAGCGGCGATTGCCGGATTTGGTGCCGCGGCGGTTGATGCTCAACATCAGACGGCCGCAGTGCGCATGACAGCGTTACGCGATCGGTTGGAAGCGGACCTCAAGGCCGTGACGCCGCAGGCGGTGATTTTCGGCAAGGGCCTGGCGCGGCTGCCCAATACGACTTTGTTCGCGGTTCCCGGCATCAAGGCGGAGACCGCGATTATCGCGTTCGATCTCAACGATATAGCGGTGTCCTCGGGTTCCGCCTGCTCGTCCGGCAAGGTGCAGGCCTCGCACGTGCTGGCTGCGATGGGCGTGGAACCGGCACTTTCACGCGGCGCCGTCCGCATCAGCCTCGGCTGGAGCACTAGCGAAGCGGATGTCGAACGGCTGCTAAATGCTTGGAATACGATGATTTCGTCACTACCTAACAAGCATGCCAATGCCGCATGACGCGGCTTCACCAGGAATGATCGCAACGCGCTAAGCGAGACGACCATAACCGACAAATCCAACCCGCGGTCCTTGCAACCGTGAGCGGAGGGAACAATGCCGGCCGTACAAGAGACCGTCGATCAGGTCCGACTGATTGATGTTGATCAATACAAATATGGGTTCGTCACCGATATCGAATCCGACAAGGCCCCCAAGGGCCTGTCGGAGGACACCGTCCGTTTCATCTCGGCCAAGAAGAACGAGCCGAAGTGGATGCTGGAGTGGCGGCTGGAAGCCTTCAAGCGCTGGCTGACCATGCGCGAGCCGACCTGGGCGCGTGTCGACTATCCGAAGATCGATTACCAGAACGCCTATTATTATTCGGCGCCGAAGAAGAATGCGCTGGCTTCCCTCGACGAAGTCGATCCGCAGATTCTGGAAACCTACAAAAAGCTCGGCATTCCGCTGCGTGAGCAGGAAATCCTCGCCGGCGTCGTGCGGCCGGAGGGCGAGCGGCGCGTGGCGGTCGATGCCGTGTTCGACTCCGTTTCGGTCGCGACCACCTTCAAGGAAGAGCTGAAGAAGGCCGGCGTGATCTTCATGCCGATGTCGGAGGCGATCCGCGAGCATCCCGAACTCGTCAAAACGTATCTCGGCTCTGTCGTGCCAGTGACCGACAATTTCTTTGCGACGTTGAATTCCGCGGTATTCTCCGACGGCTCGTTCGTCTACGTGCCGCCGGGCGTGCGCTGCCCGATGGAGCTGTCGACCTATTTCCGCATCAACGAGGCCAATACCGGCCAGTTCGAGCGCACGCTGATCATCGCCGACAAGGGCGCTTACGTCAGCTATCTCGAAGGCTGCACCGCGCCAATGCGCGACGAGAACCAGTTGCATGCCGCGGTCGTCGAATTGGTCACGCACGACGACGCCGAGATCAAATATTCGACGGTGCAGAACTGGTATCCGGGCGATGCCGACGGCAAAGGCGGCATCTTCAACTTCGTCACCAAGCGCGGCGACTGCCGCGGCGCGCGCTCGAAAATTTCGTGGACCCAGGTTGAGACCGGCTCGGCCATCACCTGGAAATATCCGAGCTGCATTCTGCGCGGCGATAATTCACGCGGCGAGTTCTATTCGATAGCGATCTCGAACGGCCGCCAGCAGGTCGACAGCGGCACCAAGATGATTCACCTGGGCAAGAACACCACCAGCCGCATCATCTCCAAGGGCATCGCGGCGGGCAAATCCAATAATACCTATCGCGGACTGGTGTCGGCGCACCGCAAGGCCACGAACGCTCGTAATTTCACCAATTGCGATTCGCTGTTGATCGGCCCCGACTGCGGCGCGCATACCGTGCCCTATATTGAGGCGAAGAATTCCTCCGCCACTTTCGAGCACGAGGCCACCACCTCGAAAATCTCCGAAGACATGCTGTTCTATTGTCGTCAGCGCGGCATGTCGGCGGAAGAGGCGACCGCGCTGGTGGTCAACGGCTTCGTCAAGGACGTTCTGCAGCAGCTGCCGATGGAGTTCGCGGTCGAGGCGCAGAAGCTGATCTCGATCTCGCTCGAAGGCAGCGTGGGCTGACGATCATGACGCGTTATTGGTTCAAACCAAAAAGTTATGGCTACGGCGCGACGCCGATCACCTGGGAAGGCTGGGTGGTGACGTTCGTTGCTGCCGCCGCCGTGGCGGGTTCGGTGGTCGTGATGGAACTGTTGGTGGACAAATCCGACCTTACCGCCTGGCTGGTATGGGTGGCGCTGATTGCGGCGGTCACCTGGTGGTTCATCCAATTCAGCCGCCGGCGAACCGACGGCGAATGGCGGTGGCGTTGGGCAGGGACCCGGACGCGCCGAAAACCTAAATGATCTTTTCAAGTTTGTGAGGACGCGAACGTGGCACTGTTGGAAGTCAAAAATCTGCATGTCGAGGTCGAGGACAAGAAAATCCTCAACGGCCTGACGCTGAGCATCGAGAAGGGCCAGGTCGCGGCCATCATGGGCCCGAACGGCTCGGGCAAGTCGACGCTCGCCTATGTGCTTGCCGGCAAGGACAACTACAAAGTCACTGACGGCGATGTGCTGCTCGAGGGCGAGAGCATTCTCGGCATGGCGCCGGACCAGCGCGCCGCCAAGGGCCTGTTCCTGGCGTTCCAGTATCCGGTCGAAGTGCCGGGCGTCGCCACCATGACCTTCCTGCGCACCGCGCTCAACGCGCAGCGCAAGGCGCGCGGCGAGAGCGAGTTCTCCACGCCGGATTTCATGAAGCGGGTGCGCGAGACCTCCGCCCATCTCGGCATCGATGCGGAAATGCTGCGCCGCGCGGTCAATGTCGGCTTCTCCGGCGGCGAGAAGAAGCGCAACGAAATCCTGCAGATGGCGGTGCTGGAGCCGCGCCTCGCCGTGCTCGATGAGACCGATTCCGGGCTCGATATTGACGCGCTCAAGGTCGTTTCGGAAGGCGTCAACCGGCTGCGCTCGCCTCAGCGCTCGATGATCGTAATCACGCATTATCAGCGGCTGCTCAATTACATCGTGCCTGACGTGGTGCACGTGATGGCCAAAGGCAAAGTCGTGAAATCGGGCGGCAAGGAACTGGCGCTCGAGTTAGAGGCCACCGGCTATGCGCAATTCTCGGACGAGGCGGCGTGATGACCGCGGAGTTGCGCACCATTAAGACCGCGGCCGAGCAGGGTCTGGCCGCTGCCTATGCGGCGGCGCGCGACAAGCTGCCCGGCAAGGACACGGCTCTGCGTGACGCCGCGTTCAAGCGCTTCGATGCGCGCGGGCTGCCGCACCGGCGCGTCGAGGAATGGAAATACACCGATCTGCGCGTGCTGATGCGCGACGCCAAGCCGCTGGCGGGTCCGGCGGGAGCAAAGCCGAAAGGCGGCATTCCGACCATCCTGACCGGCGTCGATGCGGACGTTATCGCTGTCGTCAACGGCCGCTATGAATCTTCCTGGAGCGATAGCAACGCTCACGATCCGGGCCTCACGATCGATGAGCTTTTCAAATTTCTTAGCGAAAATCCAGGCTACCGGCTCAGCCATGTTCCCGGCAGCGATGACACCGCACTGTCGCTCAACACCGCTTTCATGAGCGGCGGCGTGGCGCTGCGCGTCAAAGGCAAGATCGCCAAGCCGATCCATATCGCGCATGTGTTTACCGGCGATGCCGCCGCCGCGATGTATCCACGCGTGGTGGTGATCATCGAGCCGGGCGCGCAGGTCACGCTGATCGAATCATTCATCGGCCCCGAGGGCCTCGATTATCAGGTCAATTCGGCGCTCGAACTGACCATCGGCGACAAGGCTCATGTCGATCACATCAAAATCGGCTGCGACGGCGGTGCGGCGTTGCGTGTCTCGACGCTCGGCGTCTCTGCCGCCGGCAAAGCGAACTACAACGATTTCGCCTTCACCCTTGGCGGCGCGGTGGTGCGCAACCAGACCTTCGTGCGCTTCGGCGGCGAGGGCGCGCAAGCACTGCTCGGCGGTGCCAGCCTGCTCAAGGGCCGCCAGCACGTCGACAACACGTTGGTGATCAATCACGCCGCTCGCGGCTGCACCAGCCGCGAGCGGTTCAAGTCGGTGCTCGATGGCGAAAGCCACGGCATTTTCCAGGGTAAGATCATCGTCGAGCAACATGCCCAGAAAACCGATGCCAAGATGATGACCCGGGCGTTGTTGTTGTCGGATGAGGCGGAAGCGGACAACAAGCCGGAGCTGGAAATCTTTGCCGACGACGTGCAATGCGGCCATGGCGCCACCGTTGGCGCCTTGGACGAAGGGCTCAAATTCTATCTGATGTCGCGCGGTATTCCGGAAAAGGAAGCCGAAGCGCTGCTGGTGCAGGCCTTCATCGACGAAGTGTTGGAAGAGATCGCTCATGAGGGCGTGCGCCGGGCGCTGATGTTTGCGGCGCTCAAATGGCTCGGGAGCCGGTCATGACAACTCATCCGGCGGTTAGCAATGGGTCCTACGACGTCGCTAAAATTCGCGCGGATTTTCCGGCACTGGCGCTTAAAGTCTATGGCAAGTCGCTGGTCTATCTCGACAACGCGGCTTCGGCGCAGAAGCCCAAACAAGTGCTCGAGCGGATTGAGCGCGCTTACACCGAGCAATACGCCAATGTGCACCGCGGGCTGCATTACCTCGCCAACGAGGCGACCGAGGCTTACGAAGGCGCGCGCGAAACCGTGCGCGGGTTTTTAAACGCGGAGAAGAAAGAAGAAATCATCTTCACCCGCAACGCCACCGAAGCGATCAACCTGGTGGCCTATACGTTCGGACGCGAGCGCATCACGCCGGGCGACGAGATCGTGCTCTCGATCATGGAGCATCACTCCAACATCGTGCCCTGGCATTTCTTGCGCGAGCGGCACGGCGCGGTGATCAAATGGGCGCCGGTCGACGATGAAGGCAATTTCCTGATCGACGAATTCGAGAAGTTGCTCGGCCCGCGCACCAAACTGGTCGCGATCACCCATATGTCGAACGCGCTCGGCACGGTGGTTCCCGTCAAGGAAGTCATCAAGCGCGCGCATGCGCGTGGCATCCCAGTGCTGGTCGACGGCGCGCAAGGCGGGGTCCATCTGGATGTCGACGTGCGCGATCTCGATTGCGATTTCTACGCTATCACCGGCCACAAGCTTTATGGCCCGACCGGGATCGGCGTGCTGTACGGAAAATACGATCTGCTCGCGGCTATGCCGCCGTTCAATGGCGGAGGCGAAATGATCCAGGAAGTGTTCCAGGACCGCATCACCTATGGAACGCCGCCGCACCGCTTTGAGGCCGGCACGCCGCCGATCGTGCAAGCGATCGGACTGGGCGCCGCCATCAACTATGTTCAATCGATCGGCAAAGCGCGCATCCGCTCCCACGAAGGCGCGCTGGTCAAATACGCGCATGAGCAGCTGGGTGCGATCAATTCGCTGCGCATCATCGGCCGGGCGCCGGACAAAGGGCCAATCGTGTCGTTCGAGATCAAGGGCGCGCATCCACACGATGTCGCGACCATCATCGACCGCGAGGGGGTGGCGGTGCGCGCCGGCACCCATTGCGTGATGCCGTTGCTTGCCCGCTATGGCCTGACCGCCACGTGCCGGGCGTCGTTTGCGATGTATAATACCAAGGATGAGGTGGACATTCTGGTCGCCTCACTCGCCAAGGCGCAGGAATTTTTCGCATGAGTGATGAAACGCCCAAAGTTGAAATAGCCGCCGCGCCAGAACGGACGCAGGAAAACGCCAACGTGACCGGTTCGGCCACGATGCCGCAGGCCGAGCTCAACCGGCTGACCGACGACATCATCGCCGGCTTGAAGACCGTCTACGACCCGGAAATCCCGGCCGACATTTACGAAATCGGCCTGATCTACAAGATCGATATCGGCGACGACCGGGCGGTGAAAATCGATATGTCACTGACCTCGCCGAATTGCCCGTCGGCGCAGGAACTCCCCATCATGGTGGAGAATGCGGTTTCCAGCGTGCCGGGCGTCAAGGAAGCCAAGGTGACGGTGGTATGGGACCCGCCTTGGGATCCGAGCCGGATGTCGGACGAGGCCCGACTCGTGCTCAATATGTGGTAATTTGCACGTCAACGACTAGATAGGATTCGATGACAATGGCCACCCCTCGACCCCGACCCCAGGTGATGAAGCTCACCGCCGCCGCCGCGTTGCGCATCAAGGATGTGATGGCACGGGCCGAGCGGCCGGTCGCCGGTGTGCGCGTCGGCGTCAAGAACGGCGGCTGCGCCGGCATGGAATACACCATGGAATATGCCGACGCCGTGAAGCCGACCGACGAAGTGGTCGAGGACAAGGGCGTCAAGATCATGGTCGATCCGAAAGCCGTGCTGTTTTTGCTCGGCACCGAGATGGACTACAAGGCCGAGAAATTGTCCGCCCAGTTCATTTTCAATAATCCGAATCAGACCGGGTCGTGCGGCTGCGGCGAATCCGTGCAGCTCACGCCGTCCAAAGACGCGGCGAAATAATCCAGCTTTGAATTGTCGATGTTAGGCGACCTGCATCGCCGCGCTGCCGGCGGTGACTTCCGGGTCGGTTTCGCACATCACGCGATTGCGGCCGTGGCGCTTGGCGGCGTACAGGCAGCCGTCGGTGCGCTCGATCAGCGACTGGGCCGTGTCGGTCTTGTGCAAGGTGGCGACGCCGATTGACACGGTGACGCGGCCCAAGTTCTCGCCGGTCGAGCGTTTCATCAGTTCCTTGGTCATAACCGCGCGGCGGATGTGGTCGGCAACCGTGATCGCCGAGCGCAGCACCGTGTTGGGCAGGATGATCGCGAATTCCTCGCCGCCGTAGCGCGCGGTGGTGTCCCGGCCCTTGACGTTGGCCTTCATCGACATCGCCACCAGACGGAGCACCTGGTCGCCGGTGAGATGGCCGAAACTGTCGTTGAAATTCTTGAAATGGTCGATGTCGGTCAGCATCAGCGACAGGGCTTCGTTCCGGTCGCGCGCCTCCGCGATGGCCTTTTCCAGCGTGACGTCGAAGAATTTGCGGTTTGACAGCTGGGTCAGCGGATCGGTCAGGCTTTCGCTGCGCACCGCCTCGAGATTGGCGTGCAAATCGAGTATTTCCCGCTTCGACGCGGTGAGCCGCTCTTCCAGCTTCTGGTTGGAGACTTCCATGTCCTTGGCGGTGTGCACCAGGCTTTCGACGATCATGCGAAGGCCCTCGCGGTCCTTCGACTGGTCGATTTTCTCGGACATGCCGGCGAGGCTCTCGGTGTAGTTGGAGGCGGAACCGGCGGCGGTGTCGATCATCGACATCACCTGCTCGATCTCGCCTTGGACCTGGCTGCCGACCTCGTCGATCCGGTCGGTTAGCCGGGTCGGGGATAGATAGGTCGAATAAATGGTTTCGAGGTTGTCTTCGCCGAGCACGCCGCTGGCCTTGAGCGTCTCGTTGATTTTCTGATTGAGCGAAGGGTGATAGCCGGTGGCGTAGGCGTACCAAATCTCGAAATTGCGCGGCGTCGCCGCCTGACGCAGCGCCTTGATCTGGCCGAGCGCGATTTCCGCGAACGCCATCGTGCGTTCGTGTTCGTCAGCCGCCTCAGCCATCTCCAACCCCCCTAGACGAGCGTCCTGCCCGCAGGCCTGCATACGCAGCGCGGCCAAATGGCCGCGTCGCGCCCATAAGGACGGTATGGGAGGGATATGAATCGGCGGTAAATTCGGAACCGGTTGCAGCGCAATATTTGAGTGCGGCCGATTGCGAAAGTGCCTGTTTATCAGGCTTTGAGCGATACCGGGCGGAGCAAGAAGGCGGGCAGGTGGCTGCCGTCGGATTCTGCGGCCAGGTCATTTGGTGGCTGAGGCCGTGGTGGCTGCGCGGGCGCTGTTGCCTGCGGACGAGGCTGGGCGGCGGCGCGCGGCTGTTCGTTTTCCGCACCCGGCTTGGGCTGGCGATTGCGGCCATGGTCTCGGCCTTGCTCGCGTCCTTGGCCGCGGTTGCGTCCGCCGCGCTGGCTGCGCTCGCCTTCGCGCGGCCGGCTTTCGCGGACCTCACCGGCCTCGGCCGGTGGCGGCTCGCCCATCCAGGGAATGGTCTGGCCGATCAGCTTCTCGATGGCCGAGACAGCCTTGCCGTCGATCGGCGCGACGATGGTGATGGCGGTGCCGCTTAAGCCGGCGCGGCCGGTGCGGCCGATGCGATGGACATAATCGTCCGGGTGATGCGGCACGTCGAAATTGAAGATGTGGCTGACCGCGGGGATATCGAGGCCGCGGGCGGCGACGTCGGAGGCGATCAGCAGCTTGGCCTCGCCGTTCCGGAAAGCGTCGAGCGCGGCGGTGCGCGCCGATTGATCAAGATCGCCGTGCAGCGCAACCGCGTTAAACTTGTGCTGGACCAGCGAGCGGTGCAGTTGCGCGACCTCGCGCTTGCGGTTGCAGAATATGATGGCGTTCTTGAAGCTTCCCGCCGAGCGGATCAGGCGGCGCAACGTGTCGCGTTTGTCGTGCCCCTCGCGTCCGGTGGCGACCAGCAATTGCGTGATGGTGGTGGCCGCCGTGGCGGGTTTCGACACTTCAACGCGCACAGGATTGTGCAGGAAGGTGTCGGCGATGCGCTGGATTTCCGGCGGCATGGTAGCGGTGAAAAACAGCGTCTGGCGGGTGAACGGCACCAGCTTGCCGATGCGTTCGATGTCGGGGATGAAGCCCATGTCCAACATACGGTCGGCTTCGTCGATAATAAGCAGCTCGCAGCCGGAAAGCAGCAACTTGCCGCGCTCGGAATGGTCGAGCAGGCGGCCGGGCGTCGCTATCAGCACGTCGACGCCGCGCAACAGCTTGGCGTTCTGATCGTCGAACGAGACGCCGCCGATGATCAGCGCGACGTTGAGCTTGTGGTTCTTGCCGTATTTTTCGAAATGGTCGGCGACCTGCGCTGCGAGTTCGCGCGTCGGCTCAAGAATAAGCGTGCGCGGCATTCGCGCGCGGGCGCGGCCTTGCTCGAGCATCGTGAGCATCGGCAGAACGAAAGCGGCGGTCTTGCCGGTACCGGTTTGCGCGATGCCAAGCACGTCGCGGCGCGCGAGCACGTGCGGGATGGCTTGTTCTTGAATGGGGGTGGGGGTCTTGTAGCCGGCCGATTCAATGGCCGCGATAACTTTGGCGGATAAGCCAAGATGGGAAAAAGACATATAACCTCTAGCTGGGACCGCCCGGCGCCCGCGCCGGAATTGAAAAACGGGTTTCGATGCGCGGGAATGGACGGTCGAATCTTGTTCGAAGCCGTTTCGAGCGCAACATAGGCGCGCGCGGCCGAAAGTCAATGCTGGGGCTATGCAATAAGTCTCGTTAACGCTTAATCTTTTCCTCACAGGAGGGTCTTAATGACGCAATCTTTACCGCTCGTATTGGTGCCGGGACTGACGTGCACGGCGCGTCTTTACGCCCCGCAAATCGCCGCGCTCTGGCCGTTCGGGCAGGTGACCGTCGCGGATCATCGCCGCGATGAGGACATGGCGGCGATCGCCGCACGCATCCTGTCGAACGCGCCGCCGCGCTTCGCACTTTGTGGCCTGTCGATGGGCGGCTACATCGCCCTCGCCATGATGCGGCTCGCGCCCGAGCGCATCGTGAAGCTGGCGCTGCTCGACACGTCGGCGCGCCCCGACACGCCGGAGCAAACAGAAGGACGCAAAGCGCAGATAGCCATGGCGCAATCGGGCCGCTACGGCGAGATTCCGGATCTGTCGATTCCGCGCTATTTGAACGCGAAGCATCAGCGCGAGGACCTCCTGACGGCGGTCGTGCGTCAGATGATTGCCGAGACCGGGCCGGAAGCATTCGTGCGACAGCTCAACGCAATCATATCGCGGCCGGATTCGCGGCCGCTGCTGGCGTCGATCAAGTGTCCGACTTTGGTTCTGGTCGGCGCGGACGATGTCGCGACGCCGCCGGAACTCAATAAGGAAATCGCCGCCGGGATTCCCGGTGCGAAACTTACGGTCATCCCCGACAGCGGGCATCTGACCACCCTCGAGCAGCCCGAGGCGGTGAATGTGGCGCTCGTCGAATGGCTTGGCACCTAACATGGCGGTCGAACCGAAAACGCAGCCGCGCGTTGTAACGACGTCATGACCATGACTAAGGCCAGCGACACTGCCGGAGTTATTGCGCCGCCGCCGCTTATCGCGCTGGCGGCGCTGTTGCTTGGCCTGGCGCTGGATTGGCTGATGCCGGCCTATGTTCTAACGGTGCTGCTGACGTTCGACGCCCGAATGGTGCTCGGCGTCTTGCTGGTAGCGGCGGGTTGCGCGCTCCCCATCTCTGCCAGAAGCATTTTCGTCGGGCTTGGCACCAATGTGAATCCTTTCAAACCTGCGCGCGCCCTTGCGACTGGTGGTGTCTACGCGCATGTGCGCAATCCGATGTATCTCGGCATGGCGCTCATCGTCGCCGGGCTCGGCATTGCGCTGGCCTCGGACTGGACGCTGGTGATGCTGCTGCCGGCCATGCTGGTCATACATTTTGGTGTCGTCGCGAGAGAGGAGCGCTATCTCGAAGCCAAATTCGGCGAGGCCTACCGGCAATACAAAGCACATGTGCCGCGTTACGGCTGGCCGGGCTAACCCGCGCGAAATATCCAAGTCTTTCCAGCAATCGTCCATTTGCGCGGCGCCAGCGTTACTCTATAGGACGTTCAACTGTCCGCCGGGAATCAACGCATGCGCACGCAAGTCGGCATCATCGGAGCAGGGCCGGCCGGGCTGGTGCTGGCGCGGCTGCTGCACCTTGCCGGTATCGAGTCGATCGTCATCGAGAACCGCAACCGCGATTACATCGAGAACCGCATCCGCGCCGGATTGATCGAGCATTGGGCGGCCGACCTTCTGACTGAGTTGGGCGTCGACGAGCGCATGAAGCGCGAGGGCGTTCAGCACTGGGGCAGCAATATCGGGATAAACGGCGACCTGCACCGGATCGATTTCAAGGCGCTGGTCAACAAGCGCGTCACCATCTACGGCCAGCAGGAGATCGTGAAGGATATGCTGGAGCGCCGGCTCGCCGATGGCGGGCCGCTGCTGTTCGAAGTCGACGGCGTCAGCATCCATGACGTGACGACCAAGCAACCGAAAATCCGATTCACCCATGACGGCAAAGCGCAGGAGATCGTCTGCGACTTCATCGCCGGCTGCGACGGTTTCCACGGCATTTGCCGGCCGAGCTTTCCTGATGGTGTGCTCAACGTGTTCGAGCGCGACTATCCGTTCGGTTGGCTCGGCATCTTGTCGGAATCAGCCCCGCCGGATCACGAATTGATCTATTCCTACACCGACCGCGGCTTCGCGCTTTACACCATGCGCTCGATGTCGGTGGCGCGGCTTTATCTGCAATGCGATCACGACGAGGACATCGAGAACTGGCCGGATGCCCGCATCTGGGATGAGCTGCACAAGCGGCTCGGTGGCGCACGCCAGCTTGCGGAAGGCAATATCCTGCAGAAGGGCGTCACGCCGATGCGCAGCTTCGTGGTCGAGCCGATGCAGCACGGGCGGCTGTACCTCGCCGGCGATAGTGCCCATATCGTGCCGCCGACCGGCGCCAAGGGCATGAATCTGGCTTTTGCCGACGTGGTGTTTTTATCGCGCGCGCTCAATGCGCATTACAAACAGAAGCGCGACGATCTGCTGGAAAATTATTCGGCGACCTGCTTGCGGCGGGTGTGGAAGGCGCAGCGCTTTTCGTGGTGGATGACGCAGATCATGCACCGCTTCCCGCATGAGACTGCATTCGATCGCCGGCGTCAGCTCGCCGATCTCGATTATCTCGTCGGTTCCGACGCCGCCGCCAAATCGCTGGCCGAGCAATATGTCGGGCTGCCGATCTAGTCCTGCAATACCACGCGTAGCGGCCGGATGAGCAGTGTGATCGCCAGCCCGGCTAGGGCGGAAATGATCGCGAGCATTAGGAAAAAACCGGGCTTGGTCATACTCGACCAGAAAGTGCCGAGATAGCCGGCCAGAAAGCCGCCGATGAAGCTGGTCGCCAGCCACACGCCCATCATCATCGACAACAAGTGCAAGGGTGCGACTTTGGTGACCAGCGAAAGACTGGTCGGCGACAAATAAAGCTCACCGACGGTGAGGACGACGAAATAGACAAAAAGCCACAGCCAGCTCGCGTGCGTGCCGCCGGATACGACGGCGGCGGTGACCAGCAGCAGATAAGCAAGGGCGGCTAGAAAACAGCCGATCGCCATCTTGGCCACCGTCGATGGCTCGCGCGCGCGTTGGCGACGCCACAGCGCGACGATGAAGGGCGTGAAGGCGAAAATCATGAACGGATTAAGCGCCTGGAACCATGTGACTGGGATTTCGAAGCCGAGAGCGTGGCGGTCGGTGTGCTCGCTCGCCCACAGCACGATGGTGTTGCCCTGCTGCTCGTAGATTCCCCAGAACAGACTGACCGGCAGGAACAACAGCAAGAGTGCGACGATCGATTGCCATCCGGTGCGATCGAGCGGCGCGTGCGTCGCCTCTCGTCTGGCGAAGGCGTCGCGCGGCAGCGTCGGCGCAGCGAACAGATAAATGATCAGGCCGATGGTCATGCCGACGCCGGCGGCAGCAAAGCCGTAGTGCCAGCCAAGCTCCTCGCCGAGGGTTCCGCATACCAGCGGTGCCAGAAAGGCGCCGAGATTGATGCCGACGTAGAAAATCGAGAAGGCGCTGTCGCGGCGGCGGTCGTCGAGCGCGTAGAGCGAGCCGACCTGGGTCGAGATATTCGGCTTGAACGCGCCGTTGCCGAGAATGAGCACGCCAAGCGCGAACAAAAACAGATGCTCGAACGCCATCATGAAGTGGCCGGCCGCCATCAGGCTGGCGCCGAGAATGACAGTGCGGCGCTGGCCGAGCACGCGGTCGGCCAGAAAACCGCCGAGGATCGGCGTGAGATAAACCAGCCCAGTGTAGAAGCCGTAGATCTGCGAGGCGAGCGGTTGGACGTCGAGTGGGCCGAACACGAATTCCAGCGCGCTGCGAAACGCGCCAAGGCCGACCACCTGCCCGGCGCGCTGCGGGTCGAGCAGATATTTAACCATGTAGAGGACGAGCAGCGCGCGCATCCCGTAATATGAGAAGCGCTCCCACATCTCGGTCGCGAACAAAAAAGTGAGGCCGCGTGGATGACCGAACAGGTCGCCGCCACGCGGCGCGCGGGCGACTGTGGCAGGCGATGCGCTCATGCCGCGATGGTAGCACATCGCGATAAAGCCATTTCCGAATGCGAATGACCGGTATAGGGTTTTGCCAACAAGGCTCAAGACGGGTGGGGGAAACATGGCGAGAAAAATGATAAACATCGTGTCGGGTGCGCTGGCGGCGTTGCTCGTGCTGTTTGTCGGCGCAGCCCGCGCGGAAGATGCCTATCCCAACCGCGCCATCCATTTCATCGTCGGTTTTGCCGCCGGCGGTGGCAACGACATATTCGCGCGTCTGGTGGTGCAGAAATTCCAGGAAAATACCGGCGCCACCGCGGTCATCGAAAATAAGGTCGGCGCCGGCGGCCGGATCGCGGCGGAATATGCCTCGCGCGCGACGCCCGACGGGTACACGGTGCTGGTCGGCGCTACCGGGCAAATGTCGATCGCCGCCGCGATCTATCCCAATCTCGCCTACCATCCGACCAAGAGTTTCATTCCGCTCAACATGATTGCCTCGTTCCCGCTGGTGATGGTGGTGCCGGTGGACCACCCCGCCAAATCGGTGAAGGAGATGGTGGCCTGGGCCAAGGCCAATCCCGACAAATCGAATTACGGAACCTCGTCGCCGGCCTTCACGATTGCCAGTGAACTGCTCAAGCTCAAGACGGGAATGCCGGCGACGGCGATTCCGTTCAAGGGCACCAACGAATCGGCGCTGTGCGTGATCAGCGCGCAGTGTCTATTTACCATCGCCGACGGACCGCCGACGATTCCGCTAGTCAAGGGCGGCAAGTTGCGTGCGTTGGCGGTGACCGGTTCCGCGCGTTCGCCGGAAATTCCCGAAGTTCCCAGTATGGCGGAGGCCGGCTACCCCGACGTCGACACCCATCTGTGGAGCGGCTTCTTCGTGCCGGTCGGAACTCCGGCGCCGATCGTCGCCAAGCTCACCACGGAACTCGCTCGGGCGCTGGCCGACCCGGGGGTACAGAGCGGCTTGAAAAAAATGGCGGTCACGCCGGGCGGTCCGGTCGGCGATGCGTTCAAGAAATTGATCGACGCCGACATCAAGTCGTTCGGCGACGTGGTGACGGCGGCGAAGCTGACGTTCCCGCAATAAAAACATCACAGGTCAATTAATTCGGCGCGGCGATGGGCCGTTTGATTGCCGCCGCGCGACGCGCTGCTATGGTTGCGGTGCAGTTTTTTCATTGAGTTGATGGAGCGGCGGCGGCATGCGAATTATGGCGGTCATGATATTTGCGGCCGCGGCCGCCATGCCCATCGCCGCCGAGGCCGCATCGGTCGGCGAATTGTTCCAGCAGTTTAAGCTCTTCGGAACCTGGGCGCCCGATTGCGGGCAGCCGGCCTCGCCGGCCAACGTGCGTGTGACCATCACGACACCGAGCGCAGGGCAGGTGCTCGAAGACCACGATCTCGGTTCCGGATTTGCGGTCAACCGCTACAGCATGCTGTCGGCGGAACGACTTTCCGATGAGCGATTATCGGTTGAGACGATCTTGCAGCCCGGCAATGACGCCGAGGATCATGAGCGGCTGATCTTCCTGGTGCGCGGCCCGACGCGGCGCACGATGTTCAATCAGCCGGACGGCGGGGCTGTGCGGGTAAAGGGCGGCATCGCGCTGCCGGGCGGCAGCAAGACACCGGTGCTGAGGAAGTGCGAATAGAGTCCGCCGTCACACGTCCAGCAAATCCGCGCTGGCGAATTCGGCGTTTTCCTGGATGAAGTCGAAGCGCGCTTCGGCCTTGTTGCCCATCAACCGCTCGACCGATTTTGCGGTCGCCTTGCTGTCCTTGTCGGCCAGCATCACCCGCAGCAGCGTGCGCTTGGAAGGATCCATGGTGGTTTCCTTCAGCTGCGCGGCCATCATTTCGCCGAGGCCCTTGAAGCGGGACACTTCCACCTTGGCATTGGCGTTGAATTCCTTCTTGAGCAATTGCTCTTTGTGCTTGTCGTCGCGCGCGTAGACGATCTTGCCACCGTGTTGCAGGCGATAGAGCGGCGGCACCGCGAGATAAAGCCGGCCGGCATCGATCAGCTTTTGCATTTGGCGATAAAAGAACGTGATCAGCAACGAGGCGATATGGGCGCCGTCGACGTCGGCGTCGGTCATGATGATGACCTTCTCGTAGCGCAAATCCTTCTCGTGGAAATGCGCGCCGGTGCCGCAGCCGAGCGCCTGGATCAGATCGGCGAGCTGCGCGTTCTGCGCCAGCTTATCCTTGCCCGCGCTGGCGACGTTCAAGATTTTGCCGCGCAGCGGCAGCACGGCTTGCGTGCGGCGGTCGCGCGCCTGTTTGGCCGAACCGCCGGCGCTGTCGCCCTCGACGATGAAAATCTCCGAGCCTTCCGAGGCCGACGATGAGCAATCGGCGAGCTTGCCGGGCAGTCGGAGCTTGCGCACCGCGGACTTGCGCGCGATGTCTTTTTCCTGACGGCGGCGCAGCCGCTCCTCGGCGCGCTCGATGACGAAATCCAAGAGCTTCGTGGCCTGCAGCGGATTGCCGGACAGCCAATGGTCGAACGGGTCCTTGATCGCCTGTTCAACGATTTTCTGCGCGCCGGCGGTGGCCAGCCGGTCCTTGGTCTGGCCCTGGAATTCAGGCTCACGGATGAACACCGACAGCATGCAGCCGGCGCCGGTCATGACGTCTTCGCTGGTCACGTCCTTGGCGCGCTTTTCCTGGCCGGCGCGCGCGGCGTGATCCTTCAAGCCGCGCAGCAGCGCGGTGCGAAGTCCTGACTCGTGGGTGCCGCCGTCGGGCGTCGGGATCGTGTTGCAATATGATTGCAGGAAACCATCGGCGTCGGCGGTCCAGGCCACCGCCCATTCGACCGCGCCGTGACGGCCGGTCTTGCCGGCGCTGCCAGTGAAAATGTCGGGATGTACCAGCGTGGCATCGGCCAGGTTGCTGGCGAGATAGTCCTTCAGTCCGTTGGCAAAATGGAAGGTGGCTTTCTCAGGGACATCCGCGACGCCCTTGAGCAGCGCCTTGTCGCAATGCCAGCGGATCTCGACGCCGCCGTAGAGGTAGGCTTTCGAGCGCGCCATCTTGAACACGCGCTCGGCCTGGAACGCAGCCTTCGGTCCAAAAATCTGCGGATCGGGCTTGAAGCGAATTTTGGTGCCGCGCCGGTTGGGTGCGCGGCCGGCTTTTTCCAGCTTGCCCTTCGGCTTGCCGCGCTCGAACGCCATCCGGTAGAGCTGTTGCTCACGCGCGACTTCGACTTCCATGCGCTCGGACAAAGCATTCGCCACCGAGACGCCGACGCCGTGCAGGCCGCCGGAGGTCTCATAAACTTTCGAATCGAATTTGCCGCCGGCGTGCAGCGTGCACATGATCACTTCGAGCGCGGACTTGTTCTTGTATTTGGGATGCGGATCAACCGGAATGCCGCGGCCGTTGTCGGTGACGGTGACGAAACCGTTCGCCTCCATCTCGACTTCGATCCAGTCGGCGTGGCCGGCCAGTGCCTCGTCCATCGAATTGTCGATTACTTCGGCGAATAGATGGTGCAGTGCCTTCTCGTCGGTACCGCCGATATACATGCCGGGGCGGCGGCGGACCGGCTCGAGCCCCTCCAGCACCTCGATATGTTTGGCGGTGTAGCCGGATTCAGCGCTTGCGCCGCGCGTGGCCTTGGCGCGGGCGGCGGCCTTGGTCGCGCCGCGCGGCTTGCGCGCGCTCGATTTGGCGGCTCGGGGGGCGGTGTCAAACAGATCGGGCTGTTTTGACGGTTTTTTCTTGGTCGCGGATTTGGCCATGCGGTCCAGCAGATGGGTATGGGGCGAATCGCTTGCCGGTGAATATGCCACGAAGTCGCCGGAACAGTGACCGTCGACCGCCGTTAACGGGGGTGGGCAGCGGCTATTTCGGCGGCATTTCCGGAGGTTTGAGTGGATTTCCCCAACGGCAAACTCGGCCGGCGGCAGGTTTTGGCGGTCACCGATCCGCAGCCGGTCGTCGCGGTGTCTGGCCTATGGCGCACCGCCGCGCAGGCGGCGACCATCGGCATATTCGTCGTTCTTTTCATCGCGGCGCTCGACATGGCTCGGCCGATCGCGTTGCCGGCGGTTTCCGCCTTCGTGGTGACCATGATGCTCGGCCCGCTGTCGGCGCGCGCCGACCGGCTTGGCGTGCCGTCAGTAGTGACCGCGATCGCGCTGTGGCTGCTAGTGACCGTGGTGTTTTACGGACTAATCGTGCTGCTCTCGGCGCCGGTGGTGCAGTGGGCCGGCAAGGCGCCCGATATCGGCCGCAACATTCAGGAGAAATTGCGCGTCCTCGAACAGCCGCTCTCCGCTCTGCGCGATGTGCGCAACGCGTTGCTGCCGTCGGAGACGGACAAGGGCTTTGGCATTGACATTATGTCGGTGCTGCAGCCGGCGGTTGGCGTCGTGACGCCGGCGATCGGACAAGTCTTCGTTTTCTTCGGCGCGCTGTTCTTCATGCTGTTCGGCCGCAGCCGGATGCGGCACGTGATGGTGGCGTTCTTCCAGAAGCGCGAAGCGCGGCTGCGCATGCTGCGGATCATGAACGACATCGAGCACAATCTGACCGGCTATCTCAGCGTGGTGGCGATAATCAATATCGTCGTCGGTCTCGGTGCCGGCATCGTCGCCTGGGCCGTGGGCTTGCCCGATCCGCTGGCCTGGGGCGTGCTGGGTTTCGTTCTCAATTTCATTCCCTATATCGGCGCGCTGATCATGGAGCTCGGCATGTTCATGGTCGGGCTGGTGAGCTTTCCCTCGCTGAGTTACGCGCTGATCGCGCCGCTCGTATTTCTGGCGCTGGCCGTGCTGGAAGGGCATTTCGTCACCCCGAGCATTCTCGGCCGCCGCTTCACGCTCAATCCGCTCACGGTGTTCCTGTCACTGATCTTCTGGACCTGGTTGTGGGGACCGGTGGGCGCATTCCTGGCGGCGCCGCTGTTGATCGTCGGGCTGGTCGCGGTGATCCACCTGTTTCCCAAGCAGGCGCCAGAATTGCCCGAGTAGGCGACGCTGGCGGCGCCCGCAATGGCGGGCTAGACAGTGCGCGGCACGGGGCGGTTCGATTTCCGATGGAATTTCACGACTACGTTGAGCAAGTGATCGCCTTCGTGCGCGATAACGCAGCCTGGGCGCCCCCGATCGTCTTTGCGCTCGCCTTCGGGGAATCGCTCGCCTTCATCTCGCTTTTAATCCCGGCCTGGGGTGCCCTGGTCGCGATTGGCGCGCTGATCGGGCCGAGCGGCATCAATTTTTGGCCGGTGTGGATCGCAGGCGCGTTCGGCGCGGCGCTTGGCGATTGGCTGTCTTATTGGGTCGGGGTCAAGCTCGAATATTCAGTCGCGAAAATCTGGCCGCTATCGCGCCATCCCGAGTTGATCCCGCGTGGCGAGGCCTTCATGAGAAAATGGGGCGTGCCCGGCATTTTCATCGGGCGGTTTTTCGGGCCGCTGCGTGCCGTGGTGCCGCTGATCGCCGGAATTTTCGAGATGCCGTTCTGGCGGTTCCAGCTGGCAAATTTTTCGTCGGCCCTGGTGTGGGCCGCTGTGTTGCTCACACTCGGCGACGGGATTTCAGTTGGACTGCAATGGTTGTTGAACTGGTAACGTAAAAAATCCGCCGGGACGGATCGTCCCGGCGGAAATTGCAATCAAAGCATTTGTATTATTTTAGGCCCGCGACGCCGGCTTGCGAGATTGTGTCGTCCTGCGAGCCGCTGCCGCCGGAGACGCCGATGGCGCCGATGAGCTTGCCGCCGACGACCAGCGGATTGCCGCCGCGCGAACCGATGAAGGCGTCGCCGAGCGTCGGCAGATAGGAGAAGAACGCACCCTTGCCCATCAGCCGTTCGAACACGACGGTCGGGCGGCGATAGCGGGCGGCAGCGCGCGCTTTGTTCTGCGAAATGGTGACCGAAGCATACTGGCAAAGGTCCGGCTTTTCGAAATAGACCAGATCGCCCGATGGGCCGACAACCGCGATGCACATGCCCATCCATTTTCGCTTAGCAGCTTCGGCCGAGGCAGCGGCGGCAACCTTCTTGGCGGTTTCAAGATTGATCGGCTCACCGTACGGCGTGTTTGGCTGCGCCTCCGGTACGTTTTCATTCGGATTGGCCGGATCGGCCGGCACTTGCGCGAAGGCGCCGGTGCTTGTCAGAAGCGCGACGCACAGGGCGCCTGCCACCATCGTCAAACGATGCATCGTATTCCTCCCAAGGAATGTTCACCGGCCGCGCCGGCTTTGGTTTTGCCCAGGCCATTGCGGCACTGGATGCACAAAGCATACCCTATACAAGCGACCGGCCCAACCCGGTGATCTTCGGCATAAACCGGGTTGGACCGGGTTCATTTGGGCCGACCCGATGGCCCAACGTGACACCGGCCTGAGACAAGAATAACTTAAGGGGAGGCGTCCATATCCACATTCACGCGTCGCGATGTATTTTCAACCGCCGCGGGGGCCGCTGCTCCAGCGGCCGTGCCTCGCTACACGCCGGTGGCATGGAATCCGACGATCTGAATTCAAATTCGGTTTAACAAGAATCGTAACCTCAGGGAGAGACATCATGATGGAACTGACGCGACGTAATTTGCTCGCGACCACAGCCGCAGCCACCGCGGCGAGCGCGCTTGCGCCGTTCGTAGGCGGCGCGCGAGCTTCCGTGCCGGAGGCCGGAAAGCAGGCACCCGGCATCTATCGCTACAAGATCGGCGACTATGAGGTCACGCAGGTCGCCGATGGCGCCCGCTCCTTCCCGATGCCGGATAATTTCGTCACCGGCGCGACGCCGGCCGAGGCCAAGAAAGCTCTGACCGACGCTTACATGCCGGAGGGCAAGCTGACGATCATGTTCAATCCGATGGTCGTCAACACCGGCTCGAAGCTCGTCCTCATCGACACCGGCAACGGCCCCGGCGCTTACGCTCAGACCAAGGGCGCGGTCGGTCAGTTGCACGGCAATCTCGAAGCGGCCGGCATCGACCGTAAGGCGATCGATATCGTGCTGATTTCGCACATGCACGGCGATCACATCAACGGCATCCGCAACGCGGACGGCACGCCTGCCTTCCCGAATGCCGAGATCATGGTGCCGACCGGCGAATGGGCGTTTTGGATGGACGACGCCAACAAGAGCAAGGCGAACCCGTACAACCAGAATTACTTCCCGAACGTGAAGAAGGTGATGACCGGGCTCGAGAGCAAGGTGACGAAGTACGAGTGGAACAAGGAGATCATTCCCGGCATCCACTCGATCGCGACGCCGGGCCACACACCGGGCCACACCTCGTTCATGGTCCAGTCGGGCAGCGGCAAGCTGCTCGTGCAATCCGACGTCTGCAACAACCCGGCGATGTTCATGGATCATACGAATTGGATCGCGCCGTTCGACAACAATCCGGCGCTGACACTCCAGACCCGCCACAAGTTCTACGACATGGCCGCCTCGGAGAAGGTGCTGGTCGCCGGCTATCACTTCTCGTTCCCGGCAGTCGGCCACGTGGAGAAAAATGGCAAAAACTTCCGATTGGTTCCAGTTCTGTGGACGCCGGTCTGAGTTTTAAAATAATCGCATCGTGAAAATAGGGAAGGCCGCCCATGTGGGGCGGCCTTTTTTTTCGGAATTGCGCTGGCGGCGCTCGACCCAAGTGGTTAAATTGGCGGCGTCCAGTTTGAATCGGATGTTCCGATGACCGAAACCGCCTTCGAATCCGCTCTGTCTGTTCGCGTCGGCGAAATGCTCGATGCCTGCACCAAGTGCGGCAAGTGCGTCGAGATTTGTCCGGTGACCGGTCCGGCGGGCGTCGGCGCGGCCTCGCCGCAAGACGTCATTTCCGGTGTACTCGATATCTTTCGCTTCGGCGACGGTCCGGCCGCCTCGAAGGCATGGGCCATGGGATGCGTGCTGACCGGCGATTGCATCACGGCCTGTGACTACGGCGTCAATCCGCGCTTTTTGCTGGCGATGACGCGCGTCGCGATGGCGCGGCAAACGAACGAGCCGCGCGCGCGGCGCAAACAGGGCGTGGAAAATTTCCGGCTGGTCGCCGATGGCTCAAATGTACTTGCGCGCATGCAATTGTCAGCCGGTGAATTGACGCGTCTCGGCCAGAAAGTGAACGAGCGGCTTGAATCCGGCTCGACGGTGAAGCCGGGCGAACGGCCGGATTTCGTGTTCTACACCGGATGCAATGTTCTTAAGACGCCGCACATCGCATTGCTCGCGCTCGATGTCATGGATGCGCTCGGAGTAACCTATAGAGTCATGGGGGGCCCGAGCCATTGCTGCGGGATCGTCCAGGCGCGCACCGGCGACATCGAAGTATCCGGCCGCGTCGCCACCAATTCGCTCGACAAGCTCGCCGAAGGAAAAGCCGGCGTGATCTCGTGGTGTGCAAGCTGCCACGTGCAATTCACCGAGACCACGCTGCCGACGATTGAGAAGGTGCGGGGTTCTCGGCCGTTCGAGATGACGCCGTTCATGCTGTTCCTGGCGACGCGCTTCGATGAATTGCGGCCGATGCTGCGCAGCCCGGTGCCGCTCAAGGTCGCGCTGCACAAGCATCCGGGCATCAAGGGCGTCGTCGAGGCCGGGCTTGAACTGCTGCAAATGGTGCCGGGCATCGAAATCATCGACCTGCACCAGCCGGCGGTCGGTTTGATGAGCAATTTCCTTAACGCGCTGCCGGACTACAAACGTGGGCTGCATTTGGCCGAACTGGAAGCGGCCGAAGCCGCCGGCGTCGATGCGTTGGTTGCGATTTATCACCCCGATCATCGCGACCTGTGTGCGCATGAGCGCGACTGGCCGTTCAAAATCGTCAATATCCTCGACATTGTCGGCGAGAGCATGGGCCTGCACCACGACGACCATTTCAAGCGCCTGAAGATGATGCAGGACGCCGACGCCATCGTTGCCGATTGCAAGGACATGATCGCCACCCACGGTCTCGACCCGGCGGCAGCGCGCGAGGTCGTGGTTAAAGCGATGCTGGGCGACCAGCCGTTGCCGTTGCGGGGGCCGCCGCTTGACCGGAACGGCGGTGAAGCCTATATCGCCCGGCGATGACGATGTTTTTTGCAGCCAACCCGCTCCGCCGCCGCCGTATCGACACGGCACGGGCGCGCTTTCGCGTGTGAATCGTCACGCCGTGCCGCCGGAATATAAGGCCCGCGGCAACTTCATTATCTAACATCCGCGCTGTTGGCCTTGCTCCGGTCGTTCGTTAAGACTCTGGATCAGGGAATCGACCTATGGCGACAAAATTAAAAATCGGCGTGCTCGGCGCCTCCGGCTACACCGGCGCGGAGCTGGTGCGGATGCTGTTGCGGCATCCGCGCGCCGAGCTTGTGCTGCTGACCGCCGAGCGCAGCGCCGGCAGAAAGATGCGGGATGTGTTTCCGCAGTTCTCGCCTTACGACTTGCCGACGCTGGTGGCGATCGAAGGGTTGGACTGGGCGGCGCTCAATCTCGATCTGGCGTTCTGCGCGCTGCCGCATGCCACCACGCAGAAGGTGATCAAGGAATTGCTGGCCAAGGCGCCAGCGACCAAGGTCGTCGACCTATCGGCCGATTTCCGGTTGCATGACACGGCGGCCTACGCGAAATGGTACGGCCATGAGCATCAGGCGCCGGAGCTTCAGAAGGAGGCGGTCTATGGCCTCACCGAGATTCACCGGCGCGACATCAGAGGCGCGCGGCTGGTCGCTAATCCGGGCTGCTACACCAGTTGCGCCGAGCTGCCCCTGATCCCGCTGATCAAGGCCAAGGCCATCGATCTCGACGAGATCGTGGTCGACGCCAAGTCCGGCATGACCGGTGCCGGCCGGGCGGCCAAAGAGGCCATGCTGTTCTCGGAAGTGTCGGAAGGCTTCCACGCCTATGGCGTGGGGCATCACCGGCACATGGCCGAGCTCGACCAGGAGTTTTCGCTGGCCGCCGGGCGGGATGTGGTCGTGACCTTCACGCCGCATCTGGTGCCGATGAACCGGGGCATCCTCTCGACAATCTATGTGCGGGGCAAACGCGGGCGGACCCCGCAGGACCTTCATGCGTTGCTTTTAAAGTTCTACGCGAAGGAAGCCTTCGTGCATGTGTTGCCGTTCGGCGAAACGCCGCAAACCCGGCACGTGCGCGGGTCGAACATGACCTTCATCGGCGTCGCCAATGACCGGGTTCCGGGCCGCGCCATCCTGATCTCGGCGCTCGACAATCTGGTCAAGGGCGCGTCCGGCCAGGCGATCCAGAACATGAACCTGATGCAAGGCTGGCCGGAGACCATGGGGCTGGAGCAGGTGGCGCTGTTTCCCTGATTCTGCTGATACAATGAAGCGTCTTTGCCGGAGACTGCGATGTTCGAGGTCAGCAATCAGCCGCCGCCGCTCGAGCCCTATAATCTGTTTGCAAGCGACATCGTGCTGCGCGATGCGGTCAAGCGCGAGCAGGCTGGATGGGCGGACCATGAGCTGACGTCGTTCGGCGCGATGCTGGGTAAGCCGGAGACGGTGCAACTTGGCTTCGACGCCAACAAATATACACCGGTGTTGCGCACACTCGACCGCTTTGGCCACCGTCTCGACGAGGTCGAATTTCATCCGGCTTGGCATGCGCTATTAGGGCTAGCGCTGAAGGCCGGCCTGCATGCGAGCCCCTGGGCCGAGCCGAAACCGGGTGCGCATGTGGCGCGCGCCGCCGGCACCTACATGCTCAACCAAATCGAAAGCGGGGTCTATTGCCCGGTCGCCATGACCTACGGCGCGGTGCCGGCTTTGCGCCACGCGCCGGCGATCGCGGCGCAATGGCTGCCGAAGGTTTTTTCGCGCGACTACGACAAACGCTTCATCTCGGTGCGGGACAAGACGTCGGCGCTGCTCGGCATGGGCATGACTGAGAATCAGGGCGGCTCGGACCTGCGCACCAATTCGACGCGCGCGGAGCCGGTCGGGGACGGATCGTTCCGTCTGCACGGCCACAAATGGTTTATGTCGGCGCCGATGTGCGACGCTTTTTTAGTGCTGGCGCAAGCCGCCAAGGGCCTGAGCTGTTTTCTGATGCCGCGCTGGACGCCAGACGGAAAACGCAACGCCATTTATATCATCCGGCTCAAGGACAAACTTGGCAACCGCTCTAATGCCTCGAGCGAAGTGGAATTGGACGGTGCCTATGCACAGCCGATCGGCGAAGAGGGCCGCGGCATCCCGACTATGATCGAAATGGCAAGCCACACCCGGCTCGATTGCGCCATCGGCTCCTCGGCGCTGATGCGGCAGGCGGTGGCGCAAGCCGTGCACCACGCACGTCATCGCACCGCGTTCCAAAAACATCTGATCGACCAGCCGCTGATGACAAACGTGCTGGCCGACCTCGCGCTGGAATCGGAAGCTGCGACGGTGCTCACCATGCGGCTAGCGCGCGCCTATGACGAGAGCGACGAGACGTCCACGGTGTTCCGCCGCGTGGTGACGCCGGCGGCCAAGTTCTGGATCTGCAAGCGCGCAGCGGTGGTGACGCTGGAGGCAATGGAGGTTCTGGGCGGCTCCGGCTACATCGAGGAAAGCATCATGCCGAGGCTCTATCGTGAAGCGCCGGTCAATTCGATCTGGGAGGGCGCCGGCAATATCATGTGTCTCGACGTGCTGCGCGCCATCGAGCGCACGCCGAAGGCGGCCGACGTGCTGCGCGACGAACTAGGCGGCGATGCGCGCCTCAAGACCTTCGCCGATCGGCTGCAAAAACGTTTGAGCGCCACCGACCGCAACGATGAAAGCCAAGCGCGTGCGCTGGTGCGCGACCTGGTGCTGGTGCTCCAAGCCGCTTTGCTGATCAAGCATGCGCCAGCCGCGGTGGCGGATGCGTTTTGCGCCTCACGCCTTGGCGAAGACGCGGGCTCCGCCTTCGGCACGCTGCCGCGCGGGCTCAATCTGCGCGCGCTCACTGAGCGCGCCGCGCCGCTAAACTAGAGCTTTCCGAAAATCGCCAGCACCAGCGCGGCCTGCGCCACGAAGCCGATCGCGAAGGCGAGAGTACGCAGAACGGGGATGCCGAGCGTATAAACGAGGGCATGCACCAACCGCGCCCAGAAAAAGACCGCGCAGGCGAGCACAGTGCTTTCGGTCGAATGATTGATCGCCTGCAGGATTAGCACCAAAGGGGCAAAAATCACCAGGTTTTCGACCGCGTTGTTATGCGCGGCTTGCAGCCGCCGCGCCCAAGCCGATTGCGGCAGCTCGGAGGGCGAGGGGTTGGCCATCGCACCCATCAGCCCGCGCACCGCGGAGCGGTCGAGAATGTAGGGAATCCACAACAGCCCGGTCAGGATGACCGTGTACGTCAGCCACATCAGTTCTTTCGACATTGCCACCCCCCTTTTGAGTTGCCGGCGCGTGGCAGATTAGGGGAAGGCGATGCGGCTGTCGCGGTCCCGCTCCATCAACAGGCCGTCATCAAGCGGGCTCAGGTCCAGCTTTTCACTTTGACGTAAGACCCTGGCGCGTCCTCGATCGGCTGGAGCTTGCCGCCGCCAATGTCGCGCGCCGGCACCGTTTCGGCGCCGACGTTTTTGAGCCATTCGAGCCAGTCCGGCCACCAGGAGCCGGGATGCTCGGCCGCCTGCTTGAGCCAGGCGTCGAGGTCACCGTCCGGCTTGCCGCCGGTCCAATACTGATATTTCGGCTTGCCGGGCGGATTGACCACGCCGGCGATATGGCCGGAGCCGGCCAGCACGTATTTCACAGGCCCACCGAAGTATTGCGAGCCGAACAGCACCGACTTCGCCGGCGCGATGTGGTCCTCGCGGGTGGCGAGATTGTAAATCGGCACTGTCACCTTGTGCAGGTCGAGCGTTTCGCCGCCGATCGCCATCGCGCCTTTGGTCAGCGTGTTGTCGAGATAGCAGTTGCGCAAATAATACGAATGATTGGCCGCCGGCATGCGGGTGGCGTCCGAATTCCAATACAGGAAATCAAACGGCAACGGTTTCTTGCCGCGCATGTAGTTATTGACGATGTAGGGCCAGACCAGGTCATTGGAGCGCAGCATGTTGAAGGCGTTGGCCATGCGTGAGGCCTCGAGGTAGCCTTGGTCCTTCATGTGGGCTTCGAGTTGCTTGATGCGCTCGTCGTCGACGAACACCATCAGGTCGCCGGCATAAGTGAAGTCGATCTGCGTCGCGAACAGCGTCGCCGAGCGCACGCGGTCCTGTTTTTTGGCGGCGAGATAGGCCAGCGTGATCGACAACAGCGTGCCGCCGACGCAATAGCCGATCGCGTCCACCTTCTTTTCGCCCGTGGCCGTTTCGATCGCGTCGAGCGCGGCCAGAACGCCTTCGCGCATATATTGCTCGAAGCTTTTGTCGGCGAGTTTTTCGTCCGGGTTGACCCAGGAGACCACGAACACCGTGATGCCTTGGTCGACGCACCACTTGATGAAGGACTTCTCCGGCGTGAGATCGAGGATGTAGAACTTGTTGATCCAGGGCGGCACGATCAGAAGCGGAACCCTGAGCACGTCCTTGGTGGCGGCCTGATACTGAATCAATTGCATCAGGTCGTTCTGGAAGACCACCTTGCCGGGCGTGAGCGCAAGATTGCGGCCGACCTCGAAATTTGAGGGATCGGACTGGCTGATCTTGAGATTGCCGTGCCCGGCCTTGATGTCCTCGGTCAGCATGTGCATGCCGCGCACTAGGTTGCCGGCATTCGACGACATGGTTTCGCGCAGCAGCTCCGGATTGGTGAACACAAAATTCGACGGCGAGATCGCGTTGGCGATTTGCTTGACGTAGAACGCCGCCTTCGCGCGCGTGTGATCGTCGATGCCGGCGGCATCCTTGACCAGCCGGGCGCTCCATTGCGCGGTGAGCAGATAGGCTTGTTTGAGAAAATCGAAGAACTGGTTCTGCGACCACTCCGGATCGACAAAGCGCTTGTCCTTGGCGTCGGGCGCAACGACAGGCTCGGCCGGCTCGCCGGCCATGCGCTTGACCGCGCCGCCCCACAGTTCGAGATAGGCGCGGCCAAGGCTCGTTTGCAGTTCGATCGCGCGTTGTGGATCCGAGAGCCAATATTCCGCGACCTGGCCAACGGTCTTGATCACGTCGGTGATGTCGTCGGGCGTCTCGGTTTTGATTTTGCCTTCCTCGCGCGGCTTCATATAGGCGGCGAGCGCTTTGCCGCCTTCCTCGACCAGGCGGGCAATATTGCGCGCGAAAGCCTCGACCTCGACCGAGCCGATCTTTGGCGCTTCCGTGGTCGTTTCCTTGGCCGGTTCTTTGGCCGGTTCTTTGGCCGGCTCAGTGGGCGGCTTTTGCATCAGCGTCATGTCGGTCCCCGGCCTCAGAAATGGCCCGGACCGCATCCTCCCGCAAGGCACGTTTAAAGGCACGTTTATAGGCATGGTTTCGCGGGGCTTGGCCCGCGTAGCGACCTTGCTGCGGCCATATTAGCCGGTTAGGCGGCTTATGGTATAATTCCTTGAGTCTGCATCGGTTTCCGTCTTAAGCCGAGGTTTTGTTGCGCATGCATGGTGCCTTCGACCGGTCGATCTTGGCGAGCTTAAGCCTGACCCTGGCGATGGGTTTGGCCGGCTGCTCGGGCGCGTCGATGATCGACCAAGTGCCGACCAGCGTGGGGGGAGAGCCGGCGGGGACCCCGGAGCGGCCGACGACGGTCTACGCCTATCCGGCCGTGCACGACCTGCCGCCGCCACGCGCGACAGCGCCCCTGAACGAGGAAGAACAAGTAAAGATGGAAAAGGAGCTCGCCGCGGTGCGCGAAAAGCAGGAAGCCCCCGATGGCGCCGCCAAAAAGACCGCCGCGCCCGCGAAAAAGAAGCCCGAGACCGCTAATACCGGGACTACGGGGACCACTGGAACCCAGGATGGCACTAAGACCAACCCGTGATAAAAGCCTGCCTGGGTAATGCCTGCCGGCGTGAGAGAACCGGCCTAAAGGTTTGAGACTATGGAAGACTTTTACCGCATCCGCCGCTTGCCGCCCTATGTGTTCGAAGAGGTGAACCGGGCCAAGGCGCGGGCCCGCACTGCGGGCGCGGACATCATCGATCTCGGCATGGGCAATCCGGATTTACCGGCGCCCGCGCATGTCATCGAGAAGATGAAGGAGACGTTGGGCAAGCCGCGCACCGACCGCTATTCGGCCTCGCGCGGGATTGCCAAGCTGCGTCTCGCGCAGGCGAAGTATTACGAACGGCGCTTCGGCGTGAAGCTCAATCCCGACACGCAGGTCGTCACAACGCTCGGCTCCAAGGAAGGCTTCGCCAACGTCGCGCAGGCGATCACCGCGCCCGGCGACGTCGTGCTGGTGCCGAACCCAAGCTATCCGATCCACGCTTTCGGATTCCTGATGGCGGGCGGCGCGGTCCGCTCGGTGCCGTCGGAACCGACGCCGAATTTCTTTCACACGCTCGAGCGCGCGATCATTCATTCGATCCCGAAGCCGACCGCGGTGGTGGTGTGCTATCCGGCCAATCCGACGGCTTACGTGGCGAGCCTCGACTTCTACAAAGACCTTGTCGCGTTCGCCAAGAAACACGGCATATTGGTGCTGTCCGATCTCGCCTATGCGGAAGTCTATTTCGACGACAACCCGCCGCCGTCTCTGCTGCAAGTGCCGGGCGCAATCGATATCGCGGTCGAGTTCACCTCGATGTCGAAAACTTACTCGATGCCGGGCTGGCGCGTCGGCTTCGCGGTCGGCAATGAGCGCGTGATCGCGGCGCTTGGCAGAGTGAAATCTTATCTCGACTACGGCGCCTTTACGCCGATCCAGGTGGCGGCGATCGCCGCGCTCAACGGCCCCGACGACTGCATCAAGGAAATGCGCGAAACGTATAAGCGCCGCCGCGACGTGCTGGTTGAAAGCTTTGGCCGCGCCGGTTTTCACGTGCCAAGCCCACGCGCCTCGATGTTCGCTTGGGCGCCGGTCCCGGAGCCGTTCCAGAGCATCGGCAGCGTGGAATTCGCGACGCTGCTGGTGGAGAAGGCCGAACTCGCGGTCTCGCCCGGCATCGGTTTCGGCGAATATGGCGAAGGGTTCGTTCGCATCGCGCTGGTCGAGAACGAGCAACGCATCCGCCAAGCCGCGCGCAATGTCGGCCGCTTCCTGAAGTCCGGGCCGGAACAGCTTCACAACGTCGTCCCGCTCGCCACGCGGCGCTGATTCCATGACCACTTCGCTAAAAGTGGGTGTCGCCGGATTGGGCACGGTCGGCGCCGCCTTAATCGCCCAGGTGGCGCTCCAGCAGGAGGCGCTCGCCGCGCGTTGCGGCCGCGCCATCGAAATTGCCGCGGTCTGCGCGCGCTCAAAAGGCAAGGATCGCGGCCTCGATCTTCGCAAAGCCAAATGGTTTTCCGATCCGGTGACGCTGGCGCGCGCTCCCGGCATCGACGTGTTCGTCGAACTGATCGGCGGCGCCGGCGATCCGGCCAAGAGCGCGATCGAAGCGGCGCTGGCGTCGGGCAAGTCGGTGGTCACCGCCAACAAGGCGCTGCTCGCCAAACATGGCGTCAAGCTCGCCACGCTCGCGGAAAAACATCGCGTCGCACTCAATTTCGAGGCCGCGGTCGGCGCCGCTATCCCGATCGTGAAAACCTTGCGCGAGGGCATGGCCGGCAATTCTTTCGAGCGCATCTATGGCATTCTCAACGGCACCTGCAATTACATCCTTACCCGAATGGAGCAAGACAAGTTGCCGTTCGCGGAATGCCTGAAAGAAGCGCAACGGCTCGGCTATGCCGAAGCCGATCCGAGTTTCGATATCGAGGGCCACGATACCGCGCAGAAGCTGGCTATCCTGGCCTCGCTCGCTTTCGGCACCAAGGTCGATCAAAGCGCGATCTACGTGGAGGGCATTTCCTCGATCACACCGGCCGATCTCGCCGCCGCCGACGAGCTTGGTTATCGCGTCAAGTTGCTTGGCGTCGCGGTGAAAACGCCGAAGGGCATCGAGCAGCGTGTGCATCCGACCATGGTGCGCAAGGATTCCGCGATCGCCCAGGTGATGGGCGTGACCAACGCCGTGACCGTGGATGCCGCGGGCATCGCCCCGCTGACGCTGGTCGGACCCGGCGCCGGCGGAGCGGCGACCGCTTCGGCGGTGTTGTCCGACATCGGCGACATTGCGCGTGGCGTGCGTACCGCGCCGTTCGGTCGGCCGGCCGCGCGGCTGACCGCCGTGCGCAAGGCGCCGATGCAGCGCCACGAGGGCGGCTATTACATCAGGCTCTTGGCACGCGACAAACCGGGCACCGCCGCGACCATCGCCACGCGCCTGGCCGAGCAAGAGATTTCGCTGGAATCGATCGTGCAAAGGCACGACCAGAAAAGCTTGAGCGGGGGGGCCAAAGGCAGCGCCGTCCCTGTTATCCTCATCACTTACGCGACATCGGAGGATGGCGTGCGCAAGGCCCTTGCGGCGGTGGGCCGCGATAGGGTGATCTCAGGCACGCCGCAAGTCATACGCATAGAAAAGAACTAAAATTCGTGAGGGGACGTCCTAATGGCATCGATCACCGTCCAGGCCGAACTGCTGCTGGAGCGCATTCTCACCCTCGAGATCGTGCGCGTGACCGAGCGAGCGGCGGTATCGTCGGCGCGCCTGCGTGGGCAGGGCAAGGAAAAAGCTTCCGACCAGGCCGCGGTCGACGCCATGCGGCGCGAGCTCAACAAGCTGCCGATCGACGGTACGGTGGTGATCGGCGAAGGCGAGATCGACGAGGCGCCGATGCTGTTCATCGGCGAAAAGGTCGGGAACAAAACCGGCCCGAAAGTCGATATCGCGGTCGATCCGCTCGAAGGCACCACGCTGTGCGCCAAGAACATGCCGGGTGCCATTGCCACCATCGCGATGGCCGAGGCTGGCACGCTGTTGCACGCGCCCGATTGCTACATGGACAAGATTGCCATTGGTCCGGGCTACCCCAAGGGCACCATCGATCTCGACGCGCCGGCGGATGAAAACATCATCCGGCTCGCCAAGGCCAAAGGCGTCAAGCCGTCGGAGATCACCGCGATTCTGCTCGACCGGCCGCGCCATGCCGAGATGATTGCCAAAGTGCGCAAAGTGGGCGCCGCGGTCAGTCTGATCAGCGATGGCGACGTTGCCGGCGTAATCCATTGCGCGGAGCCAAAAACAGGCATCGATATCTATCTCGGCATTGGCGGCGCGCCAGAAGGCGTGTTGGCGGCGGCGGCGCTGCGCTGCATCGGCGGCCAGATGCAGACGCGGCTGATCATCGATACCGAGGAATTGCGCGCGCGCATCGTGAAGATGGGCATCAAGGACGCCAAGAAAAAATACGAGATCGAAGACATGGTGCGGGGCGACTGCCTGTTCGCCGCCACCGGCGTAACGACCGGCGCAATGCTAGCCGGCGTGAAATTCGGCAAGTCGGTGATTGAGACCGAGACGGTGGTGATGCGTTCGGCGACCGGCACGGTGCGCCGCGTGATCGCCGAACACCGGGATTTCGGCAAGTTTCATCTGGATTGAATAGCAACTGGCGCTTTTCGCCGGGGCCAATACATTAGGTCGTATGGCGATGGCTCTGCCGGCAGCGGCGCTGAATTCCTCCGAGCGGTTTTTCCTCGGCGTGGAAAAATCTGCGACCGCCCGAAGCTGGCGCGACCGCCTCGACGAGCGGGGACAGGCGCGCGCGCTGACGATTGCGCAACGCCACGGCGTGCCGGAATTGCTGGCGCGGGTGCTGGCCGGGCGCGGCGTCGAGCCGGACGAGGTCGCGGCCTATCTCGACCCCACTATAAAAGGGCTGATGCCCGACCCGCATGGCTTGACCGGCATGGCGGCGGCATCCAGCCGCATTGCGGATGCTGTTGTCCACGGCGAAAGCGTAGCGATTTTCGGCGATTACGACGTCGACGGCGCCACCGCTTCGGCGCTGCTTGCGGGCTACTTGCGCCGCTGCGGGCTCGATCCGATCGTTCATATTCCTGACCGGATTTTCGAGGGTTACGGGCCGAATGTCGACGCCATCCGCTCGTTTGCCGAGCGCGGCGTCAAATTGCTGATCACGGTCGATTGCGGCACCACCAGCATGGAGCCGCTGACGGAAGCCAAGAAGCTTGGCCTCGATACCGTGGTGATCGACCATCATCAGGCCGATGAGGAATTGCCGCCGGCGGTCGCGGTCGTCAATCCGAACCGCGCCGACGATCTTTCTGGACTTGGCCATCTCGCTGCCGTCGGCCTCGTGTTCCTCACGCTGGTCGCGCTGGCCCGCGAATTGCGGCGGCACAATTTCTGGCACGACGGGCGCGCCGAGCCCGATCTGCTGTCGTCTCTGCATCTAGTGGCGCTCGGCACCGTCGCCGACGTGGTGCCGCTGAAAGGTCTCAACCGCGCTTTCGTCGCCAAGGGGCTGATCGCGTTAAAACGCCGCGAGCAAATCGGACTGACCGCGCTGATGGATGCATCGCGTCTTACCGGTCCGCCCGAGCCGTGGCATCTCGGCTTCCTGCTGGGACCGCGCATTAATGCTGGCGGCCGCATCGGGCGTGCCGACTTGGGCGCGCGGCTGCTACTGGAAGAGGATCTGACTGAAGCTGCGCGCATCGCCGCTGAACTCGACCGCTTGAACACCGAGCGCCGGCAAATCGAGATCGTAACCGTCGCGCAAGCCGACGCGGAGGCGATGGCCGCGCTCGGCCTGGAGGAAAAGGGCGCCGTCGTGGTGACTGCGGGCGAGGGCTGGCATCCCGGCGTGGTCGGGCTGGTGGCGGCGCGGCTGAAAGAACGTTACGGCCGGCCTGCCTTCGCGGTCGCGCTTGAGCCGGGCGGCACCGGCACCGGCTCGGGCCGCTCGATCGCCGGCGTCGATCTCGGCCAGGCGGTGCGGCGCGCGGTACGCGAAGGCCTGCTGCTCAAGGGTGGCGGGCACGCGATGGCGGCCGGAATCACGCTTCGCAAAGACGCGCTAGCCGCGTTCCGCGCCTATCTTGAGGAGACGTTGGCCCCAGCGGTGGAAGCGGCGCGGCGCGAGCGCGCGCTTCTGATTGACGGCGCGGTTAGCGCCGGCGGCGTCACGCTGGCGCTATGCGAGATGCTGGCGCGGGCCGGGCCTTATGGCGCCGGCAATCCGGAACCGATGCTGGCGCTGCCCGCGCATACCCTCGCCTATGCCGATCCGGTCGGCGAAAACCACGTCCGTGCACGGTTTAAATCGGGCGATGGCAAGATCGTCAACGCTATCGCCTTCCGCGCCGCTGGACAGCCGCTCGGCAAGGCGCTGCTAGACAACCGCGGGCGCGCGATGCATGCGGCCGGGCATTTGGCGGTCGATCGCTGGCAGGGCGAGGAACGCGTGCAGATGCGGCTGACCGACGTGGCGGTAAGTTAGGCCCGATCGGCTGTCCATTAACGTCTTGCTAACCACCGATTAACCGCAAAGGAACTGTATCCAGACTAGAGTCCCGTCTCATACGGCCGGAAGACTCATGTTCAAATTGTTTTTCTCGCTCACTCTCAAGCGCGCTTCCTGGCTGGTCATGCTGGTCGGTCTCGCCACTTTTGTGGTGAGCTTTGGCGTACTGATGGTCTTGGGAGCCGGATGGGCCTCGGCCGCCGTCCGCACAATGTCCGAAACGGTACTCATCGCGGTACTCGCCGTCGTCCTCGCGCAATTTACGATGAGCTTGACCGGCGCGCTGCTGACTTGGCAGCAAAGCCGAGAAATCAAACAAATGCGCACCGCCATCGACAGCATGCCGCAGGGCCTATGCATGTTCGATCGCTCCGAGCGGCTGATCGTCTGCAATACGCAATATTACGAAATGTACGGCCTGACCTCAGCCGAGGCGGTGCCGGGCTCGACGCTTTCCGAGGTACTCACGAGGCGGGTCGCCAAGGGCACATTCTCCCGCGATCCCCATGAATACCGCAAGGAATTTCTGGCGGCGGTCGCGCTTGGGCGCACAATCGTGCACGAGGTCAAATCCAACGGCGGGCGTTCTCTGCTGGTCACAAATCATCCGATGAAGGACGGCGGCTGGATCGGTACGCACGAGGACGTCACCGAACGGCGGCAGGCCGAGCAGCAGCATGCCACGCTGCAGCAGCGCGAAGAGCGCCGCACCGTCATCGAGAACGCGATCTCGATCTTCCACCGGCGCGCCGAAAACCTGCTGCGAAGCGTGGCCGATAGCGCGTGCGAAATGCGTTCGACCGCCGCCGGTCTGCTGAACGCGTCCGGCTATACCTCACAGCGCGCCGAAAGCGCGGTACAGGCATCCAACGAATCCTCAACGAACGTCGAGACCGCCGCGGTTGCCGCCGAAGAACTGTCGAGTTCGATCGCTTCGGTCGGACAGCAGCTCAACCAATCCGCCGACGTGGTGCGGCTCGCCGTCGGCGAAGCGCAGGCGACCAACCAGGATATCGGCGCCCTGGCGCAGGCCGCGCAGAAGATCGGCGACGTCATCAAGCTCATTCGCAATATCGCCGGGCAAACCAATTTGCTGGCGCTCAACGCCACGATTGAGGCGGCGCGGGCCGGCGAGGCGGGCCGCGGCTTTGCCGTGGTCGCTTCCGAGGTGAAGTCGCTCGCCGTGCAGACCGCAAAGGCAACCGAGGAGATTTCCAGTCAGATTCTCGAAGTGCAGAACTCGACCGGCAAAGCGGTGGAGGCGATCGGGCGGATCTCAAACCGCATGCACGACATCGATGCTTATACATCCGCCACGGCCGCGGCGGCACAGCAGCAGAGCGTCGCGACCGGCGAGATTTCGCAAAACGTCGCCAGCGCCTCCGACGGCGCCAAGTTGATCGTCTCGGTGTTGAACGAACTGGCCGGCGCCGCGACCAAAACCCAACAGTCGGCACAGACCGTGCTCGCAGCATCGGAGTCGGTGGAAAAAGCGGCCGCCACGCTGCGCAGCGAAGTCGAGGGCTTCCTCACCAAAGTGGCGGTGAGCTAGCCGCCTATTTTACGGAATTGCGGCCGCAATCGATAATTTTGGCCCGATTTGTCTGCTGATAGCGTTTTTGGCTGGCAAATGGGCGAGTTCCGTATCTGCGCGCTTTATGGGTAAAGGACCGAAATTTACGACAAGTTGATTCTTATGCTCGGTAGCGGGATTTGTTGCGTATAGTCACGTCTATGGAACGTGCTCTGCCGCCCTACGGAGTCAATTTGCTGCTCACCGCCGCTGCGTTCGCAGTCGCGGTATTTCAATTCGTGATCATTCCGGTTTTTTTGCTGCCGGAGACAGACATGATGTCGGTTGCGGCGGCCGACATGGTCGCCATCGCCATGACCGTGCTGCTGTCGCTCGCCACGCCGTTTAGTCGAGCGCTGCTGCATGAGGCCATTCACGGCCGCCTGGCGCGCACCACGATCTGGAATGTCCGCCTCGGCCGGGCGCTCGCGATATGTTCCGGCATCGCCTTCGACGCCATCCGTCTCGGCCACATGGTTCACCATCGCTTTCCCAGGCATTCGCTCGATCGCGCTGATGTCATCAAGCCCGGAAAAAATCGCGTGGCACTGGCCGTGGAATTTTATTGCGGACTGGTGGGATGGATCTACGTGCGTGAAATCCTGTCGTCGATGATCATGTTGCTGCCCCGCTGCGCGATCATGTGGGTGGCGGATCGGGCCATGCCAGCGGATGAAGCGATGAACGACTCGTTGCAGGGCGCGCTGCGGCGCGGGCTCGACCGGCGGCTGCAAAGGATCAGAGTCGATTCGGTTTTCGTCATTCTCGTTTACGCGGGCGCCTTCTATCTTTATGGTGATTGGTGGCCGGTGCTGCTGACGCCGATTGCGCTGCGCGGCGTGATCGTGTCATTGCAAGACAATGTGGCGCATTACGATACGCCGGCCGATGTCGGAGCGCCGGCGCATAATTCCCGCACCGCCCGCTGGGCCAGTCTGTTCATGCTGAACCAGAATTTGCACGGCGTTCATCACGATCGCCCGGACATAGCGTGGAATCGGTTGCCCGATGCCTTCAAGCGCGCGGACGGCAATTATGCCGGCGGCTATTTCTCAATGTTGCTGAAACAGTTTTATGGGCCGCGCACGCCGGACCCCAACGCGCGCTAGCGCCTTCTAGCGCTTGCGCGCCTTCTTGCAGAACGCGTCGTAGATCGCGCCGATCACAGTGCGCGCCTCGTCGCTGGCCAGGCTGTAATAGATGATCTTGCCGTCGCGCCGCGTCGACACCAGGCCGTCGGCGCGCAGCCGCGCGAGCTGCTGCGACACCGTCGGCTGACGCAGGCTGAGTTCGTGTTCCAATTCGCTCACCGACTTTTCGCCGTCGGCCAGAATGCACAGGATGATCAGCCGGCTCTCGTGCGCGAGGGCCTTGAGGAAATTGCTCGCGCGCTTGGCATTATCGAGCATGCGGCCATGCTCATGCGGCCGGCCGCGCGTTTCCTGACGTTGCAATTCCATGCCCGTGCAATCCCGTTTCGTTCAGTCGTTTACGTACAACGTCTTTTCAAGCAACTGCGCGCGTTCCCCGCCGGTTTCGGAGGCATCGAGTTTCTTAAGCAAGACGCCGAGCAGGCCCCAAAAATTTTCCTCGCTGGGATAGCCGCGAATGCGGCCGATTTCGCGGCCCCGGTCGATCAGCACGAACAGCGGCGTCAGCCGTTCCGGTTCGATGAACGCCAGGTCCGGCGGCAGCTGCTGCGCAGCATCGACACGGCGCAGCGGTGCACGCGAACCTTCATCGGTCTTACCATAAATCGGCGCGATTTCGCGATTGAAGGCTTCGCACCATTCACAGCCCGCCCGTTCAAACACTATCAGTTCGGCTGCGCGCGCGCTCGATAAGCTCAACGCAACAAACATTGCGCCGAACAGCACAGCGCGAGAAAAAAATTCTTGGGCACGCTGCTGGCTCGCCAACTTCATTCTCTCGGGCGTTTTATTGCTGAAAAACAGATTTTGAATCGGCGAAATATGTATCACAGAAATAGAATATGTCGATGTGACCCGCGCTAGCCGAAGCGGAACGCCAGAAGATTGTCGAACGAGCGCAGTTCGATCAGCACCCGGTGCAGCCTATCGGTATCGCGGGTGGCGATCGCTTTGGGGATCAGCGTCAGACTGGCTTTGGCGCCGTCGACCAGGCGGCGGAACTCCGGCGTCTGGCGCAAGCTTGGGTCGGCCATGGCGTCGCAGCGATCGAGCGCGGAGCCGTAACTTGAGGCGTCGTCGGAGATGCCGGTACGTGTTTTGGCGTTGTTCCAGTCAAGATCGTGGTCGTTATAGCCCATCAGCGCGTCCATGGCGTTATTGGCGTCATATATGCAATCGGCCAGCACCACGATGCCGGCGGATTTGCGCAATTTGTAGAGATCGGTGCGGATGGCGAGCAGCGCCTGCCGCGTCACGTCGCTTTTGCTCATGTTGAGCATCAAGTCTGCGGTGACCAGGCGCGTGGCGATATCGGTCATGGCGACGACGTAATAATTATTGCCGTCGAACATTTCCGGCCGCTTGCCGTTGAAACGTTCGCCCAGTTTGCCCCAGGCCGCGCGCAAGCGGTCGATTTCAAGCGAGGCCAGATCGACATTGCCGGTCCGCAGATAGCCGATAGCGACCCGATTGTGCGCTTCGGCAGCCTCCGCGGCGGCATTGAAGTCGGCCAGATCGCCGGCCAAAGCGGGGCCCGCAGCGAGGACGAGCGCGAGGCATGCGGCGCGGGCAATGCAGGACGGCATCGAATTTCACCGTATTTTGAGGCAATGGGATTATGTTTGCGACTATAAGCGCCACGGAGCAGGGCGGCGAGGCCGCTTTGCCTCACGTGGTTTACGTGACCGGTATCATGACGACACGGCGAAATCTTCTGATCGGTGCGGCGTCACTGGCGCTCCTCGGCGGCGCGCGTGCCGAGCCCATTCTGACCGACGATGGGCTCTACAAGGAGCCTTGGTTCCTGGAAAGCTTCCTTGAACTCAGCGACGATCTGGAAAGCGCGCACAACGAGGGCAAGCGTTTTGTCATCATGTGGGAGCTCAAGGGTTGCCCCTATTGCAAGGAGACGCATTTCGTCAATTTCGCGCGGGTCGACGTTTCCGACTACATCAAGGCGAATTTCGAGGTGCTTCAGCTCAACATCATCGGTTCGCGGAAGGTGACCGACTTCGACGGCGTCGAGCTGTCGGAAAAGGAGATGGCCGCGAAATACAACGTACGTTACACGCCGACCTTCCAGTTTTTCCCGGAGCGGGCCGGCCCGCTCAAGGTGCTGGCGCCCGAGAAACGCGAGGTAGCGCGCGCGCCGGGCTATCTGCGGCCCGACGATTTTCTTGCGATGTTCCGCTTCGTGCGTGAAAAGGCATACGACGGCAAGAGTTTCCGGGATTTCCTCAAATCGCTGCCGAGCTGAGCAGTATTGTGGTGCATCCATATTCTTTGTTGTGAATACGATTTGAACCGGCCCCCGCTCGCGGCTATGGTCGCTGCCGGGCAGGGATGTCCTTGCTGCCCCAAACCGATGCGGGAGGATTAAAACGATGCGACAGCTATCCCGTCGCGCCACGCTTGTGCTGGGCGCTACCGGCGCGACACTCACCGTCCTGGGGTGGGGCGGCGGCGCGCAGGCCGGCCCTAAGGAAGCGGCGGATCTGATTGCCAAATTCACCGGCGACAAGACCGCCACGCAGGGCAAGATTTCGATCGAGCTGCCCGAGATCGCCGAAAACGGCAACACCGTGCCGCTGCAGGTCACGGTCGATTCGCCGATGACCGCAGATAATTACGTTAGCGACGTCGCGGTGATCTCGGAGGGTAATCCCAATCCGGGCGTGGTCACGTTTCACTTCTCGCCAATGTCGGGCAAGGCGGAAGCGGCAACGCGCATCCGGCTTGCCGCCACACAGAACATTGTCGTGGTCGCCAAGACCAGCAAAGGCGAGTATTTCACCGGGCAGAAGCTGGTGAAGGTTACCATCGGCGGCTGCGGCGGCTGACACAGAAAGTTCAGGAAAGCACCATGGCTGAAAAACCGCGGCTCAAGGTTCCCAAGGACGTCAAGAAGGGCGAGCTGATCGAAATCAAAACGCTGATGCCGCACATTATGGAGACGGGTCAGCGCAAGGATAAAGACGGCAAGATAATCCCGCGCAAGATCATCAATACGTTCACCTGCGAGTTCAACGGCAAGCCGGTGTTCAGCGCCAATCTGGATTCGGCGGTTGCCGCCAATCCGTACATGCAGTTCTTCGCCAAAGTGGAGGAAAGCGGCACCTTCAGGTTTAGCTGGACCGATGACGACGGCACGATCACTACGGCGCAAGAAAAAATATCCGTAAGCTGACGGCCGATAGAAACGACAACAAATCGTTCGGAGGATGCGATGATCCGTGGAGGGATTCTGGCGAGCAGCGTCGCCGCCGCACTGATCGCGGCGGGCGCCGCCGGTTTTGCGGCCGACGCCCACGCGCAAGCCAAAGGCAAAGACGCGCCGCTTGAACTCAAGGCCGATGCCTCGACGCGGCCTTGGAAGCGTTATAGCAGCTGGCCGGCACGCGATGAGTCCAAGTGGAGCACGTTGGCGAAGATTTCGTCGCCACCGCCGCCAACTGCGGCGCGCAAAATCACCAGTGAGATTACCGGCGACGCTGCGAACGGCGCCAAGCTGGTGGCCGACCGCAATCGCGGAGGCTCGTGCCTCGCCTGCCACGTCATGGGGCAGGCCGGTAACGCGGATCTGCCTGGCAATGTCGGACCCAATCTTTCCGAAATCGGCAATGCCGGGCGCACCGACGAGTGGCTGTTCAACTACATCTTTGATGCGCGCGTTTATAATCCGGACACCGTGATGCCGCCCTGGGGCAGTCATGGCGAATTCAAAGACCAGGAAATTAACGACATGGTCGCATTCCTGAAGACGCTGAAGAAACCGGCGGTGTTCAGGTCCGAACTCGACAATCCCGACAAGCGTGCCGCACCGGTCGAGAAGCGCGAGAATCTCGACCCGCTGGAAAACCCGGGCATGTGGGCGCTCGACCGGGCGCAGGAACTCTGGAAGCAGGAAGGTGCGACCGGCAAGTCGTGTCAAAGCTGCCACAGCGATCCGAAAACGGCGTTCAAGACCTGGGCTTCGTCGATGCCAAAATGGGAACCGCGATTGGACAAGGTGCTGGGCGTCGAGGAGTTCGTCACGCGCCACGCCAAGGCCACCACCGGCGCCGATTGGCTGATGGAAACCACCGATAATCGGGCCATGTCGGTTTACCTGCACAATCTCGCCAATGGTGCGCCGATTAAGGTCGACACCACGAGCGCGGCGTCGAAGGCGGCGATCGCGCGCGGCAAGGCGCTGGCCGAGCGCAAAATCGGCGAGCTCAACTTCGCCTGTACCGATTGTCACGGCAAGTCGGCCAATCATTGGATCCGCGGGCAATGGCTGGGCGAGCCGAAGGGCCAGTACGACCATTTCCCGACCTGGCGCACCAGCCTGCTGGCGATTTGGGACATCCGCCAGCGCTTCCAGTGGTGTCAGGTCAACATCCGCGCCGACGAACTGGCACCGGACGCCAAGGAATACGGCGATCTGGAGATCTATCTGGCGTCGCTCAATGGCGGACTGAAGCTGAGCGTGCCGGGGATCAGGCATTAATCTGACGCCATGATTACCCGCCGGGAAATCCTCCAGGTCGGCGCCGCCACCGCGGCGCTGACAATCGGCGGCAGCTTTACGCGCGCGATGGCGCAGCAGCGGCTCAGCCAAGCCGAGCTCACAAAATTCGACGCGCTCGGCAATGTCACGTTGCTGCACGTGGCTGACATTCACGGCCAGCTGATGCCGGTCTATTTCCGCGAGCCGTCGATCAATCTCGGCGTGGGCGCGGCGCGCGGACAGCCCCCGCACATCACCGGCGGCGATTTCCTCAAGCATTTTGGTATCCCGGCGAAATCCGCCTCGGCCTATGCGCTGACGTCGGAAGATTTCTCCGCACTGGCGAAATCCTACGGCCGCATCGGCGGGCTCGACCGGCTGGCAACGGTGGTGAAGGGCGTGCGCGGCGAACGCGGCGGCAAAGTGCTGCTGCTCGACGGCGGCGACACCTGGCAGGGTTCCCTCGGCGCCAATATGAGCCGCGGTCAGGACATGGTCGACTGCATGGCGTTGCTCAAGCCCGATGCCATGACCGGCCATTGGGAATTCACCTATGGCGAAGCGCGGGTGAAGGAGTTGATCGGCGGCCTTGGCTTTCCGTTCCTTGCGCTCAACGTGCGCGACACCGAATGGAATGAGCCCGCGTTCAAGCCGATGGAAATGTTCGAGCGCGGCGGCGTGACGATTGCCGTGCTCGGGCAGGCGTTTCCCTATACACCAGTCGCCAATCCGCGCTGGCTGATGCCGAAGTGGACATTCGGCATCCGCGAGGAAGACGTGCGCACCAACGTCGAGAAGGCGCGCCAGAACGGCGCACAACTCGTGGTGCTGTTGTCGCACAATGGTTTCGACGTCGACCGCAAGCTGGCCGCGCGTGTGCCGGGCATCGACGTGATCCTGACTAGCCACACCCACGACGCGATCCCGGAGGCGATCAAGGTCGGCAACACGCTGTTGATTGCGTCAGGCAGCCACGGAAAGTTTGTGTCGCGGCTGGATCTTGATGTGCAGAACGGCGCCGTGAAGGATTTTCGCTACAAATTGATCCCCCTGTTCGCCGACGCTATCCAGCCGGATGCTGGGATGGCTGCTGCGATCGCCAAAGCGCGCGCGCCCTATGCCGAGGAACTTTCGCGCGTGGTCGGCCAGGCGGACTCGCTGTTGTACCGGCGCGGCAATTTCAACGGCACTTTCGACGACCTGATCTGCGCGGCGCTGTTGAAGGAGCGCGACGCCGAGATCGCGCTGTCGCCGGGCTTCCGTTGGGGCACCAGCGTGCTACCGGGGCAGGCGATCACGATGGAGGACATCCACAACGCTACCGCGATCACTTATCCGCAAGTCTATCGTTTGCCGATGACCGGCGCGCGGCTTAGGGAAGTGCTCGAGGACGTGGCCGACAATTTGTTCAACCCCGATCCCTACTATCAGCAGGGCGGCGACATGGTGCGCTGCGGCGGCCTCGGCTATGCCATCGATGTCTCAAAGCCTATCGGCCAACGCATTTCAGCAATGACGCTGCTGAAAACCGGCAAGGCGATTGTGCCGGAAAAGGATTATACGGTTGCCGGCTGGGCCAGCGTCAACGAGGGAACCCAGGGACCGCCGGTGTGGGAACTGGTCGAGCGTTATGTCGCAAATGAGAAGACGGTGCGCGTTAAGCCCAATACGAGCGTGAAAATTTCCGGGGATTAACGGCCCTCGCTATTACATTCAATAATTAGAATGTGATAAAGTGGTCAGATGAAAAAGCCGACCGATGAGAGA
>DASRLF010000045.1:0-20654 GCA_035648555.1 Pseudolabrys sp.
GAATATCCAAAAGAGTCCCGCGTGGTCGTTCATGAGGACTCCTGGAAATGGGGCCCGAGTGACAAGTACAGTTGGCGTGAGCACGAGGGCCGCGGTTATTGGAAGGGCGACAGTTGGACGGACTGGAAATAGGGCCGCCCAAGGCGTTACGGTATCGTTCCAGAGGCCGCCTCAGTTGGCGGCCTCTTTCATTCACGTGTGAAATGTCCGCTCTGGCACATCGCTGCGTTCGTGGCACCGCACCATTTGGGTCGCTAACGACGCATAGCGGACAATAGCCGGAACGGGCGCTGAATTGCTCGGGAGCGATTGACCCGTGAGCGACATTGGCTGTGCATAGCAGCACAAATGGAGCGCCGATAAAAAATGGCCTCCCTATGCAAGCGCCCTAATAAAGACCATGGTCAACGTGTGGCGCTTTTGAGGCTGCGACGGTCATCCCCTCTACAACAAAGACGGGATTGGATTTCCTGATAGCTGCCATTAAAAGGCGACGTTCCGAAGTCGCCAGAATCTCAATCGGCAGCACCTACGCCATCGGTTGGCAAGCAAGCAGCATAGAGTAGCGCTCAACGCGGTGCACTTGGCATCGACTTTGATAGATGTGGCGTCTTTGTTTAACAGGGGTGGGCAATTATGCGTGTGATCAACAAACTTATGACTAGCGTCGCATTGGCGACGGCTGTGATGGCGGGTTCGGCGCTTGTCTCGAGCAACGCGAGCGCAAATTCGGTGTTCATCGGTGAGCAATTCGACTTCGTCGCCACCCAAATATCTCCGCCCGGCGCCGGTACCGGTACCGGCACGATCACGATTGGCACACCGACGAGCGGAGGTTTCTATACGATTAGTGACGCGTCGTTTATTAGCGCCCTGAAGGGATGCCTATCCTGTACAGTTTTAACAGAGGATTTGAACAACCTCTTTTTCGACTCTATCTTACTGGGTATCACCGGAACGACGACCGGCACCTTCTTGGGCGACAACGGCGACCTGCACGACTTTAGTCTATCAGTCGCTGACGCTCCCACTCTGACTTGGGATTTCATTAAAACAGATCTAGTGACGGACATCACGAAGGAATCCAGCGGCACGTACTTCATAGCCGAAACTCCACTGCCAGCGGCTCTCCCACTCTTCGCCACCGGCCTCGGCGCACTGGGTCTGCTCGCACGGAGCAGGAAGCGGAAGGCTGCTATTGCAGCCTGATTAAAACACCTGATTGGATTTCGGAAAGACCGCCGCGAGGCGGTCTTTCTGTTTGTGCTGTTGCCCAACATTTGCGTAGCTACCAATTAAAGGGGCCGATGCCCCGAAGCGACACAATAAGGAGACATCCATGACAGCCAACCAAGACGAGCGGTCGCGCCGCAACATTGAATTTGTAATCGCTCAGAACCGCTTGCGAGCGAGCCAAACCGAGACAATGATCGCCGCGCTCGACCGAATGTGTGTCGATCTGGGACAACAGATCGAAGCCGAGGAGCAACGTGCGCGGGTTTCCGACCCGACGCATTTCGCCTAAGGCGCGAATGCTGAACTTCGTCTTAAAGTAACTCTCTTTAGTATCGAAGTCTTCAGACCTGATTGCAAAACTGATCCCAAATAGGATGCGATTAATGCGCGAGCTATCGTCGCAGACATTCTGTTTGACCAAAGTCGGAAGCTGGACATTAGACGTCGAAACGAAGTCCCTCGTCTGGACTGACGAAACCTATCGGCTTTTCGAAGTCGAGCCGGATGTCACGCCAACACTGGAAATGATGGAGAACTTCTGGGGCGAGGAGAACGCTGCGCAGGCTTTGGAAGGGATGCAGCGTCTCGTTCGCGACGGCACTCCCTTCGACCTGGAACTCCCCATCGTAACGGCAAAGGGCTCGCTCCGCTGGGTGCACAGTATCGCTGGGGCAGAAGTTGCGGGTGGCACTGTGAACCGCGTCACGGGAAGCATTCAGGACATTACAGAGCGACGCAAGCACACCACCGAAGTCGAACGTCTAGCCCAGACGCTTCAGGAGAAAAATGCCAGATTCAGCGTGGCCTTGAACCACATGACCCAGGGCCTAAACATGTTCGATACAGCGGCGCGGCTCGTGCTCCACAACGAGCGCTATCTCCATATGTACCGCCTTTCACCCAACGACATTAACCCCGGATACACAATTCGCGACCTTGTCCAGCAACGCATCGCGGCCGGGACGTTCTTTACCGTCGATCCGGAAAAATATATCGGCGATCTCTCCGCCTCGATGGACAAAAAGAATCCGATAAGCACCACGATGGATTTGACCGACGGTCGTGTCATCAACGTCATAAGTCAACCAATCGCAGGCGGCGGATGGGTGGTGACGCACGAGGACATCACCGAACGCAAACAGGCACAGGCGCGCTTGGCTCAGGAAACCAACGAAAACCGGCGACTGTTCGAGACCTCGCTCGATCTCATCCTGGTCACGGATCGCTATGGAAATCTTGAACGCGTCAGCCCGATTTCGTCGACAATTCTCGGCTACGCGTCTAAGGAGATGGTTGGCCACAATGCCATCGATTTCATCTATCCCGGCGACCTCGAAAGCACGCGGCAGGAAATGCGGCTCGCGCGCAGCGGCCACGAAATGCGCAATTTCGAAACGCGCTACGCGCACAAGAACGGCCGTATTGTCACGTTGGCATGGTCGGGCGTGTGGTCGGAACCTGAGCAAAAGCACTTTTTCACCGGCCGCGATGTGACCGAAAGCAAGATTGTCGGGGAAAAGCTCAAGCATCTCGCGCATTACGACCAACTCACCGGGCTCGCCAACCGGACCAGCCTGCACAACGATCTCAACCAGGCGCTCAGCTCGAGCGACGGGTCACCCAGCGGCGCGACTTCGATCGCGATGTTCGACCTCGACGGATTCAAGGATATCAACGATACCCTCGGCCACTCGATCGGCGACCGCCTGTTGCAGGAAGTGGCGCAGCGGATGACGGAGCTTGCGACTAGCAATGGACGTTTCTACCGGCTGGGCGGCGACGAATTCGTGCTGGTGCAACCCGACTGCGGTGACCCGCGCGAAATCGCACAGGTGGTCGGTGCCGTGCTCAAACGGCTCGCGGAGAAATTCGAGATTAATGGACATCAGTTATTCATCGGCGCAAGCGCGGGCATCGCGATCGCGCCGGCCGATGGCGCCAATGTCGAAGAGCTGATGTCGAGCGCCGATCTCGCGCTCTACGACGCGAAATCCGCCGGCGGCAATCTCTACCGCCTATTCTTTTCGGTGCTGCGCGCGAAGGCGCAAGCGCGGCGCGAACTCGAAGGAGAGTTACGCCGCGCCTGCACGAACAAGGAATTCGAGCTCTATTTCCAGCCGCAGGTGCGCGCGAGCGGCGGTGAGATAGTCGGAATCGAGGCGCTGCTGCGCTGGCGGCATCCGCAGTGCGGCATTCTCGCGCCCGGCGCTTTTATCGAGGCACTCAGCGAAAGCCCGGTTGTGCTCGAGGTCGGGCGATGGATTCTGCAGTCGGCGTGCGAACACGCGGCTGCCTGGCGCGCGAATGGCTTTCCTCTGCGTATTGGCGTCAACATTTTTTCCGCGCAATTCCATAGCGAAACGCTGCTCAACGACATTGAGGCCGCGCTGCGCCACAGCGGGCTTCCCCCCGAAGCGCTAGAGATTGAGATCACCGAGAACATCGCTCTCGGCCAAGATGAAGCGACGATGGAAGCGCTGCGCACGCTGCGCGCCAAGGGCGTTAAGCTCGCCTTCGACGACTTTGGCACCGGCTATGCGTCGCTGAGCTATCTCACGTCCTATCCGCTCACCCGCATCAAGATCGATCAGAGCTTCGTGCGCAAGATCGCCGATGATTCCACACCGCAAGACACGGCCATCGTACGCTCGATCATCGTAATGGCGCACAATCTCGGGCTCGAGGTGATCGCCGAAGGCGTCGAAACCGCAGCGCAGGCTGCCTTTCTGCGGGCGGAAAAATGTGATGAACTGCAGGGCTACTTCTACGCCAGGCCGCTGGCGGCCGGTGACGTTGAACCCTATCTGCGCTCGAATCTGGCACAGGCCCTCAGACCGTCGGCGAACGCGCTCGCAAGCGGACATTGATCGACCGCTGCTCGAGCTATTTTTTCGTTCCCTCGACCCTGTGTTCAACGATCTTTCGCGCTTCCGCGAAGGCATCCGTTGGGGTCGCGCACGGCATCGTCACACCCAGCCTTAGCCCGTCTTCATCGTATATCGTCACGACAAAGCCGGCTTGGCGTGTGAGATCGAGACGATGGAAATTGTAAGTCTCGGACTTGAGGATCATGGCTTGCGCTCCCACGCCGCCTTGAAACCCGCCATCGCCAATTCGAGCAGCATTGATGGGTTATCTAGAAAAATCGTTGGCTCGCAACACTAAGGGTCGCTCGGCCTGGGCCTGCTCTTCGAAAAACTTACGTGATGCTCGCTCTTCAATTACTTCGCGCAGCCGCATAAACTGATCTACGCGCTGATCTGATTTTACGTCGCGCCTGCCTTCAAGATCATCCATAGCTGCGGTGCTGATCGCGCACAGAATTACCTTGCCCTGATTGAGCATCGTGAACTCAACGACTGACCGATTGAAGTCGTAACCCCGGACCTCGCCTTGCTGCAGCGGCATTGCAAATACTCCATTTCGGAGAGCTTCATTGCTACGGCTAATCTCGTTTTATCGCCGCAAGTTTTTTGCGGCGCGCCGCCTTCCTCGCCTTTCTGGCTTTCTTAGTTTTGTTTCTTGGCCCATAGGCAATGACCGCACCGATGATCTTGTTCAAAAGGTCTAGCGGGCTGCCCATGGTCTGTGACCTTTGCTCTCGTGCAGGCGCCCATTAGAGCGCGTCCAGGCACCACGCGGCAAGCGTTCGCACGCCGTTGGCGCGCATGTTGTCGAGAGCCTCAGAGGCCCAGCTGTCGGCCGAGCCGATCATGCAGCTCCAAGATACGCCTCGCGATCTCGCTTGCGTCGGCGTCAGAAGTCTTTTGAAGCGTGGCAGCTATTCGACCCTCTTTGCCCTCTGGCTCATCGAATGAGAGGTCGTCCCTGATGCCAACGAACATGCGCCGCAGCTCTTCGTCCTGTATGTCTGCTGGCCGGATTCGGATGAGATAGATCGCCGCTTCGGCAAGGCGCTCTTGCACTCTTCCGGGGTGTGTTGCGAGTGCGTGGGCTGCTTCGCTCAGTTTCTCGAATGCATAGAGGGGATCGGGTTGTGACATGCTGCCGGTTATATCACCCCAAGCCTACCGCGCCTCAAACCGAGTGCGTAGCGCCCGAAACCGCGCTCACTGCTTCGCGCTACCGGCACATTCACTCGCGCAGAATGTTGCGCTTACCGTGCTCGATCAGTTTCTCTTTGAAGAGCTTGTCCTGCAGCTCCTGGTTTTCTCGAAGTTCCCTGGCAAACCACTCGTCGCAGGCGACGTTCTCGATATCTCTCAGGAAGGACTTGGGGGGAGAATAGGTTCCTTCTCCGCCATCATTGCGCCGCCGGCTCCACATGCGGTGCCTGTCGCAGTCAAAAGTCAGCGCATCGTCTTTCTGGTTGTCTCCTTCAACGACCACGTCAGTGATGGTGGCCCACCTATTGGTGTGATGATAACCGAGTCGAATGTTCGCCGCATCGAGCATCACGATGTTGCCGAGGGCCGATTCGACCTTCTTCCAGACCGGCGGGTTACATTCAGAAGAGTGGGCGCAATGCCGCTCGATCTCCTCCATTACTGTTTGTTGGGCGAACGCCTGTGTCGAGGCGACGGCGAGAACCGCGAGCGTCAGGCAAAGTTTTTTCATGGCCACCAGCCCACCTGTGCTTCGTTTGGTTGGAAGCAATCGCATGGTGGAGATACGGACCATCGCGGGCAAGGCTGCCTCAGCACCACCTTACCGGTCCCTCGCCCAAGCGCCCCAAGCTGGCCGGAGATCGGCACCTCAGCGATTAGCCCAGTGGTCGAAGTGGGAGAAGCGCCCGCGTGCCTACTGGGGGCGGTGACGCCCCGCCCCCCGGCGGCCGTGGCGGCTTGCCCCCGACTTTCTAGCTGTCCAGTTTTTCGCCCGCCCAGGCAAGGCCAAGGGCGCGTTTTGCGGCGGTGGGTCCTTGCGGCTGGGACATCCTGCGGCCCAGCATTTTCGCCTCGAATTGGGTTATTTCCTTACTAATCCGTTATTAATCGGCAAATAGCATTTTCGCCAAAAACCAAAGGCGCTAGTATGTCAATGTTATTAGTGGTTTATGTGGTGAGCGCGCCGGGACTCGAACCCGGGACCACTTGATTAAAAGTCAAGTGCTCTACCAGCTGAGCTACGCGCCCTTATGCGCGCGGGTTTACGGGCGTCGCTATGCCCGGTCAATAGGCGGTTTCCGCCCGTTTGTTGAACTCGCGTCCGGGCCCGGCAATTTGCTACACTGCGCCGAGCAAGGAGCCATTCATGCCCATCGTCAACCGTATCGCCGACCTGCATGGCGAGATCACCGCCTGGCGGCACGATCTGCATGCCCATCCGGAACTGCTCTACGACGTGCAGCGCACCGCCGGCGTGGTGGCCGAAAAGCTTAAAAGCTTCGGCTGCGACGAAGTGGTGCCGGGGCTGGGCCGCACCGGCGTGGTCGGCGTCATCCACGGGCGCAAGGGCAAGTCGGACAAAGTCATCGGCCTGCGCGCCGATATGGACGCGCTGCCGATCGAGGAAGCGACCGGCCTGCCGTACAAGTCGACGGTGCCCGGCAAGATGCACGCCTGCGGCCATGACGGCCACACCGCCATGCTGCTGGGTGCGGCGCGCTACCTCGCCGAGACGCGCAATTTCTCCGGCACCGCGGTGGTGATCTTTCAGCCGGCCGAGGAGGGCGGCGCCGGTGCCAAGGCCATGATCAAAGACGGCATGATGGAGCGCTTCGGTATCAACGAAGTCTACGGCATGCACAATTATCCCGGCATGCCGCTCGGCTCATTCGGCTTGCGCCCCGGCGCGATCATGGCCGCGGCCGACCATTTCAGCATCGATATCGAAGGCGTCGGCGGGCACGCCGCGCGCCCGCATATTTCGATCGATACCGTGCTGGTGGGATCGCAGATCATCAACAACCTGCAATCGATCGTGGCCCGCAATGTCGACCCGCTGGAGTCGGCGGTGATTTCGGTCTGCCTGTTTCAGGCCGGCACGACCGACAACGTCATTCCGCAGACCGCGCAATTGCGCGGCACCGCGCGCAGCCTGGTGCCCTACGTGCAAGATTTGGTCGAGAAGCGCATGCACGAGGTTGTCGAAGGCACCGCCAAGCTGCACGGCGCCAAGGCCAAGCTCAACTACCGGCGCGGCTATCCGGTGCTCAAAAACCACGCCGCGCAAACCGAATTCGCGGCTTCGGTCGCGTCCGAAATAGCCGGTAAGGACAAAGTGGACACCTCGCTGGCGCCGGTGATGGGGGCGGAGGATTTCTCGTTCATGCTCAACGCGCGGCCGGGCGCCTTCATTTTTGTCGGCAACGGCGAGAGCGCGGGGCTTCATCACCCGGCCTATAACTTCAACGACGACGTCATCCCGCTCGGGACGTCGTATTGGGTGAAGCTGGTGGAAACCGCACTGCCGGGCTAGCGCGGGGTTAATGCACCAGTTCGGTGACGTTGCTGGCAGGCGCCGGTACCGGTGCAGGGGCGGCCGTCGGCGCGCGTCCTAGCCGCCGGGCAACAAATTGGCCGACACGCAGGTCGAGTGCGCGCCAGGTGGCGAACTCGTTGAGCGGGGTGCGCTCGAACATAGCGAGCGCCACCGCCGCGATGAACGGCAGGCTCTGCACCACCAAGACGGCGGCGAAGATATTGATCTCGCGCACCTGCTTGTAATTCGTCGCCACCAGCACGACCGTGCCGAGGATCAGCAGCCCCGCCAGCACGGCTTCCCAGAACGCGTGGAAGTCGGTGGTGCGGCGCAGACCGCCCTTGGACGTGCGCACGAACGGCAGATGATCGCGGATCACGCCGAAGCCGACCGCGCGCGCCACCGTCCATTGCACCGACATGGCGGCGAACACCGAGGCGGTCAGTTGGGCTTTGGTGGTCTGCACGCGCAGGCGGTACAGCGTTACGAAATGCGCCAGCGAAACGATGAAGGCGGCGATGATCGGTATCGTAAGGATGCGATCGGGCACAGCAATATCGAGGAAGGCGATAACCGGCACCCAGATGATGTTCAAAATGGCGACCGCGACGCCGATGCTTTCGGCGCCGAGCCAATTAAGCCAGCCAAGCGCGAATTCGCGCTTCTGGTCGCCAGTCAGCCGACTGGCGCCGGGCAGGAAGCGGCGCCAGTGCTTCTTGAGGATCTGGAATCCGCCATAGGCCCAGCGGTGGCGCTGTTTCTTGTAGGCCTCGAAACTGTCGGGCAGCAGGCCGTGGCCGTAGCGCTTGTTGGTGTAAAGCGCGCGCCAGCCGAGCTCGAGCAGCGTCAGGCCCAAGTCGGTGTCCTCACAAATCGTGTCGCTCGACCAGCCACCGGCGGCTTCCAGCGCCGAGCGGCGGATTAGGCACATGGTGCCGTGCACGATGATGGCGTTGTATTCGTTCCGCTGCACCATGCCGATGTCGAAGAAGCCGGCATATTCGCCGTTCATGGCGTGATGCATGAGACTGCGTTCGCCGTCGCGGTGATCCTGTGGCGCCTGCACCAGGCCGACAGTTGCGTCGCGGAACAGCGGCACCAGATCCTTGAGCCAATTCGGCTGCACGACGTAGTCGGCGTCGAGCACGCCGATCACTTCGGCATCGGTCGCGGTGTGCACCAAAGCAAGCCGCAGCGCGCCGGCCTTGTAGCCTTGCAATGTTGCGGCGTTGATGAACTTGAAACGCTCGCCGAGCGCGCGGCAGTGATCTTCGATGGGCAGCCACAAAGCCGGATCGGGCGTGTTGTTGATCACCACGACGCATTCGAAATTCGGATAGTCGAGCCGGGCCACCGCGTCGAGCGTCTGCTTGAGCATCTCCGGCGGTTCGTTATAGGCCGGCAGGTGGATCGAGACTTTCGGCATTGCAGCCTCGGACAATTGCGGCACCAGCGAGGGCGAACCGACCAATCGTTGTGGCTTGCGGCCGAAGGCGATCATGGCAAGTTCATCGATACGCGCCAGCGCAATGATCACAAGCGGGATCAGCAACACGACGCCAAGGCCCAACGCAAAAGCAGCGCCCGGCACAAAATAATGTCCGTTCCAATATGCAAACACCGCGGCGAACCATGCACCCACCACGTTGGCGGCGGCGGCGAGCATGATGGTCTGCCAAAACGACACCGCGGTCATCGCCAGGATCGGCAATGACAGCAACACGCTCACCAGTAGCGCAATGCCGGCAAGCTTCCAGTGATCGGGATCGCTGATCGGACCGGTCCAGTCGAATTTCGGATGGCGCGAGGCGTCGAGCATGCCCCAATAGGGGCCGACGCCGCCCTCGAAGATTTTCCACGGCTGGTCGATCGCTTCGACGATGTTGTAGTCGATACCGAGCGCCTCGGCGCGTGAGACGAAGTCGCGCAGCACGAGCGCCTGCTCGACGCGGCCGGGATTGGCGTTGTGCATATTGTAGCCCGCGCTCGGCCAGCCGAATTCGGCGATCACGATGCGCTTGCCGGGATAGGCCTGACGCAGTTTATCGTAAACCAAGATCGCCTGGTCGACGGCCTGGCCTTCGGAGAAGCCTTCCCAATAAGGCAGGATGTGCGCGGCGATGTAGTCGACGGACGACACCAGTTCCGGATGCTCGATCCAAACGTTCCAGATTTCACCGGTGGTGACGGGCACACTGGTCGAGCGTTTGACCCGCTGAATGAGGGGGATTAGGTCGGAGACTTTCATCTCGCCGCGAAAAATCGTTTCGTTGCCAACGATGATGCCGTTGACGTTGCTGTGGCGCTTGGCGAGATCGATCACCGAACGGATTTCGCGCTCATTGCGGTCCTGGTGCCTGTCGATCCAGGCACCGATCGTGGCGCGCAATCCGAATTCCTGAGCGATGCCGGGCACCAGCTCAACGCCGCCGGTAGATGAATAAGTACGAATCGCGCGCGTCAGCGGCGCGAGTTTCGAAAGGTCGGAGCGAATTTGCGCTTCCCGCGCTCTGCCGCCTTCATCGGGATTGATGGAACTCGCAAACGGCGCATAGGAAACGCTGGCGAGTTGGCCATCAATGTTGGGCGCGCTCAGGTGATCCTGGCCGGCAGCCCACAAACCTGCTTGCACGCACGCCACGAGGGCGATCACGGCAGCGACGGTGCGCATAACGCTCACAACCAACTGGGGCAGGATGGCAGACCTTCGAACCCGTCCCCTGGGCTCAGCCGAAGCTTGATCTGTTGCGATGCAGCATAGCCCGGCGTCAGGCAATTATTCAAGTACAAACCGGACATGGCAAAACCTTGTCACGCGCATGACGGCGAGAAGTTTTTTCGCTTGAGGGTAACGCAATCAGCGAGGAGGAGTTCCGCCTGATGTGGTCGCGGCGGCGGGAGGCGGGGCGACGGCTGCCGCCGCGTTGGGGGTCAGCGCCGGATTGAGCCAGCAGAGATGGACGCGGCCGTTCAGGCTGTCCTGAGCCTTGGGGTCGATATGGCCCTGGCGCACTAGACAGCGGAAAGTCGCCTGAATATGCGAGCTGGGGCAGCCAAAACGGTCGTAAAGGTCGAGATGGCGGAAGGCGGTGTCGAGATCGTCCCGCCACATCAGGGTGACCACCCGGCGGCCGAGCCAAACGCATTCCGGGTTGCCGGCCGGCCCGGTGAGCAGGCGCGAGGCCTCGGCGATTTCATCGATGCTCTTTTGGCCTTCTTTGGCGGCGTCGGCGGCCGACTTCTGCTGTTCGAGCGGGGCGATATTGCCGCTTTGGGCCAACGCCGCGCTGCCTGACAACCCGGAGGCAACCACGCAGAACGCGGTAAAGTAGGCACGCAACACAGAGGTTATCGGCATTGTCCCGCCGGTTTTGATGAAAGCCACCCGCCCACAGTCCGCTCATTCATGAGACCGGATTGGGACGCGATTGCGGCGGTTGCTGCCGGCCGTACCGCCGCTGTTGCTCTAAACACCTGGACTCTCGACTCGAAACGCCAGTTTTGGCGGAATTCTCTGCCACTAGAGTTGGCCTCAACGGCCGGGTTTTGTCCAGCGCCACCCTGCGGTTTGCTTAAGAGCAGAGCTTGGCAGCGCCAGGCCCGGCCTATAAGCCGTTCCAAGGGTTTTCCGTCGAGATTGGGTTGAGCGCGATGCGCCTTGGTCTAGCCTGCCTTGCTGTGTCGGCAGTGGTCATCGCCGGCATATGGACCTGGCTCGGCGCCCCGCTGGCAATACCGGAAACCCCACTGAGCGCGGGTGAAAAGCTCTATTGCCTGTCTTACTCGCCGTTCCGCGGCAGCCAGACCCCGCTCGATTCCAATACGCTGATCCCAGCCGCCCAAATTGAAAAGGATTTGTCGCGCCTCGCCAAGATTGCCGATTGCGTTCGTACCTATTCGACCGAGTTCGGGCAGGGCGAGATCGCCGGGATCGCCGCCCGTTACGGCCTCAAGGTGATGCAGGGCCTCTGGCTGTCGGGCCATGCCGACAAAAACCGCGAGCAAGTCGAGAGCGTCGTCGCGCTTGCCAACAAATATCCCGGCACCATCCGCGCGGTTGTGGTCGGCAACGAAGTACTGCTGCGCGGCGAGATGTCGTCTGCCGACCTGGCCGCCACTATTCGCGCGGTGAAGGCGCGCGTGTCAGTACCGGTGACCTATGCCGATGTGTGGGAATACTGGCTGCGCAATGCCGATGTCGCCGCCGCGGTCGACTTCATCACCATCCATATTTTGCCGTACTGGGAGGACTTTCCGATTCCGGCGCGCAACGCCGCCGCCCATGTCGACACGATCCGCCGACAATTGGTGGCCGCTTTTGCCGGCAAGGAAGTGATCATCGGCGAGGTCGGCTGGCCGAGTGCCGGACGCATGCGCGAGGGTGCGCTGCCGTCGCCGGCCAACCAGGCGCGTGTGATCCAGGACGTGCTGATGCTCGCCAAGCGCAATAATTCTCGCGTCAACGTGATCGAGGCCTTCGACGAGCCTTGGAAACGCGCGCTCGAAGGTACCGTCGGCGGCCATTGGGGATTGCTCGATGACACCACGCGCACGCCGAAATTCGTGTGGGGCGAGGCGGTGTCTAATCATCCGCAGTGGAAGCTACAGGCGGCGGGCGGAATCTTATTCGCGGCGATTGTGTTCGGCGTGGCGTTTGTCGCCCGGCGCGGTGCGGCGGTACCATCCGTTTATTGGTTAGCGGTGATGGCGAACGCCATCGCCGGCGGCACGCTGATCGGCTGGAGTATCGCCAATGTACCGATCGAATCTCTTGGCGTGGCAGGTTGGCTGCGCTCGCTGGCCTTTGTCGGCGCAGCGCTCTTGGCGCCGCCTGTTCTAAGCGCGGCGGTGATGCGCGGCGCAGCGGTACCACGGTTTTCGCGTCTGCTCGGTATCGTGGCCTCGCGCAGCCGTGAGCCGCTTGCACTGCTTGTTGGCGCGATCCTGATCGCGACCATGCTGCTGGCGATTTTATCTGCGCTCGGCCTGGTGTTCGATCCGCGCTATCGGGATTTTCCGTTTGCGCCCCTGACCGCGGCGGTCGTGCCGTTCTTGACCCACAGTCTGACGATGCCGCGGCCGAATGGCGCGCGCGGCATCGCTGAACTGGCGGCAGCAGGCATCCTCGCGTTGTCGGTGCCTTACATCGTGTTCAATGAGAGCTTCGCGAACTGGCAGTCGCTTTGGCTGTGCGCGGCGTTCGGATCGCTGGCCTTCAGTCTGGCTCGGGTGCGCGACGCGCAAAGCTGAGCACCAACAGCCCGAGCGCCACGGCCGACAAGCCGCTATTGTAAAGCACCACGCCGAAGCAGGTGGTGCTGAGCGCGACCGCGAACACCACCAGCGTCGGCCGCAATAGATTAAGCGCCGCGAGCGCGAGCGCGACCCAGCCGAACACGGTGTGCTCGAACAGTGCAATGGCAATCCGCCGCGAGAAACATAGCCAGGTATCGAGCCCAGCCGCGCAGGCCAGACCGACATTGGCCTGCTCAATAGCGAGATAGCGGATATAGAGCGCGTAGCCGAGCGAGCAGAACCCCACGATCAGCAAATAATTGGTGGCGCGCGCGCTCGGCAAAAACAGCTTCATGCGGGGATTATGCCGGTGCGCAAGCGCCTCGACAATCAATGCTCGGCCAGTTGCGCGCCGTCGAACTTGGCCGGCCGGCAGCCGGTGCGTGTGACTGGGAAGCGGGCGCATAGTTTCGTCGCCTCAGCGGTATTCGGCAGCGGTCCCGCCACCAGGCGGTAATCGACGCCGGACGGATGCTTAGGGTGCTGCGAGGCGAGCGGGTGCAGGCCGACCAGTAGAGGCCCGTAATTGGCCTTCATGGCCGCCCAATGTATGCGCAACGCATCCATGGTGGCCGCGCCGCCGAGATCAATGCCGTATTCAGCCTTCGCCGGCGGCGGTTCGGCTGCTGGTTCGTTCACCGGCGCCGTGGCGACACGAACCGGGGGCACGGGAACCATTTCGGTTTTGATTTGATCAGGTTTCGGCGACGGTGTTTCGGCCTTGGCAGCAGCTTGGATGGGCGGCATCGCCAGGGGCGCCAAAGGCGGCAGCGTGGTGGCAACGGTGGCCGGCGTGCTCGGCGCCGGTGGCGGGGTTGCGCCCGCGCGGGCATTGGCCAGTTGCTCGCTCTGCTGCTTGATCGAGCCCGTCATGTCATCGATGCTACGCTCAAGCATAGCGATGCGCGCGGTTAGCCGCTCGCGGTCGGCCGCAAGGTCGTGCACTTGGGCCGCAAGACGCTGGGTTTCGCGATGGGTCTCGGCTTTGTTTTCGGTTTGATTTTCGGCCATGCGAACGGGAATGGGCGCGACCGCTCCCGCCGGCTCGCTCAGATCGGCGGCCACGCGCATCGGGTCGCTGAGATAGCCGACCGCAAGCTGCAAACGCTGGTGGCCGGCTTCGGTCTGGCTGGAAAGGGCGACGGCTGCGAGCGCGATGGTGGCCGCGCCACCCCAGCCCAACACCCGCCAAATCTGGTGCGGCTTGCGGATACTGGACAAATCGGGTTCCGGCGGCGCGTTTTGGATCGCCATGGTCAACATTCAACCTCTGCGTGGGCGAATCACGTCATTGAAAACGTTAGCAGAATCCGGCAATGCTCGCTGTCATCGCGACGTGCGCTGTTCGCCGGGGCTGCGCCGAACGAATGTTCGCCGCAGAATCGGGTGCGCCGCTATTGTGGCAACACCGTGAGCCGGAAACCGATGAAACGAAGAACATGCCTTGCCATTGTGCTGGCGGCGGGCGAGGGCACCCGAATGCGCTCGGCGCTGCCGAAGGCGCTGCACAAGATTGGCGGGCGCACGTTGCTTGCGCATGTGCTCACTTCGGCAAAACAGGCCGGTGGCGGCGAGATCGCGGTGGTGGTCGGCCCGGATCGCGGTGACGTGGCGACGGAAGCGCAGGCGTTCGCTCCTAAAGCCATGTCATTCGAGCAGAAGGAACGGCGCGGCACAGCGCATGCGGTGCTGGCGGCGCGCAAGGCGATTGCGCGCACGCCGGACGATATTTTGGTGATGTTTTCCGACACGCCGCTGGTGCGACCGGAAACCTTGAGCGAACTGCGCGCGGCGCTTGCAAACGGCGCGACGGTGGCGGTGCTGGGATTCCGGCCGGCAAATCCCACGGGCTACGGACGGCTGCTGGCGCACGGCGAAGAGCTGTTGGCGATCCGCGAGGACCGCGAAGCCAGCGACGCTGAAAAGAAGATCGGTTTTTGCAATGGCGGTCTGATGGCGCTGGCCGGCGACAAGGCGCTCGCCATTCTCGACCAGATCGGCAATGCCAATGCAAAAGGCGAATATTATCTCAGCGATGCGGTTGCCATAGCCCGGGATATGGGCTTGAAGGCGGTCGCGATCGAAACCGGAGAGGACGACATGCGCGGCATCAACACCAAAGCGCAGCTCGCCGAAACCGAGGCGGTGTTGCAAAAGCGCTTGCGCGCCGCCGCTCTCGATGCTGGCGTCACCATGATCGCGCCGGACACCGTTTTTTTGTCGGCCGACACTAAATTCGGCAAGGACGTCACGATCGAGCCGAACGTGGTATTCGGGGCGGGCGTCACGGTCGCCGATGGCGCGACGATCCGCGCTTTCTCTCATCTGGAAGGGGCGCATGTCGGCAAAGGCGCACGCGTCGGACCTTTTGCCCGGCTTCGACCAGGGGCCGATTTGGGCGCCGATGTGCATATCGGCAACTTCGTGGAGGTGAAGGCGGCCAAGTTCGAAGCCGGCGCCAAGGCTAATCATCTCGCCTATATCGGCGATGCGCGGGTCGGCAGCGGGGCAAATATCGGTGCCGGCACGATCACCTGCAACTATGACGGCGCCGCCAAACACCACACCGACATCGGCAAGGGCGCGTTCATCGGCTCCAATTCGGCGCTGGTGGCGCCGGTTAAAATCGGCGACGGCGCCTATGTGGGCTCCGGTTCGGTGATAACCAAGAACGTGCCGGCCGACGCGCTGACGCTCGAACGCGCCGAACAGACGATTAAGCCTGGTTGGGCTAAACGCTTGCGGCAGCTCAAGGGCTTGGGCAAAAAGAACACGAAATCGCCCACCAAGTGAGCCTTAAGTGAGCCTTGCGGCGCCTGTCGGCCATTGTCACATGGCGAAATGCGTTTTGATTTCCATAGGCTTACCCATAGCGGTTAAAGCGAGAACTTAAAGATAAGGGGCCATCCAGTCGGATGTGCGGGATTGTCGGAATCATCGGGCGCGGGCCGGTCGCAGGCCACTTGGTCGAAGCGCTCAAGCGCCTCGAATACCGCGGCTATGACTCCGCCGGGGTCGCCACGCTGGATCACGGTACGCTCGGCCGGCGGCGTGCCGAAGGCAAGCTGCAGGCACTGGAAAAGCGGCTGAAAAGCGAGCCGCTCGCCGGCAATATCGGCATCGGCCACACCCGCTGGGCCACCCACGGCAAACCGACCGAGCGCAACGCCCATCCGCACGCCACCGACCGGGTCGCGGTCGCGCATAACGGCATCATCGAGAATTTCCGGGAGCTGCGCGAACGGCTCGGCAAAAACGGTTCGAAATTCAACAGTGAGACCGATACCGAAGTCGTCGCCCATCTGGTCACCGACGAAATGAAAAAGGGCAGGCCGCCAGTCGAGGCGGTGGCGGCAGCGCTCAAGCAATTGCGCGGCGCTTTCGCACTCGCCTTTCTATTTGCCGGAGAAGACGATCTGATGATCGGTGCGCGCAAGGGCTCGCCGCTCGCCATCGGTTACGGGAATGGGGAAATGTATCTCGGCTCCGACGCCATCGCGCTGGCGCCTTTCACCGACCAGATTAGCTATCTCGAAGACGGCGATTGGGCGGTGATGACGCACAGCGGCGTCGAGATCCGCGACGAGCAGGGCAAACACGTCGAGCGCGCGGTGATCAAGTCGACGGCGTCGGCCCAACTGGTCGACAAGGGCAACCACAAGCACTTCATGGCCAAGGAAATCCACGAGCAGCCCGAAGTGGTCGGCCACACGCTCGCCCATTACATTGACATGACGACCGAAAAGGTTGCGCTGCCGGGCAAGTTGCCGTTCGAGTGGAAGAAACTCAAACGCCTGTCACTGTCGGCCTGCGGCACTGCCTTTTATGCCGGGTTGGTGGCGAAATACTGGTTCGAGCGCTTCGCCAAGCTGCCGGTGGAAATCGATATCGCGTCGGAATTCCGCTACCGCGAGGCGCCGCTCGAAAAAGGCGATCTCGCGATCTTCATCTCGCAATCGGGCGAGACCGCCGACACTTTGGCGACGCTGCGCTACGCCAAGCAGCACAAGCAGCACGTTTTGTCGGTGGTGAACGTGACGACCTCGACTATCGCGCGCGAAAGCGACGTGGTGATGCCGACTTTGGCCGGCCCCGAGATCGGCGTCGCCTCGACCAAGGCCTTTACCTGCCAACTTTCGGTGCTGGCGTGCCTCGCCATCGCTGCGGGACGCGCACGCGGCGAATTGTCGGCGGCCGACGAACAAAAACTGGTGCGTGCGCTGATCGAAGTACCGCGGCTGATGGCCGATGCGCTCAAGCTCGAGCCGCAAATCGAACAGTTGGCGCAGGATCTCGCGAAAGTGCACCACGCGCTCTATCTCGGGCGCGGCACGAGCTTTCCGATTGCACTGGAAGGCGCGCTCAAGCTCAAGGAAATCTCTTATATCCATGCCGAAGGTTATGCCGCCGGCGAGCTCAAGCACGGGCCCATTGCGCTGATCGACGAAACGATGCCGGTGATCGTGATCGCGCCGTTCGACCGGGTGTTCGAAAAGACCGTGTCGAACATGCACGAAGTGGCCGCGCGCGGAGGCAAGATCATTCTGATGACCGACGCCAAAGGCGCCAAGGAAGCGGTCGAGTCGACGCAAACCATCGTGCTGCCGGACATGGCTTCGACGGTGACGCCGCTGGTTTATGCTATCCCTGTGCAGTTGATAGCCTATCACACTGCCGCCGCCATCGGCACCGACGTTGACCAACCGCGCAATCTCGCGAAATCGGTCACGGTGGAATAAGATCGCCCCATGACCGACAGCAACCCGCCGCCAGCAGCCATTGCGCCGTCGCAAACCGGCGTCGCCGGGCGCATCCGCAATTATTTCCTCACCGGCCTGGTGGTGGCCGGCCCGCTCGCCGTCACCGCCTGGCTGATCTGGTCGATCGTCACCTGGGTCGATGACGTGGTGCGCCCGCTGATCCCGCCGATGTACCGGCCGGAAACTTATCTGCCGTGGCCCTTACCCGGCACCGGACTGGTGCTGGCCTTCATCGTGCTGACGCTACTCGGGTTTCTGACCGCCAATTTGGTCGGGCGCACGCTGGTCGGTTGGGGCGAGAGCCTGCTCAACCACATGCCAATCGTGCGGCCGGTCTACCGGACGATGAAGCAGATTTTCGAGACGCTATTTTCCAAGACCGGGTCGAGCTTCCGGCAGGTGGCGCTAGTGGAGTTTCCGGCGCCCGGCATGTGGTCGCTGGTGTTTCTGTCGCAGCCGCCTAGCGGCGACCTCGCCGGCAAGCTGCCGAAAGGCGAGCATGTTTCGGCGTTTCTGCCTTGCACGCCCAACCCGACCACCGGATTTTTCTTTTACGTCAAGCGCTCCGAACTGGTCGTGCTGGACATTTCGGTCGAGAACGCCATGACGCTGCTGATTTCGGCCGGCATGGTGCAGCCCGATAGCGGAGCCGATGCGCAGAAAAATCTTGCGACGCTCGCAGCCGCGGCGAAAACGGCGCGAGCGACGAAGAGGCCGGCTGTCGCAAAGTAAATTCAACCGGCCCTAATCAGCTTGATCGCTTCGTCTTTGCCGAACAGATAGAGTAGTTGGCGTAGCGCCTGGCCGCGCTCGCTCTCCAGACTTGCATCGCGAGACAATACCAACGCCGCGTCATCTCGCGCCGCGCCAAGATATTTGCCGTGCGTCTCGATGCGGGCGATGTGGAAGCCGGGCAGGCCGCTCTGGCGGGAGCCGAGCAGGTCGCCTTCGCCGCGCAGCTTCAAGTCTTCTTCGGCGATGCGGAAGCCGTCTTCGGTATCACGCAGCACGGCGAGGCGCGCCTTGGCGGTCTCACCGAGCGGCGCCTTGTAGAGCAGCAGACAAGTTGAAGCGCCGGGGCCGCGGCCGATGCGCCCGCGCAATTGATGCAATTGCGCGAGCCCGAAGCGTTCGGCGTGCTCAATCACCATGATGGTGGCTTCCGGCACGTCGACGCCGACCTCGATGACTGTGGTGGCGACAAGGAGTTGCGTCTCCCCGGCGGCAAAGCGCGCCATGGCGGCGTCTTTTTCGCCGCCTTTCATGCGGCCATGAACCAGATCGACTTTTTTACCGAAACGCTTGCGGAGTTCCTCAAACCGCGCTTCGGCTGCGGCGAGATCGATCTTTTCGGATTCCTCGACCAGCGGGCAGACCCAATAGGCGCGCTTGTCTTCCTCGAGTGCGCGGCCGACCGCGTCCTCGACCTCTTCCATACGCGACATCGGGATGGTGCGGGTGTCTATCGGCTGGCGGCCGGGCGGCTTCTCGCGCAGTTCGGAAATGTCCATGTCGCCGAAGTACGTCAGCACTAAAGTGCGTGGGATTGGCGTGGCGGTGAGCACAAGCACGTCGACGGCATCGCCCTTTTGCGCCAGCGCGAGGCGTTGATGCACGCCGAAGCGGTGTTGCTCGTCGACGATGGCTAGCGCCAGATCGCGGAACGCGACTTCCTCCTGGAACAGCGCGTGGGTGCCGAGCAGCAGATCGATATCGCCGAGCGCCAGTCGGTCAAGAATTTCCGCGCGTGCGGGTCCTCGCTCGCGTCCGGTAAGAATGGCGACACGCAAACCGGCAGCTTCGGCAAGCGGTGCGATGGTTGCGAGATGCTGGCGTGCCAGGATTTCGGTTGGCGCCATGAAGGCAGCCTGACGTCCGGCCTCGATGACATCGGCGGCGGCGAGCAGTGCCACCACGGTCTTGCCGGAGCCGACATCGCCTTGCAGCAGCCGCAACATGCGTTGCGGCCGCGCCAGATCGGCGACGATATCATCGAGGGCCTTCTGCTGCGAATGCGTGAGCATATAAGGCAGCGCTTTCAAGATACGCGCGCGGACGCGGCCCTCGCTGGCCGAGCCGCGACCCGGTTGTCGCCGCATATGCGCGCGCAGCAGTGCCAGTGCGAGTTGGCCGGCGAGCAGTTCGTCGTAGGCGAGCCGCGTCCAGGCGAGACTCTCGGGCGCGATGTCGTGCGGCTCGGCCGGGCGGTGCAGATGGCGCAGCGCGTCAGAGAATTTCGGGAAGCGCTCGCGCGACAGCCAGGCTTCGTCCTGCCACTCCGGCAGCTCGGGCAATTTCGCCAGCGCACCCTCCATGGCGCGCCGCATATTGCCGGCGGCGAGCCCCTCGGTGAGCGGATAGACCGGCTCGACCAGCGGCAAGTTGGCAAAGCCCTTCTCGTCCACGACGCGGTCGGGATGCACCATCTGCAACAAGTTGTCGTAAAGCTCGGCGGTGCCGGAGACGTAGCGCATTTCGCCCTCAGGCAGGAGCTTTCGCAGATAATCCTCGCGCGCGTAGAAAAAAGTCAGCGTCAGCGTCTGCCCGGTATCGTCCGAGGTGACGATGCGGTAGGGCGCGCGCGGTCGATTGCGCGGGGGCGGGCGGTGCTCGTCGACGGTGACCGCGACGGTGACGATTTGCCCGGCTTGCACCTCGTTGAGCTTGGGCCGGGCGCGGCGGTCGATGGCGCCGGAGGGCAGATGAAACAGTAAGTCGATGACGCGCGGCGTCTCATGCTCCAACAGCCGGGCATAAAGCTGCTCCAGCTTGGGCCCGATGCCGGGCAGGCTGGTGAGGGAAGCGAACAGCGGGTTGAGCACGAGCGGGCGCATCGGACGTGATAATTGCAGAATTCTCACCGTCGTGCCCGGCCTTGTTGCCGGACATCCACGCCTTCCTTCGTTTGCTGATGCAAAGACATGGATGGCGGGGACGAGCCCGGCCATGACAAATCAAGGCCCGCCCACTATATACTCC
>DASRLF010000046.1:0-57284 GCA_035648555.1 Pseudolabrys sp.
ATATTTGCCGACCTCGCCGATCCGCAGACGATCAACCGCGCCCGCGATGCGAGTTGGCGGGAAACGCTGTGGAAAGCGTTATCCGATGCGGGCCTGACGCTCGCCTGGGTGCCGGAAAAGCACGGCGGCGCCGGCGCGAGCGTGGCCGACGGCTTCGCCATCCTCGGTGCCGCCGGCCGCTATGCCTTGGCGGTACCGCTAGCGGAAACGCTGATCGCCGGATGGTTGCTGTCGCGCGCCGGTATCGCGACGCCTGCCGGCGCGATGACGGCCGCCCCCGCCCGCCCGCGCGATTGCATCGTGCTCAACGCCGACGGCAGTTTGAGCGGAATTAGCCGCGGCGTGCCTTTCGCCAAGGATTCGCAGCACATTGCGGTCCTAGCCGCCGGCGACAAGGGTGCCGCGATTGCTTTGGTAAGAACCGGCGACTGCCGCGTAAGCGAAGGGAAAAATCTTGCCGGCGACGGCTCCGACACGGTGACCTTCGATCGCACGAAAGCGATGGCCAGCGCGCCGGCGCCGTTCGATGCCTCCGCGCTGATGTTGATGGGCGCGGCCGTGCGCAGCGTGCAATCGGCCGGCGCGCTTGAAACGATCCTGTCGCTCAGCGTCGCTTACGCCAATGAACGCGTGGCGTTCGAGCGCAAGATCGGAAAATTCCAGGCCGTACAGCAGAACCTGGCGCGGCTCGCCGGCGAAACGGCGGCAGCGCTCGCCGCCGCCGGTTCTGCCGCCGACACCATCGAGCACAGCGATGCGTTCGACGACACGGTGCTGCTCGAAGCGGCCTCCGCGAAAATCCGCACCGGCGAGGCCGCCGCGGAAGGTTCCGCCATCGCGCACCAGGTGCATGGCGCGATCGGCTTCACCAATGAGCACGTGCTGCATCGCTTCACGCTCCGCCTGCTGTCGTGGCGCGACGATTTCGGCAGCGAAAGCCATTGGGCGGCGGCGCTCGGCGAACTTGTTGCAAAGTGCGGCGCCAATGCGTTCTGGCCGATGCTGGCGTCGCGGTAGGATCGGCCGATGAGCACAGCACTCAACTTCGATCAAATCCGGCTGCCGCCCGAATGCGACAAACTGCGCGCCGAGGTACGCGCGTTTCTGGCGCAAGAAGTCGCCGCCGGTACCTTCGTGCCGGACCGCCCCGGGCACGGCGACACGCATAATCGCGCGTTCAGCGAACGCGTCGGCGCCAAAGGCTGGATCGGCATGACCTGGCCGAAAAAATACGGCGGCCACGAGCGCACGTTTCTCGAACGTTTCGTGGTGACGGAAGAATTCCGCGTCGCCAACGCGCCGGTGCGTTTGCACTTCGTCGCCGACCGGCAAAGCGGGCCTATTTTGCTCAAATACGCACCCGAGCACATCAAGCAGGATATTTTGCCGCGCATCTGCCGCGGCGAATTGTGCTTCGTGATCGGCATGAGCGAGCCGGGCTCCGGCTCGGACCTGTTTGCCGCCAAAGCCAAGGCGACCAAGGTTGCCGGCGGATGGAAGATCAACGGCTCGAAGATATGGACCAGCAATGCGCACATCGCCGACTACATGCTCGGCCTGTTCCGCACGTCGCCGCCCACCAAAGAAAACCGCCGCCACGGACTCACGCAATTCCTCGTCGACATGAAGACGCCGGGGATCACGGTCAATCCGATCATCCAGATGACCGGCCAGCACGACTTCAACGAGGTCGTGTTCGACGACGCGTTCATGACCGATGATCATGTGTTGGGCGAGATCGACGGCGCCTGGAAACAGGCGACCAGCGAACTTGCCTATGAGCGCAGCGGTCCCGAACGCTTCCTGGAGACTTATTACGTGCTCGGCGAACTGGTGCGCGCGCTTGGGGCCAATCCCGACCAACGCAGCGCCGAGGGCCTCGGCCGCCTGGTGGCGCAACTGCATACGTTACGGCGGATGTCCGTGTCGGTTGCCGGCATGCTGCAGGCCGGCAAGGAGCCGGTGGTGGAATCCTCGATCGTCAAGGATCTCGGCACCATCTGGGAGCAGAAATTGCCCGAGCGCGTGCGCGAACTTAGCGCCTTCCTGGAGCCCGAAGCGGGCAATCGCGCGACGCTCGACGAGCAGCTTGCCTTCGCCTTCAAGGTCGCGCCCAAGCTGACGATTCAGGGCGGCACTACCGAGATCCTGCGCGGCATCATCGCGCGCGGACTTGGTCTGCGGTAACGGGGGACCGAGTGCCTGATATTGGAAAGTTGCTCTGGCCGAAAACCGTCGCCGTGATCGGCGCCTCGTCCGACACCAGCGGGCTGCGCGGGCGCATTCTGGAAATCATTTTGAGTCACCCATACGAGGGCAAGGTCTATCCGGTGAGCCGAAGCGCATCGGACGTGCAGGGTCTCAAGGCTTATGCATCCGTCGACGCGCTGCCGGAGCCGGCCGATCTCGCGATCCTCATCATCCCTGCGGAATTCGTGCCCGCCGAGCTGGAGCGCTGCGGCCGTGCCGGCGTCAAAGCTGCCGTCATTCTCTCTTCCGGTTTTGCCGAGGAGCCGGGTGAGCCAGGCCTGCGCATGCAGGCCGAGATCGCCGCCACCGCGCGGCGCTACGACATGGCGGTGGCCGGGCCCAACACCGAGGGCTTCGCCAATATCGCGGCGGCGCTGTGCCCGACCTTCAGCCCCGCCATGGACAAAAACGCCGGCGCCATCCGCCCGAAACGCGCGCTGGGCCAAGGCCAGGTGTCGGTGATCTCGCAAAGCGGCGGGCTTGGTTTTTCCTTTTTCGACCGCGCCCGGCCGCGCAATCTTGCGTTCCGCCATATCGTCACCACCGGCAACGAGGCCGCGCTCGATGTAGCCGACGTGCTCGACTATATGCTCGACGAAGACGAGACCGATGTTTTCCTGCTGCTCTTGGAAGACGTGAAGTCGTCGGAGAAATTCAAGCGCGTCGCGGAGAAGTCGCTCAAGGCGGGCAAGCCGCTGATCGTCGGCAAGATCGGCCAAACCGAGCCGGGACGCCGCGCCGTCGCTTCGCACACCGCCGCGCTCGCCGGCTCGCAGGCCGCCTATCGCGCCATCTTCGAGCACTACGGGCTGATCGAAGGCCGCGACTTCGACGAGATGATCGACATGGCGGCCGGCTTTCTGGCCTGCGGCGACAAATTGCCGGCGGGCAAACGCATCGGCATCTGCACGTCCTCGGGCGGCGCCGGCGTGTGGATGGCTGATGCCTGCGCCGCCGCCGGCCTCGAGGTGCCGGTGCTCGACGATGAAACCCGCAAAGCAATCGACGTGCATCTGCCGTCTTACGGCACCTCTCAGAACCCGGTCGATTCGACCGCGCAAGGCGTACACAAAGTCGGCTACGCGGAATTCGCGCGGCTGGTCGGCCTGTCGCCGTTGATCGACGGCGTCATCGTGGTGGTGACGGCGCGGCGCTCGGCGTTTCTGGAAAACGATCTGCCTAAACTCCTGAAGCTCGGTCATGAATCGAACAAGCCGGTGTTCATGTGGACCTATACGCTGCCGTCCGACCGCAGCGTCGAAATCCTGAACGAAGGCGGCTATCCGCTGTTCACCGGCGCGCCCGGGTGCGCCCGCACCATGCGTGTCATGGCCGACTACCGCGCCTTACGCGAACGCCTGCTGCGTCCGGTTACGGGCGTGACGATCGCGGCACCGGCGCGCGACAAAGTACGCGCTGGTCTTGCAACGTCCGATGCGGTGTTGAGCGAATGGCAGGCACGGCCGCTGCTCGCCGCCTATGGCATCGGTGCAGGCGACGCCGGCACACTCGCGCGTTCACCCGATGAAGCCGAATCGATGGCCAAGAAGATCGCGCGGCCTGTGGCACTCAAGGTTCAGTCGGCCGATATTCCGCACAAGACCGAAGCCGGCGCGGTGGCGCTCAATGTTTCCGGCGATGGCGCGCGCGCGGCTTACGACCGCGTGCTCGCCGCGGCGAAAAAATACGCGCCGACAGCACACATCGATGGCGTGCTGGTGCAACCGATGGCGCCGTCCGGCCGCGAAGTGATCCTCGGCATCAATCGCGATGCGACCTGGGGCCCGCTGCTGATGGTCGGCCTCGGTGGCGTGCTGGTGGAGGCGCTTGGTGACTTCGCGTTGGCGCCGGTGCCGCTCGACCGCGCCGCGGCGGCTGCCCTGCTCGGCCGCCTCAAGGGCGCCAGCGTTCTCGGGGCCTATCGCGGCGCGCCGGAAGCCGACACCGACGCGCTGATCGAGCTGATGGTGCGGCTGTCACATTTCGCTGCAGATCATGCCGACGAGATCGCGGAGATCGACCTCAATCCGGTGATCGTGCATGCCAAGGGACAGGGCGTTTCGGTCGTCGACGCTCTGATCGTCAAGCAGCCGCCGCGGCAGGTACAGCCTCGCGCCGCCGAATAAAGGGAAATTGCCATGAGTCCGTACAAAGATATCGGCGTCGAGACCCATGGCCATGTGGCGCTGATCGAGATCCGGCGCCCGCCGAATAACTTCTTCGACATCGCGTTGATCCAGGAAATCGCCGGCGCGCTCGAAGCGCTCGACCAGGACGCCGGTTGCCGCGCAGTGGTGCTGGCCGCGCAAGGCAAGTCGTTCTGCGCCGGGGCTAATTTCGGCGACGGCAGCATGCTCGGCAAAGACGGCCAGCGCGTCGACCGCGATATCGCGGTCCAGCATCTCTATCTCGAAGGCAACCGGTTATTCCGCACCAAGAAACCGATCATCGCGGCGGTGCATGGCGCGGCCGTCGGCGGCGGTTTGGGCTTGGCGATGGTGGCGGATTTCCGCGTCGCCTGCCCGGAGGCGCGCTTTTCCGCCAACTTCACCCGGCTCGGTTTTCATCCCGGCTTCGGGCTGACCGTAACGCTGCCGCTGGTCGTCGGCGCCACCAAGGCGGCGATGATGTTCTACACCAGCCGGCGCGTCACCGGCGAGGAAGCCTACGCCATGGGGCTCGCCGACGTGCTGGTGCCGCAGAATCAGGTGCGCGCGGCAGCGATCAAGCTTGCCGCCGAAATCGCGGAGAATTCGCCGCTCGGCCTGATCTCGACGCGCACCACCATGCGCGGCGATCTGGCCGACCGCGTGCGCGCCGCCACCGAGCACGAGCTCAAGGAGCAAACCGCCTTGCGCAAAACCGACGACTTCAAGGAAGGCGTCAAGGCGACCGCCGAACGCCGCGTGCCGAATTTCACCGGCCGCTAGACCATCCCGCCCAGCAAAGCGCGCAGCGCCGGAAACGTATCGCCGAGCAATGACGGCGGCCACGGCACGTGCAGCAGCGTGTTGAACAGCAGATACATGGCGATCCAGAGCGGGATCGCGATCATGAGCGCCGTCGTCCAGCGCGCCGCCCCCACCAAACGTATATAAAGCACGACGAAGGCGCCGAGCGCCGGCATCATACCGACGATCAGCACGCTCACCAGCAGACCAACCAGCCACGCGAGCTGCGATCCGAGCCGGGTGTAGATCAACTGCGCGTTCGATCCGGTTCCGGTGTTTTCGTCGGCAAGCGCCTGCCGCTTTGAATAAGCGACAAATCCATAGGCGAGAACCACGATGAGTCCAGTGATCGACGCCGTCTGCGGCATCAGCCGCGCGGCGAACTGCCAGCCGCTCGCGCTCCAGAACGCCACCGCGAAGCCGATGCCGGCAATCGCCCACAGCACGGCCGCGATGATGTTCTCGCTCGGCGCCAGCTCAGAGACGCCCGGTTTTTTCATCTGAGCAGCCACCGCCGCCCCGCGCCAATGCCGGTAGGCCGACACGGCCAGCGGGCGCAACAAAACCAGCGCGGCGATACACAGCACCACGATCACCAGCGGCCGCTCGAGCCAGGTGAACCCATAGCGCCCGACCGAAATGAAAAGATATTTCTCGATCAGCTTGCCGAGGATGAAGCCCAGGATCAGCGGCGCACGCGCCCAGCCGTAGCGCTTCATGAACCAGCCGACGATGCCGAAGCCGATCAGCGTCACCAGGTCGCCGTAAGAGCGCGAGCCTTGGAACGCGCCGACGAAGCAGATCGCGAACACGATCGGCACCAGAATGCTCCATCGAACGGTGGAAAGTCTTGCAAGTTGTCCGGCGAACAGAAAACAAATCCCCGCTCCCACCACATTGGCGAGCGCCAGCGACCAGACCAGCGTGAAGGTAATGTCGAGCTGGCTGGTGAGCAGCTTCGGTCCCGGCGTGATGCCATGCGCCAGAAACGCGCCGAGCAGCAGCGCCATCGACGGCGAGCCCGGCAGCCCGAACGCCAGCGTCGGAATTAGTGCGCCGCCTTCGCGCGCGTTGTTGGCGGCTTCCGACGCGATCACACCGCGCACGTCGCCTTTGCCGAACGTTTCGGTGGCGCCCTTGAGCATGCGCGCCGCCGAGCCGTAGGCCAGCCAGTCGATGATCGGCGCGCCCATGCCCGGGATCGAGCCCAGCACCACGCCCAGCACGGACGAATTGAGCACCAGCTTCCAATTCTGAGCCACGTCGCGCACGCCGCGCCATTGCTCGCGAAACCATCCGTCGAAGCGTTGTCCGGTGGACAAATTTCGCTGCGCGATCGCCATGTCGATCAGTTCCGGCAGCGCGAACAGGCCAAGCGCCAGCGCCTGGATCTGGATGCCATCCCACAAATAAATTTCGTCGAAGGTCCAGCGCAGCGTTCCGGTCTGTCCTTCGTTACCAATAGCCGCGAACAAGACGCCGATCATCGCGACGGTCAGCCCTTTGAGCACCGCGCCCTGGCTGATGGACGCGATCAGAGTCAGGCCGAGAATGCAGACCGCCAACAAATCGGGCGAACCGATCGCGAGCATGAACGGCTGCAAAACGGGAATCGAAATGCCGAGCAGAATCGCGCCGAACAGTCCGCCCAGGATCGACGCCGAGAACGAAGCGCCGAAGGCGCGTCCGGCCTCGCCTCGCTTGGCCATCGGATAACCATCGAGCACGGTCGCGGCCGAGCCGATGGCCCCGGGAACACCAAAAAGAATCGCCGGCACGGTGTCGGAAGTCGCGGTCACCGCCCACATGCCGATGAGAAATGCCAGCGCGGTGTGCGGATCCATCGCATAAGTAAACGGGATCAGAAGCGCCAATCCCGCGAGGCCACCAATACCGGGGATAACGCCGATGATCAGCCCGAGCACGACGCCGCAGCAAATGATGGCAAAGCGCGCCGGATCGAACACAATCGTCAGTGCGTTGAAGGCTTCGTGCAGCAAGGCGAAAATCCCGGCGGATTAATTCGCGGCAACGATACACGCCGGGCGATGGATTACAACGCCCGCATATTGTATGAAGGCGAGCGCCTTCAATGAGATGAGCCGATGCTCGACAAAGCCGACAAATCAAAAAAATCCGGACTGGCGATTTCAGGCGGCCCGCCGCTCGATTTTCAGGATCATCTGCGCAGATTGGAAGCGCGCGGCCTGGTCACGCGCATCGACCACGCCATCGACAAAGACAGCGAACTGCACCCGCTGGTGCGCTGGCAGTTCCAGGGCGGCTTGGCCGAGGAACAGCGCCGCGCTTTTTTGTTCACCAACGTGGTCGACGGCGCCGGGCGGCGCTACGACATTCCGGTCGCGGTCGGCGCGCTCGGTGCCTCGCCGGAAATCTACGCAGTCGGCATGGGCAAGCCGGTCGACGACATCGGCGAAGCCTGGACGTACGCCGTCGCGCATCCGATCGACCCCGTCGTCGTTACCTCGCCCGCTTGCCAGGAAGTCATCACCAAAGGCGACGATCTGCTGAAACCCGGCGAAGGACTCGCCCGCCTGCCGGTGCCGATCTCCACCCCCGGTTTTGACTCCGCCCCCTACCTCACCGCGACGCTCTGCATCACGCGCGATCCCGAGACCGGCGTGCAGAACATGGGCACCTATCGCGGCGCGCTGAAAGCGCAGGATCGGCTCGGCGTGCGCATGTCGTCGCGCCCGGGCGGCGCCGGCGGCTATCTGCACTGGCGCAAATATCAGAAACGCAAAGAACCGATGCCCTGCGCCATCGTTATCGGCTGCGCGCCGGTGGTGCTGTTCACCGGTCCGCAAAAACTTGCGATCGATTTGGATGAAATGGCGGTCGCCGGCGGCTTGGCTGGCGCCCCCATTCGCATCGCCAAGGCGGCGACCGTCGATCTGCATGTGCCGGCCGACGCCGAGATCGTGATCGAGGGTCTGATTGACAGCGAACTGCTCGAGCCGGAAGGCCCGTTCGGCGAAAGCCACGGCCATGTCGCGCTCGAGGATTTCAATATGTCGATGCGGGTGACCGCGATCACCCATAAGCGCAAGCCGGTGTTCGTCTCTATCATCAGCCAGGTCACGCCCAGCGAATCGAGCGTGATGAAAAAGGTCGCGTTCGAACCGATGTTTCTGTCGCACTTGCGCGACCAGCTTGGGGTGCGCGGCATTAAGCGCGTGGCGATGCACGAGCCATTCACAAACTTGCGCAAGGTCATCTTCCTGCAATTCGCGCGCGGCACCGCGCGAACTGAAGTTTGGCGCGGCCTGCAGGGCGCGTCGTCGTTGCGCGCCGACTGCGGAAAAATATGCATCGCAGTCAGCGAAGACATCGACCCCGCCAATGCCGACGCCATTTTCTGGTCGCTCGCCTACCGCTCCGACCCCGGCAGCGACGTCAAGATCATGCCTTACCGCTCCGCCGGCCACGGCCCGAAGTCGGGCAAGCGCGAGGATTCCACCATCCTGATCGACGCCACGCTCAAGGGCGACATGCCGCCGCTGGCGCTGCCGCGCAAAGAGTTCATGGAGCGCGCGCTCACGCTGTGGAAGGAACTCGACCTGCCGCCGATCACGCCGCAGGCGCCCTGGCACGGCTATTCGCTGGGAGATTGGGACGAGCACTACGACATCTACGCCCGCCGCGCGGTCGAAGGCCGCTGGGCGGAGAGCGGCAATGAGACCATCAAACGGCGGCGCAACGGTCTCACCCCGGAAACCCCGGCGCGCGAGATCGAGGGCACGAAGAAGAAGACCTGACAGCCGCGTGAAGCGGCGGGTTCAATAAAGCGGGAGGATTCTCAATGCCGGTGCGCAATATCTCGATCGCTGCCGCCCTGACGGCCGCCTTTACACTTTCGTTCGCTTCGTTGGCCGCGGCCGATCCGGTCGCCGATTTCTACAAAGACCGCGAGCTCACCATCCTGATCGGCCACCCGCCCGGCGGCTCCTACGATCTCTATGCGCAACTCGCTGCCGCCCATATCGGCAAATTCATTCCGGGTCATCCCAACGTCATCGTGCAGCAAATGCCGGGCGGCGGCGGCTCCAAGGCGACCGCGCATTTCTACAATCGCGCGCCGCATGATGGCTCGATCATCGCGCTGTTTCCCGAGACCATCGCCTACGTGCAGCTGATGGACCCGGTGCAGGGCAAGTGGGACGTCGGCAAGATGCGTTACATCGGCTCGCTGGCGCCGGTGAATTCGACCTTCATGATCCGCAAGGGCGGCACGATAAAAACCGTGCAGGACATGTTCGCGAACAAGACCAATGTCGGCTGCAGCGGCCGCACCTCGCAGAGCTTTGAATATCCGGCGACGCTGATGGCCTTCGGCGGTGCCAAGCTCAACATGATCTGCGGTTATGACGGCTCGTCGGCCTATACTCTGGCGCTGTTGCGCGGTGAGGTCGACATGGTGTCGAAGGCGTGGAATTCCTGGCGCACCGAAAACAAGGACCAGATCGCCGACGGCACCTTCGTCCCGATCCTGCAAGGCGGCTTGCGGCGCAGCGCCGAGCTGCCCAACGTGCCGCTGATGCAGGAGGTGACCAACAACGATTTCGCCAAGAAGGCGCTGATTTTCATTTCCAGCGGCTCGGCCATCGGACGCGCGCTGATCGCGCCGCCGGATATGCCCGCCGACAAGCTGGCTGCGTTACGCGCCGCGTTCGATGCGATGGTGAAAGATCCGGACTTCGTCGCCGACGCCGAGAAGCGCAATATCTATGTCGATCCGGCGCCGGGCGCGAAAGTGCAAGAAGACAGCGATGCGATCGTCAAAACGCCGAAGGACATCGTCGATCGCGTCGCCAAAGTCTTCAAAGAATAATTTAATATGGCCTCACCCTGCCGATGAATAAACTGGAGACCGGCTATCGTTTCATCGGCCAGCCCAGGCCGCGCCATGAAGACGCGCGGCTGATCGCAGGCCAAGGCCGCTTCACCGACGACTTTACTTTTCCCGGCCAGGCCTATGCGGCGATGGTGCGCTCACCGCATCCGCACGCGCGCATCGTTTCGATCGACAAGAGCCACGTGCTGGCGATGCCGGGTGTGCTTGGCATTTTCACCGGCGCCGATTGCGCAGCCGACGGCCTTGGACCTATTCAGCACGATCCGCTACCCAAGACGCGCGACGACATGAAACTCGCCGCGCCAGGCGGCGGCGAGGTGTTCATCGGCCCGCATCTGCTGTTGCCGCCCGACAAGGTACGCCATGTCGGCGAAGCAGTGGCGATGGTGGTCACGGAAACCCGCGCGCAGGCACTCGACGCCGCCGAGGCGCTGCCGGTGATCTACGACGAACTGCCGTTCGTGCTGCATTCCGAGGACGCCATGCAGGCCGGCGCCGCGACGGTGTGGGACGAAGTGCCCGGCAATATTCTTGTCGATACGCGGTTTGGCGATCATGACGGCACCGCGCGCGCTTTCGCGCAGGCCGCCAACACGGTGGCGATGGATTTCAATATCGGCCGTGTCACCGGCGTGCCGCTCGAGCCGCGCGCCTGCGTCGCCAACTACGATGTCGCGAGCGGCCGCTACACGCTGCACGCCGGCAGCGGCGGCGCGGTGCGCCAAAAGCGCGAACTCGCCAGCGTGCTCGGCATCGAGCCCGAAACTTTGCGCGTTCTGTCGTTCGACGTCGGCGGCAATTTCGGCACCCGCAACCGCGTCTATCCGGAATACGGACTGGTGCTGTGGGCCTCGCGTAAACTCGGCCGCGCGGTCAAATTCACCGCGTCGCGCTCGGAATGCTTCATCAGCGACTACCAGGGCCGCGATCTGGTGACGAAACTCGAGCTGGCGCTCGACGCCAAAGGCCGCTTGCTGGCGCTGCGCGCGACCAATATCAGTAATGCCGGCGCGCGCTGCGTGTCGCTCTCACCGCTCAGCAAGGGCGCCGGGCTCATCACCGGTAATTACGCCATTCCGGTCGCCTCGCTGCGCGCGGTCTCGGTATTCACCAATACCATTCCGACGCAGGCCTATCGCAGTTCGGGCCGCCCCGAAGTGACCTTCGCTATTGAGCGATTGATCGACATCGCCGCGGCGAAACTCGACATCGACCGCGTCAGCCTGCGCCGCCGCAATCTGGTGCGGCCGAAAGCCATGCCCTACCGCAACGCCGTCGGCATGACCTATGACAGCGGCCGCTACGAAGAGAACATGGATCTCGCCATGCGCATCGCCGACTGGGACGGCTTCAACGCGCGACGGCGCGAGGCCAAAAAGCGCGGGCGGTTGCTGGGGTTGGGGCTCGCCAACTACGTCGAGTCCTCGATCGGCGCGCCCAAGGAGCAGGCCCGCATCACCATCAAGCCCGATGGCGTCGACGTCATCATCGGCACCCAACCGGCCGGGCAAGGCCACGAGACCAGCTTCGCGCAAGTGGTGTCGGATCTGCTGCAGGTGCCGGTCGAGAGCGTGTCCATCATCATGGGCGATACCGATGTGGTGCGCGTCGGCGGCGGCACGCATTCGGGCCGCTCCATGCGTCACGCCGCGACGGTGTTCTCGATGGCCGCGACCACGCTGATCGCCAACGGCAGGCGTATCGCCGCCCATATTCTCGGCACATCGCCCGACCGCATCGACTTCAATGACGGCCGTTTCGTCGCGCGCGAGACCAACCGCAGTTTCGATTTTCTCGAGCTGGCGCAGGAAATGACGCGGCTCAAGCTGCCCGACGATCTCGCCAAAGGCCTTGCTATCGTCACCGATAATGAAATGCACGACCCGGTTTTTCCTAATGGCTGTGCAATATGCGAAATCGAAATCGATCCCGATACCGGCAATCTCGCCCTAACCCGTTACGCCAGCGTCGATGACGTTGGCCGCTGCATCAACCCGCTGATCGTCGACGGCCAGACCCACGGTGCCATCGCGCAAGGCATCGGCCAGGCGCTGTGGGAGCAGTGCGTGGTCGAGGCCAGCTCCGGGCAACCGCTCACGGGCTCGCTGATGGATTACGGCATGCCGCGCGCGCGTCTGCTGCCGTCATTCACGACCGAGATCGTCGAAGTGTTGTCGCCGACCAATCCGCTCGGCATCAAGGCCGGCGGCGAAGGCGGCACCACGGCGGCGCCGGCCGCGATCGTCAGTGCTCTTGTCGACGCGCTAAAGCCTTACGGCATTCTCAATCTGGAAATGCCCGCGACACCCTATCGCATCTGGCAGGCCATTCAGAACGCCAAAGCCTAAAGTTTCCAGTCTGGCGATATGATCCCGCCGGCGCGTCCGCGCCCGACGTAATAGTCCCACAGCTTGTCGATGTGCCGCTCGCGATTGAAGTCGTCGGCGAAGCTTTTGATCTCCTTGGCCGTGAGCGGCACCACCCGCCCCAGCACGGCGGCCGTGTGCATCGCCTGCGCGTTCTCGACGAAATGAATGCTGTCGATCAACGCCGCCGGCACCGTCTCCCCAACGATAACCTGTCCATGGGCGCGGATCAGCAAGCCGTGATGCTTGCCGAGTGTGCGCGCCAGCGCGCGGCCCTTCTTGGCGTCGCTCACGTGAGAAGGATCGGCGTGCACCGGAATGCCGTTCGCCCAGCGCACCGCGTGATTTTTGACCGGCGCCAGTTTGATGCCCTTCGCCAACGTGAAGGCCGTGGTCAGATCGTGATGAAAATGCGCGATCGCATTGACGTCTTTCCGCGCGCGAAAGATCTCGCAATGCAGATAGACTTCCGATGGTGGCTTTATGCCCGCCGCGCCTTCGATCACCGCGCCGTCGAAATCGCAGATCAGCAGATCGCCGGTCTTAACCGTCGAGCGGCTTTGGTCGAACGATTGAATGAGCAGCGCATTGCGGCCGGGCAGCCGCGCCCCGATGTGCCCGCTGTAGCCCAGAATGCCGAGATCGTTGAGCAGCAGGGTCGCGGCAGCGACCTGAAACCGGAGCGATTGTTCGTTGCTTGGCATAGACGTCCCGATGCGTGAAGAGCCCGGCAGTATTGCATTGCCGCACAGTCCGGCCAACTGTAGTCTTGTTTCTTTCGCTGGCGGCCGAGGCCTGAACTCATGTCACTGCCACTGATCGTAGGAGTTAGCGGCGCGTCCGGCGCGATCTATGGCGTGCGGCTGTTGCAGGCACTGAAGAAAAATAACATCGCCACCCATCTCGTGATCTCGAAATCGGCCGCCATCACGCTTAAGGAGGAGATGGATTTGTCGGTCGACGAGGTGCGCGCTTTCGCCGGCACCACCTATTCCAACAGCGACGTCGGCGCAGCGATATCCAGCGGCTCGTTTAAGACCCGCGGCATGGTGATCATCCCGTGCTCGATCCGCACTGTCTCCGACATCGCCTACGGCACCACCGACAACCTGCTCGCCCGCGCCGCCGATGTCATATTGAAAGAGCGGCGGCGGCTGGTGTTAGTGGTGCGCGAAACGCCTCTGCACACCGGCCATTTGCGCAGCATGCTGGCCGCCACCGAAAACGGCGCCATCATCATGCCGCCGGTGCCGGCGTTCTATCACCGGCCGAAAACCATCGACGACATCGTCAACCAGACCATCGGCCGTTGTCTCGATCTGTTCGACATCGACATCGGTCTGGTGAAGCGCTGGCCTTCGGGCACGGCCTGATGGCCTCGCCGTTCTGGAATTTTTCCGTCGCGGTCTATGGCGCGGGCGCGGTCCAGGACGAATGTCTCACGCTCCAGGATCAATTCGGCCTCGACGCGAACCTGGTTCTGCTGTGCGCGTTTGCCGGCGCGGTGCACGGCGTCGCCTTGACGCCGGATGACATCGCCTCGGCCCGCGCGTTGGTGGGGCCATGGCACAAAGATATTGTGAGTTCGTTGCGCGCCGTGCGCCGCCGTCTCAAGACAATCGACACACCAGGCGCGGATGCCGCCAAGGCAGCGGCGGATTTGCGGACACAGGTGAAAGCCGTCGAACTGGAATCCGAGCGCATCGAGCAGATAATGCTCGAGCAATGGGCGAGCGCGCGGCTTGAAGCGCGGCCGCGCGGCAACCCGCGCGAGACGGTGCCGGCAAACCTGCAAGCGCTGCTCGCCGGCTACGGCATCAGCCCGGAGCGGACTACCGTCGCGCAAGCCATGCCGCATCTCATCGCGGCCGCGCTTGTGCGCGCTTAACATCGAGAGAGATTAGTTTTGCGCGTATTGGCGCGAGTTTTACACGCATAGCGTGTCAATTGTTCATTAACCAAGCATCAACGGCAATGGTCGAAGGTGCCCCCAAAAGGGCCGGAGGCCATGATGAATTGGAAGGCCAGCAGCGCAGTCGGCGCCATTATTGTGTTGCTCGGAGTGGCCGTCGCCGCTTCCGACAACGCCGAGCCCGGGCGCGCTGCTTTGTTCGAGACTTATCGGCGCCCAGCGGAAATTCCGTTCCCGCAAAGCGACCCTTATTCGGAGGCCAAATCCAAACTTGGCCGCATCCTGTTCTTCGATCCCATCCTGTCGGGATCGCAGGTCCGTTCCTGCGCAAGCTGCCACAACCCCGCGCTCTCCTGGGGCGACGGCCAGGCGCGCGCGGTCGGAGAAAAACAGGGTCGCCTGCCGTTGCGCTCGCCGACTTTGCTCAACGTGGCGTGGGTGCCCAAGCTCGGCTGGGACGGACATTTCCGCGATCTCGAAGCGGTCGCCTTCGGGCCGATCACCGCCGCCGACAATATGAACCTACCGGAAAAGGTGCTGGTCGAACGGCTCTCGGCAATCCAGGGCTACCGCAGCGCCTTCGACGCCGCGTTCGGCGAAGGCGCGATCACCAAGCGCAAGATCGAATTGGCGCTGGCGACTTACGAACGCTCGATCGTATCAGGCGAGGCGCCATTCGACCGCTGGATCAAGGGCGATGAGAGCGCAATTGATGCCTCTGCCAAGCGCGGATTCGACCTTTTCAACGGCAAGGCGCATTGCGCTTCCTGCCACAGCGGCTGGGCATTTACCGACTCGTCGTTTCACGACATCGGTACCGCCAAGAATGACGATGTCGGACGCGGCCGCTTGTTTCCAACCTCGATCAAGCTGCGGCATGCCTTCAAGACACCCACCTTGCGCGACGTCGCGCGCCGCGCGCCCTATATGCACGACGGCTCGATTGCGACGCTCGACGCGGTGATCGATCTATACAATCGCGGCGGCATCGCACGGTCGAGCAGAGCTGAGCAGATCTATCCGCTCGACCTCAGTCAGCGAGAGAAAGCCGACTTGATCGCTTTCCTGCACACACTCGATGGCGCGGCCGAATCCGTTTCGGTTTCGGCGCTGCCGCGCTGAACAAGGCGGCGCATACACGCTGCGCAATTCAAATTATATTTTGATTTCAGTTTAGAGAATGACCGGCAGCGCCGAGCCGAGCAGCGCCAATCCGCCGATCAGCAAGACACCGGCGCCCGTTTCTAGCACTTCGGATTTCGCGGGGAAGCGATCGGCCAGGTAGGCGACCGCGGCGCCAGCTGTGACGCTTAGAAAGCTCAATGCGCCGACCATAGAGATCTCCCGCAGAATTCGATTCGTGCGCCCCTGATAGGCCAAAAAGCTTACCGGCCGGCTGTTTCTGAAAAGGCCCGAGCCGTGTTCTGTTTCAGAGGTTAACCAAGAATTAATTTCGCCTTCACACGGTCACCAAAATCCTAAAATTTGTGGTAAAACATTAAAGATACCAGCGAGCTGCGCGGGGCGGCGGAACTGGTGCCTTAATAGGCTTTTCGGAGGGTTTTGTATGGTCCGGCTGCCCAGTTGGCTGCCGCGCGCGGGTAGCGTACCGCTCGCATTGATGGTTAACGTCGCATTCGCGGGTGTCGCGAGCGCTCACGTTAAATGGTTCTGCGCATTCGACGTCGCCGGCCAGCCGCGCGGCCTGGAAAACGTGCTTTGCCCCGACTTCGAGCTCCTGGTCGGGCTCTCGTTGCTGAGCCTGATGGCCGGCTGCCTGGTCGAGGGCACCCCCGTGGGCATGGCCATGATCCGCGCCATCGACCGCGTGACGGCCTACGTGCGCGATAACACGGAGATGATGTTCCGCGCCGGGACCGCGTTCTTCTTCATCGCGGTCTGGGGCGTCGGCGGCATTCTCCTGACCCCCGAACTGAAAACCAATTCAACCCTGGTGGCCGCTATCCAGCTCGGCATCGCGGCCGGCATGTTGTCGCGCCGGACCATGCCGCTGTCGGCGCTCGGCATCGCCGCGCTATTCGCCATCGCCGACTGGGAATACGGCTCGTTCCACCTCGCGGATTATCCAGTATTCCTGGGTGTGGCCGCCTATCTGGCGCTGACCGGATTGCAGCGCAACTTTTACGGCATCCGGCCGCTCGATATCGTGCGCTGGACCGCCGGCGTCACCTTGATGTGGGCCTCGATCGAGAAATGGGCTTATCCGGAATGGTCGTTTCCGTTGTTCGCCACCCATCCCACCATGTCGATGGGCTTCGATCCGGAATTCTTCATGCGCGCGGCGGGCGCCGTCGAATTCGCCCTGGCCTTCGCACTGATGTGGACGCCACTGGTGCGGCGCGTGGCCGCCACCATGCTGTCGGCGATGTTCATCAGCGCCGTGTTCGAATTCGGCAAGGTTGATTTGATCGGGCACACGCTGATCGTCGTCGTGTTGCTAGCGATCGTCGCCGATAATGGCGGCAAGCCGGTGCTGGTGCGCTATCCGTATCTGGCGCCGGTCGCCTATGCGTCCGCGCTCGGCGTGTTTCTGGCGCTGTATTACGGGGCGCACATGCTGCTGTTCGGCACGTCGCTGACCTGAAGCAAGACCGCCAACAAGTTACTTGACGTGAACGACCAGCTTCATCTTCGGATGAATGGCGCACAGCACGTCGAAACTGCCGTCGATCGGAAATGTTATGGGGGTCTTGCTGCCCGGCTCCTGGTCGCCGGAGTCGAAGCTGAATTTTTCCGAGTCGACGTAGGCGTGATGCCGCAGGTCCGCGTCATCGTTAACGATCGTAACGGTTTCGCCGCGTTTGATAATGAGATCGCTCGGGCTGAACTCGCGGCCTTTCTGCGACACCATGTATTGCCCGGCGGCCACACCGGCCAAAGTCCAGAATCCGATCAGCAACGCGCAAACCACGAGAACGGCTGCCGGAATTCGCATTTTTAAAATGTGATTTAGCATGCGCGGTCCTTCGGCTTGATCGACTTAAAGCCACCTCCGCATTCGCGCGGCGGTTGCCCGGCCGGCCCAAAGCCAGCGTGAAGATGTGCGGTTAAGGTGGCGTTAACGAACAGCACAGGATTGGGTTGCCACAACAGCCGGTTTTAACTGGCGCCGGGTTACGCCTGCAGGGTCAAAAGCCAGGCGTATCAATGTCGCGTAGCCGATTTACGTCATATTTTGCCGAGCCAATGTCGCCGTGGCAGCGCGCCCTATCGCGCGCCGCATCGTTCGGCATGACCATTCGCGGTCGCATCCTGGTCGCCTTCCTGGTCATGAGCATGATCACGGCTGCGCTCGGCGGCTACGCCACCTTCGGCATCAAAGACGCCGGCATCTTGGTCGACAAGACGTTCGATGAATCGCTGATGTCGATCAATTATGCGCGCGCGGCGGCGGCCGATTTCGCCGCCATGCGGGCGGCGTTTGCGCGGCTGTGGATCGCCAGCGATCCGGCGATGCGCGACCGGCTTGAAAACGAAATCGACAAGCTCACCAAGACGCTGTTCGACGATCTGCAAATCGCGGTGCGCCGCTCGCAGTCGGTGCGCGCCAGGCAGGCTTCCGCCAATGTCGAGAGCGCGGTCGAGGCCTGGGCCAACATGCGCGAGCGCTTGCTCGACCGCACCAAGCTCGATACCGACTGGGAAACGCTCGATCACTACGCCGCCAAGGTCGACGAGCAGATCGACCTGCTGGTCAACTACACCGCAGGCGACGGCTTCATCTATCGCCAGACCGCGCGCGCCACGGTCGCGCGCGATCTCAACCTCAATATCGCCGGCACCGTGCTGGCGCTCGTGCTTTCAGGCTTAGTGGCCTGGGCGCTGGCGCGCCGCATCGTGCGGCCGGTCGCGATGGCCTCCAGCGTCGCCGAACGCATCGCCAACGGCAAGCTCGATGTCGTCATCCCGAAGGGCGGCGCCGACGAGCTCGGCGTCTTGCTCGCCTCCATGGGACTGATGCGCGACAACATCAAGACCATGATGGAACGCGAGGTCACGCAACGCCGCACCGCGCAATCGCGCCTCGCCGACGCGCTCGAAAGCTCGCAGGAAGGCGTCGTGGTCGTCGACGCCGACAATTGCATCGCGCTCGCCAACGCGCAGGCTGCCGACTTCCTCGGCGTGTCGCCGAACCTCTTGAAGCCGGGCACGCCGCTCGCCGAATTGCAGCCGGCATTCGGTGACTCGGTGAACGCCGACCGCGTGCTGCAGCGGCGCGACAGCGGCTTGCAGGCGACCGGTGAAGTCCTGCTGGCGGACGGCCGCTGGCTGCGCATCAGCCATAGCGCGACGCGCGACCGCGGCTTCATCGTGGTGTGCAGCGACATCAGCCTTTCGAAAAAACAGGAAGCCAACCTGCGTCAGACCAATTGGCGGCTCGATGCCGCGCTCGACAACATGTCGCAGGGCCTGTGTCTGTTCGACGCGCAGAACCGACTCGAGGTCGTCAACCGGCGCTTCTTTGAAATCTTCGGGCTGGAGCGCGACAAGATTCAGCCCGGCATCTCGTTCCGCGAAATCCTCGAACTGAGCGTGGCGCGGCAAAATCACGCCGGCAAGACCGTTGACGAATTGCTGGCGGAGCTCACCGACTTCATGCGACGCTCCGCCAACGGCACGCATTTCTACGAACTCAGCGACGGCCGCGTGGTGGCCTGCGCCTACAACACCACCTCCGACGGCGGCTGGGTTGCGACCTACGAGGACGTCACCGAACGCCGCCAGGCCGAAACGCAGATCATGCACATGGCGCGCCATGACGCGCTCACCAATCTGCCGAACCGGCTGCTGTTCCGCGAGCAGATGGAGCAGTCACTGGGGCGTGGTGAAAAGCTGGCCGTCCTGTTCATCGATCTCGACCGCTTCAAGAACGTCAACGACACGCTCGGCCATCCGGTCGGCGACGCGCTGCTGTGCGCCGTTACCAAGCGGCTGCAATTGGCGGTGCGCGGCGCCGATACGGTCGCGCGCCTCGGCGGAGACGAGTTCGCCATCATCCAGATCGGCGGGCGGCCGACCGACGCCACCGAACTCGCCGCCCGTATCATCGATTCGATCTCGCAGGCTTTCGACGTCCACGGCCATCAGGTCATGATCGGCACCAGCGTGGGCATCGCGATCGCGCCGACCGACGGCAACGAGCCCGACCAGCTGCTGCGCAACGCCGACATGGCGCTGTACCGCGCCAAGAGCGAGGGGCGGGGTACCTATCACTTCTTCCAGCCGGAAATGGACGCGCAAATGCAGGCGCGCCGCAGCCTCGAGCTCGATCTGCGCAAGGCGCTGCTGGCCGGCGAGTTCGAGCTCTATTATCAGCCGATGATCGATCTTAAGAGCGACAAGGTCTGCGGTTTCGAAGCGCTGGTGCGCTGGAACCATCCCGAACGCGGCCTCATCGGCCCGGATGATTTCATCCCGGTGGCGGAGGAAATCGGCTTGATCGTGCCGATCGGCGACTGGGTGCTCAAACAAGCCTGCCGCGACGCCATGACCTGGCCGGGCAAGCTCACGGTCGCGGTCAATCTGTCGGCCGTGCAATTCAGGAATCCGTCGCTGGCGCTGTCCGTGGTCGGCGCCCTGGGCGCGTCCGGGCTGCCGGCCTCGCGCCTCGAACTGGAAATCACCGAGACTGTGCTGTTACAGGACGACAAAGCCGTGCTCGATGTGCTGCACCAGATTCGCGCGCTCGGCGTGCGCATCTCGATGGACGATTTCGGAACCGGCTATTCCTCGCTCAGCTATCTGCGCAGCTTCCCGTTCGACAAGATCAAGATCGACCGCTCCTTCATCCGCGAACTCGGCAAGGAGAATGACTGCGTCGCCATCATCCGCGCCGTCACGCGGCTCGGCCACAGCCTGGGCATGATCACGACCGCCGAAGGCGTCGAGACCAAGGAACAGCTCGACATCTTGCGCGTCGAGGGCTGCACCCAGGTGCAAGGCTTCCTGTACAGCCAGCCGCGGCCGGTCAAGGAAATCCCGGCGCTGCTGCAAAAGCTGCGGCCGCAAGTCCGCGCCGCCTGACTTCATTTCAAAGCCGGCCCATTTTGCCCTCGATTAAGGGTAGAATACCGGCATGACACTCTGGCTGGTCTTTTCATTGATGACGGCGGCGGCGATTTTCGCCGTGCTGTGGCCGCTCAGCCGCCGCGCGCCGCTGCGCCATGGCAGCGATATCGCGGTCTATCGCGACCAACTGGACGAAGTCAGCCGTGACCGCGCCGCCGGTTTGATCGGCGAAACCGAGGCCGAGGCCGCCCGCGTCGAGGTCTCGCGCCGGCTGATTGCCGCCGCCGACGCCGCCGCCACCGAGGTGCCCGCGCCGCAAGCCGCCGCGCGCCGGCGCCGGCGCACCACCGCCGTCGCCGCGTTCATTCTGCTGCCGATAGGTGCCGTGCTGCTTTATCTCGTACTCGGCTCGCCGCAATTGCCGGGCCAGCCGCTGGCGGCGCGTCTGCAGGTTCCCGACGAGGCGAACTCCATCGCAAGTCAGATCGCGCGCGTTGAACGGCATCTCGAGCAAACGCCCGATGACGGCCGCGGCTGGGAAGTGATTGCGCCGGTTTACATGCGGCTCGGCCGTTTCGACGACGCGGTGCGCGCCTGGCGCAACGCGATCCGGTTGAACGGCCCAAGCAGTGCGCGCGAGGCCGAGTTCGGCGAGGCGCAGGTCGCTGCTGCCAATGGCGTCATCACCGCCGAAGCCAAAGCCGCGTTCGAACGCGCGCTGGCGCTCGACGCGCAAAACGTCATGGCACGCTTTTACATGGGCATGGCGGCCGATCAGGACGGCCGGCGCGCCGACGCTGACAAAATCTGGCGCGACCTGCTGGCCAGCGCGCCGCCGGGCGCGCCTTGGATCGAGGCCGTCCGCCAGGCCATTGAGCATAATGCGCCCGGTACGGCAGCCAACGCGCCATCCGCGCAAAATGCGCCCGGTCCAAGCCCGGCCGATGTCGACGCGGCGAGGCAGATGAATGCGCAAGACCGCGATCAGATGATCCGCGGCATGGTGGCGCGGCTCGCCGACAAGCTCAAAGCGGACGGCAACGATGCCGAAGGATGGGAGCGGCTGTTGCGCGCCTACATGGTGCTGGGCGAGCGCAACAAGGCGCATGACGCCGCCGCCGATGCGCGCAAGGCGCTTAGCAGCGACCCCGACAAACTCCGCCGCCTCGATGCGGTCATTAAGGGTTTGGGCTTGGAAGGCTGAACGGCAAAGCTGCACCACCTCCCGATTCCCCGCTTCACCCCGTTGCTGGGGCGTCTCACCCCTGTACAATGAGCGATAAGCGCCACGCTTTAACCGGCGCAGTCGGGGAGGAATACCATGGCGAAGAATCACGAAACGTCTTTGTCTCGCAAGCGGCGCGGCCGCAGGGACTTCCTTAAGGCGGCCGGCGGCGCGCTCGCTACCGGCGTATTCGCCGCGGTCCCGCTCAGGGGCTGGGCGGCAGACCCCGTCAATATCGGCGGGCTATATCCGGTCACTGGAAGTTTCGCGCAAATCGGCCAGGCCTGCGTCAATGCGGCCAAGCTCGCGGTCGAGATGGTGAACGAAGCTGGCGGCATCAAGTCGCTCGGCGGCGCCAAGCTCAATTTGATTCTTTCCGACGTGCAAAGCGACACCACCGTCACGCGCACCGAGACCGATCGTCTGATCAGCGGCAACAAACTGTCCGCGATCCATGGCTGCTACGCCAGCGCATTGACGCTGATCGCGAGCGAAGTGGCGGAGCGCGCCAAAATGGCGCTGATCACCGGGTCAAGCTCCGACATGCTCAACAAGAACCGTAGCTATACCTTTACGCCGTTCGCGCGCGCGTCGCAGTTCGCCAAGGCGCAGTTGCAAATGTCCAAACTCGTCAACGACAAGCCGAAAGTCGCGGTGGTGTTCGAGAACACCGCGTTCGGCACCTCGACGTCGAACGGCCTGCGCGAGTTGGCGCCCGGCGAGGGCGTGGAAATCGTGTTGTTCGAGCCGTATTCGGCCGGCTTCGCCGATGCCGGACCGCTGATCAACAAGGTCAAGTCCTCTGGCGCCGACGCGCTATTCTCGGTGTCTTACTTGAACGATCTCATTCTGATCGTGCGCACGGTCAAGCAAGTCGGCCTCAAAGTTGCGATCAATGGCGGCTCGGGCGGCTTCGTGGTTCCGGACTTCTACAAGAATGTCGGGACGCTTGCCGAAGGCTTGCAAGGCGTGGCGCACTGGAACCACGACTCGGACGCAAACGCGCAAAAGGTGAATGCCGAATACAAGAAGCGTTATGGCGAGTTTTTGTTCGAATACGGCGGCGGCCTGGTGGCGCAGACCTTCATGCTGGCCGACGCGCTCGAACGCGCCCAGTCGACCGATCCGCAAAAGGTGCGCGACGCGCTCGCCGCGCTCGACGTCTCGTCGGGTTACGCCGCGATGGCGCCCGGCGGCAAAGTGAAATTCGGTCCGGACGGCAAGAACATCTACGGTCATCCGGTCGGGGTACAATGGCAGAAAGCGGATCTGGCGAGCATCTTCCCTAAGGACGACGCACGCGCGGCCTTGATGAAGACCTGAGCGCCGTACAACGCAATGCTTGAAACAGTGGCCCAGGCCGTCATCAACGGCCTGCTGATCGGCGGAATTTATGCGCTGGTGAGCATCGGCGTGACGCTGATATTCGGCGTCGTGAAAATCGTGAACTTCGCCCAAGGCGAGTTCGTGATGATCGGTATGTATGTCAGCTTCTTCCTGGCCACTTACTACGGCATCGATCCATTGCTGTCGCTGGCGATCTCGATGCCGGTTTTATTTTTGATCGGCGTGTTGTTGCAGCACTTCCTGATCCGTCGCGTGCTCGGGCTCGGCGACATGCCGCAAATCTTTCTCACCTTTGCGCTGTCTTTGCTGTTGATGAACATCGCCTTGCTGCTGTTCACCGCCAATTACCGCACGGTGCACACGTGGTATTCCGACGAAGCGCTTCATCTTGGCCCGCTCTATATTCCGACGGCAAAGCTCATCGCCTTCGTCCTGGCGATGGTGCTGAGCGGCATTCTCTGGGTCTTCCTTCACAGCACCGACATGGGCAAAGCGATGCGCGCCGCCGCGCAGAAGCCCGAGGTGGCGATGCTGATGGGCATCAATCCCAATCGCGTGTTCTGCGTTGCGACCGGCGTATCATTGGCGCTCGCCGGCGCCGCCGGTTCGCTGCTGATGCCGTTCTACCCGGCCTCGCCCACGGCAGGCCAAGTGTTCGTCCTGATGGCTTTCGTCGCCGTCGTGCTCGGCACGCTGGGCAATATCAAAGGCGCGCTCATTGCCAGTCTGATGATGGGCGTCGCCGAATCGCTCGGCATCCAATTCGTCGGCGCCGACTCTGGGCTGATCGTGGTGTTCGTGATGCTGCTGGCGACGCTCGCCTTTCGGCCGAGCGGCCTGGCCGGCGGGGCCGCCCGATAATGCGAAGCCTACGCACGCCGGGGATGCTTTGGCTGGCTTTGCTGGCGGCAATTCTTCTTGTGCTGCCTTTGGTGGTGACGAGCCGGTTCGCGATCGACATATTTATCCGCGTGCTGCTGTTCGCGTTTATCGGCGTCGCATGGAACCTGATGGGCGGCTACGCCAAGCAGCTTTCACTCGGACACGCCGCCTATTTTGGGCTCGGGGCCTATACCTCGACCATTCTGCAAATCGATTTCGGCATCTCGCCCTGGATCGGAATGCTGGCCGGCGGCGTAGTGGCGATGCTGGCAAGCCTGCCGATCGGCGCCTTGTGCTTCCGGTTGCGCGGGCCGTATTTCGCGATCGCCACCATCGCCACGGCACAAGTCTTAATGCTGCTGTTTCTCAAATTTCGCGATTTCGCTTGGGGCGCCGAGGGCACCACCATTCCGAATCTCGGAAGCGCGCCGCTGATGATGCAGTTCGAAACCAAGGCGCCGTACTACTACATCGCGCTCGGTCTGCTGACGATCGGGCTTGCGATCACCTACCGGATCGAACGATCGTGGATGGGATATTATCTGGTCGCCATCGGCGAGGATGAAGATGCCGCCGAAGCGATCGGCGTCAACGCGCCGAAGGTCAAGCGCGACATTTATCTGATCAGCGCGTTTCTCACCGCTTTAGCCGGTACGTTTTACACGCAATACATCTACTTCATCGATCCGAATACCGCGTTCAGCTTCAATATTTCGGTGGAGGCGGCGCTGGTGTCGATCGTCGGCGGGGTCGGCACGTTGTGGGGCCCGGTGCTCGGCACGGTCTTGCTGGAAGCGACCTCGGCTTTACTGCAAAGCTGGCTTGGCAGCGGTGTCGGTGGCATTCAGCTCACCGTTTACAGCCTGATCCTGATCGGCGTGATCTTGTGGCGGCCAACCGGACTGCTTGGCGTCCTGACCGAAATCTACCAGCGGATCGTTCGCGCCCCGCTGGCAAAACAGGCGGCGCTCGATGGCTGAGGCGCTTGTCATCCGAAATCTCAGCAAGCGGTTCGGCGGCTTGCGCGCGGTTCAGGACCTGAGCTTTTCCGTCAAGGAAAGCGAGACCGTCGCGTTGATCGGACCGAACGGGGCCGGCAAGACGACGAGTTTCAATCTTGTCACCGGCTTTTACCGGCCCGATACCGGTTCGGTGTCGGCCTTCGGCCGCGAGATCGTCGGCTTGCGGCCGCATGACATTTGCGCGCACGGCCTGGCGCGCACGTTTCAGGTGGCCAAGCCCTTTGGCGCAATGACGGTTCTGGCCAACGTGATGACCGGCGCGTTCTTGCGCGACAAAAAACCCGACGGCGCGCGAACGCGGGCCCGCGAGGCGATCGAGTTCGTCGGGCTCACGGCCAAGGAACACACTCCGGCGCGCGACTTGACCACTATCGACCAGCGCCGGCTCGAAATGGCGCGCGCGCTGGCGACCGATCCGAGGATATTGCTGCTCGATGAGGTCATGGCCGGGTTGAACCCGGCGGAGATCGATCAAGCCGTCGCACTGGTCGGGAAACTGTCGAAGCGCGGATTGACCATCGTCATCGTCGAGCACGTGATGCGCGCCATCATGGCGGTTGCGCGTCATATTATTGTGCTCGACCACGGGCAGAAGATCGCCGAGGGCAGCCCGAACGAAATCGTTGCGAACCCGGATGTGATCCGCGCTTATCTGGGCACCGGTTATGTGCACGTCGCGACGCCGGGAGCGACTTGAATGTTGTCGCTTTCCGCAGTGAGCGCCAGTTACGGCTCCGTCCCGGCGGTCGCCGGCATCAGCATCGAGGTCGGCGAAGGCGAAGCCGTCGGCTTGCTGGGCGCCAACGGCGCCGGCAAAAGCACCACGCTACGCGCGATCTCAGGCCTGGTGCGGCTGACTTCCGGCACGATCAGTTTTTTGGGGACCGACACCGCGTCACTGCCGCCCTACAAGATCACCGAATTGGGGATCGCCCATGTGCCGGAAGGCCGTCAGGTCTTTCCCGAAATGACCGTGCAGGAAAACCTCGAGATCGGCGCTTACGTGCCGAAGGCCAAGGCCGAGCGCAGTCGCACGCTCGAGCTCGTGTTCAATATTTTCCCCGTGCTGGCTGAGCGCCGCAAGCAGTTCGCCGGCACCATGAGCGGCGGCGAACAGCAAATGCTGGCGGTCGGCCGTGGCCTGATGCTCAAGCCGCGTCTGCTAATGCTCGACGAGCCTTCATTGGGGCTGGCGCCGGTCGTGACCGACATCACCTTCCAAAAAATCCAGGAGATCCACGCCATGGGCACGGCGATCCTGCTGGTCGAACAGAACGTCAGCCGCGCGCTGTCATTAGTGCAGCGGGCCTATGTGCTGGAAAGCGGCAAAGTGATCATGCACGGCACCAGCGCCGAACTGGCGAATAACAAGCAGGTTCAGGCGGCGTATCTGGGGATGTAGCGGCGCAGCTCGCGGGAAAAACTGGAGATTCGATATCCCCCGCCTCTCAACGCAAAACACCCTTATGCGCCGCCGGCGCACAAGGGTGTTTTGGCGGAGAGGGAGGGATTCGAACCCCCGATACGGTTGCCCGTATGCCGCATTTCGAGTGCGGTGCATTCAACCGCTCTGCCACCTCTCCGGAGCCCAAAAAGAGCCTGAAAAAGCCCGATTTGGACGGCTGCTATCTAACCAAGCGGGCCAAGACAGACAAGGCTTTGGCGGCGTATATTGTGCGCAGCCCTTAATCACGGCCACAGACCGTCACGACTATGCTCGACGCCCTGAATTTCGACCGCATCCGCAAGGAAATGCGCGGCATTCTGCTGACGCTGATCATGGTCGCGGTCGTCACCGTCTGCGTCTATTTCCTCATCGTGGAAACCGGGCTGGGCCACGGCTCGGTGGTCTATCTGCTCCCGGTGGTGCTTGCCGCCACGCGCTGGGGCATCGTGTCGGCACTGACTGCTGCGATCTGCGGGGTGCTGGCATCGGCGTTCTTTTTCTTTCCGCCGCTTTACACCTTCCGAATCGCGGACCCGCATGAAGTCATCAATCTGACTCTGTTCATTTTCGTCGCGGTGGTGGTGAGCCATCTGGCAACCCGGCTCAAACGCCAATTGGAAGTGTCGCGCCAGCGCGAGATCGACCTGCGCGACCTTTACGCCTTCTCGCGCCGGCTGGCGGTGGCGTTCGACGTCTCCGACATTCATGCCGCGATCGAAGATCACCTTGCCACCGTCATGCAGCGCAAGATCGTGCTGTTTTCCAGCGCGCGCGAAGCCTCCACCAGCGGCGGGCGGCGCGCCGGCGTCGCGGTGCCCGATCAGGTTCGCGCCGATGTCGCTGACGTTGCATCCGGCCGCCGCGATGCCGCCAACAGCGCCGTGACCGTAACCGCCGACAGCGGCGATACCTGGCTGATCCGCGCGGTGTCGCCCAAGAGTTCCGAGTTCGGCGTCATCGCGGTCAATCTCGGCCGTGCGTCGCAGGAAAGTTCGGACGAATTGCGCATCCGTGTCGACGCCGTACTGTCCGACGCCACCGCGACGCTGGAACGGTTGGGCGTCGCCCACGCCATCAGCGAGGCGCGCATGCGTTCGCAGACCGAACAGTTGCGCGAGGCCCTGATCGGCTCGGTCAGCCACGAGTTGCGCACGCCGCTCGCGTCGATCCTCGGCGCCGCCACGGTGCTGAGCGCGGCGCCGGCGCTGCAAAACGAGAAAAAGCTCAAGGCGCTGGTGCACGACGTGCGCGACGAGGCCGAGCGTCTCAACAACGACATCCAGAACCTGCTCGACGCCAGCCGCATCAGCAGCGACGGCATCAAGCCGCATGCCGAATGGGCGGACCCTGCCGACATCGTCAATTCCACGATCGAGCGCTGCCGCAACCGCATGTCCGACCGGCACGTCGTGCTCAATCTGCCGAACGACCTGCCGCTCATCCATGTCGATTCGGTGCTGGTGCAGCAGGCGCTGGTGCAGATTTTCGACAATGCTGTGAAATACTCGGCCGCCGGCTCGCAAATTTTGGTGGCCGCGCGTGCGCGCGACGGCCGCATGATCGTGAGCGTCAGCGACGAAGGCGCCGGACTGACGGCAGCCGAGCAGACCAAAATCTGGGATCGTTTCGCGCGCGGCGAGCGCCACGCCACGACCACCAGCGGTTCCGGCCTCGGACTGTGGATCGCCACCGCCTTCATCGCCGCCAATGGCGGCAAGATAAACGCCGTCAGCGAGGGCCCCGGTCTGGGCACCTCGATCACGATCGAGCTGCCGGTAACGCAAGCCGTGGTCACGCAAATGGAAGGCGACGCCGATGAATGAGCCAGCCCCGATCGTGCTTGTCGTCGATGATGAGGTTCAGATCCGCCGCTTCTTGCGTACCGGATTTGAGCTCAACGGTTTCGTTGTGCATGAGGCCAGCAATGGCGCCGAGGCGATCCGCTCCGCCACGCTGCGGCCGATCGACCTGGTGATCGTCGACCTCGGCCTGCCCGACATGGATGGCTCCGAAGTGGTCGAGCGCATCCGCTCCTGGTCGACCGTGCCGATCATCGTGCTGTCGGTGCGCTCCACCGAGGCGCAGAAAGTGCACTTGCTCGAACTCGGCGCCGACGATTACGTGGTCAAGCCGTTCGGCATGGCCGAATTGCTGGCGCGCGTGCGGGTGGCGCTGCGCCGGCAGATGCGCGCGGCCAGCGGCGAGCCGACCGTCAAGGCCGGCCCGCTCGTCATCGATCTTGCCGCCCGCGCCGTAACGCTCAACGGCGCCCGTCTCGTGCTGACGCCGAAGGAATACCGGCTGCTGCAAGTGCTGGCGCAGCACGCCGGCAACGTGGTCACACACCAGCATCTGCTCAAGGAAGTCTGGGGTTCGATCCACGTGCACGACACGCACTATCTGCGCATCTTCGTGCGCAAGCTGCGCCAGAAGATCGAGCCGCAGCCGGATTCGCCCAAGATTCTGGTCACCGAACTGGGCGTCGGCTACCGGCTGGCGCAGAACGAGAGTGAGAGCGTCACCGGGCACATGGCCGCCACCGAGGCACCAGCCAAAACCGAATCCTGAGGCGTTAACCGACTTGGCGCCGGCCGCGGATTCGGGCTCAAACCGGTCGCCGTAAATGCCAGCTTTTCTTGACAGGCCGCACTTTTCCCCGCCATAAGATGGCCGCACGCGGACCTTTGGGTCCGCGTGCGTTTTCAGGGCCCCTAAGCCCTTAAAAACACAACTAAATCCGACTGAAAGAAGCCGGTCCGGAATCCTCCGAGCACCGGGATCGAACACGAGGGAAGAACGATGTTCGCAGTCATCAAAGCCGGCGGCAAACAGTACCGGGTGGCCGCCGAAGACATTATCCGGATCGACCGGGTCGATGGCGAACCGGGCCAGATCGTCGAGTTCGGCGAAGTGCTGGTGCTTGGCGGCGACACGCCGCAACTCGGGACCCCGACCATCTCGGGCGCGACCGTTGCCGGCGAGGTGCTCCAGCATACGCGTGGCGACAAGGTGATCGCGTTCAAGAAGCGCCGGCGCAAGAATTCGCGCCGCAAGCGCGGCTATCGCCATGATTTCTCGGTGATCCGCATCACCGAAATCCTGACCGACGGAGCCAAGCCCTCGAAAGAGGCAAAGCCGCGGCCCAAGCGCGAGCCCAAGCCAAAGGCGGAGGGCGAAGCCCAGGCCAAGCCGGCCAAGGCTAAAGCCAAGAAACCGGCGGCTAAAAAGCCTGCCGCAAAAGGCAAGAAAAAGTGAGATGATTCCTTCACGGAATCAGTGTAAGTAACCGTCGAATTCGAGAGAGCAGTTATGGCACACAAAAAGGCAGGCGGATCTTCACGCAACGGCCGCGACAGCGCGGGCCGGCGCCTTGGCTTGAAGAAGTCGGGCGGCGAGATCGTCGTGGCCGGCAATATCCTGGCGCGTCAGCGCGGTACCACGTGGCATCCCGGCCGTAATGTCGGAATCGGCGTGGATCACACACTGTTCGCACTCGTAAACGGAAAAGTTCAGTTTGCCACTAAAGCTAAAGGCCGCACCTACGTGTCGATCGTACCGATGACGGAGGCTGCGGAATAAAACGGTAGACCAAAAATCGAGGTCCGCCGGTCATTCAGTCGAACCGGCGGGGCCTTCCAGGGCTTCGAGAGGGGGGAGACGGGTGACCGGCTCCCCCTCTTCGCATTTCGACCGCGTTGAAACCCTGGAGCCCGTGCCATGACACTGCTGGAACGCATACCGAGAGAGACCTTTCACGAAGGCTGTATCCCCGTCCTCGAGACCAAGCGGCTCGCTTTGCGCGCGCCGCGCCTCGGGGACGCTAAAACGGTAGCAGCGCTCGCCAACGACCGCCGCATCGCCGAAAACACGGCGCGCATTCCGCATCCGTACAAGATGTCGGATGCCGAGAGTTTCATTACCGGCGCCAACAAAGCCGGTGGCGAGGCGGTGTTCCTGATTACTCTACGCGATGGCCCGATCGTCGGCGCCAGCGGACTTGTCATGCAGGAACAGACGCCGGAGCTCGGCTTCTGGCTGGGCGTGCCGCATTGGGGCAAAGGCTACGCCACCGAAGCGCTGCACGCGGTGATCGACTACGCCTTCACCGATCTCGGCCACGAGGCGCTGCAGGCGGGTGCCCGCGTCACCAACCCGCCCTCGCGCCGGGTGCTGGAGAAATGCGGTTTCCAGTGGACCGGCGTCGGGCTGTACCGGATCAACTCGATCAAGTCGTCGGCGCCGATCGATCGCTTTCGGCTCGAACGTGGCATCTGGTCTGCGCTCAAGACCTGGGGCCGCTCGAAGAAGGTCTCCTGAGCACGTAAAGCGGCCTCCCGCACGCGGGAGGCCGCTGGCGTTAGGCGCCTGGTTTTGCGAAACTGGCGCCCTGCCCGTCTTCGTCAGGGAGGACAAAATGGCCTACGACCTCGACCAATTCATTGCCGATTGCAAAACTACGCTCGCCCGCGATCCCGGCGTGCAGGGGCGCGAACAGGTGCGGCTCAAGCTCGAGACGCTGCTCGCCAATCCCGACTTCATCGCCAAACATGCCGGCGATGACCAGCCGCGCGGGCTCAAGGTTCTTTACGAAGACCCCAAGCTCGGCTTTCAGGTACTCGCGCACATCAACGATAAAGCGCGCGTCTCGCCGCCGCACGACCACGGCGCTTCCTGGGCGATCTACGGCCAGGCCACCAAATACACCGACATGATCGAGTGGCAGCGCGAGGACGATGGCGGCGATCCCAAGCACGCTAAGCTCAAGCCGGTGAAGAAGTACCGGCTCACCCCCGGCAAGGCCGGCATCTACCAGGACGGCACGATCCACTCGATCGATTATCCCGACTACGCGCGCTTCATCCGCGTCACCGGCACCAATCTGGACAAGATCCCGCGCATCAAGATCGACCTCAAAACAGGCGAAGTCGCGCAGATGTATACGGGGACCTCGTCGTAATCCTGCACGAACCCCAGCCTAAAACGATGCTTCGCCCGGTCAGTCCCGCCGCCGTGAAAGCCATGCTCGGCGACGGCGCTGAGCTGGCGCTGATCGACCTGCGCGAGGAACTCACCTTTTCGCAAAATCATCTGCTGTGGGCGCGCTCGTTGCCGCTGAGCCGGCTCGAACTGCGCTTTGCGCAACTGGTGCCGCGCCGCGCCACCCGCATCGTGCTGATTGACGGCAACGACGGCCTGAGCACGCGCGCCGCCGAGATTCTCGGCAAGTCTGGATATAGCGACGTCTCGTACCTCGATGGCGGCGTGGCGGCTTGGGCCGCCGCCGGGTTCGAGCTATTCTCCGGCGTGCACGTGCCGAGCAAGGCGTTCGGCGAATTCATCGAGCACGCCAGCCACACGCCCAGCGTCAGCGCCGACAAACTCAACGCGTTGATTCGCGCCAAGACCGACATGGTGGTGCTCGACAGCCGCCCGTACGACGAATATTCGCGTATCTCGATTCCAACCGGCATTAACGTGCCCGGGGCCGAGTTGGTGTTGCGTGTGCACGACATCGCGCCCTCGCCCGACACATTGGTCGTGGTCAATTGCGCTGGCCGCACGCGCAGCATCATCGGCGCGCAATCGCTGATCAATGCCGGCGTACCCAACAAAGTCGTGGCGCTGCGCAACGGCACCATGGGCTGGCATCTTGCCGGGCTCGCCTGCGATCACGGCAAAGATACCCGCGCACCCGCGGTTAGCAGCGCAACGCTGGCCTGGGCGAAATCGAAAACCGCTGAGGTCGCGCGCCGCTTCGGCATCGAACGCATCGACCGCGCCGGGCTGGCGCGCTGGCAAAACGACAATACGCGCACGTTCTATATCTTCGACGTGCGCGATCCGGCCGAATATGCGCGCGGCCATTTTCCCGGCGCGCTGTCGGCGCCCGGTGGGCAACTGGTGCAAGCGACCGATTTCTATGCCGGCACGCTTGGCGCCCGCATCGTGCTCAGCGACGACAACGAAGTGCGCGCGGTGATGACCGCATCCTGGCTCAGGCAGATGGGCTGGAAAGATGTCGCCGTGCTGCCCGAAGCCGGCAGCGAAACCGGCACGCCGGCGATCCCCCTGCTCGCCACGCCACCCGTGGATGCCGCTATCGATGCCTCAAAAGTTCTCGAGATCGACGACGTGACCGTGATCGATCTGTCGCGCAGCCCGGACTACCGCAAGGGTCACATTCCCGGCGCCTGGTTCGCCATCCGCTCCCGCCTCGCGCAGGCGTTCCCAAAGATCGCGCTCAACAGCACCGTCGTCCTCACCTCCGAAGACGGCGCGCTCGCCGGCCTCGCCGTCGAGGAAGCCCGCGCGCTCACGACAAAGCCGGTGTACTGGCTCAAAGGCGGCAACGCTTCTTGGGCGGCGTTGGGCTTCCCGCTCTCGACCGACGCCAAGATGGCGGACGAGCCGCTCGATGTCTGGCTCAAGCCCTACGAGCGCGCCGGCGACCCGAAGGCAGCCATGAACGAATATCTGTCGTGGGAAATTGATCTGCTGTCGCGCATCGAGCGCGATGGCACCACGAATTTCACAACCGCATAATTACTGCTTCAACGCCGCCTCGAATTTATCGCCGAATTCCATGAGTTCGTCGGCACTGATGTCGCTGACCGCCCACAAATTGAGGCCGTTGTCGCGCCAGCGCCGCACGTTGAAGCCTTGCAGGCTTTGCATCACCGCGGCGTGGTTGGCCGCGCCCGGCGCGGGGGCGCAGAACAGATTGATGATGTGGACGCGGCGGCGATAGACGATGGCCGCCACCGGCTTGGCATCGACGTAATCGAGCCGCCCGCCCAGCAGCGTGAAGCCCTGCGCGGTCAGGTCGGCCACTGGCGGAGCGACGTCTAGTCGGCCATTGAACCACGGTTTGACCGTGTGCTGGTCGGTCGATTCCACGTCGATCAGATGCTGGGCTTGCAACGAGCGCAGATGCGCCGACACCACCTCGCCCAGGACGCGCCGGTCGTCGTCCTGCCGCATCACCACCACCAGCACGCCGGACGCGGCCATCGCGCTCAGCGCAGCGCCACCCACGAATCCTTTGATGATCGAGCGCCTGTTTGCCCCCGCCGCGCGCGCCGGCAGCTTGCCCTCGATGCGGGCGCGAAGGCTCGCCGGCGCCATATAGCGCAAGCCCGAGGGGTTCATGCTTTTGCGCAGATCTCGAAACTCCCGTAACTGCGCCGCGCAACCGGCGCAGCCCGCGATATGCGTCTCGAGTTCGCGCGCGTGCCCGGCATCGAGCTCGCCGTCGAGCAGCGCGTGCAGCAGAATGCCGGCTTCATTGCAGTTCATGATCCACTCCTGCCTTCGGCCGCGATCCAGGCATCGCGCAACATGCCGCGCGCTCGCGCCAGCCGCGACATCACCGTGCCTATTGGTGCTTCAATGACAATTGCGATGTCGCGATAAGACAAATCGTTGATCTCGCGCAGCACGATCACCTCGCGGAATTCCGCCGGCAATTCACCGATCAGCCGGCGCATGGTGTCGGAGTCGTGCCGCCGCAGCATCGTCTGCTCCGGCGTGTCGATGTCCTCGCGCCAGACCGGGATCGCCTGCGCAGCGCCGGCGTCGATGTCATCCGCCGTGAAAACCAGTCGCGCACCACCGGCGTAGCTAGCGTGACAGACATTGCGCAGGATCGCGAACAGCCAGGGCTTGATCGGCCCGCCGCGGAATGTGTCGAAATGGCGGAACGCGCGCAGGTAACATTCCTGCACCGCGTCGTCGGCATCGCTGGTGCTGCGCAGCAGATAACGTGCCAGCGTGTAGATGTCGTCGAGATGCGGCAGCGCCAGCGCCTTGAAACGCTCGGCCTTGCCGCTGTCGCCGACATCCGCTGCGCCGCCCGCCATCATTCCGCGTCATCCATCCTTCGCTACTTCACCACCACCACAATCGTGCCGGTCATATGCGGATGCAAGGAGCAAAAATACGCGTAGCTGCCCGGTGTCGCGAATGTGAACGAGAACTTGTCCGTGGTATCGAGCGCCTTCGATTTGAACAGCCCGGTCTTCGACGTCACCGTGTGCGGAATGTCATCGCCATTGGTCCACACCACCGTATCGCCGGCCTTCACCGTGATCTGTTGCGGATTGAAGGTGAAGTTGCCGATCTTGGCTTCGACGGTGGCCGCCCGGACCGGGCTTGCGAGCGCAGCAGCCACAGCAAAGACCATCGCGCCTTGCGCGAGTATTCCAAAAAACTTCATGATGCTCAGCCCTGCAACGGCGTGTCGATGATGGCCAGCTGCTTGTCCCCGCGCTTGAACGTGATGCTCGCGGTGCCGAGCATGGTGCGCAATTTGTCGTCCGGCACTTTCATCGGCCCGGCCGACGGCGCGCTGCCCGGCGCCGGCTGCGGAAACGCCGTCGAGCGCGCCGTGTGGAAGGTGACGTTGCCCTCGACCTTCTGCATCACCTGATGGATGTGGCCGTTGAGCACCGTGACCGAGCCGAAGCGTTTCATATAGCCAAGCGCCTTCGCGCTATCTTCGGTGCCCCAGCCCCATTGCGGATAGACCGTCCACAGCGGGATATGCGCGAACACCACGATCGGCGTCGACGCCGAGCGGCCTTTGAGATCTTTCTCAATCCACTCAAGCTGTTCGTCGCCGAGACTGCCCATGCCACCGCCTTTGAGATTGGCGACATTGACCAGGCCCAGGAAGTGCACGCCATTGGCGTCGAAGGAATAATAGCCCGAGCCCTTGGTGCCGCGGCCGTAGCGCTCTTTGTAGAGTTTGATGTCGGGATCGATGAGGTCGTGCTCGCCCGGCACGTAATACACGTCGAGTTTGGCTTGCGAGATGATCTTTTCCGCATCGTCAAACTCTGATTCCTTGGACAGATGCGTGATGTCGCCTGTGTGGATCATGAATGCGGGCTTTTTCGGAATCCCCTTGATGCGCCCGATCGCCTCTTCCAGCGTGCCCTTGGCGTTCGGGTTGGCCGGCTTGTCGAAGCCCATATGGCTGTCGCTGATTTGCAGGAACGTGAGGCCCTTGGCCTCGGCGGCATTCGCCTCGTCGACTAATCCGAGCGAATGCGGCACCCCGCCGGAAATGGTCCACAGCACCCCGGTGCCGGCCCAGGTCATGCATTCCAGCACCTTGCGGCGGCTGGGGCCGTCATGGTGGTCGTGATCGTGCGCCGTCATGGAAAGTCTCCCTGCAAATGCCTATTCAGGGGACTAGATCGGCCTTAGGCCCGATTTATTCCTGCAAATCCGCTGCAAACCGCGATATACGCTAACGCCATGAAATTCCTCGACGAAGCCAAGGTCTATGTGCGCTCGGGTGACGGCGGCAACGGCTGCATCGCGTTCCGGCGCGAGAAGTTCATCGAGTTCGGCGGACCTTCCGGCGGCGACGGCGGCAAAGGCGGCGACGTCGTGATCGAAGCGGTCGACGGCCTCAACACGCTGATCGATTACCGCTATCAGCAGCACTTCAAGGCCAAGTCCGGCGGCAACGGCATGGGCAAGGACATGCACGGCGCCAATGGCAAGGACGTGGTACTGAAAATTCCGGTCGGCACGCAAGTCTACGAAGAAGACGGCGAGACGCTGCTCGCCGATCTCACCAAAGCCGGCGAGCGCATCACCCTGATGAAGGGTGGCAATGGCGGCTTCGGCAACGCCTATTTCAAAAGCGCGACCAACCAGGCGCCGCGCAAGGCCAACCCCGGCTTGCCAGGCGAGGAACGCACCATTCGGCTGCGGCTCAAACTGATCGCCGATGCCGGCATCATCGGCCTGCCCAATGCCGGCAAGTCCACCTTCCTCGCCACCGTGAGCGCGGCCAAGCCGAAGATCGCCGACTATCCGTTCACTACGCTGCATCCGCAGCTCGGCGTGGTGCGCGTCGACGAGCGCGAATTCGTAATCGCCGATCTGCCTGGGCTGATCGAAGGCGCGCATGAAGGCGTCGGCCTGGGCGACAAATTCCTCGGTCACACCGAACGCTGCCGCGTTTTGCTGCATCTGATCGACGGCACCGGCGAGGACGCCGGCGCTGACTACAAGACCGTGCGTACCGAATTGGAGGCTTACGGCAACGGCCTCACCGACAAGCCGGAGATCGTGGCGCTGACCAAGGTCGACTCCATGACGCCGGAAGCGATCAAGGCGCAGGCCGCGAAACTGAAGAAGGCCTGCAAGAAGGTGCCGCTGCTGCTTTCCTCGGCTTCACAGCAAGGCGTCAAAGACGTGCTGCGCGCGTTGTGGAAGGTGGTCGCCTCCGACCGCGACGAGGCGGGCGTTTCGAAAGCCAAAGAAAAGGCGTGGCAACCATGAAAACCCGCGCCGCGGTGGCCTGGAAGGCCTGCGAGCCACTCACCATCGAGACCATCGACATCGAAGGCCCGAAGGCAGGCGAGGTGCTGGTCGAGATCATGGCGACCGGCGTCTGCCACACCGACGCCTACACGCTATCGGGTGCGGACCCGGAGGGAATTTTCCCCGCGATCCTGGGCCACGAAGGCGCCGGCATCGTGCGCGAGGTAGGCCTCGGCGTCACGACGCTGAAAGCGGGCGACCACGTCATCCCGCTCTACACGCCCGAATGCCGGCAATGCAAAACCTGCCTTTCGCAAAGATCGAATCTCTGCACCGCGATCCGCGCCACGCAAGGCAAAGGCGTCATGCCTGACGGCACCAGCCGCTTCCGCTGCGACGGCGACGCGGTGTTTCACTACATGGGCTGTTCGACCTTCGCGAACTTCACCGTGCTGCCGGAGATCGCGCTCGCCAAAGTGCGCGAGGACGCTCCGTTCGACAAGATTTGCTACATCGGCTGCGGCGTCACCACCGGCATCGGCGCCGTCATCAACACCGCGAAAGTCTGGCCGGGCGCCAATGTCGCGGTGTTCGGCCTCGGCGGCATCGGACTCAATGTCATCCAGGGCGCGCGCATCGCCGGCGCCGACAAGATCATCGGTATCGATCTCAATCCAGCGCGCCGCGCCATCGCCGAAAAGTTTGGCATGACGCATTTTGTGAATCCGGACGAGGTCGGCAAAAACAAGGTCGTGCAGGCGGTCGTCGATCTGACCCAAGGCGGCGCCGACTTCTCGTTCGAATGCATCGGCAATGTCAACGTGATGCGCCAGGCGCTGGAATGCTGCCACCGCGGCTGGGGCGAAAGCATCATCATCGGCGTCGCCGGCTCGGGCCAGGAGATCGCCACCCGGCCGTTCCAGCTGGTGACCGGCCGCGTCTGGCGCGGCACGGCCTTTGGCGGCGCGCGCGGCCGCACCGACGTGCCGAAAATCGTCGACTGGTACATGGATGGCAAGATCAATATCGACGACCTGATCACCCACACCATGCCGCTCGACAAAATCAACGACGCCTTCGATCTGATGCACGAAGGCAAGTCGATCCGCAGCGTGGTGATTTACTGACGCGCAACGCGCGGGAACTTTTTGTTGCCCAAAATCGGTCTTGATTGGCTTGCACAAGCCGAACGACGAACGGGCTTTCTCCTTTTCAATCCAATCTGTCGCGGCTGCGAGTTCCATCGCTGCCGGCGTTTCGGGGACCGAGACCACAATGCGGCATTTTTTCGTGCCCGCCTGCCTGTGCCTCGCGACCTTGTCCGGCTCGCTCGGCTCCGATCCAAAACTTTCGCTAGCGGATATTTTCCGCACCCCGTTCGTCAAGGAAAAAGCGGCGCTGGACGCTTTGCCCGGCGACAGCGGCGAAAGCACGCAGGACAAGGATAGACCGCGCGACACCACGGAATTATCGATGTTCTCGTCCGAGAGCAGCGAGCCGGCGGAACTCTTGCAAGCGCCGCCGCTGCCGCCGGTTCCCAAGCCGGTGGTTCATCGCTCGCGCGACGAAATCTGCGACACCCTGACGCAAGCCGCGCAATCAAACGACGTGCCCGCGCCATTCTTCATCCGGCTCTTGTTCCAGGAAAGCGGCTTCAAGCCCGGCGTCGTCAGTTCGGCCGGCGCCGAGGGCATCGCGCAATTCATGCCGGAAACCTCGGCCAGCATGGGCCTCGACAATCCGTTCGATCCACTCCCAGCGATCCAGGCATCGGCCCGCCTGCTGCGGGGCCTGATGCGGCAATTCGGCAATCTCGGGCTCGCCGCCGCGGCCTACAACGCGGGGCCCAAGCGCATCGAGGATTGGCTCGCCAAGAAGGGCAAGCTGCCGCATGAGACCCAAGGTTACGTCAAATCCATCACCGGCCGCGAAGCAAAAAACTGGATCGTCGCCGAAGCTGGCAGTCCGGCCGTGAAGCTGCCGCAGCGCGCGCCCTGCCAGCAGGCCGCCGGCCTACTCGCCTGGAACGGCCCCGCACACATTCCGCTGCCGCACACCCGCACGCCCACTGGCAATACGATGATCGCTGCCGGCGCGCATGTGAAGCGCGCAAGCGTGACCGCCGCGATTCCCGCCGCCAAGCCGGGCAAGTCCGTTGCTGCGGCGAAGACCACCAAGCCCACGGTTCAACTCGCGGCGGCCAAGCAGAAGCACCACAAGCTGCAACTGTCGCAGCGCTAGCCGAACGTCACTTCGTGCAAAGCCGGCGCGATCCCTCGTTCGGTTGCCAGGTGCAGTCCGACGCGCGGAACGATCGGTAGGCGCCGGCGCAAGCGTCCACATTGCAATGCGCCGCCGGTGCTTCAGCCGCGGCCGGTTGAACTAGCTGAGCGGGTGGCGGAGTCACGGGCGCAACGGCGTCGGTTGCGGTTTGTGGTGGCGGCGGGCCCGCCGGGGCCGCAGCGTGAACGGTGTGCCGCGCCGCCGGCGGGTGCTCCACGAGCGAATCCCACTCCAGCACGACGCTGAAGAGCGTGGCGGTCAGAATGGCGAGATAAACAATAAATGGCATCGATTGGCCCTAGGGCGCGGCCAGCCCCGCTTCAAGAACGCGGTCCGGCGCGCCTAAGTTCCGGCTCCCCTCCCGCCGGCAATCGGCTTGGTGTAGCCTTTAAAAAAACGCCGCCGGGGAAACGTCATGACGCTCATCAAAATCGCCGCCGCGCTCGCATTCGCTGCTGTCGCGACCACCCCCTTCGCCGCCGACTATCCGGCGCCCAAGCAGGGCGAATGGATCGCGCGCGACTTCAAGTTTCACACCGGCGAGGTGATGCCCGAACTCAAGCTGCACTATACCACGATCGGCGAGCCGACCGGTCAACCTGTGCTGGTGCTGCACGGCAGCGGCGGTTCAGCCGCCAGCATGCTGACGCCGGCCTTCGCCGGCGAATTGTACGGTGCCGGCCAGCCGCTCGACGCGGCAAAATATTTCATCATCATTCCTGACAGCGTCGGCCACGGTAAATCGGCCAAGCCCTCCGACGGCCTGAAGACGAAATTCCCGCACTACGATTACGCCGACATCGTCGAGGCGCCTCACCGGCTGCTGGCCGAGGGGCTCCACATCGCGCATCTGCGGCTGATCATCGGCAATTCGATGGGCGGCATGCAGGCCTGGCTGTGGGGCGAAAACTATTCGGGCTATATGGATGCGCTGGTGCCGATGGCATCGCAGCCGACCGCGATGGCCGCCCGCAACTGGATGCTGCGGCGGATGATGCTGGAATCGATCCGCCAGGATCCCGCATACGACAACGGCAATTACACCAAGCAGCCGTCATCGATGCACATTGCCAGCGTGTTCTTCGGGATCGCCACGTCCGGTGGAACGCTCAATTATCAGAAACAGGCGCCCACAAACGCGCAGGCCGACAAGATTGTCGACGCCCGCCTCGCCGCGCCGATGACCGCCGACGCCAATGATTTTCTGTGGGCCTGGGGCTCGTCGGCCGATTTCGACGCCGCGCCCGGCCCCGAGAAGATTCAGGCATCCCTGCTGGTGATCAACGCCGCCGACGATGAGCGCAATCCGCCGGAGACCGGCGTCACCGAACAGGCGATGAAGCGCGTCAAGAACGGCAAGCTCTACCTGATCCCAGCAAGCGAACAGACCAGCGGCCACGGCACCACCGGCAACGCCAAGTTCTACGCCAAACAGTTGCAGGATCTTTTGGCGAGCGCGCCGCCGAAGGCGATGTAGTGGCCACGATCTTCCTCACGCACATCCCGGACATGTTGAAGAATTATTACGGCGAGCGCGCGCTCGCCGCGCTGCGCCAGCTCGGCGAGGTGCGGCTCAACACGGCCGATAAAGTGCTCGACGCCAAGGCGCTGGCGCAAGCCGCGCGCGGCTGCGAGATCGTCGTGTCCGACCGGCAGACCCCCGGCCCGGCCGAGTACTTCGCCAACGCCCCTGACACGGTCGCCTTCCTGCGCGTCGCCGTCGACATCCGCAACATCGATGTCGCGGCCGCGAGCGCGCAGGGCATCCTGGTTACCCAGGCCACGCCCGGCTTCATCGCCTCGGTGGCCGAGATGGCAATCGGCTTCATGATCGATTGCGGGCGATTTGTCACCGAGGCCGCGTCCGAGCACCACGCCGGCCGCGTGCCGCAGGCGCGCATGGGCCGCCAGCTCAAAGGCGCAACCGTCGGCATCATCGGCTATGGCGTGATCGGCGAGTATCTGGCACCGCTCTGCGCCGCGCTCGGCATGAAAGTGCTGGTCGCCGACCCCTATAAGAAAGTAGGCGCGCCCGGCCTCACGCAGGTCGCACTGCCCGACCTGCTGGCCCAATCGGATTTCGTCATTTGTCTGGCTATCGCCAATGAGGCGACCGAGAATTTGATGAACGCCGCGGCCTTCGCGGCGATGAAACCGTCGGCCTATTTCATCAATCTGTCGCGCGGCAATCTGGTGGACGAGGCCGCGCTCGCCGCGGCGCTCGATGCCAAGCAGATCGCCGGCGCCGCGCTCGACGTCGGCCGCGCGCAGGATCAGATGCCGACGCCATCGCTCGCCCGCCGCGCCAACGTGATCGCCACGCCGCACATCGCAGGATTGACGCCGGATGCGGCCGAGCACCAGGCCTTCGACACCGTCAATCAGGTCAAGGAATTGCTGGCGGGACGCATACCGCCGGGCGCGGCGAATGCGCAAGAAGCGCACCGACTGAGCCGCCTCAAGAGCGGGTAAAAAATATCCCTGCCCTTATTCAGGCGACGGCGAGATTCCTTGCCGGCTCCGCGCTCAATTCCAGCCGCCAAAGACCGCCGGTTTGCTGAACGAATCCATGGTCGCGATAGATATTCCGCACCGGACTGTTTCGCGGCGTCTCGACGATGCGGCCCGATAAAACGCCAAAGTCAGCCTTGAGCGTCTCGATCATGTGGCGGACGAACTGGTGTTCGACGCCAAGCCCAAGCACGCGGCAACTTAGGACCAGGCCAATAATTTCGCCGCGCTCGATCACCGCCGCACCGACCAGTCCATGGTCGCCAAACCGGTCCGATGCCTCCATCGAAAAGACGCAAGCATCCGGGGCCTTGATCAGATCGTTTAATTCCGTGACCGTGAATTTACGGCCGGTTGCGTTGAATTGGGTGGTCCGCTGGAACAGCTCCGACACGCGGCTGAGTTTGCTATTGCCGGTTTCTCGGCCGATTCGGCACTGAATCTGCAAGGAGGCGACGTAGTCGTGCTCGTTCATGCTGTCGGCCTGCAGATGCTGGCGGTTGAGTTGCGCTTTGACCAGATCCGTGCGCGCGGCTGATTCCGCCGTGATGCGGGGCAATTGAAGCCGCGGATCGCCGAGCAGCCGGCGGCGTAACGCAAACGGATCCTCGCCCCAGACTTCGACCTCCGGCAGCCGCTGCCGCACGCGATCACGCTCGACCGGATGATCGTCGATGAACAGGAAAGCATCGAGTGCGAAACCGAGTTCGCCGGCGATCGAGCGGATATTCTCGACCTTGTCGTTCCAATTGACGCGCCAGGTGACGAAATCGTCCGGCGTCAACAGGCGGCTGCGCGGATAGTGCTCGGGATATTTCCACAGCTCCCGAACCGTCGCCTCATCGTTCTTGCTGACGCAAGCCAGAACCACGCCGCGCCGCTTGAGACAGAGCAAGGCCTCGTGCAGCCCAAAATAAAGGCCGACATACGAAAACGTGCCGCTGACGGCCGGATCCCAGGCAAAGGGACTGCCAGTCTCGGCCAGCACGCCGGGCCACAACACGCCATCGAGATCGACGATGACGCATTTCTTGCGGTCAAGACCGAGCACAGTCGTGAGCGCATCGGCATGGACGCGCGCCATAAGGCTCTCGCGACCGAAAGGATCGCCGCCGAGGGCGCACGCCAGCGGGGCCAAGTCGGGAAAGACGCCGTGCACTGCCGCCTTTTCGCTGTCGGAGCGCTGCAGCAACCATCCGGGCGAGCCCATATGCGTGAAGCCGACCTGCCCGTCGTCCAGCATCACCTCGGATCCGGCCGCGCCGAACGCGGCGGCGACGTCCACGACATGAACGTCGGGGTAGGACTCCACCAGATCGGACAGCACCAAGTTGGCCAGACGGAAGCGGTTGCGGTGCCCGTTCAATCCGCGTTCGGCGAGACCGAGCGGCTGCACCGTGGGCTCGGGCAGGTTGTCGATCAGGATCGGTGCCGCGGTCCGCTCGCGCAGCCGTTCCAGAATATTGCTGGCCTCCGCGATATAGGCCGCGTGCGCTGCAGTATTCGGATCCTGCTGAGATGCCGTCAGCGAGTGCCGCGAGCGCAGTGCGCCGATGATGACCGCGTCGTGTTTATGCTCGCTGACAAAACGGAAATCGTCGGGAAACGCGGCCGCCACGCGCAAATCGAGGCCACGGCGGCTCGCCTCGCGCCGGAGAAAATCCGCCTCCATCTGAATATCGCAATCGCCGAACAGCACGACGTCGACGCGCCGTTTGCCGCCAGCAAAGTCGGCAAGGCCTTGCGCCGCACCCGCCGACCAATAGGCCTCCGCCCCTTCCTTCAGGGAGCGGCGATAGCTGTCGAGCAGTTCGAGCGGATCGCGGCCATAGGTTGCGCCGAACTTCGCGGTCACTTCCGTTAACTCGCTATCAGCGCTTTTGTCCGTGAGAACTCCGCGCTCGACAAGCGAATCGACGCAAGCACCGAGCGCATCGCGATCATAAGAGACGAGACCGGCAAGCGCCGCGCCATCGTCCGGCCAACGGCGTTGCGCCACGAAATAATCGATGACGGCATTGACGCTGCGGTCGATGGTGAGACGAAGTTGGCTGACCGCATGCACGATCAGCACGCGGTCGTCGCCGAGCGCGAGCTGATGGATGAAGCGGGATTTGCGCAACATCATCCGATGTGACCTCCGCGAGGCTAGCCCGATATGCGGCTAGGCCGCCTTCTCCGCATCGACCGACTGACCGGGGAACAGTTTGTCCGACACGCCGCTGTAGCGCGCCTCGTTGTCATGCAGCCGCGCATTGTTCGCCTCGCGTTTGGCCGCGTCGGCCTCGCCGTAGAGAAACGCCAGGAAGGCGTAGCGATTGCCGCGCGTCACCGGCGTCACCTGATGCAGGGCACCACAGGAAAACACCAACGCACCGCCGAGCGGCGCGCGATAAAAGCGACGGCCGAACTCGGGAAATATAAGATCGCATCCGTCATAATCGTTGTTGAGATTGATGGTGATGGCGAACCGCCGGTGCTGCGCGCCGGCATTGACGTTGTCGCGATGACGATGGAAGTGCCCACCTTGCGCGCTGTCGTAACGGGCGACGACATATTTATCCATGCGAGTCGCCGAAAACTGGAAATAGCTGTCGATCGCGGGTAGCAGCCGGCGCACGATCCTGTCACGGATCAACTCGCGCACTTCTGGCAGCGCCACCACAAGATCACGCCGGCGCTTGAGCCGGTGATCAAGCACGGTCGTGGTCTTACCCTCGACATCGAGCAGGAATCCGGAATCCTCGCCGCCGTTCTTTTCGTAAAAGTCGATCAGGAAGTCGCACAACGGAAAATCGAAAATGCGCGGCACGATCAGTGCCGGTGCGGTGAGCGGGACGCCGGCCGCGTCGTCGACCTTTGGCAGCGAGCGCAGCAGGCCCGCCACACTGTCGGCATGGCCCTGCGGAAAGTCGAAGGGAATGTTGGCGATTGCCCGCAACATCGGATCGAGCACGATCGTGCGCGGCGCTCCGAACGCACCATAGGCGCGGCTGATCGCACCGTCATAGTCGGCGAGGAACGTCAGCGCCTTGTTGCCGAGCGCGGCAAGATTCGCGGCGGCGGGAGGTGTGGCGAGGATGCATTTCACTACGATATGATCTTCATGGAGCAGGTCGCCGAGCCGCAGCAACGCGGCGGTTTCAATCTCGGCCTGCGGATAATCCGGCGTACCCAGAAAGCAGAGGACGACCCAGCGGCCGGCGCTGACGTGGAGGTCGAAGCTGCCGCCGGTGATGACAGGAGCGCTGAAGAGCGGAACCGGATCGCCGAGCGCGACCGGGGATCCGGCATTTGTGATGTCGGCCATGGAGCCCAAAAGTTGGTTGGCCACCCCCACCGCATCCTTGGAACTTTATGGTTAATACATTGCTAATTCGGGGCGCTATGTGGGTGACGGACGTGCTAAATACCGCCCGCCATCAACTCGCTCCGCTAGGACATGAAAACACCGTCACTCAAAGACTTCCGCCACATCGTCGTGAAGGTCGGCTCGTCGCTGCTGGTGGATGCCGCCGCCGGCTCCCTCAAGCGCGACTGGCTGGCCAGCCTGGCCGCCGACGTCGCCGCGCTCCACAAGGAGACCAAAGACATCATCGTGGTGTCGTCGGGCGCGATCGCGCTCGGCCGCGCCGTGCTCAAGCTCCCCTCGGGCGCGCTCAAGCTCGAGGACAGCCAGGCCGCCGCCGCCGTCGGGCAGATCGCGCTGGCGCGCGCGTGGTCCGAGAGTCTCGGCGCGCATGCGCTCACCGCCGGCCAGGTGCTGGTCACGCTCGGTGACACCGAAGAGCGCCGCCGCTATCTCAACGCGCGCTCGACCATCGCCAAGCTTTTGGAATGGCGCAGCGTGCCAGTGATCAACGAGAACGACACCGTCGCCACCTCCGAGATCCGCTACGGCGACAACGACCGGCTCGCCGCCCGCGTCGCCACCATGATGAGCGCCGATCTGCTGGTGCTGCTGTCGGACGTCGACGGGCTGTACGACAAGCTGCCTTCCGAAGCCGGCGCCACGCGCGTGCCGCTGGTGGCGCGCATCACGCCGGAGGTCGAGGCGATGGCGGGCGCGTCGGGCTCGGAGCTGTCGCGCGGCGGCATGCTGACCAAAATCGAGGCGGCCAAGATCGCGACGTCGGCCGGCACGCATATGATCATCGCGTCTGGGCATGTCGCGCATCCCTTGAAGGCCATTGCCGATGGCGCGGCGTGTACCTGGTTCCTGACGCCGGCCAATCCGGTGACCGCGCGCAAGAAGTGGATCGCCGGTTCGCTCGAGCCGCGCGGCGCGCTGGTGATCGACGCCGGCGCGGTGCGCGCGTTGCGCTCCGGGAAAAGTCTGCTGGCCGCCGGCGTCATCAAGGTCGAGGGCGCGTTCGGGCGCGGCGACGCGGTCGTGGTGCGCGGGCCGGACGGCGCCGAAGTCGGCCGCGGCCTGTCGGCCTATGACGCCGACGACGCCGACAAGATCAAAGGCCGCTCGTCGGGCGATGTGCTGCTGATCCTCGGCTACACCGGGCGCACGGAAATGATCCACCGCGACGATCTGGTTCTGGGCGGGGAATAACCAGACGAAGAGCGTGTTTTGCCGCGACAAGCGTCAGGTCTGGCGGCGTCTGGCGCCGACCTTCCGCCATCTAGCGCTGTTCTTGGTGCTGCTCTTGGAACTCCCGGCGCGCACCGGCGTTGTCTTGCTGCGACGAGAGAGTGAAACAAAACAAAGTTTGCGTTTGAAGGCGATTAACCGATCGCCCGGAAACCCTGGCCCCCGGAGGCCGGGTTTTCTGCGTTTTAGGTCGCGCGAAAGCGCCGGTCGGCCAATGGCCTAGTGCGGAAGCGTACGGCTTCGCTCGGCCAGCGGCCTAGTGCCGGCGCGCCCGCGGCGTGGCGGAGCGGCGGGAAATCCCCGACTTGCGCTGCACCGGGTGGGTCGGCAACGGGAAAAACGTCCCATCGGGAAATTCCAGATACCGGCTAAACACTTGGACCTGGCCTTCCCCCCCGCGCTTTCCCTCGATGACGAACTTGGTGCCGACCGGAAAACGGCTCGGCAAACGGCTTGAACTGGACGGCATGGCACGCACCTCCTGATAGATCGTCACCTTGCCACCCCAATGTGTAGGTCAGACGACCGTTCCGGGCGTTTGCGGGTTATCCACACTATCCCCAGATACCGCTGCCAGGTCGGCGAAACCGGCCTACCTCGCCCGTCGCACCCCGACGTGATAGGAACCACAAGGAATAGGGGTTTGACGGGCCTTTCAGCATGAGCGCGCCGCTAAAAAGCATTGAAGGCACAGGGGATATCGCCGCCACGCTGGGCGAGATCGCCCGCCAGGCGCGTGTCGCGGCGCGCACCCTGGCGCTTGCCTCCACGGCCCAAAAAGACCGCGCTTTGGAACTTATGGCCGCCGCCGTCCGGGCCCAGTCGACCGCCATTCTGGCCGCCAATGCCGAGGATATCGCCGAGGCCCGCGCCAGTGGCATGGCCGGAGCGCTTCTCGATCGGCTGATGCTCAACATCGAGCGGGTTGAGGCGATTGCCTCTGCCATTGATGCGGTTCATGCACTCAAGGATCCCATTGGAGTCGTCACCGAATCCTGGTCACGACCGAATGGCATGTTTATCGAACGGGTCAAGGTACCCCTCGGCGTCATCGGCATCATCTACGAAAGCCGGCCGAACGTGACCGCCGATGCCGGCGCGCTGTGCCTGAAATCGGGCAATGCCACGATCCTGCGCGGCGGCTCGGACAGCTTGCGCACCAGCCGTGCCATCGTCGCCGCGCTCAGCCAGGGCTTGCACGAAGCCGGTCTGCCCGAGGCCGCGATCCAACTCATCCCAACCCGCGACCGTGCCGCGGTCGGCATGATGCTGACCGGGCTCGATGGCAATATCGACGTCATCGTGCCGCGCGGCGGCAAGGGCCTGGTCGCCCGCGTGCAGGCGGAAGCGCGCGTGCCGGTATTCGCGCACCTGGAAGGCGTCTGCCACGTCTACGTCGACAGAGCGGCTTCGCTCGATATGGCCAAGAAGATCGTGCTCAACGCCAAAATGCGGCGCACCGGCGTCTGCGGCGCCGCCGAGACGCTGCTGGTCGACCGCGCCGCCGCCGACAAATTTCTCAAGCCGCTGGTCGAGATGCTGATCGACGCGAAATGCGACATCCGCGGCGATAAGACGACGCAGGCCGCGGACAAGCGCGTCAAAGCCGCGACCGAAGAAGATTGGTCGACCGAATATCTCGACGCCATCATCGCGGTCAAAGTCGTGGACGGCGTTACGTCGGCGATCGAACATATCGAGCGCTACGGCTCGCACCACACCGACGCCATCGTCACCGACGATCAGGCGACGGCGGAAAAATTCCTGCGCGAAGTGGATTCGGCGATCGTGCTGCATAACGCCTCGACCCAGTTCGCCGACGGCGGCGAATTCGGCTTCGGCGCCGAGATCGGCATCGCCACCGGGCGGCTGCACGCGCGCGGACCTGTCGGCGTGGATCAGCTCACGACTTTCAAATATCGCATCCGCGGCAGTGGTCAGACCCGGCCGTGACAGCGCAAAATCAAGCCCGCTCCGAGCACGTGCTTCCTCCTCACGCGCCCGGCATGAGGATCGGCCTGTTCGGCGGAACTTTCGATCCGCCGCACCAGGCGCATCTCGCCGCCAGTCTGCTCGCCCTCAAGCGGCTCAAGCTCGACCGCGTCTGGTGGCTGGTGACGCCGGGCAATCCGCTCAAGAACACCAGCGGGCTCGCCCCGCTTGCGAAGCGGATCGCGGCCGCCCGCGCGCTCACGCATCACCCACGCATCGATGTAACCGGTCTCGAAGCTGTCATTAAAACGCGATATACTTATGACACGATAAGATGGCTTATCGCCCGGTGCCCGCGCGTCCGATTCGTCTGGATCATGGGCGCCGACAATTTGCGGAGCTTTCACCGCTGGCAGAAATGGCGCGGAATAGCGAACCGGGTCCCCATCGTGGTGGTCGACCGCCTCGGACCCAGTCTTTATGCCGCCGCGAGTCCTGCGGGACAGGCGCTCTCGGGCGCCCGCATTTCGGAACCCAACGCCGCTTCGCTGCCCGATCGCAAGCCGCCGGCCTGGGCCTTCCTGCACGGCCTCAAATCACCGCTCTCCTCCACCGCGCTGCGCGCCTTGCGCACGCACGGTGGAACTTCGCGTGCTGCAAGTATTCGGACTACAAGTCATCGGACCAAGAGTGGAAAGAACCGAACCAAGTAACTATCTTGAGCGTGTCCCGGAATGAACCGGGGCGGGTGCAACAAACGTAAAGGGAAACAACCTCTGACCAAACCTGCACTCTCTCGGGCGTCACGTCATACGCTCGAATCCGTCTCACGCCATCCCAGCGCCAAGGAGACGCTCCGCATCGTCCTCGCGTGTCTCGAAGACATCAAAGCCGAGGACAACGTCACCATCGATCTCTCCGGAAAATCCTCCATCGGCGATTACATGGTCGTGACCACCGGCCGGTCGCAGCGCCATGTCGGCGCGGTCGCCGACCGTGTCGTCAAGGGCATCAAGGCGGCCGGCGTGCGTGGTGTGCGGGTCGAAGGCATGCGGCAAGGCGACTGGGTGCTGATCGACGCCGGCGATGTGATTGTCCACGTGTTCCGGCCGGAAGTGCGCGAGTTCTACAATCTGGAAAAGATGTGGTCGGCCGGATCGCGGGCAAGCTGATATACTCCGCGGCAAGATGCGCATCATCGTTGCCGCCATTGGACGCCTGAAGCAGGGTCCGGAAACCGAGCTTGCCGAGCGCTTCCGCAAACGCGCGGCGCAAACCGGCCGTAATCTCGGTGTGCGCGACGTCGAAATCATCGAAATCAGGGAAAGCCGTGCCGACGACGCCGGCAAGCGCATGCTCGAGGAGTCGATCGCGCTCGCCAATGTCATTCCGCAGGGCGCGACCGCCGTGCTGCTCGATGGCCACGGCGAGAACCTCGACAGCGCCAGCCTCGCCGGCCACTTGGCTAAATGGCGCAGCAACGACCATCCGGCAGTGGTCTTCATGATCGGTGGTGCCGACGGGCTGGCGCCCAGTTTGCGCGCCAAGGCCGAATTGCGGCTGGCGTTCGGCGCGGCGACCTGGCCGCATCAATTGGTGCGGATCATGCTGTTGGAACAGCTTTATCGCGCCACCACCATCCTGACCGGCCACCCCTATCATCGGGCGTGAGCGTCCAAGATTGGTCTTAATCCGGCGGCATGAAATGCCCTCAATTATGACCTTGCTGTCCCAACCCCTGGGCGTAACTTGGCCGCGATGATTTGCCGCTTCCGCCGTCGCGACCCATGCTCCGCGCTTATCGTGGGGCTGGCCTTGGCATGGCCGATGATGACGGCCACTGCGGCATTCGCACAGGACCGGCCAATACAGTTTGCGCAAACCAACAAAGCCGAAAAACTTGACGCGCTGAAACAGCCAGACCAGGACCTCAAGGCCGCACGCGATGCCCAGAGCAAGACGGCCGAAACCGAGGCCGCGCTCAAGCGGGAAATCGAACAGCTCGGCGCCGACCGCCGCAAGCTCAATCAGGACCTGATCGACACCGCCGGTCGTATTCGCGGCGTCGAAGCGAAAGTTACAGCGACGGAAGCGCGGCTCAAGCCGCTCGACGACAACGAGCGCAGCATTCGCAAATCGCTCGAAGGCCGCCGCGCCGTGATCGGCGAAGTGCTGGCGGCGCTCCAGCGCATAGGCCATCGCCCGCCGCCTGCGCTGATCGCCAGTCCGGAAGACGCGCTGCAATCGGTACGCACCGCCATGCTATTGGGTGCGGTACTGCCCGAGATGCGGCACGAGGTCGAGGCGCTCGCCAACGACCTCACCGAACTGCTCAACGTTCGCAAGCAGATCGCCACTGAGCGCGACCGGCTGAAAACCGAAGTCGCTTCGCTCGGCAACGAGCAAACCCGCATGAGCGCGCTGGTCGAGGAGCGTCAGAAGCAGCAGGCCGAACGCGAAAAGGCGCTCGACGCCGAACGAACGCGCGCCGGCGAACTGGCGCGCCAAGTGGACAATCTCAAAGATTTGATCGCCAAACTAGAGCAAGGACTCGATCCGGCGACGAGGGCCGCCCGCGAAGCAGGCCGCAACGATCCGCGCCCGGCGATGTCGGCGCAACGCGATCCGGGCCGGCTGGCGCCGGCGGTGGCCTTCGCGTCGCTGCGCGGCCAGGTTCCGATTCCGGTTAATGGCGTCAAATTGAAGGAATATGGCGCACCCGATGGCGCCGGCGGGGTGGAAAAGGGTGTTTCGATCGCGACGCGGGCCGGCGCGCAAGTGACCGCTCCGGGCGACGGTTGGGTGGTTTATGCCGGGCCGTTCCGTTCTTATGGACAACTCTTGATCCTTAATGCCGGCAACGGGTATCATATCTTGCTCGCTGGGATGGATCGGATATCAGTTGATCTCGGGCAGTTCGTGCTGACCGGAGAACCCGTTGCGGTGATGGGAAATAGCTCCCATATCGCGGCAATCCTCGCGACAGGTTCCAGCCAACCGGTGCTTTACATCGAGTTTCGTAAGGACGGGATTCCCGTCGATCCAGGCCCATGGTGGGCAGCTGGCGAAGGCGAAAAGGTTCGTGGATGATGCGCAAGACCTCACTCATTCTACTCGGCGCGGCGGCGGGAGCGGCGATGGCGCTGCTCGCGACACAACCGCGCTTGATGTTGATCGGCACGACCGCAAAAGCCGCGGCCGCGGATACCTATCGGCAGCTTAATTTGTTCGGCGACGTGTTCGAGCGCGTGCGCGCCGATTACGTCGAGAAGCCGGACGACAGCAAGCTGATCGAAACCGCGATCAATGGCATGCTGGCCGGGCTCGATCCGCATTCCAGCTACATGGATCCGAAGAGCTTCCGCGACATGCAGGTGCAGACCCGCGGCGAATTCGGCGGGCTCGGCATCGAGGTCACCATGGAAGACGGGTTGATCAAGGTGGTGACACCGATCGACGAGACGCCCGCCGCTAAGGCCGGCATCATGGCCAACGACATCATCACCCAGCTCGACGGCGAGCAGGTGCAGGGCCTGACCCTGAACCAGGCGGTCGAGAAGATGCGCGGGCCCGTGAACACCAAGATCAAGCTCACCATCATGCGCAAGGGCCAGGACAAGCCGATCGAAGTCTCGATTACGCGCGACGTCATTCGCGTCAAGGCGGTACGCGCCAATGTCGAGGGCGACGATGTCGGCTATATCCGCATGACGCAGTTCAACGAGCAGACCACCGAAGGACTGAAGAAGGCGATCACCGACATCACGGCCAAGGTCAGCAAAGACAAGCTCAAGGGTTACATCCTCGACCTGCGCAACAATCCGGGCGGCCTGCTCGACCAGGCGATCTCGGTCTCGGATGCGTTCCTGGAAAAGGGCGAGATCGTCTCGACCCGCGGTCGCAATGCCGAGGAGACTCAGCGCTTCAACGCACGACCGGGCGACCTCACCAATGGCAAGCCGGTGATTGTGCTGATCAACGGCGGCTCGGCGTCGGCGTCGGAAATCGTCGCCGGCGCGCTGCAGGACCACAAGCGGGTCACCGTCATCGGCACGCGTTCGTTCGGCAAGGGTTCGGTGCAGACCATCATCCCGCTCGGCTCCGGCAACGGCGCGCTGCGGCTGACCACTGCGCGCTACTTCACGCCGTCCGGCCGCTCGATCCAGGCCAAGGGCATCGTGCCGGATATTGAGGTGCTGCAGGACTTGCCGGACGACATCAAGGCCAAGACCGACACCAGCACCAAGGGCGAAGCCTCGTTGCGCGGCCATCTCAAAGGCGACGAGGGCAAGGAGCAGACCGGCTCGCAGTCCTACATTCCGCCGGACCCCAAGAACGACAAGGCGCTGATCATGGCGGAAGAGCTGCTGCGCGGAACCCAGGTCAATTCGGCCTTCCCGCCGAATGCCAAGGCCCCGGTGCCGAACTAAGCGCGGCATTAGCAACGAATATCAGCGGGGCGGCCTTAGGGCCGCCCGTTTTGTTTGCGTTAAACCTTGTGGGAATCACCGCGTGATAGACTCGCCCGATGATTCGCGGGGATTTGCGCCGTGCCACCGGATGATCTGAACACCCCCCTCGGCCAGGACAAACCGAAGAAGTCGCCGATCCCGGCCGCCCTCCCGCAAATTCTCGCGGGCGCGCTCGGGCTGTTCGGCATCGCGGTCGTCGCCTGGGCGGTCTTCGTCAGCGACCCACTGGGCGGCGAACCGACCGCGGTGGTCGCCACCGGTTCGCTGAAGAAGCCGGACACCGCCGGCGACGGCCAGCAGCATTCCCACCATGACGGAACCACCACGGTAGCAGCGCCTGCGAATACATCGGCGCCACCGGCCGCCGCTAGCGCGCCGCCCGGCAGCAAGACCATCACCATCATCGACGGCTCCAGCGGCAAGCATCAGGACGTCATCATTCCCGGCAAATCGAGCAGCAATGCACCGAAGGCGCCGCTCGACATGCGTTTCGTGGAAAACACGCGCCACGGCGCCATTCCGAAAATCGCGCTGGATGGCATACGGCCATTCACGCTCTACAGCCATCCGCGCCAAATGCCGGCGGGCAAAGCGGACGCGCCGCGCATCGCCATCATCGTCGGTGGGCTCGGCATCAGCGCATCCGGCACCGCCGATGCGCTGTCGAAATTGCCGGCGCCGGTGACGCTCGCGGTCGCGCCCTATGGCGCCGGTCTCGATACGCTGGCGGAGCGCGCGCAGGCGGGAAACCACGAGGTGCTGCTGCAAGCTCCGATGGAGCCGTTCGATTATCCCGACAACGATCCGGGGCCGCAGACGCTGCTGACTTCGCTGACGCCCGAGCAGAATATCGACCGGCTGCAGTGGCAGATGAGCCGCTTCCAAGGCTATGTCGGGATCGTCAGCTATATGGGCGCGCGTTTCACCGCGTCGGAAACGGCGCTGGCGCCGGTCATGCGCGAGACCGCTAAGCGCGGATTGATCTATGTCGACGACGGCGCGTCGTCGCGCAGCGTTGCCGGACAACTCGCCGTCAGCCAGAATTTGCCGTTCGCCAAGACCGATGTGGTGATAGACGCCGTGCCGACCGCGGCCGAAATCGACCGCGCGCTGGCGCGGCTCGAAATGATGGCGCGCGATCATGGCAGCGCTGTCGGACTAGCGACCGCGCTGCCGGGAACCATCGGCCGCATCGCAGAGTGGGCGAAAAAAGCCGAAGCGCGCGGCTTCGTCTTGGTTCCGATTACCATGGTGGCGGTGAAGGAAAAGTCGTCGTAACGTCACTCACTTAGCGCTTCATGCGAGAAATGACGGAACGCAAGTGCCTCCCTTCGAATCTCTGCCCTATCGTCCCTGCGCCGGCATGATGGTGTTCAACCGCGCCGGGCTCGTATTCGTCGGCCGGCGCTCAAGCGGCCCCGAGCACATCGACGCGACGCATGTCTGGCAAATGCCGCAGGGCGGCATCGACGACAACGAAGACGCCTACAAAGCCGCGCTGCGCGAGCTCTACGAGGAAACCAATATCCGTTCGGCCGAGAAACTGGGCGAGATCGCCGAGTGGCTGGCCTACGACATTCCGCGCGATATCGTCGGCGAGGCCTGGGGCGGGAAATATCGCGGGCAGAAGCAGAAGTGGTTTGCGCTGCGCTTTACCGGGCCGGAGAGTGAAATCGATGTCGCTAATCCCGGCGGCGGGCATAACCCCGAATTCATAGACTGGCGCTGGGTGCGATCGAGCGAATTGCCTGATCTGGTCGTGCCGTTCAAGCGGCAGAGTTATGAGCGGGTGGTGCGAGAATTTGGGAAGTTCGGCGTTTAGTGCATGACCCCGAAAAGTGGAACCCGGTTTTGGGTAAAAATCATGCACCAGTTTAGTGCATCGCGGTGCCGGTCAAATGCCGGTCAACCGTCTTGAACTGATCGAGCCGCGTGATCAGTTTGTCGAGCTCGGAGCCGGGCTCGGTCTTTTCGATGCGGCTCTCCAGTTCGCCGATGCGGTCGGTAATCATGGCGCGGTCGATGTCCGCCACCGCCTCCGCCACATCGGCCAGCACGGTAAGCCCCTGCGCCGACACTTCGGCGAAGCCGCCGAGCACGACGATCTTCTGCTCGCCGGAGGCGCCGTGGACCGTGAGAATGCCCGGCCGCAGCGTGGCGACGAACGGCGCGTGATTGGCCAGCACGCCGAAATCGCCTTCGGCACCGGGCACGTCCACCTGCTCGACGTCGCCGGAGAACAGCAGCTTTTCCGGTGAGACCAGATCGAAATGAAAACTAGCCATTACTTCCTCAAGCCCTGTTCCTGCCGATCGCGAATCCCACGCCCAATCCGATCACGCCGCCGATCAATGTGATGATCGCGATGTGCTGAACTTGGCTACTGGTCAGCGGCCCGTTGTCATGCGCGACCTGGTTGCCCTTCACTTCGATGCTCAACGGCCCGAGCTTGATCTCCGCTGACTCGGGCCGCGTCACATAGCCGGACACCGCGCCGACCAGAAGCCCGATCAGCAAAAACACCATAAGGTTGGACCGGACCGGCATCGCGTTACGCCGCTTCCGCCGCAAGTTTCTTGCCCTTCTCGACCGCTTCTTCGATAGTTCCAACCATGTAGAAGGCGGCTTCCGGCAGATGGTCATATTTGCCTTCGCAGAGACCCTGGAAGCCTTTGATGGTGTCGGCGAGATCGACCAGCTTGCCGGACGCACCGGTGAACACTTCGGCGACGAAGAACGGCTGCGACAGGAAGCGCTCGATCTTGCGCGCGCGCGCCACCGCGGTCTTGTCCTCTTCCGAGAGTTCATCCATGCCGAGAATGGCGATGATGTCCTGCAGCGCCTTGTAACGCTGGAGAATCTGCTGCACCTGCCGGGCCACCGCGTAATGCTCCTCGCCGACGATCAGCGGCGACAACATGCGCGAGGTCGAGTCGAGCGGGTCAACCGCCGGATAGATGCCCTTGGCGGCGATGTCGCGCGACAGCACGGTGGTCGCGTCCAAGTGCGCGAACGACGTGGCCGGCGCCGGGTCGGTCAAGTCGTCGGCCGGCACGTAAATCGCCTGCACCGAGGTGATCGAACCCTTGGTCGTCGTGGTGATGCGCTCCTGCAACGCACCCATGTCGGTGGCGAGTGTCGGTTGATAGCCCACGGCGCTCGGAATGCGGCCAAGCAGCGCCGACATTTCGGAACCGGCTTGCGTGAAGCGGAAAATGTTGTCGACGAAGAACAGCACGTCCTGGCCCTGGTCGCGGAAATATTCCGCCACCGTCAGACCGGTCAGGCCGACGCGGGCGCGGGCGCCCGGCGGCTCGTTCATCTGGCCGAACACTAGCGCGCATTTGGAGCCTTCGGTCGAGCCGTTGTTCTCGTGCGGATCCTTGTTGACGCCGGACTCGATCATCTCGTGATAGAGGTCGTTGCCCTCGCGCGTGCGCTCGCCGACGCCAGCGAACACCGAATAGCCGCCGTGCGCCTTGGCGACGTTGTTGATCAATTCCTGAATCAGCACGGTCTTGCCGACGCCGGCGCCGCCGAACAGGCCGATCTTGCCGCCGCGCGCATAGGGTGCCAGCAGATCGACCACCTTGATGCCGGTGATCAGGATCTGGGCTTCGGTCGATTGCTCGGTGTAGCTCGGGGTCGGCTGATGGATGGCGCGGCGCTCCACGCCTTTCACCGGACCTGCTTCGTCGACCGGCTCGCCGATCACATTCATGATGCGGCCGAGCGTGCCGGGACCGACCGGCACCAAAATCGGCTGGCCGGTGTCGGTGCATTCCTGACCGCGCACAAGTCCCTCGGAGGTGTCCATGGCGATGGTGCGCACGGTCGACTCACCCAGATGCTGGGCGACCTCGAGCACAAGGCGGTTGCCGTGGTTCTTGGTCTCCAGCGCATTGAGAATGGCAGGCAATTCACCCTCGAATTGCACGTCGACGACGGCGCCGATGACCTGGGTAATGCGTCCGACTTGGTTGGCTTTGGCCATGTTTAATCCTCTTAGAAACCTTGTTCCTCGGGTCAGAGCGCCTCGGCTCCGGAGATGATCTCGATCAGTTCCTTGGTGATCATCGCCTGGCGCGTGCGGTTATAAGTGAGCGTCTGCTTGCGGATCATTTCGCCGGCATTGCGGGTGGCGTTATCCATCGCGCTCATGCGCGCGCCCTGCTCGGAGGCGGCGTTTTCCAGCAGCGCGCGGAACACCTGCACCGCGAGGTTGCGCGGCAGCAGGTCGTTGAGAATTTCGTCTTCCTCCGGCTCGTATTCGTAGGATGCCGCCGGGCCTTCGACTGCTGCCTTTTCGAACACCGGCGGGATGACCTGCAGCGCCGTCGGCACCTGTGCAATCACCGAGCGGAAGCGCGAGAAGAACAACGTGGCGACGTCGAAGGCGCCCTGGTCGAACAGCCCGACGATCTTTCCGGCGATCATCTCGCCCTGCTCAAAACCGAGCACGCGCACGCCGCGCAACTCGATGGTCTCGATGATCAGCCGTCCATAGAGGCGGCGCAACTGGTCGGCGCCCTTGCGTCCGACGCAAAGGATTTTCACCTCTTTGCCCTCGGCGGTCAGCGCCGCGATCTTCTCGCGCGCCAGCCGCACGATCGAGGAATTGAAAGCGCCGCACAGGCCGCGCTCGGCGGTGCAGACCACGAGCAGATGCACCTTGTCATTGCCGGTGCCGGCCAGCAGCTTCGGCGCCGAATCGCTGCCGGCAACGCCCGAAGCGATGGAGCCCAGCACCGCGCTCATGCGCTCGGCATAGGGGCGCGCGGCTTCCGCCGCGGCCTGCGCACGGCGCAGCTTCGATGCCGCGACCATCTGCATGGCCTTGGTGATCTTCTGCGTCGCCTTGGTGGCGGCGATGCGGACGCGCATGTCCTTGAGG
>DASRLF010000047.1:0-28935 GCA_035648555.1 Pseudolabrys sp.
GCACCGTGCTCTCGCATGATCTCGAGAACGATCCCGACGTCGTCGCGCTGGTCGGCGCGTCGGCGGCGCTGACGATCTCCGGCATTCCGTTCCTCGGCCCGATCGGCGGCGCGCGCGTCGGCTATATCGACGGCCAATACGTGCTCAATCCAAGGATCGACGAGTTGCCGAACTCGCAGCTCGATCTCCTCGTCGCCGGCACCGGCGAAGGCGTGCTGATGGTCGAATCGGAGGCGAAGGAGCTGAGCGAGAGCGTCATGCTCGGCGCCGTCATGTTTGGCCTCAAGGGGTTCCAGCCGGTGATCCAGGCGATCATCGAACTCGCCGAAATGGCCGCCAAGGAGCCGTGGGCGCTACCCTCGACCAAGACCGAGGTGGCGGCGATCGAGGCGACGCTGCGCGCGCAGGTCGCCGACGCGCTGCGCGACGCCTATGGCGAGCAGCAGAAGCAGGCGCGCTCCAACCGGCTTGACGCGATCAAGGCGCAGATCGCGCAGCTTTTCCCCGAGGACGCGCACCGCACCCTCGCCGGCAAAGTGTTGAAGGAGCTCGAGAAGGAAATCGTGCGCGGCGCCATCATCGCCGGCAAGCCGCGCATCGATGGCCGCGATACCCGTACCGTCCGGGCGATCTCGGCCGAAGTCGGCCTGCTGCCGCGCGCGCACGGCTCGGCGATCTTCACCCGCGGCGAGACCCAGGCGCTCGTCGTCGCCACCCTCGGCACCGGCCAGGACGAGCAGATCGTCGACGCGCTCGAGGGCGAGTTCCGCTCGAACTTCATGCTGCATTACAACTTCCCGCCCTACTCGACTGGCGAAACCGGCCGCATGGGCACGCCTGGGCGGCGCGAGATCGGCCACGGCAAGCTCGCCTGGCGCGCCATCCGTCCGCTGCTGCCGTCAAAGGAGGCCTTCCCCTACACCATACGCGTCGTATCGGAGATCACCGAGTCGAACGGCTCGTCCTCGATGGCGTCGGTGTGCGGCGCGTCGTTGTCGCTGATGGATGCGGGCGTACCGCTGAAATGTCCGGTCGCCGGCATCGCCATGGGCCTCATCAAGGAGAAGGACGCCTTCGCCGTGCTGAGCGACATTCTCGGCGACGAGGATCATCTCGGCGACATGGACTTCAAGGTGGCCGGCACCGAAGGTGGCATCACCTCGCTGCAGATGGACATCAAGATCGCCGGCATCACCGAGGAAATCATGAAGGTGGCGCTGGGCCAGGCTAAAGACGGCCGCCTGCACATCCTGGGCGAAATGGCCAAGGCGCTCACCAGCGCGCGCGCCGAACTCGGCGAACACGCCCCGCGCATCGAGTCGTTCAAGATCCCGACCGACAAGATCAGGGAAGTGATCGGCACCGGCGGCAAAGTGATCCGCGAGATCGTCGAGAAGACCGGCGCCAAGATCAACATCGAGGACGACGGTTCGGTGAAGGTGGCCTCCGCCGACGGCGAGTCGATCCGCAAAGCGATCGAGTGGATCAAGTCGATCGCTTCCGATCCCGAGCCGGGCAAGATCTACGAGGGCAAGGTCGTCAAGGTGATGGACTTCGGCGCCTTCGTGAACTTCTTCGGCGCCAAGGACGGCCTGGTGCATATCAGCCAGTTGGCGGCGAGCCGCGTCAACAAGGTCACCGATGTGGTCAAGGAAGGCGACGTGGTGAAGGTCAAGCTGCTGGGCATGGACGAGCGCGGCAAAGTGCGCCTGTCGATGAAGGCGGTCGACCAGACCACCGGCGAGGACCTCGAGGCCAAGGGCAACGCACCGCAGCAAGCGAGCGGCGCGGCGGAGTAAGCCGCAGCAACATATTAAACAAAAGGGCGGCCCCGGTGGCCGCCCTTTTTATTTCAGCTTGCGCCGCCCGCGAGCCCCAATCGCGCGGGTTGGCGCAAGATGATCGGGTTGATAAGATCATTCCATCAAACATGACCGCCGGCCCATACAAGCGCCGCAGACGCGCGCCACCTTTCGCGCGTGGTTTCAGTGTGAAGGACAAGTTCCATGGACGCAAAGACTGACGACAAGAACGCCGGCAAATGCCCGTTCACGGGCGGCCCCCGCGGACACGTAAACCGCGACTGGTGGCCGGACCATCTGGACGTGAGTGTTCTCCACCACAACTCTTCCCTGTCTGATCCGATGGGCGAGACGTTCGACTACGCCAAGGAATTCAAAAGTCTCGACCTGAATGCCGTGATCAAGGACCTGCAGGCCTTGATGACGGACTCGCAAGCCTGGTGGCCGGGCGACTTCGGCCACTACGGCGGCCTGTTCATTCGCTTGGCCTGGCACAGCGCGGGCACCTATCGCATCACCGACGGACGCGGCGGCGCCGGCGCGGGTCAGCAGCGTTTCGCACCGCTCAATTCTTGGCCTGACAACGCCAATCTCGACAAGGCGCGCCGGCTGCTGTGGCCGATCAAACAGAAATACGGCCGGAAAATTTCCTGGGCCGACCTGTTCGTTCTGGTGGGCAACGTTGCCCTCGAGTCGATGGGCTTTAAGACGTTCGGATTCGCCGGCGGCCGGACCGATGTCTGGGAGCCTGAAGAACTCTACTGGGGCCCTGAGGGCACCTGGCTTGGCGATGAACGCTACAGCGGCGAACGCCAGCTTAGCGAGCCGCTCGGCGCAGTGCAGATGGGCCTGATCTACGTCAATCCGGAAGGGCCGAACGGCAATCCGGACCCGATCGCGGCGGCCAAGGACATCCGCGAAACGTTTTTCCGCATGGCGATGAACGACGAGGAGACCGTCGCACTGATTGCCGGCGGCCACTCCTTCGGCAAGACCCACGGCGCCGGCGATCCGTCGCTGATCGGCCCAGAGCCGGAAGGCTCGGCCATCGAGGATCAAGGCCTCGGCTGGAAGAGCAAGCATGGCACCGGCATCGGCGCCGACACCATCACAGGCGGTCCGGAAGTCACCTGGACGCAGACGCCGACCAAGTGGAGCAACCTGTTTTTCAAAAACCTGTTCGAAAACGAATGGGAGCTGACCAAGAGCCCGGCCGGTGCGAAACAGTGGAAGGCGAAAGGTGCGCAAGCCAGCATCCCGGACGCTTTCGACAAGTCGAAGAAACATGTGCCGACCATGCTGACGACGGACCTCTCGCTGCGGTTCGACCCGGCCTACGAGAAGATCTCGCAGCGCTTCTACGAGCATCCGGACCAGTTCGCGGACGCCTTTGCGCGCGCCTGGTTCAAGCTCACGCACCGCGACATGGGACCGATCCAGCGCTACCTCGGTCCGCTGGTGCCGAAGGAGACGCTGATCTGGCAGGACCCGATCCCCGCGGTCACTCATCCGCCGATCGGGGAGCAGGACATTGCGGCTCTGAAAGCCAAGATCCTCGCGTCCGGCCTGTCCGTGTCTCAATTGGTCTCGACCGCCTGGGCGTCGGCGTCGACGTTCCGCGGCTCTGACAAGCGTGGCGGCGCGAACGGCGCGCGTATTCGCCTCAGCCCGCAGAAGGACTGGGAGGTCAATCAGCCGGCTCAGCTCAAGACGGTTCTGCAAAAACTCGAAGCGATCCAGAAGGAATCCGGCAAGAAGGTTTCGCTGGCCGACCTGATCGTTCTCGGCGGTAGTGCGGCGGTCGAAAAGGCCGCGAAGGATGCCGGCGTCGATGTGAAGGTTCCGTTCGCGCCGGGCCGCACGGACGCGTCGCAGGAGCAGACCGACGTCGACTCCTTCGCGCCGCTTGAACCGAGGGCCGATGGCTTCCGCAATTATATCGGCGGCAAGCGGCAGTTCATGGCGCCCGAGGAGGCGTTGGTGGACCGGGCGCAATTGCTGCGGCTGACGGCGCCCGAGATGACGGCGCTGGTCGGCGGCCTGCGTGTGCTCGGCGCCAATGCCGGGCAGTCCAAGCACGGCGTCTTCACCAGCAAGCCCGGGACGCTGACGAACGACTTCTTCGTCAACCTGCTCGACATGGACACGCAGTGGCAGCCGGCCGGCGACAACGTGTACGAGGGCCGCGACCGCAAGACCAACGCGGTCAAGTGGACCGGCACGCGCATCGACCTGATCTTCGGCTCGCACTCGCAACTGCGCGCCTTCGCCGAAGTCTATGCCTGCGCCGACTCGAAGGAGAAGCTCGTGAAGGACTTCGTGGCGGCCTGGACCAAGGTGATGAACGCCGATCGCTTCGACCTTGCTTGATCTCGGCTGAACAGCCGCTTCATCGACAAAACAAAACGGTCGGGAAATCCCCCGGCCGTTTTTATTTCACGGTTTGATTCTATTTCCCGCCGTTTTCCACTTCGCCATGGGCGGCCTTGAGCGCGTCGGGCTGCGGCATCGAAACGACGTTGTAGCCGGAATCGACAAAATGAACCTCGCCGGTCACGCCGGTCGACAGATCCGACAACAGATACAGGCCCGCGCCGCCCAATTCCTCCAGCGTCACGCCGCGGCCGAGCGGCGAGTATTTCTGCTGGAATGCGAACATATAGCGCGCGTCGGTGATACCCGCTCCCGCAAGAGTACGGATCGGACCGGCCGAGATGGCGTTGACGCGGATTTTGTGGTGCCCGAAATCGACCGCCAGATAGCGCACCGCCGCCTCCAGCCCGGCTTTAGCGACGCCCATCACGTTATAATTCGGCATGGCGCGGTCGCCGCCATTATAGGTCAGCGTCACCATGGCGCCGCCATTCGGCATCAGCGCGGCGGCGCGCTGGGCCGCCTCCTTGAAGGCGTAACAGGAGATCACCATGGTGCGGATGAAGTTCTCGCGCGTGGTGTCGGCGAAGCGGCCCTTGAGCTCGTTCTTGTCCGAGAAGGCGACGGCGTGCACGAGAAAATCCATCGTGCCCCATTGCTTCTTGATCTCGTCGAATACCGCGTCGACCGAGGCGATGTCCTCGACGTCGCACGGCATCACCATTGTCGAACCGACCTGCTCCGCCAGCGGCTTGACGCGTTTCGCCAGCGCGTCGCCCTGATAGGTGAAGGCGAGCTTGGCGCCGTGGTCGTGCAGCATCTTGGCGATGCCCCAGGCGATCGAGTGGTCGTTGGCGACCCCCATCACCAGTCCACGTTTACCTTCCATCAATCCCGGCATGTGCTGGTCACGCGTCGACATGCTTGAGGACGATCGAAGCATTGGTGCCGCCGAAGCCGAACGAATTCGACAGCATCGCGCCCAATTTCACGTTGTCTTTGCGCTCGCGCAGGATCGGCATGTCGGCGAAGGCGGGATCGAGATTTTGGATATTGGCGCTCTCGCAGATGAATCCGTTGTTCATCATCAATATCGAGTAGATCGCCTCCTGCGCGCCGGCAGCGCCGAGCGAATGACCGGTCAGCGACTTGGTGGCGGAAATCGGCGGGCACTTGGCGCCGAACACGCCGCGGATCGCTTCGATCTCCTTGAGATCGCCGACCGGCGTCGCGGTGGCGTGCGGATTGATGTAGTCGATCGGAACCTTGACGGTTTCAAGCGCCATCTTCATGCAGCGCTTCGCACCCTCGCCCGAGGGCGCCACCATGTCGAAACCGTCCGACGTCGCGCCATAGCCGGCGACCTCGGCATAAATTTTCGCGCCGCGCGCCTTGGCATGCTCGAGTTCTTCCAGCACCAGCACGCCGGCGCCGCCGGCGATGACAAAGCCGTCGCGGTCGACGTCATAGGCGCGCGAGGCGGTCTGCGGCGTGTCGTTGTATTTCGACGACATCGCGCCCATGGCGTCGAACAACACCGACAGTGTCCAATCCAACTCCTCGCAGCCGCCGGCGAAGACCATGTCCTGTTTGCCCCACTGAATCATCTCGGTGCCGTTGCCGATGCAGTGGTTGGACGTCGCGCAGGCCGACGAGATCGAATAGTTCACGCCCTTGATCTTGAACCAGGTCGCGAGCGTCGCGGACGCAGTCGACGACATCGCCTTGGGAACGGCAAACGGTCCGACGCGCTTGGGCCCTTTGCTGCGCGTGGTGTCGGCGGCATCGACGATGGCGCGCGCCGAGGGACCGCCCGAGCCCATGACGATACCGGTGCGCTCGTTGGAAATGTCGCTTTCCTCGACGCCGGAATCGCGGATCGCCTGCTCCATCGCGACATGATTCCAGGCGGCGCCGCCGCCGAGAAACCGCATGGCGCGGCGATCAACCGAGGTCGACGGATCGAGCGTCGGCGCGCCCTGCACCTGGCAGCGGAAGCCGAGCTTGGCGAATTCCTCCGCCCGGCTGATGCCGGATTTGGCCTCGCGCAGGCTGGCGAGAACTTCCTGGGTATTGTTGCCGATGGATGAAACGATGCCCATCCCGGTTACAACGACTCGCCTCATTGCCGCACACCCTCACTCGCGCCGTGGATTATCGATGATTGGGTTATACCTCGGCATATACATGGGTCACCACCGGCGACCATGCAACACCGCTGGCTTTGCTCAAGCGCCGCTCGGCTGCAGCGCGTCTTCCTGCTTGAACAGGCCGACCTTGAGGTCGAAGGCCTTGTAGATGACGTTGCCGTCGGCCGAAAGCCAACCGTCGGCGATGCCGAGCACCAGCTTCGAGCGCATCACGCGCTTGAAGTCGATGCCATAGACCACCTTCTTCACGTTCGGCAGCACCTGGCCGGAGAATTTCAACTCGCCGAGGCCGAGCGCGCGGCCGCGGCCCGGCGAACCGAGCCAGCCGAGAAAAAATCCGACCAGTTGCCAGAGCGCGTCGAGGCCGAGGCAGCCCGGCATCACCGGATCGCCCTTGAAGTGGCAGAGGAAGAACCAGAGGTCCGGCTTCACGTCGAGCTCGGCGCGGATCATGCCCTTGCCGTGCTCGCCGCCCTGCTCCGAGATCTCGGTGATGCGATCGAACATCAGCATCGGCGGCAGCGGCAACTGGGCGTTGCCCGGCCCGAACAGTTCGCCGCGGCCACAGGCCAGTAAATCTTCGTATCCGAAGCTGTTCCGCCGTATTTCCATAAGCGCGCTATCCCCGCTGTGCGGGCCTGCCGGTTGAATTCCCATAATTGGATTCGTAACACACCGACGCTAGCGGGCAAAGATGGCGAAACCGGGCGATGCGGAACAATCGTGTTGTTTAAAACCGTTACAAACCAGCATTAACGGCGATTTTCGAGGCAGTTGCGTCAAGGCCCCCCATTCCGTATATGTTTCGTCTGAAACGGTATTTTGACCGGCCTTTCGGGGCTGGCGTCGTAACAAGAGCCAAGCGCGTATCATGGTATTTCCGACCACAAAGCCCGTGCAGCCTGCGGCTGATCGCTCCGAACTCACCGGATGCCCTTGGCATGACGTGAAGTCGATGTTGCGCCAGGTCGGCTTGCGCCCGACGCGCCAGCGCATGGCGCTCGGCTGGCTGCTGTTCGGCAAAGGCGACCGCCACCTCACCGCCGAAATGCTTTACGAGGAAGCCAGCCGCGCCAAGGTGCCGGTGTCGCTGGCCACCATCTACAACACGCTGCACCAGTTCACCGAGGTCGGCCTGCTGCGGGAAGTTGCCGTTGACGGGTCGAAGGCCTATTTCGACACCAACGTCACGGCCCATCATCATTTCTTCGTCGAGGGCGCGGACGAGTTGCTCGACATCCCGGGCGCCGATGTGATTGTCGGCAAGACCCCGATCGCGCCGGAAGGCTACGAGATCGCGCGCGTCGATGTCGTGGTGCGGCTGCGCAAGAAGAGCTGAAACGAAGAGCGTGTCCAAGACCAGCCGCCGATGAAGCCCTGCTCCGCGGGGCTTTTGCTTTTATGGCGGGTACCGAACATGGAACTCGTGGGAAACACTGGCACGGTTGCGCGGCAATCGTGTAGATTGGCGTTCCGCGATCCCAAGACGGCTTTCCCCGGCGGACCATGGCGGAGAATACGGCAAGAGGCTCGGGACTGAGGCTCGTGCGCGTCGCCGTGGCCGCCTCGGTGCTGCTGCCGGCAGCGCTGTTCATCTGGGCGGGCTTGGCAAATTATCAAAAGATCGCCGCGCTGGCCGATGAACGCATCGTGCGTTCGCTCGAGGTCGAGCAAGAACACGCGACCAAATCGTTTCAGATCGGCGAGCTGATCATCGAAGACATCATGGAAGACGTGCTCGCCCAGCCGGTCGATAGCCGCGAGCGGTATTTCCACGACCTGTTCGAGAAACGCATTCGCGCCGTTTCCGAAATCCAGTCGATCTGGCTGTTCAATAAAGACGGCCATCCGGTCGCGGTGTCGTCCGCTTTTCCCGCGCCCTACGCCCGCAATTTCGCCAACGACGATTACTTCAGCGCCCACGTCGAGAAAGACATCGGGATTTATTTCGGCGAGATTCACACTTCCGTTTCCGGCGGCGCGCCCTACTTCACGATGAGCCACCGCGTCACCAGAAACGGGGTGTTCGACGGCGTCATCGAATTGTCGGTCATGCCGGGCGATTTCTACCGGTTCTATACGCATCTGGTCTACGGCGAGGGATTGCAATACGCGCTCATCCGGGCGGACGGCGTGTTCCTCGTGCGCTATCCGGAGCCGCTGACCGGGCCGCCGAAACCGCTCGGCCGCGAGACCGGCTACCGCAAGACCGTCGCCGAACATCCTGAGGGCGGCTTTTATTGGAGTCCGGGACCGATCGACGGAATCCCGCGGCGCTTCGGCATCCGCCGCATCGACAATACGTCACTCTATGTCAGCGCCGGCATCGCCTCATCGGCCATGCGCGAACAATGGTATGCTGACATGTTTCCCTACTTCGTGTTCGGCGTGCCGGCCTCCATCTTCCTGTTCGTCACGCTGCTGTTCGTGCTGCAAAGGACCAAACGTCTGCACGCCGAGATGTACCGCCGCGAAGCCGCGGAGGGCGCGCTGCGGCAAGCGCAACGGCTGGACGCAATCGGGCAATTAACCGGCGGCGTGGCGCACGACTTCAACAACCTTCTTACCATCATCATCGGCAATCTCGAATCCGCGCAGCGCCAGGCCACGGTCTTGTCCGGCGCCGTCAGTGACCGGCTCGGCCAATCGATCGCCCGTGCGATGCAGGGCGCGTTGCGCGCCGCCACGCTGACGCGGCGCCTGTTGGCGTTTTCGCGGCAGCAGCCGCTCAACCCCAAGGCGCTCAACGTCAACAAGTTGCTGCTTGGCCTGCCCGACCTGCTCAAAGGCGGCATCGGCGAATCGATCGCGTTGGAGGTGGACGGCGCCGGCGGCCTGTGGACGGTCGATACCGACGCCACCGAACTTGAAACCGCGATCCTCAATCTCGCCGTCAACGCGCGCGACGCGATGCCGGACGGCGGCAAGCTCACCATTGAGGCCCGTAATTCCTATCTGGATGACGAATATTGCCGGAAAAACCCCGACGTGCGGCCCGGCCAATATGTCGAGATCGCAGTCAGCGACACCGGCACCGGCATGACCTCGGACGTGCTTGCCCGCGCCTTCGAACCGTTTTTTACGACCAAGGAAACCGGACAAGGCACCGGGCTCGGCTTGAGCCAGGTCTACGGCTTCGTGAAGCAGAGCGGCGGCCACGTCAAAATCTACAGCGAGATCGGCGAAGGCACGACGGTAAAAATATATCTGCCGCGACTCAAGGCGGGCGCGCCGGAAGACGATCAGCCGCCGGTGGAAGTCACCGGCACTTCCTCCGGCGAATCTATCATGCTGGTCGAAGACGACGACGATGTGCGCCATTATCTCGCCGAAACGCTGCGCGCGGCGAACTACACCGTAATCGAGGCCGCGACCGGCGAGAAAGCAACCGAGGCGATGGATGCCTATCAGGGGCACATCGATCTGCTGCTGACCGACGTGGTGATGCCGGGCATGAACGGACGCAAGCTTGCCGAAACAGCCAAGACGCGGCGGCCGGAAATGAAGGTGCTGTTCATGACCGGCTATTCGCGCAACGCCATCGTCCATCACGGCCGTCTCGACCCGGGCGTCGAGCTGGTACAAAAGCCGGTCACCGGCGAGCATTTGGCGGCGAAAATCCGCGCCATACTAGATGGCCAGTAGCGCTTCGCTACTCGACCTTCTCGTTCGGATAGGCGCCCCACAGCCGTTCCTGCCGGATCCAGCCGTCGAAATTCTTGCCGACGAACTCGCACCAGCTCCCGGTGCAGGATTTCAACATGCCGAGCACGCCGGATTGCAGGCGCGCGGTCTCGGCGGATTTCGGATCGGCGCTCTCAAAAAGCGGCACCAAATCGTTCTTCAAATCCGGCACCACCACCGCCGAGCGCTTGCCGGACAGCAGAGAATGGTAGACCCAGCCCTCGGCGCCTTCCCAGTCGCGGATGCGCCGCCAGTTCTCGTATTCGGCGGTGATCTCCACCGGCATGCCGGCGCGGGTATAGACCCAGCGCACCTCCTGGTCCTTGTTGGGGCCGGAGCGCACATTGACCCGATCCGATTTGAGACTGACGAAGCGCGGCACCGGCAGACCGCTCACCGAACCGGTAGCCATATTGTCGCCCGCCGCATGGCCGACCGGCACCTGGATCGCCACACATGCGGCGGCCAGCGCCAGGCGCCGGAACACGGCTCTAAGGCCAAGCCCAAAGCTTTGTGTTGTCACTGTCATCTGGTAGGAAAAAGAACGGATTTTGAACCTCACGCGCGAGAGCCGCAGTGTGGGCGAGTACGGTTAAAGAGGCCTGAACGGGCGCCCAAGCGGCAGTAAGATGAGCCGCCGGACATCGCGTAGGAGCACATGCCGAAGACCAAGAAGCCGCTGGTCGTCGTCACGCGCAAGCTGCCCGACAGCGTCGAGCTGCGCATGCGGGAACTTTTCGACGTCCGCTTCAATTCTGATGATAAACCGATGACGCAGGCCCAGCTCGCCGAGGCGGTGAAAACCGCCGACGTGCTGGTGCCGACCGTCACCGACCGGATCGACGCCTCGGTGCTCTCAAAATCCGGCGAGCAGCTCAAGCTGATCGCTAATTTCGGCAATGGCGTCGACAATATCGACGTCGCCACCGCCGTACAGCGCGGCATCACCGTTACCAATACGCCCGGCGTCCTGACCGAGGACACCGCCGACATGACCATGGCGCTTATCCTGGCGGTGCCGCGCCGGCTGGCGGAAGGCTCCAATGTGCTCACGTCCGACAAGGACTGGAGCGGCTGGACCCCGACCTGGATGCTCGGCCATCGCATCTGGGGCAAGCGGCTGGGCATCATCGGCATGGGGCGGATCGGCCAGGCGGTGGCGCGCCGCGCCCGCGCCTTCGGCCTGCAGATCCATTACAACAACCGCCGCAAGGTGGCGCCCAAGATCGAAGAAGAACTCGACGCGACCTATTGGGAGAGCCTCGACCAGATGCTCGCCCGCATGGACATCATATCCGTCAACTGCCCGCACACGCCGGCGACGTATCATCTGCTCTCGGCGCGGCGGCTCAAGCTGCTGCGCCCCGAGGCCTATATCGTCAACACCGCGCGCGGCGAGGTGATCGACGAGAACGCGCTGGCACGGCTGCTGGAGGCGGGCGACATCGCCGGCGCCGGCCTCGACGTGTTCGAGCACGAGCCGGCGGTCAACCCGAAGCTGGTCAAGCTCGCCAAGGCCGGCAAGGTCGTACTGCTGCCGCATATGGGCTCGGCGACGCTCGAAGGCCGCGTCGACATGGGCGAGAAGGTCATCATCAACATCAAGACCTTCATGGATGGCCATCGGCCGCCCGATCGCGTCTTGCCATCGATGCTGTGATCAGTATTTGCCCGACAAATCCTTGATCGTCGGCTTGTCGCCTGACAGCGGATTGCCCGAATCCCATTCGTAACGCGTCGTCTCGAATCGCATATCGCGCGCGTCGACCATTAGCAGGCGGCCAACCAGACCTTCGCCGAAGCCGACAATCTCGCGGATCACTTCGAGCGCCATCATCGAACCAAGCACGCCGGGCAACGCGCCGAGGATTCCGGCTTCCGCGCAGGCAGGAACGGTGCCGGGAGGAGGCGGTTCCGGAAACAGGCAGCGATAGCTCGGGTTGCGCGTGCCGTCGGCGCGAGTCTCAAATGCACGAATGGTGGTGAGCGAGCCATCGAAGGTGCCGACCGCGGCCGTCACCAGCGGCTTTTTCGCAAAGTAACAAGCGTCGGACACCAGATAGCGGGTAGCGAAATTATCCGAGCCGTCGGCGACGATGTCGTATTTCGCGATCAGCCCAAGCGCGTTATCGGCCTCGAGCCGCGCCATATGGGTTTCGATCTGCACATGCGGATTAAGCTCCGCAATCGCCGTCTCGGCGGCGTCCACCTTGCGCTCGCCGACATCACCGGTTCCGAAAATCACCTGCCGCTGCAAATTCGACAGCGACACGATGTCGTCGTCGATCACGCCGATGTGGCCTACACCCGCGGCGGCGAGATAAAGCAGCACCGGCGCGCTCAAGCCGCCGGCGCCGACGACCAGCACGCGCGCGGCTTTCAGCTTGGTCTGTCCCGGGCCGCCGACCTCGCGCAGCACGATGTGGCGCGCATAGCGTTCAAGTTCTTTTGCATCGAGCATGGCTTTAACCCTATGCATTACCATGCCTTTCGGCCAGCCCCTGACCGCTTGCGCGCTCGCTTCGATGGGCTAAGGTGCCGCAAAACAAGATCAGGGTGGCGTTAAACGATGCGTTGGGGACCGTTTCTGGTGGCTCTCGCGTTTTGTCTCGGTGCCTCGCCGGCGCCGGCGCAGGAGTCGCCGGGCATCGTTCCGGCACCCAAGGAAGACGCAAAGCGAGCGGTCAAACGCTTCAAGCCGAAAGCGGTCATCGCGAAGCCAGCGGACGTGAAACCGGCCGCGGTCAAACCCGCCGAAGCCAAACCGGTCCAACCAAAAGCCGCCGCGGCCAAGCCCGAAACGCCCAAACCCGCCACGCCGAAAAGCGCCAATACCAAAGCCGAACACGTGCCCGACGTGTTCGCCGGAATTCCGTTTGGCGAACGCCGGAAAATCCAGGCCGCGCTGCTGTGGTCGGGCGACTTTACCGGCGCGGCCGCCGGCGACGATCCGATGCTCACGGCGGTCAAGAATTTCCAGAAACGCAACAAGGGCAAGATCACCGGCGTGCTGACGCCGTCGGAACGCGCCGCGCTGTTGGCCGACGCCAAAGTCCACGAGGATGAATTCGGCTGGAACGTGGTGGTCGATCCCGCCACCGGCGTGCGTATCGGCCTGCCGACCAAGATGGTGCCCAATGCGCATGAAGCCGCGCGCGGCACGCGCTGGTCGTCGGCGCATGGCGAGGTGCAGGTCGAGACTTTCCGCGTCAAGGATCCCGCGCTTACGCTCGCGGCGTTGTTCGAGAAAGAAAAGAAAGAGCCGGCGACGCGCAAGATCGAGACCAGCGCGCTGCACGACGACAATTTCTTCATCAGCGGTATGCAAGGCCTCAAGCTGTTCTCCGTGCGCGCCAAAGTCCGCGACGGCGAAGTGCGCGGTTTCACGATGATGTACGACCAGATGATGGAAGGCATCGTCGCGCCGGTTATGGTGGCGATGGCGACCGCGTTCTCGCCGTTTCCCGAACGTAGCGCGCCATACGCCGCGCTGGCGAAATCGGTCGAATATGGCACCGGCCTGATCGTAAGCCCACAGGGCCACATTGTTACCGATTTGAAACTCACCGAAGGCTGCCAGGTCATCGTCGCCGCAGGCCTTGGCGACGCCGACCGCCTCGCCGACGACAGAGACAACGGGCTCGCGCTGCTACGCGTCTACGGCCAGCGCAAATTGTTAGCCGTAGCGCTCACGCACGACGCACCAAAGGCGAGTGATCTGACTCTGGTCGGCATCGCCGATCCCAAGGAACAGGAGGGCCCCCGCAAGCTGACCGAGGTGAAGGCGCGGCTCTCCGACGGCAGCGGTATCGAGTTGCGCCAGCCGGTGCCGATGGCCGGATTTTCCGGCGCTGCCGCGCTCGACGCGCAGGGACAATTTCTCGGCATGATGGAAATGGGCAATCCGGTGTTGGCCAGCGTCGAGGCTTCCGCCCCGCCGGTACGGCTGGTGAGTAGCGCGGCGATCCGCGATTTCCTCGCAGCCCATCATGTGCCGACGGCGCAAACGCAAACCACCGACGCCAAGGCGTCGGTGGTGAGAATTATTTGCGTGCGGAAATAATTATTTATTCTTCCACTCAGGCTTTCGCTTCTCGACGAAAGCCTTCATGCCTTCCTTCTGATCGTCCGTCGCGAACAGCGAGTGGAAGATGCGCCGCTCAAACGCCATGCCCTCCGACAATCCGCTCTCGAAGGCGCGGTTGATCGCCTCCTTGCCCGCCAGCACCGAGGGCAGCGAATAATTGGCGATGGTGTCGGCGACCTTCATCGCCTCCTCCATCAAATTTGCCGCCGGCACCACACGTGCCACTAGACCCGACTTCTCGGCTTCGGCGGCGTCCATCATGCGGCCAGTCAAGATCAGATCCATCGCCTTGGCCTTGCCGACCGCGCGCGTCAGCCGCTGCGTGCCGCCGATGCCCGGGATAACGCCGAGCTTGATTTCCGGCTGGCCGAATTTGGCGTTGTCGGCGGCGATGATGATGTCGCATTGCATGGCGACCTCGCAGCCGCCGCCGAGCGCAAAGCCCGCGACCGCGGCGACGATCGGCTTGCGGGCCAGCGCCACCGGGTTCCAATCAGCGGTGAAATTGCCGAGATAGGCTTCGATGAACGTTTTATCGGCCATTTCCTTGATGTCGGCGCCGGCAGCAAACGCTTTGTCGCTGCCGGTAATCAGCATGCAGCCGATCTTCTCGTCGGCGTCGAAGCCCTCGATCGCCTGACGCAGCTCGGCCTTGAGCGCCTGATTGAGCGCGTTGAGCGCCGCCGGCCGGTTGAGCCGGATGATGCCGACCCGGCCTTTGGTCTCGACGATGATGTTCTGGTAGCTCATGGCTTGCCCCTGCTCATTCCAGCGTGACACCGGCGCGCTTGATGACGTCCGCCCATTTAGCGGAATCGGTCTTGATGGTCGCGGCGAAATCTTCCGGCGTGCCACCGGCCGGTTCATCGCCTATGGCTTTGAACTTTTCCTTGAACGACTCCGACACCAGCGCCTTGTTGATCGCGGCATTGAGTTTGTCGACGATCGGGCGCGGCACGCCGGCCGGCGCGATCACACCCGTCCAGGTCGGCGCCAGATAGCCGGGCACCGTCTCGCCAATCGTCGGCAGATCGGGGAACGCCGGCGAACGCGCAGCGCCGCTGACGCCGAGTGCGCGCACCTTGCCGGCGCGCGCCTGCGGCGCGATCGATTGCAGGCTTTCGAACATCAGGTCGACATGACCGGCGATCAGATCGGTGATCGCGGGGGCTCCGCCGCGATAGGGCACGTGCACAATCTGAACTCCGGTCATGAATTTGAACAGCTCGCCGCCAACATGGCCGGGCGAACCGTTGCTCGACGAGGCATTGGTCAGCTTGCCGGGATTGGCCTTGGCGTAGGCGATCAGCTCGGCGACCGACGTCACCGGCAGTTGCGGTGAGACCGCGAGCAGCAAATGCCCGCGCGCCACCAATGCGATCGGCTGGAAGTCGCGCTCGATATCGTAAGGCAGCTTCGCCACCATGTGGCGGGTGATGGCGAGCGCGCCGATCGGCCCCATGCCGATGGTGTAGCCGTCGAGCGGTGACTTCGCGACCAGATCGAGCCCGAGCGTGAGCGCGCCGCCGGGGCGGTCGTCGACGATCACCGGCTGGCCGAGCTCGGGACCGATCACTGACGCCAGAATACGGGCTACATTGTCGGTGGCGCTGCCCGCCGCCTGCGGCACGATGAAGCGGATCGGATGGTCGGGATATTCCGCCGACGCCGTCCCAGTCAGGCCGGCGAGCAGGAAAGGAATGAGGATGAATTGACGCATGTCACGGACCCCGGCTGCTTTGCCGCACAGCTTGGCTCATTTCTGACAGCTCGGGCAATAGAAGGTCGAGCGGCCGGTCTGCACGATGCGCCTGATTTTTCCCTTGCAGTCCGGACAAGCGTGGCCTTCGCGGTCATAGACCCGGAAATTGTGCTGGAAATCGCCGAGTGCGCCGTCGGTGCGGCGGTGATCGCGCAGCGACGAACCGCCGGCTTCGATGGCGTCCTTGAGCACCGCCTTGATGGCGTCGACCAGCACGACCGCGCGTTGGTTCGGCTGGCCGTTGCGGCCGGCGATGGTCGAGGCCTGCCGCTTCGGCGACAAGTGTGCGCGGAACAGCGCCTCGCAGACGTAAATATTGCCGAGACCGGCGACGACGCGCTGGTCGAGCAGTGCGGCCTTCAGCGAGGTCTTTTTTTCCGCGCAAGCTTTTGCCAGCATCGCCGCATCGAATTCATTGCCGAGCGGCTCCGGCCCAATCGAGCGCAGCAATGGTTCGGAATCGATCTTGGCGCGCGGCACTAATTTCATCGAACCGAAGCGGCGCGGATCGTTGAACGTTACCGTGGCGCCGTTCGACATGTGAAACACCACATGATCGTGCGCGGTACTCTTGGATTTCTCGTGATAGTAGACACCCGGCTTGGCGTCTGCGCCGACGCGGAACGAGCCCGACATGCCAAGATGCATCACCAGCACATCGCCCGACGACAAATCCGCCAGCAGATATTTGGCGCGCCGGCCGAGCCCTTCGACGGTCTGGCCCGTGATCCGCTTTTCGAAGTCCTTGGCGAGCGGCCAACGCAGACGGCGATCGCGCACCTCGACCTTGGTGAAACGCGCGCCTTCCATGGCCGGCGCCAGGCCGCGCCGCACGGTTTCGACTTCGGGAAGCTCGGGCATGGTTAATCTCGATAGGTCATTCCGGGACGCGCGCGATGCGAGCGGACCCGGAATCCAGAGCCAAGACCAGTGTCTGCATCTCTGGATTCCGGGTTCACGCCTTCGGCGTGCCCCGGAATGACGAGGGAGCGATGACACATAGCGCCCCCCGGCCTGCCGCGCTATGGTCCTGCCCGCAAAGGATTATTGGCCATGGCCAGCCGTCAAAACACGCGCGACGAGACCCATTTCGGCGAGCAGACCGTGCCGCTTGCCGACAAGCAGGGGCTCGTCGACGGCGTGTTCCATTCGGTGGCGCGCCGCTACGACCTGATGAACGACCTGATGTCGGGCGGGCTGCACCGGGCCTGGAAAGACGCGCTGGTGACCGCGGTCAATCCGCCACGCTCTGAGAAGGAATTCGCCGTACTCGATCTGGCCGGCGGCACCGGCGACGTCGCGTTCCGCGTGGTCGAAACTGGCGGCCCCGGCACCCGCGTGACTGTCTGCGACATCAACGCAGAGATGCTGAGCGTCGGCTGCGAACGCGCCCTTGAGCGCGGGCACGACAATGCCGTGACGTTCGAGCAAGGCAACGCCGAGGAGTCGCATTACGGCGACCGCAGCTTCGATTGCGTCACCATCGCCTTCGGCATCCGCAATGTGCCGCGCATCGAACGTGCGCTTAAGGAAGCGCATCGCGTGCTGCGCATCGGCGGACGCTTTCTGTGTCTGGAGTTTTCCTCGGTCGATGTGCCGGGCATCGATACTCTGTACGAGCTTTATTCGTTCCAGGTGATCCCGCGCGTCGGCGAGGCGGTGACCGGCGACCGCGAGGCCTATCAGTATCTGGTCGAGTCGATCCGCAAATTTCCCAAGCCGCCGGTCTTCGCCAAGATGATCGAGGCCGCCGGTTTCTGCCGCGTCTCGTTCACGCCGATGACCGCCGGGGTCGTGGCGTTGCATTCGGGCTGGAAATTGTGATCGCCGGCGTTTCTCATCTCACGCGCCTGGCGCGCGCCGGCTTCGTGTTCGCGCGCGAGGGCGTGTTCGCGCTGGTCGATACGCGGCCGCTGCCGCTACCGGCCAAAACCGCGATCGCGCTGGCGCGGCTGATCGAACGGCCGACCGCCAAAGACGGCACCAGCCGTCTGGCCGCCGCGCTCACCAAGCTCGGGCCGACTTACGTCAAGCTCGGCCAGTTCCTGGCGACGCGGCCGGATGTGGTCGGCGCGGCAATCGCGACCGACCTCGAAAGCCTACAGGACAAGATGGCGCCGTTCCCGCAGGCCGAAGCGGAGGCCGTGGTCGCCGCCGCTTTCGATAAGCCGCTTTCCGCCGTCTATGCCAGCTTCGGGCCAGCGGTTGCCGCCGCCTCGATCGCGCAAGTGCATCGTGCCGAGATCGACGAAGACGGCGCGCGCAAGGCCGTGGCAGTGAAAATCTTGCGGCCCGGCATCGAGCGCCGCTTCAAATCGGATCTCGACGCCTTCTTCTACGCCGCGCACAAGGCGGAGAATTTGTCGCTTGAAGCTCAGCGTCTGCGCCCGGTCGAAGCGGTGGCGACTCTCGCCCGTTCGGTGGCGATCGAAATGGATTTCCGGCTGGAAGCGGCCGCGCTGTCCGAAATGGCGGAGAACACCCGCGAGGACACCGACTTTCGCGTGCCCGCGATCGATTGGGACCGCACCGCGCGCGAGGTGCTCACACTGGAATGGATCGACGGCACGCCGCTCAACGACCATGCCGCACTTAGCGCGAAGGGCTACGACCTGCCGGCGCTCGGCCGCAACGTGATCCAGAGCTTCCTGCGTCATGCGCTGCGAGACGGCTTCTTCCACGCCGACATGCATCCCGGAAATTTGTTCGTCGACGCCGATGGCAGGCTGGTGGCGGTCGATTTCGGCATCATGGGCCGGCTGAGCGCAAAGGAGCGCCGTTTCCTTGCCGAAATCTTGTTCGGCTTCATCACGCGCGATTACCAGCGCACCGCGCAAGTGCATTTCGACGCCGGCTATGTGCCGCGTCATCACTCGGTCGAGAGTTTCGCGCAGGCGATCCGCGCCATCGGCGAGCCGATCCATAACCGCGCCGCCGAAGACATCTCGATGGCGAAGCTGCTGATGCTGCTGTTCGAGGTCACCGGATTGTTCGACATGCGCACGCGACCGGAATTGCTGCTGCTGCAGAAGACCATGGTAGTGGTGGAAGGCGTCGCGCGCTCGCTCGATCCCAAGCTCGACATGTGGAGCGTGGCCGATCCGGTGGTGCGCGAATGGATCGCGCGCCATCTCGGGCCGGCCGGCAAGCTCGAAGGCGCGGTAGAGGGCGCCGGCGAGATCGGCCGCTTTCTCGGCCACGTACCTTCCTTGCTGACCCGCGCCGGCACGCTGATCGATCAGTTCGACGACATCACCCGCGACGGCCTGGTGCTGTCGCCGGAAACCACCGAGGCTATTGGCCGCGCCGAGCAGCACCGCAACCGCTGGACCTCCGTTGCCCTGTGGACCATCGCCGCGTTGCTGGCCTGGGCGGTGTGGAAGTTGATATAGCACCCTTCCCGTTCGTCCCCGCGAAAGAGGGACCCAGGGCAATACAAAGGAAAGAACTGGATTCCCGCTTTCGCGGGAATGAACGGAGTTAAAGGGCTTAGCCTTTACTCCACCAACTCTTCGAGCTTGTCGATGGTCTGGGTCCAGCCGGCTTCCATGCCGGCCAGCATTTGCGCGGCAATCGCCACCTTGCCGACCATGTGCGATTTCACGACCAGCTCGGTCTTGCCGTCACGCTCGGTGAAGGTGATCACGGTTTCACCTTCCATCAGATGATTGCCGTCCTTGTCGACCGGGATGTTGGTGAACACCAACCGTTCTGGTGCTCTCACCTCGGTGAACACGCCCTTCATCGGATAGTCGTTACCGTCCGGCCCGCGCATCACGATGCGCAGAGCGCCGCCGACACGCGGCTCCAGTTGCAGCACCGAACTGGTGAAGCCGCGCGGGCCAAACCACTGCGCCATCATTTTCGGGTCGGTCCAGGCCCGCCACACCAGGTCGCGCGGCGCATCGAAGACGCGGACGATCTCAACAGTGGCTTCACCGAACTTCTCCAGGGTGGTCATGCGCTACTTTGCCTCGGCGGCGCGCTGCAGCGTCGCAATATCCATCTTCTTCATTTGCATGAAGGCGTTCATCACGCGGGCCCCTTTGGCCGGGTCACCCGACATCAACTGCGGCACGATGCTAGGCACGATCTGCCAGGACAACTTGAACTTGTCCTTGAGCCAGCCGCACGGGCCTTCCGAGCCGCCGGCGGCAGTGAGCTTGCTCCAGTAATAATCTATTTCGTCCTGAGTTTCGCACATCACCTGAAACGACACGGCTTCGTCGAAGGTGAATTGCGGACCGCCGTTCAACGCCGTGAACGTCTGGCCCTCGAGCTCGAACTCGACGACCATCACCGAGCCGGCCTCTTTGCCGTGGATCTCTTTACCGGCATCGGGAAATCGATTGACGGTGCCGATGCGGGAGTTTTTGAAGATGCCGACATAGAACTTCGCGGCGGCTTCCGCCTTCGTATCAAACCACAGGCACGGCGTGATCTTTTGCTTGGCAATGGCCATGAGGCTTCCTTTCGAACGCTGCGCTAAAGGCTGATGAAAGTTTTGAAGCCGCCGAAAATCATGCGCTTGCCGTCGAACGGCATGGACTTCGGATTCATCATCGCCGCCAGCCGCTTGTCCTTCATGATCTTGGTTGTGGCGCGGTCGCGTTCCGCGCGTGATTTGTAGACGACCCATGCAAAGATCACGGTCTCGCCGGCTTTAAGCTTGACGCTGCGCGGGAACGAGGTTCGCTTTCCCACTTTGACGTCGTCGGCGACGCTCTCGCGGTATTCCAGCGCGCCGTGCTCGCGGCAGACCTTGCCGAATTTCTTCGATATGGCGCGGTAGGCGGCGAGTTTCTTTTTCGGCACAGGGATGATCATTCCATCGATATAAGTCATGGCTTATTCCTCGGTTGTTTTGGGGCAGCGCGTCGGTCAGGCGGCCTTGGCGAGATAAGCCGCGAGCTGATCCAGAGTTCCGGTCCAGCCTTGCGTCATGCTGGCAACGCCCCCATCGAAGGTCTTCTGCTCTTCAGTGGTGGCGTTATAGGCCGACCAACGCAGCGTGAACTTGGTCTTTCCGCCCGGCTGTTCTTCGAACGTAAAGGTTGTCCGCAATTCGAGCGGCCAGCTTGGGCTCATGGGGTGGCGGGTGATGCCGCCTTTTTCATTCGAGAACGAGTTGATGAACACCAGCCGCTCCGGCAGGGTCACTTCGCGATAGGCGAACTTGCCCCACATCACATTGCCGTCGGGCGCCAGCATGCCGTAGTGATAGGTACCGCCGACGCGCAGATCCATTTTCGACGCGACCACCTTGCAGCCCTTCGGGCCCCACCACTCCTTCATGCGCTCCGGATCGGTGAAGCACTGCCACACCAGATCGCGCGGCGCGTCGAACACGCGTGACATTACGAAGTCCTTGTTTTTCGCTTGGGCATCCGCGGTCATTTTTTCCTCCGCTCTTTTGGTACGCTAATTTGTTGGCGCTGTTCAGTGCGCGGGGACGATGATCATCCAGCCGACGCCAAACTTGTCGGCGAGCATGCCGAAGCGTTTGGCGAAGAATGTCTTGTCCATCGGCATTCGTACTTCGCCGCCGGCGCTCAGCGCGCCGAACAATTTGTCGGCCTCAGCTTCGTCCTTGGGGTAGATGGTCAGCGAGAAGCCCTGGAAATTCGGCTTGCCGGTATTGCGGCCGTCGGACATCAGCATCACGGCGTCGCCGATCTTGATCGCAGCATGCATGACCTTGTCGGCGCTGCCGGGCGAGACCATCGATTGATCCGGCGCATCCTTGAAACGCATGGCCATTTCCACCTTGGCGCCGAGCGTCTTCTTGTAGAACTCGATCGCTTCCTCGGCGCGGCCCTCGAAGAACAGATAGGGCTGAATCAACATGGTGTTTCCTCCACAGGGTTGGTCTTGACAAGTAGGTTGAGATCAACATAATATTCTGCATGTCAACCCCTCAGTCGCATTCGGAGCTTCCATTCAGCGTCACCCACGAGGTGCGCGACGCGTGTCTGTGCCTGCACGTGCAGCGGGCGGCGCGCGCGCTGGCGCGGCGTTTCGACGCGGTGTTGGCGCCGCTCGGTCTGACGCAAGGACAGTTCTCTCTGCTGACGTCGCTCAATCGCCCGGAACCGCCCAGCATCGGCAGCGTCGCGGCTTTGCTCGCCATGGACCGCACCACGCTCACCGCCAATCTCAAACCGCTGGAGCGGCGGCATCTGGTGAAGATCGCGATTGACAAAGAGGATAAGCGTAGCCGCCGCCTGACGATCACTGCCGCCGGCCGCGCGCTGCTGGGCAAAGCCTTTCCAGTCTGGAAGAAAGCGCATGCCGAGACCGAACGCCTGGTTAGCGGCATAAGTGCGGACGCGCTGCGCCGAGCCTTGCTAGCGCTATCGTGATGGCAGCCAATTGATTGCACTGATTGCAATGCTATCAAATTGGTGCTAAGCTGCTGCCAAATAGAGCGGATTTCTTCATGGCCTCCCTCACCGTCAGGCAACTCGACGAGCGTTTGAAGCAACAGCTGCGCCTGCGCGCGGCCAAGAGCGGCCGCTCGGTCGAGGACGAAGTGCGCACGATTCTGCGCGCCGCCGCCGAGGAAACCGGCGCCGACACGCCGGAGAATTTCACGCCGCATGCGCCGCGCCGTCCGGCCGCCGCGCCCGCCACTGGCACCAAGCGCGTGCTGCTGATCGTCGGCGGCGGCATCGCGGCCTACAAGTCGCTCGATCTCATTCGCCGCATGAAAGAGCGTGGGCTCGCCGTGCGCTGCATTCTCACCAAGGCGGCGGAGCAGTTTGTCACGCCGCTGTCGGCCGGCGCGATCGTCGGCGAGCGCGTGTTTACCGACTTGTTCGATGCCGGCAGCGAATTCGACGTCGGTCATATTCGGCTGGCGCGCGAAACCGATCTGATCGTGGTAGCGCCGGCGACCGCCGACCTGATGGCAAAAATGGCCGGCGGCATCGCCAATGATCTCGCCACCGCCGTGCTGCTGGCGGCGGGCACAAAAATTCTGCTGGCGCCGGCGATGAACCCGCACATGTGGGGGAACAAAGCGACGCAGCGCAATCTCGCGCAGCTCGTCGCCGACGGGGTCACGCTCATTGGCCCGAACCAAGGCGAGATGGCGGAAGCCGGCGAACGTGGGCTGGGCCGCATGGCCGAGCCGCTCGAAATCGCGGCCGCGGTCGAGAGTTTGCTCGGCGGCGGCATGCAACCTCTCAAAGGCAAACGCGTGCTGGTGACCTCCGGGCCCACCCATGAGCCAATCGATCCGGTGCGCTATATCGCCAACCGCTCATCAGGCAAGCAGGGCCACGCCATCGCCGCGGCGGCTGCGCGCGCCGGCGCCGACGTGACGCTGATCAGCGGGCCGGTGAACCTGCCCGATCCGTCCGGTGTGACCGTCGTGCATGTCGAGACTGCGCGCGACATGTTGCAGGCGGCTGAGCGCGCGCTGCCCGCCGATGCCGCGGTCTTCGCCGCCGCGGTGGCCGACTGGCGCGCCGCACAAGCCGGCGGCCAGAAGATCAAGAAGAGGGCCGGGCAGGCGACGCCGGAATTGGCACTGGTCGAAAATCCCGACATCCTCTCGACCATCGCGCACCGCAAATCGCAGCGGCCGGAACTGGTGATCGGTTTTGCGGCTGAGACCGAAAACATCATCGCCAACGCCAAGGCAAAACTCGCCGGCAAAGGCTGCGACTGGATACTGGCCAACGATGTGTCGCCGAAAACCGGCATCATGGGCGGTGACCGCAATACGATCCAACTGGTGACGGCGCGCGGCATCGAGCCTTGGCCGCCGCAAAGCAAGGAAGACGTCGCCGCCATGCTGGTCGCGCGCATCGCGGACGCGTTATCGAAATAACTCGTTGTCGATTGAACTCGCAAAAACCGGAATTACGCACAGGTGAATCGCAGCCGGAGGTTCTAGATTTCGGTACCTCAGGGTAGGCTCGCCCGCTCGGCAATCGAAGAGCCAGTTGGCGATGGCGACAAATCTCAAATTCAAAACGTACGCGGCCGATGCCTTGACTAAGGTCCGCGTCATGCGTCTGCCGCACGGCCAGGATCTTCCGCTGCCGTCCTACCAGAGTGCGCTCGCCGCCGGCCTCGATCTGATCGCCGCGGTGCCGGCAGACAACCCGCTGACGCTTGCGCCCGGTGCGCGCGCGCTCATACCCACCGGCATCGCCATCGCGTTGCCGCCCGGCACCGAGGCGCAGGTGCGGCCGCGCTCGGGACTCGCGGTCAAGCACGGGCTCACCGTGCTCAACGCACCCGGCACCATCGACGCCGATTATCGCGGCGAATTACAGGTCTTGCTGGTGAACTTAGGGGCTGAGCCGGTGGCCATTACGCGTGGCATGCGAATCGCCCAGATGGTGATTGCAACCGTCGCGCGTGCAAAGATGCAAGAAGTTGAATTTCTCAACGAAACCGAGCGCGGAACGGGCGGGTTTGGCTCCACCGGCGGTTGAATTTGCCAGAAAACCTTTTGCTCTAGACGGATGCCCGACTGTAGCCTATTACCGCTTAAATTAGTTGCGAGTGGGGCGATCCATGCCGCTGGTGTCCCGCAAGGGCATTCTTGCCATTGCCGCCGTGATCGACATTGCAATTAACGCCCGCAGCCGGCCGGTCTCGGCCAAGGCCCTGGCGGCGCGTCACAAACTGCCGCCTCGCCATCTCGAACCCGTCCTGCAAGCGCTGGTGCGCGAAGGCATCTTGCGCGGCGTACGCGGTCCGCATGGCGGCTACGAACTGGCGCGCGAGCATCGGCGCATCAGTGCCGACGACATCCTGCGCGCCGCCGGCTCGACGGAGGATGCCGGCGATCCGCCGCTGCCCAATTCGGGCTTGGTCAATGACGTGGTGCGGCCAGCTTTGGCGGAGGCCGAGCGGATATTTTCGGCCGCGCTCAGCCGCATCAGCATCGAAGAGATGACCAAGCGCGCCGAAGCAAAATAGCGGCCTTTCAAGGCCGCTTCAGACTCACGTTCACGATCTGGACTCTTTCGGCGCGACTCCCCGCGGGGGTAAAGTCGCCCGATTCGCGCGTGGCGCGGCGGACGCCGCTCGCATTCCTGGGGCAGGTCGCAATGCCGGAGACGATCCGGACGGCGAACGAGAGGCTGCGTTCTCGTCCGAGGCGGGACGGATTCCTCGCCGCCTTCTTTTTTGCAATCCCTTGCATCGCGCTTGGTTCGCCGGCAGGCGCCGAGGCGCTGGCCGAAGGCGTCACCGTGAGCCGCGAGCAGCTCGGCGCGCTGACATTGACGCTCGCGCTGATTTGTTTCGCAACGCTCGCCACCTTGGTGCTGCTGCGCATGCGGCGGGCGGCGGCCACGGCGCAATCCGCGGCGCTCGACGAAGCTACGATGCTGCGCGCCGAAATCGACCGGCTCAAGACGCTGATGCTGGCACAGCCGCAGGTGCTGGTGGCATGGGCTGCGGGCACCGACGAGCCGGAAATCTTCGGCGACACCAGCATCGTGGTGTCGGGCGCGGTGCCGGAGCGCGTGCTGGCCTTCGGCGCCTGGCTGGAGCCGGCGGCGGCGCAACGCATGGAGCATGCGGTCGAGACGCTGCGCCGCGATGGCAGCGGCTTCACGATGACGCTCACCACCACCGCCGGCCGTCCGCTCGAGGCGGAAGGGCGCGTGGTCGCGGGGCGCGCAATACTGCGTTTGCGCGATGTCAGCGGTATCGAACTCGAACTGATGGATTTGGCCGCCCGCCACGACCGCCTGATGGGCGACGTCGAGATCATGAAGGCGCTGCTCAATTCGCTGCCCGCGCCGGTCTGGGCACGCAACCAGGACGGCCAGCTGATCTTCGTGAATTCGGCCTATGCCCGCGCGGTCGAAGCCGAAGACCCTTCCGACGCCGTCGAGCGCGAGCTGGAGCTACTCGATCGCGCCGCACGCGACAAGCTGAGCCACGCCAGCGGCGCCAATTCCGAACGGCTGCCGGTCATCGTCGCGGGCGCCCGCCGTATCTTCGACGTGGTCGTCGCACCAAGCGGAGCCGGCAGCGCCGGCATGGCGATCGACGCCACCGAGGTCGAGACCATGCGCGCCGAACTCGCGCGCATGATCGAGGCGCACCGCCGCGTGCTCGACCAGCTCGCTACCGGCGTCGCCATCTTCAACGTCGACCGCAAGCTGATCTTCTACAACACCGCGTTCCGCTCGCTGTTCGAACTCGACCCCGCTTTCCTCGAGCAGATACCGACCGACTCGGCCGTGCTCGATACGCTGCGAAGCCACCGCAAGCTGCCCGAGGAACAGGACTTCCGGCTGTGGAAGCAGCAGCTCTACGAGGCCTATCGCGCGGTCGAGCCGAAGGAGCAGATGTGGCATCTGCCGGACGGCCGCACGCTGCGCGTCGTCACCGCGCCCAATCCGGAGGGCGGCGTCACATATCTGTATGACGACGTCACCGAGCGGCTCGACATGCACCGCCGCTACGACGCGCTGATCAAGGTGCAAAGCGAGACGCTCGATCATCTGGCCGAGGCGGTCGCGGTGTTCGGCAGCGACGGCCGCGTGCGGCTGCACAATCAGGCGTTCCAGCGCATGTGGAAGCTGGCGGGCGAGGCGCTCGACCAACATCCGCACGTCGAGGCGGTGACCGCCTGGACGCAGGCGATGCACGACGACAATACGGTCTGGCGCAATTTGCGCGCCGCGGTGACCGCGATCGACAACCGCGAGCCGATCATCGCGCGCATCGAACGCCGCGACGGCGTTATGATCGACATGACCACCATGCCGCTGCCAGACGGCGCCACGCTGGTCACGTTCCAAGACATCAGCGACACCGTGAACGTCGAGCGCGCGCTGATCGAGAAGAACGAGGCGTTGGAAACCGCCGATGCCATCAAGATCGATTTCGTGCACCACGTCTCTTACGAATTGCGCTCGCCGCTCACCAACATCATCGGCTTTGCGAATCTGCTGGGCGATCCCGCATTCGGATCGTTGACCTCCAAGCAGCACGAATATATCGGCTACATCACGACCTCGACCAATGCGCTGCTGGCCTTGATCAACAACATCCTCGACCTCGCCACCATCGACGCCGGCGCCATGTCGCTCACTCTCACCGATGTCGACATCCGCGCCAGCATGCAAGAAGCCGCCGAAGGCGTGCAGGACCGGCTGGTGAAGGACAATATCAAGCTCGAAATCAACGCCGCGCCCGGCATCGGCAGTTTTTCCGCCGACGAGCGGCGCCTGCGGCAAATCCTGTTCAACCTGCTGTCCAACGCGGTCGGCTTCTCGCCGGCCGGCGCCACCGTCACGCTGGCGGCCGAACGACGGCCGGACGCCGTGGTGTTCACCGTCGTCGACCACGGGCCTGGCATTCCAACGGAGCAGAAAGACAAAGTATTCGACTGGTTCGAGACCGACTCGATGGGCTCATCCCACCGCGGCACGGGCCTAGGCCTCTCGCTGGTGCGCTCGTTCACCGAACTGCACGGCGGCACAGTAGCGATCGATTCCACGCTAGGCCACGGCACCACGGTGACCTGCGTGTTCCCGACCGCGCAGGTCAGGGAACAAAGCGCCGCCTAGATCGAGCGCATAAAAAAACCTCCGCGGCGAACCGCGGAGGTTTTTATTTTCCGGCGCTCGGTTACCGAACGATCCGGCGGCCGTTGTGATAGGACGCTACGCGCGGCTGATCGCCGACATAGACGCCGTTGACGCATTCATGCTCGTTCATACCGAGCAGCGCGTGGAAGCCGCGGCACGGCTCGATCGCCGCGTCGAGCAGCACCACGGTGCCGACACCTGCGACACCGCCAACCGCGGCCGCGCCGGCGGCTGTGGCGGGCAACGCAGCAACCGCCGCACTGCTGCCGAACCAGCCTTCATAGAGGCCGACGCCAACCACGGTGCCGACCGCGACGCCGCCGACGGCGGGCGCGACGGCATAAGCCGAGCCGTAGTTCGGGTTGACGGCCTCCGGTTCAGCAAAGGCCGGTGTGGCGAGTGCCGCCATCGCGGCGATCGAAAGGATTGGAAGAATCTTACGCATCATAATGCTCCTTCAACTTCTGCGGCCACAGTGGACCTACATCTTACAAACGTCCGGCGTGCACGTGCGTTCCGAAATCAGCACGCCGATGCGGTGCGCTTGGTTCAACGATGGCTATGCTGTGACGCGCGGCATGGAACCACGTTGCCGCGGCGGTCAAACGATGGCGTCAATGTGGCGCTGTGGCGCTTGAGTGATTGTGCCATTCCCGTGCATCATGGCCGCGTTCAATCGCGCAAACCGGGGGCCGATATGAAACGTCTGGCGATTTCACTGTGTGCGGCCGCTCTGTTGTTCAGCACGCAGGCTGTGGCCGAAACCGTCAAAGTCATCGTGCCATTCGCCGCCGGCGGTCCAGTCGATCAACTGGCGCGACTGCTCGGCCATGAGCTGGGGCCGCTACTCGGCGCCGACGTGATCGTCGAAGACAAAGGCGGCGCCGGCGGCGCGATCGGCTCCGAAGCCGTGGCGCGCGCGACACCGGACGGCACGACTATTCTGCTCGCCAGCATGGGCTCGCATGTCATCAGTCCTACACTGCGGCCGCCCGGGGGTTACGACCCGGTGAAGAGCTTCGATCCGGTGATGATGGTTGGCTCGGTGCCGTCGCTGCTGGTGGTCGGCCCGACCGGCCCCTCAACGCTCAAAGAACTGATCGCCCAGGCCAAGACGCAAAGCATGACCTACGGCTCGGCCGGTCCCGGCACCACCATGAACATCGCCGGCGAGATGCTCAACGCCTCCGCCGGCCTGAAGGTCGCGCACGTGCCCTATCGCGGCGCCGCACCCGCTTTGACCGATCTGATGGGCGGCCATCTCGACATGCTCAACGCCGACTTCCCGGTGCTGCTGCCGCTGGTAAACGCCGGCAAGATCAAGGCGCTGGCGGTTTACGGCACCGAGCGTTCGCCGCTGCTGCCGGATGTCCCGACCACCACGGAGCTGGGCCTGCCCGACGTGGTGATGGAAAGCTGGTACGGCGTTTTCCTTCCCGCAGGAACGCCGACGCCGATCCACGACAAACTCGAGAAGGCTTTGTTCGCGGTGGTCGCGCTGCCG
>DASRLF010000048.1:0-51183 GCA_035648555.1 Pseudolabrys sp.
ATCGCGGAGCTGAACCTTGAGGCGGTCGGCGAAAAACAACAGCAAGTCATCGCCAGCGGTGAATTTTATGACCGCTTTCTGAAATAGCGGTTTCAACGACAAGCGAATTTGGTTATCGACAATAATTCTTATAACGCCCAGTGCCGCCCGGCGTAGCGCGTAAGGGTCCTTCGAGCCCGTCGGCTTCTCGTCGATTGCCCAGAAACCGACCAGCGTGTCGATCTTGTCGGCGAGCGCGACGGCGATTGAAACAGGATCGGCCGGCACCAGATCGTCCGGACCCTTTGGCTTATAATGATCCTCGCAGGCGTGGGCGACCGCTTCATCCTCGCCTTGCGCCTCGGCGTAATAGCGGCCCATCAGGCCTTGCAGCTCCGGGAATTCGCCGACCACGTCGGTCAGCAGATCGGTCTTGCACAAAAGAGCTGCGCGTTCAGCCTTCTTCGGGTCGGCCTTCACCAGCGGCGCCAGCTCCTTGGCGAGCGCGCCGATGCGCTTGATGCGTTCGGCCTGTGTACCCAATTTTTCATGGAAGATAATCTGTTCGAATTTCGGTAGCCGGTCTTCCAGTTTGGTCTTCAAATCCGTTTCGTAAAAAAACTTGGCGTCGCTCAAGCGCGCGCGGATGACGCGCTCATTGCCGGCGACGATGGCTTTGCCGCCGTCGCTCGCCTCCTCATTGGCAACCAGGATGAACTTGTTGGTCAGCTTAGCGGTCTGCGTGTCGCGCAGCACGAAGCACTTCTGATTGTTGCGGATGGTGGCGCGGATCACCTCTTCGGGGATGGTCAGGAACGCCGCGTCGAACGAACCCATCAGTGTCACCGGCCATTCCACCAGTCCGGCGACCTCGGCCAGCAGCCCGTCATCTTCGATGAGTTCAAGGCCCTGCGCGAAGGCCAGGTTCTTGGCATCGGCCAAAATTGACTCGGCGCGCCGCGCCGGATCGAGCACGACTTTGGCGGCGTGCAGCTTGGCGATGTAATCGTCGAAGCGCCGCACCTTGATCGTTCCGGGGGCCATGAAGCGATGGCCGCGCGTCTCGTCGCCGCTCTTGATGCCGTCAACCTCGATCGGCACGACATCGGGCTCTTCGGTCTCGGGGCCGAATGTCGCCAGGATCGAATGCAGCGGGCGCACCCAGGTGAGCTTTCCTGAGCCCCAGCGCATCGACTTCGACCAGGGAAAACTGCGCACGATCTCAGGGATCATTGCGGCGATCACATCGAGCGCGGGCTTCCCGGCTTTCTCGATCACGGCGATGTAAAAGTCGCCCTTCTTGTCGGCCTGCACTTTTGCCTGATCGATCGAGGTCAACCCCGCGCCTTTCAGAAAACCGGCAATGGCCTGCTCCGGCGCGCCGACGCGCGGGCCTTTTTTCTCTTCCTTGATGTCGGGCTGCCTTGCCGGCACGCCGTGCACCGATAGCGCCAAACGACGCGGCGTCACGAATGCCTTGGCGCCTTCATAGACGAGCCCGGCCGCCACCAGCCGGTCGGTGACCATCTTCTTTAAATCCTCGGACGCGCGCGCCTGCATGCGCGCGGGGATTTCCTCGGACAGGAATTCGAGCAACAGGTCGGGCATCAGCCGCCTCCGCCTGCTGTCTTGAGCCAGGCTTCGCCGCAGCCTTTGGCCAACTCGCGTACGCGCAGAATATAGCTCTGCCGCTCGGTGACCGAAATCACGCCGCGCGCATCCAGCAGATTGAACACGTGGCTCGCCTTGATGCACTGGTCATAGGCCGGCAACACCATGAGATGATGCTTGCGGTCCTTGCTCCAGCCGTCGGCCAAATATTTCTGGCAGGCCGCCTCCGCCATCTTGAACTGCTCGAACAGCATCGCAGTGTCGGCGAACTCGAAATTGTGCCGTGAATATTCCTGCTCGGCTTGCAGGAACACGTCGCCATAGGTGACCTTCTTGTCGTCGCTGCGGCCGTTGAAATTGAGCGCGAACACATTATCGACGCCCTGCACGTACATCGCGAGCCGCTCCAGCCCATACGTGAGTTCGCCGGCGACCGGATTGCATTCGATGCCGGCGACCTGCTGGAAATACGTGAACTGCGAGACCTCCATGCCGTCGCACCAGCATTCCCACCCCAGGCCCCAGGCGCCCAGCGTCGGACTTTCCCAGTCGTCCTCGACAAAGCGGATATCGTGCAGCTTGGCGTCGATGCCGATCGCCTTGAGCGAGTTGAGATAGAGCTCCTGAATGTCGGGCGGCGACGGCTTCAGAATCACCTGGAATTGGTAATAGTGCTGCAGCCGGTTCGGGTTCTCGCCGTAGCGGCCATCCTTGGGCCGGCGCGATGGCTGCACGTAAGCCGCGTTCCAGGGCTTGGGTCCGAGCGCCCGCAGCGTGGTCGCCGGATGGAAGGTGCCAGCCCCCACCTCCATGTCGTAAGGCTGCAAAATGATGCAGCCCCAGGCCGCCCAATACTGCTGCAGCGCCAAGATAAGCCCCTGAAAAGATCGCTTCGGATCGAGATTTTCCCGATGCGGCTCGGCTCCGGCGCGAAGATTTTCTTCAGCCATGGGACGATTTCTAAGCTTTAACAAAGGGTTGAACCATCGGCGGCCCCCGAGGGGTCCGGCCAATGAAACTTTATCGAGTTTTGAACCGGAACCTAAATTGGCGCGACATATAACAGTAAGCAACAGGGCGCGAGGGAGAAATCCAATGATTACTTTTCAACTGATCGGGCTGGCCTTCACAGTGATGTTCTTCGGTTCGCTCGTGACCGCCAAGCCGGCGACGGGCCGCCGCTAAGCGGCAAAGGCCTCAAGCTCCCCAAATTGAGGACCGGCTAAAGGCGATAATCGCCGGTCCGCGGATCGCGCCGCAAAGTCGGCCGAACCTCAAAGTCGGAAATCCGCACCTTCGCGCGCTTGGCCGCATCCAGTTCTTCGTTGATGCGGCGCGCTTCCGTCACCACCCAATGCACAACCATCGCGCCGCCCAGGGCGGCGAGCGACCATTTCAGCAGCGGCGAGAGCAAAAGCGGCGGCATTCGGCGTCTCCGGATTGGCGTGCACGCCAAGTTTGGCGTGGAACAAGGCATTTTCGGGGCCGAGACAGGCTGCGACATCCGCCATCGATGGATTATGATAGCGCGGGGTCATTCCTGAACGAGCCGGAAACCGGCCTTATCCCGTGGGTGGAGGAAACCAATGAAAATTCTCAGCAAAGCCAGTTGGGCTTTAGCGGCGCTGATCGCCGCATCCTTGATGGCGCCAGCCTTCATACCAGCTTTAGCCGAGACCTGGCCGAACCGGCCGGTGCGCCTAATCGTGACGTTGGGGCCCGGCAGCGGCGTCGATATCGGCGCGCGGCTATTCGCCGACAAGTTGGCGCAGCGTTGGGGTCAATCGGTGGTGGTCGAAAACCGCCCGGGCGGCGACGGCATGGTCGCCATCACCGCGTTCCTCGGCGCGCATGACGACCACGTCTTGCTGGTCTCGCCGGTGAGTTCATTCACCGCGCATCCTTATTTCCACGACACCCTGCCCTACGACCCCAAGGACCTGGTGCCGATCGCCCGCATCTCCAAGACAGTGGTCGTGGTCAGCGTACCGGCCTCGCTCGGCGTCAATTCGCTAAAAGAACTCGATGCGCTGGCGCGTTCCGAGCCCGGTCAGTTGAACTGGACCACCGCCACCGGCTTCACCGACTTCGTGTTCGCCGGATTTCTGCACACCGCCGGCCTGACCATGGCCAAGGTGCCGTACAAGAATCCGGTCGCGGCCGTCACCGATCTCGCGGAAGGGCGCATCCAGGTCTACATGCCGGCTTACGCCATCGTGCGTCCGCAAGTGCTGGCCGGTAAAGTGAAAGTGCTGGCCGTCACCAATCACGAGCGCGCGCCCGCTCTCCCCGACGTTCCGACGGCGGTAGAAGCCGGGTATCCGTCGCTCGATTTTGATGGACTGGTGGGCCTGTTCGGGCCGCCGGGGATTGCCGACGACGTGCGCGCCAAGATCGCCAAGGACGTCAAGGCGATCGCCGCCGATCCCGCGGTCGTGGAAAAGCTGACCGCCACCGGGCAGATCGTTAGCCCCGGCGACGGCGCCGAATTCGCCAAATCAATCGCGGAGCAAAGGGCGCAGGTGGCGGCGGTAGCCAAGCTGTTCGGCAACAAGCCGGTGCAATAATCGCTACAGCCCGTAGCGCGACCATAGCGCATGCGCTTCAAGCGCCGAAATGAAATCGTCGGCCAATCCGGGCCGGCGCGCAAGATTTTCGAGCGCGCTCAAGCCCGGAATCCTGCGGCCGAAAAACCCGCGGCCCTCGGAAATCAAAGGCGTGCGGACTTTTTCGCCGTAGCGTTCCCGCAAGGTCGAGCGCAAATCGCCGATGCCGTCGGCAAGACCGAGTTCGATCGCAGCCGAGGCGGTCCAGAACTCGCCGGAGAACAGCGTCTTCTCGTTGCCCTTGAGCTTGCCGGCGCGGCGATCTTGGACCAGCGCGATGAAGTGCTCGTGGATGTCTTTCTGGATCGCCTTGATGCGTTTGACGTCCTCCGGCTTTTCCGGCTGGAACGGATCGAGCATCACCTTGCGTTCGCCAGCGGTGTAGAGCCTGCGCTCCACGCCGAGCTTTTCCATCAGCTTGGGAAAGCCGAACGAGCCGCCGACCACGCCGATCGAGCCGACGATCGAAAATTGGTCACAGATGACCTCGTCGGCGGCGCAGGCCAGCATGTAGCCGCCGGAGGCGCCGACATCCTCGACGAAGGCGATAACCGGCAGCTTCTTTTCGGTGGCCAATTGGCGGATACGGCGGAAGATCAGATGCGATTGCGCCGGCGAACCGCCCGGCGAGTTGATGATCAGTGCCACGGCGCGGGCGTTGCGGGTTGCAAAGGCGCGCTCGATCGAACGGGCGGTCGAGGACAGTGTCAGCCCCGGCCGCAACGGCGTCACCGCGCCGATGACGCCGGCGAGCCGCACCACCGGTACCACCGGGATGTCGCTGCGGAAACGCGCCGGCACCAGGTTTCCGACAAGCTCAAGCGTCCGCTTGAGAATGTCCGGCATGGGTTTCGTCGCGGCGGGGGCCATAGCGGGCAGTTAGGCATCCTTGGAACCCAAGTCAAAGCCCAGCGGCGCCCCATCGCAGAGGGATTATCTTTGGGTGCAATGCAATATAATCCGCGTAAATATCCGGCAAAAGGCCACAAATTGCCTATTTCTTAACTTTGGAATGCTTTTTGCATTGCAGTAGGCGCCGGCACTTATACGATCTTTGAAAGAGGCGGATCGATGGATCCCAAGCTCACCATACTGTTCCTGCTTATCGGCAGTGTTATTGGGCTTTCGCATCTCAATGATGACACCCTGGGCCGTATGCGGCGCCAGCTGGTCGCTCGGCGCTGGCGCGAATTCGTACCGGGCTGGCGCAAATCCTAGGCAAAATTGCCCGGGATCAGGTTTCGCTAATCCCTAGCGTATCTCCGCCACGCAACACGGCTTCCGCCGCTGCCGTTGGACGTCCCTGCTCATCGTTCAGGACGAGCGCGGGATAAGTCATCGGCGCACCGCGGCCGGATTTCACCGCGCGCACCAACACGCGAATTGCGTTCGCGCCGGCGCGCGGAAGCACCGACAGCACGGCGATGCCGCCGAACTCGACCGCGAGCGCGCTCTGCACGTCGGCCAGCGCGTCGGCCCGCCAGATCAACGTCAGCACACCCTGCGGCTTGAGCAGTAGCGCGGCCGCTGCCACCCAGCGCTGCAACAGGCCGGGCGCCGCCGCATACGCCAGACGACGGTGCGGATCGGGCGACAAATTCTGCTTGGTCGCGTCGTGGAATGGCGGATTCATCAGCACGCGATCGGCTCTGCCGGGCGACAAACCGGTGCCGGCGGCATCGGCCACCAACACATCGACGCGGTCGGCTAATCCGTTGAGCCGCGCATTGCCGGCGGCCAGATCGCAAAGCGTTTGATCGATCTCGACCAATGTGATTTTGAGCCCCGGCACGCGCGCCGCCAGCGCCAGGCCGGCCGCGCCGATGCCGGCGCCGAGATCGACCGCATGCTCCCCGGCGCGCCCGCCAGTCGCGGCGGCGAGCAGTATCGCATCGTGACCGACACGATGGCCGCGCAGCGGCTGGCGCAACCGCAGACGGCCGCCCAGCACGGCATCTTCGCTGGTCTCAAAAATACCGCCGCCCGTCATTTCGGACGCAGCTCCTTGGCGAGCCCGGCGTCTTCCATGATTTGCCGCGCCGTGCGCTCCTGCTCGTCGGGCACCAGAATCCGCCGCGGCAAGACGCCGAGCGAACCTTCCAGCACGCTCATGTTCTGGTCGAGCACCATGTGATCAATCCCGGCGCCGTCGAGCAGCGCGACGATGGCCGATACCAGAACCATGTCATTGGTGCGAACGAGTTCGCGCATAATAATCCGCCCCGCTTCCGCGTCCCTTACATCATTGCACAAGGATTGCCCGCGCCGGCATTCGATTATAAGGTGTTTTTCCCGCCGCAACGATCTGTATTTACAATGAGAATCCAAGGCTTCCGCACGTCCCCGCTATTTGTGACGGCGAGCGTGGCCGCGCAGCGCCTGGTCGCGCTCTGGAACGCGTTTGCGACACGCTGGAATCCGGTTGTCGTGATCGTCATTGCCTGGGCCGTGCTGACCGTGCCCTTGGTTTTCCTGCGCGGTTTTCATTCCGACGAGGGCGTCGCCGTTACGGTCGCGCGCTCCGCGGTCGAAGACGGCTATTGGTTGACGCCTCACATATTCAACACCCGCTTCGTCGAACGCCCGACACTGCTGTCGTGGATGATCGCCGCGATCAGCGCGCCATTCGGCTCGGTCAGCCAGTTCACCGCCCGACTTCCCGTCATCCTGTTTTTGCTGACCGGATGCCTGCTGATTTACGCAATGTTGCGGCGGGCGGCGTCCAGCATTCCGGCCGCGTTGCTCGGCGGCGCGTTGTTTCTGGCCTGCCCGATCGTGGTGCGGGCTTACGCCATGGCGACCGCCGACATGGCGCTAGCCGTGTTGCTTTTCGCCTCCTTCGTCCTGTGGTGGGACGGCTATCGCGCCGGCCTCATCAGCCTTGCGAGATGGCTGGCAATCGGCGGCGTGCTGGCGCTTGCCGGCCTGATGAAAGGACCGCAGCCGGTCAGCTACTTCGCGTTCGGCATCGGCTCGTTTATTCTGATCACGCGGTCCTGGCGGCAAATTCCCGGCTTCATCCTTGCGGGCGTTATTTGCATCATCCCGATTGCCGCCTGGTACGGTTACGTCTATTCGCCCGGCGATGAAGGCCAATGGACAACCTTCATGCGCTTTTCGCCGGCCGCGCCGCTGGCCGGGCCGATCGAGGCGATCCTCAGTCTGTTTAACGAGACTTTGCCGGCCGCGCTGCTGGCGATCGCATTTTTCGCGGCCAAAGGGTTTAGCGACACGCGCATTCCGGCGGGCTTCACCAAGGCGCTGCTGTGCTACGGGCTGGCGGCAAGCATCGTCATTTTGTTCTGGCCGGGCGGATCGTCGACCCGTTATTTTTTCCCGTTGATCCTACCGATGTGCGTGCTCGGCGGCCTTGGCTACGACGCACTCATGAAAAGGGAGCCGCTGGTCCTCGTCCCAGGCCTTTTGACGATGTTCGGTGTGCTGGCTTACGCCTTCGTCTATTCCGATATCGCTGCGCCCTTGATGCCGCGACCATTCCGCGCGGCGCAAATCGACGCGGCGCGCATCAGCGAGCAGGTCAAGGCCGCGCCGGCCATAATCTATCGCACCGGCGCCACCGGCTTGAACGTATTTCCGCTGGTGCCGGGGCGCATTGTCGAAACCGACGTCACCGAAATCAAAAAAATTTCAGGTCCGGCGTGGATCGCGGTGACGCCGGATGTGGCGCAGGCACTGATCGCCGAACGGCCGAATGCGCTTCGCGTCGTGCTGCAATTCGGCCAGGACGACGAGTGGCGGCTGCTGCGGCTGGAGAAATAATTCAAACCGCGCCGAAGCCGCGCCAGCGCCAGCGCACCAGCAGCGCCAAAAGCCGGCGCATGTTGCTGCTCACGGCCATTTTGCTTGCGGTCGGTTTGAGATCGTAACGCAGGTGCAAAGGGATTTCCGCGCAGCGCGCGCCTGATGCATTGAGCTTGAGCAGCACTTCCACCATGCAGGCAAAACCGGCTTCCTCGACCAGGCGGCCGGGAAAGCGCGCCGCGGCAGTCTGCAAAAGTCCGATGCGGTAGGCGCGGTAGCCGCAGGTGTAATCCCAGACTTCGCACACCGGGTGAATCAGCTTGAACAAGATGACCGCGCCCAGCGCCGTCAGGCGGCGCAACAGCGGCACGCCGCGCACCGTTGCCCCGCTTTGGAAACGCGACGCGATCACAAGGTCGGCACCATTCGCCAGCGCCACCAGCATCTGCGGAATCTGTGCGGGATCATGGGTGTCGTCGCAATCCATGATGACCAGGACATTGTCCGCTGCGCCGGTGGCAACCGCATAATCGGTCAAGGCGCGCAAGCCCGCGCCGAGACCTTTGTTGACCTTGCCGTCCAGCAGCACCAGCGGCACGCGTTGCAGCCATTGCGACGCGATCGCCGCCGTCCTGTCGGTGCTGCCGTCGTTATAGACCACGACGGTGATCGCCAGTTGCGAGGATTGCGCCAGGCTTTCGATCCGCGCAAGCAAGCGCGGCAACGCGATCTCTTCGTTATAGGCGGGAAGCCCCAGATAGATACGGCCGGGCGTCATCATCCGGCGCAGACCGGCGCTTTGACCAGGCCGAAGGCTTCGGCAATGCGCTGCGCGGCGTAACCGTCGCCATAGGGAAAACCGCCGCTCGCCATTTTGGCATAGCTCGTTTGGTCGGTGAGCAGGCGCCGCACGGCATCGACCAGGGACGGCGCATCGGCGCCGACTATCGCGGCCACGCCCATCTCCACCGCTTCCGGCCGCTCGGTCACGTCGCGCAGCACCAGCACGGGCTTTTTCAGGAACGGCGCCTCTTCCTGGATGCCGCCGGAGTCGGTCAAGATCAAATACGCGCGCGCCATTTCCGACACCAACTGCGGATATCCGAGCGGCGGCGACAGATGGACGCGATCGTGATTTTTAAGCGAGTCGAACGTGGCCGCGACCGCGGGATTCGGATGGACCGGAATGATGAATTCGACGTCGTCAAATTCGCGCACGATGATCGACACCGCCCGGCAAATCGCCTCCATGCGCGCGCCCTGATTTTCCCGGCGATGCGCGGTCAATAGAATGCGTCGCAGCCCGCGGCTCCCGGCCGGCGCCTTGTCGATGCGTGCCAGCGTCAAGCGCAGCGCATCGATACCGGTATTGCCGGTGATGAACAGATGCGCGGGATCGACACCCTCCGCGCGTAAATTTGCGGCGGCGCGCTTGGTCGGGCAAAAATTCCAGCGCGCGAGCTTGCCGGCCGCGACCCGGTTGAACTCCTCGGGAAACGGCGCCTGAAAATTACCGGTGCGAAGCCCGGCTTCGACATGCGCGAACGGGATGCCGAGATAAAACGACGTGAGCGCCGTCACGAACAGCGTCGTGGTGTCGCCCTGCGCCACGATCACATCCGGCTTGATTTTGCCGATTATGCGCTCAAGTGGCGCAAACAGCGCGCCGGTGAGAACCGCCAGCGTGCGCGCTTGCGCATCGATGGCGATGCGCTCGTCCGGCTTGATGCCGAACCAGGCGAGCGGCTCCTCGGCCAACTCGGTGTGCTGGCCGGAGCACAGCGTCGTCACCTGCGCATGGCGTGCGAGCTCCAGAATGACCGGCGCCAACTTGATCGCCTCGGGCCGCGTCCCAACCACACACAGAAATCGCATTTGTCCTCACGCCAAGACCGCAAAAGCGGGTCGTTGTGGCACTAGTTTTTTGCCCTGTACAGAGGCGGTAAAGGCGCGATTTATCGGCCGCTGCGGCGCTCTTCGCCCGGCGCGCGGTGCGAAAGATAGGCGAGCAGCTTCATCTCGCGCCGCCCGCGCGTCACGGTATCGAGCACCAGGCCGATGGCCGCCGCCATGAAGGCCAGCAGCATCAGGCCGAGCGATAGAATGGCGGTCGGCAATCGCGGTACCAGGCCGGTTTCGAAATAGGTGACGAAGACGGGAATCGCGAACCCAATCGACGCGATCGCCAGCGCGATCCCGACGCCGGTGAAAAACGGCAGCGGGCGCTCGGCGCGATAGAGTTTCACCACCGTGCGCAAAATACGAAAACCGTCGCCCCAGGTGTTGAGCTTGGAGGCCGAGCCTTCCGGCCGCGCGTAATAAGGCGTGTCAATCTCGGCCACCGGCAGCCCCAGTTCGAGCGCGTGAATGGTGAGTTCGGTCTCGATCTCGAAACCGCCGGACAGCACCGGAAATGATTTCACGAAGCGGCGCGAAAATATCCGGTAGCCCGACAGCATGTCGTTGAAGGTCGGCCCGAACACTTGCGTGACAAACGAGGTCAGCAGCCAATTGCCGGTACGATGCCCTGCACGATAGGCGGCCTGTTCCCGGTCGACCCGGTTGCCCACCACCATGTCGAGCCGGTCGTCGAGCAACCGCTCGATCATGACGCGCGCGCTCGGCGCGTGATAGGTGGCGTCGCCGTCGACCAGCACGTAGATATCGGCTTCGACGTCGGTGAACATGCGGCTCACCACGAAGCCCTTGCCCTGGCGCTTTTCCTGGAACACTTCGGCGCCGGCGGCGCGCGCGGCGCCGGCGGTACTGTCGGTCGAATTGTTGTCGAACACGAAGATCGCGGCAGTGGGCAGCGCGGCGCGGAAATCCTTGACGACCTTGGCGACCGCCACTTCCTCGTTGTAGCAAGGCACCAGCACTGCGATAGTATATTGGGCGAGGCGGCCCGCCTTGGTCTCCGCCTTGGCCGCGGCCGTGGAAGAAGTTCGTTTCGCCAATCGCAAGCCCCTTGTGCCGGTACGCCGGCGTCACTTTGTTGTGACACCAAATCTCACGCAGTTTAACGCACTTGCCCCCTTAACACAGCGTTTCTATGCTCGCGCAAAGTCGTGACCGGGAGAAGTATTTTGGCCGTCGTCGTTCCGTTTGAAAGTCCACACCCCGCCTCGATCGAGCGTCTCGCCGAACTGGTGGCACCGGATATGGAGCGAGTCAACGCGGCCATCCTGGTGCGCACCGGCTCGAACGTCGCCATGATCCCGGAGGTTGCCAACCACCTGATTTCCTCGGGCGGCAAGCGGCTGCGCCCAATGCTAACGCTTGCGATGGCGAAACTTGCCGGATACGCCGGCGACGGCCACATCAAGCTCGCGGCGGCGGTCGAGTTCATGCACACCGCGACGCTGCTGCATGACGACGTAGTGGACGAAAGCAACATGCGCCGGGGTAAGCTCGCCGCCCGCATGGTCTGGGGCAATGAGGCGAGCGTGCTGGTCGGCGATTTTCTGCTCGGTCAGGCTTTCAAGATGATGGTCGAAGTCGGCAATCTGCATGCGCTCGATATTCTGTCCTCGGCCGCCAGCGTAATCGCCGAAGGCGAAGTGCTGCAGCTCGGCGCCGCCAAGAATACCGCCAGCAACGAGGACGAATACATGGCGGTGATCCGCGCCAAGACCGCAGAGCTGTTCGCCGCCGCCTGCGAAGTGGGCCCGGTGCTGGCGAACAAGGAAAAATCGGAGATCGCGGCCTGCCGTTCGTTCGGCATGAATCTCGGCATCGCATTCCAACTGGTGGATGATGCGCTCGACTACGGCGGCAAATCTGCCAAGCTCGGCAAGAACGTCGGTGACGATTTCCGCGAGGGCAAGATCACTTTGCCGGTGGTGCTGTCATTCCGCCGCGGCAACGAGAGTGAACGCGCGTTCTGGAACCGCACGCTAAGCGAAGGCGAAATCCGCGACGGCGACCTCGACCAGGCGATCTCGCTGATGGCCAAGCATCACGCGATCGAGGACACCGTCGGGCGCGCGCGCCACTATGGCGCCATCGCCACCGATGCGCTGGCGCTGGTACCGCAATCGGCAATCAAGACGGCGCTGGAAGAAACAGTCGCGTTCTGCATCGCGCGCGCGCACTAGCGCATTAGAACGGCCAATAGCCGGTCTGCGGATCGCGGTTCAATTGCTGGCGGATATAGGGATCGGGATCCTGGCCGACATAACGGCCATAGGCATAGACCGGCGGCGCGCAACCGTTCGGCTGCGGCGCCGGGTTGAAGAAAAAGCCGGACACCGAGGGATCGTTGGCCGTCTGACCGCAATGGCGGACGACCTTTTGCTTGACGCGCGCGAGCGCAGGATCAGCCGCGGCAAGGCTAAGGCCCGCGGTCACGCTGATGGCGGCGATGGCGATCCAGCTGACTTTCATAATGCTCTCCTGCTGCGCGCTGCCTAGCGGCAAATCGCCAGACAGGCAACGGTTCCCCGCGAACGGGGCATTTTCAAGGGCGTTTTTCCACCAAACCGAGCGTGGTCGGGCAGACCCACCAATCCTTGTGTTCGGAATGCAACTGTCGCACCGAAGCCGCTGCTTCAGCGGCGGATGCGAATAGCGCGAAACATGTGGCGCCCGACCCCGACATCCTCACCAGCCGGGCGCCCGGCGCCGCACGCAGGCGCTCGATCACGTCGGCGATCACCGGCGCGCAGGCGATTGCCGCCTGCGTCAGGTCGTTTTCGTATGGGCCGAGAAAACCGATCGCGGCATCAGACTTGTCCGGCACATCGCCGATAGGTTTCTGACTGGCTTGCCCGGCGGCGAATTTGGCGAACACCTCGCGCGTCGGCAGTGCGACGCCAGGATTGACCAACAGCGCCGCGAGCGGCGGCAGGTCGAGCGGGCCCGAGAGCTCATCGCCGATACCGCGCATGATGCGTGCGCGCGGATTGAGGCAGACCGGCACATCGGCGCCGGTCGCGCGTGCAGCCGCCGCCAGCCGCGGGTCGCCGGGCGCCAGATCGTTCAAGCGTGCCAGCAGCCGCAACGCCGCCGCCGCATCGGCCGAACCGCCGCCGAGACCAGCCGCGACCGGAATGTTTTTCTCCAGCGCGAAACGCCCGGCCTTCAACCCGGCGACGCGTTCGCGCAGCGCGCTATATGCCTTGAGCACCAGATTTTCGGCAGCGGGTCCGCAAGAGCCGGCGAACGGCCCGGCAACCACGAGCGCCGGCTCGCCGCCCGGCTGCAAAGTGAGTCTGTCGACCAATCCGGCGAACGCCACCAGGCTTTCAAGATCGTGATAGCCGTCGGCGCGGCGGCCAAGCACGCGCAACGTCAGATTGATTTTGGCGGGAGCCCGTTCGACCGGCGATGTGCTCACGCTAAGACCCGGGAGTTAGCCGCCGTCGCCGTTTTTCTTCTCGGACTTGATGGCCTTGGCTTGCGACGAGGTCTCGTCCGGTAGCCCGTCCTTAAGCTTGGCTTCGATCTTCGGCAGATCCTCCGGATCCGGTTTGAGATCGCGCGCGTGCGCCCACTGGAATTTGGCTTCCAGCACGCGTCCGACGCGCCAATAGGCGTCGCCGAGATGATCGTTGATGGTCGGGTCTTCCGGTTTGAGCTCGATGGCGCGCTCGAGATTCTTGACCGCTTCCTCATTATTGCCGGTCCGGAAATAGGCCCAGCCAAGAGAGTCAACGATGTAGCCGTCGTCCGGACGCTGTTGCACGGCGCGGTTGATCATTTCCATGCCTTGGTCGAGATTTACGCCCTGATCGATCCAGGAATAGCCGAGATAGTTGAGCACGTGCGGCTGCTCGGGAAACAGCTCGAGCGCCTTCTTGAGGTCGGTTTCCGCCTTCGGCCACTGCTTGGAGCGCTCATAGCAAATGCCGCGAAAATAAAAGACCACCCAGTTGGCTTTGTCTGGCTGTTTGAGCGCGTCGACGGCTTTGGAATAGACGTCGGCGCATTCGGCAAACTTCTTGTGCCCGCGCAGAATGTTGCCGAGCGCCATGATCGCTTCCTGATCGTCCGGATGCTCCTTAATCAAAGCATCGAGGTGCTTTTCCGCCTCGTCGGAACGATCGAGCGCATCGAGATTGGCGGCCATCTGGATCGCGGCATTGCGATGCAGCGGCGAACTCGGCGAAATACGTTCATAGACCTTGATCGCCAGCGCCGGCTTCTTGAGCGATTCATAAAGGTCGGCGAGCGAAAGCAGCGCCAGCGGATGGTTGGGCGCGAGATAGAGCGAAAGCTGGAGATAGACCAGGCCGAGATCTTCCCCGCCGCGGCGGCCGAGCGAGGCGCCCAATCCATAAAGCGCTTCGGCGGCGCCGGCCTGAGGCGTCGCCGCCAGCGGCGGCAGTTTTTCGCCGGCCTTGAGCGCTTTCATCGACTCGACTACCAGCGGATGACGCGGCAGCACCTTGTCGAACGCCTCGTAGACGTCGAGCGCGTCCTTGGTCGAGCTGTTGCGCGACTGCCAGCTGCCATAGGCCTCGACCACGCGCAGCGCGGAGGAATCGAGTTTGTAGGCATGCGCGAAGCGCGCGCCGGCATCTTTCTTGTTGCCGGCGAGATCGTAGATCATGCCGGCGTGCAGTTCCTTGAAGATGGCGTACCAATCCGGGCCGGTGAGCTTGTCGATGGAAGCGACGGCGCCCTTGGCATCGCCGGCGCCATACATCGACCAGGCCGAAAGCAGCGTCGCGGTCAGATCGGTGATCGGGCCGCGGATCGACTGCGCCAGGTCGCGGCGCGCCACGGCATATTGCTTGTGCTTGAGCGCCGCCACGCCGAGCACCAGTTGGGCGACGCGATCGTTCTTTTCGTCCTGCGCGATGCGCTCGGCATATTTCACGGCTTCGTCGATGTTGCCGTCAACCAGCAGCGACAGGAAGGCGCGGTCGAGTAACTCGCCGTTCTTCGGATCGTATTTGAGCGCGCCGCGGTAATAGGCGGCGGCGGCGCCGGCGTCGCGCTCCTGCCCGGCATGGCGGGCGGCGAGGTAACTGCCCGAAGCCGTCAGGCCGGAAAGGTCCTGGGCGGCAGGCGCCTGCGCGGCAAGCTCGATCGGTGCCGCGACCAGTAATGCAGCAAGCGCGGTGCCGATGGCGCACCGGTACAGAATCGAAGACGTCACGGGCGATGCTCCAATGAGGCGGCTGGCCGCGAATTTCGCGCGATCCGCCAAGGTTGAGCCGAGAATGGCCTTTTTGCGCCGCCCCCGCAAGAACGGCGGCGTAACACTTCAGTGTGAGGTTGAAAACTCCGATGTGGCAGCATCGTGGCCGCGACGCCTGCCGTACATCACATATTTGGATAGTTCGGTCCGCCGCCGCCCTCGGGGGGAACCCAGGTGATGTTCTGATTCGGGTCCTTGATGTCGCAGGTCTTGCAGTGGACGCAGTTCTGCGCGTTGATGACAAATTTGGGCGATCCCGCTTCTTCTACCCATTCATAAACCCCGGCCGGGCAATAGCGCGCCGACGGACCAGCATAGATGTCGTGCTCGGACACTTTTTGCAGGCTCATGTCCGCCACGTGCAGATGCACCGGCTGATCTTCCTCGTGATTGGTGTTGGACAGAAATACCGAAGACAACCGGTCGAAAGTAAGTTTGCCGTCGGGCCGCGGATAAGAAATCGGCGTGCATTCGGCAGCAGGCTTGAGCGTGGCGTAGTCCGGCTTGCCGTGCTTGAGCGTGCCGAACAGTGAGAAGCCGAGCGTGTCGCACCACATGTCGAAGCCGCCGAGCGCGATGCCGATCAGCGTACCGAGTTTCGACCATAGCGGCTTGGCGTTGCGCACCCTCCAAAGATCCTTGCCGATCGGCGACCCGCGCCAGGCGGATTCGTAATCGCTGAGCGCGTCATGGCTGCGCCCTCCGGCAAGCGCGGCGGCCACGGCTTCCGCGGCCATAATGCCTGAGAGCATGGCATTGTGGCTGCCTTTGATGCGCGGCACGTTCATGAAGCCGGCGTCGCAGCCAATCAGCGCGCCGCCGGGGAACGCAAGCTTGGGTACCGATTGGTAGCCGCCTTCGGTCAAAGCGCGCGCGCCATAGGCGAGACGTTTTGCCCCTGCGAAAGTGTCGCGCACCAGCGGATGGGTCTTGAAGCGCTGGAATTCCTCGAACGGCGACAGATAAGGATTCGAGTAATTGAGATGCAGCACGAAACCGACCGACACCAGATTGTCGTCGAAGTGATAAAGAAACGAGCCGCCGCCGGTCGAGCTGCCGAGCGGCCAGCCGAACGAGTGCTGCACCAGCCCCCGGCGATGCTTGTCGGGCGCGACCTCCCAAAGCTCCTTGAGGCCTAGTCCGAACTTCTGCGGCTGGCTCGCGCCGGCGAGATCGAATTTGGCGATCAGCTGCTTGCCGAGATTGCCGCGCGCGCCTTCCGCGAACAAAGTGTATTTGGCGCGCAGCTCCATGCCGCGCGTGAAACTGTCCTTGGGCTCTTTATTTTTCCCGACGCCCATGTCGCCGGTGGCGACGCCGGCCACCGCGCCCTGCTCGTCGAACAGGACTTCGACGGCGGCAAAGCCCGGATAAATTTCAACCCCGAGCGCTTCGGCTTTGGTCGCCAGCCACCGGCAGACGCTGCCGAGGGAGACGATGAAATTGCCGTGGTTGCTCATCAGCGGCGGCATCATGAAGTTTGGTAGCCGCAATGCGCCGCCCGCGCTGAGCCAATAGAAACGGTCGGCGGTGACCGCGGTTTTGATCGGGCTATCTCCGCCGCGCCAATCGGGCAGCAACTTGTCGAGGCCGACCGGATCGATCACCGCGCCGGAGAGAATATGGGCGCCGACCTCGGAGCCCTTCTCGACGATCACGACCGAAATATCGGGATTGATCTGCTTGAGGCGGATGGCCGCGGACAAGCCGGCCGGGCCGGCACCGACAATCACCGCATCGAATTCCATCGCCTCACGGGCGGGTAGCTCAGCCATGGCGTTCTCCTAACGCATGATCCACTTTTGCACACGGCTCGGCAATCGCGCAGCCGCTATGCGCGATTATGCTAAGATGCAAGGATGGCGTCCTCCGGCGACAAATCTGCCCGCGAACTGCTCGACTTCTACCTGGAAGCCGGCGCCGATGCGCTGGTCGGCGAAGCGCCGGTCGACCGGTTCGCGGCGCCCGAGCCGGCTGCGCCGCCTGCCCGCCCGCCGCAGCCGGTCGCGCTGCCGCCCAACCTCGAAATCAAGGGCCGCGCCAGCCCACCTATTGCCCCGCCCGCGCTCGATGAGGCCGCCATGGCGGCGCGCGAGGCGGCCCGCAGCGCCAAGACGCTCGACGAACTGCGCGCCAGTCTGGACAAATTCGACGGCTGCGGTCTCAAGGCGAGCGCCACCCAACTGGTCTTCGCCGACGGCAATCCAAAAGCCCGCGTGATGTTCGTCGGCGAAGCGCCCGGCCGCGACGAAGACATCGAGGGACTGCCGTTCGTCGGCCGCTCCGGCAAGCTGCTCGACCGCATGCTGGCCGCCATCGGCCTTGACCGGACCTCGGTCTACATCGCCAATGTCGTGCCCTGGCGGCCGCCAGGTAACCGTACGCCGACGCCGCAGGAAACCCAAATCTGCCTGCCGTTCATCTTGCGTCAGATCGAACTGGCCGACCCCGACGTCCTGGTTTGCATGGGCAATCCTTCGGCGCAGACGCTGCTCGGCATCAAGGAAGGCATCACCAAGACGCGCGGGCGCTGGTTCACCTTCAACACCGGCAAACGCGACATCCGCGCCATGCCGACGTTCCATCCAGCGTTCCTGCTGCGCAGCCCGCTGCAGAAGCGTTTCGCCTGGCGGGATTTCTTGGCGATCAAGAAGGTGCTCGGCGACACTCAACGATAGGCGACGAGCAGCGCGCCGGTAGCAATCAACGCCACGCCAATCCAATTCGGCGCGGTGAGTTTCTCGCCGAGAAACATCACGCCAAACAGCGCCACCAGGACGACGCTGAGCTTGTCGATCGGCGCCACCTGCGCCGCCTGGCCAATTTTCAGCGCTCGGAAATAACACAGCCACGAGGCGCCGGTGCCCAGCCCCGACATCAACAGAAACAGATAAGTGCGGCCCGATATCTCGCCCGGCGCCTGAAACTCCCCGGTCATCGCCAGCAGAAATCCCAGTGTGACGATAACGACAATGGTGCGGATGAAAGTGGCGAGGTCGGAGTTGATATTCTCAACCCCGACTTTTGCGAAGATCGCCGTCAGCGCCGCGAATATCGCCGACAGCACCGCCCAAAACTGCCAAGACGACAATGCCGTCATTTCATCCTGGCTCCATGCCCTTGGCCTTGATCACGGCGGCAGCGGCCGGGCTCTTGAGTAATTTGATCAGTTCGCGCGCCGCCTGTTGGTTCGGCGACTGCGTCGAAACGCCCGCGACAAATGTAACATAAGAGTTGAGTTCCGCCGGCAACGGGCCGACCAATTCTACACCCGGCACCGACATGATGTTGGGAATAACGATAATAGCGAGATCCACCTCGCCGTCGGCAACCATCTCGGAAACCGATTCCGTCATGGGCTGAACGGTCTTGGCCTTTAGCGCGTCGGCGATACCAAGTTCCGCGAAGATCTTGTTCAGGTGGATGGTGCTGCCACCCTCCTTCAGATAAGTGATCGACTTGGCAGCGAGCAGCGTGCGCTTGAAGGCCTCGACGGTGCCGATGTCGGGCTTGGCCGCGCCGCGCTTGACCGCCACGCCAATGCCGGCCCGCATGAGGTCGGTACGGCTATCAGCCAGCAATTGGCCCGATTTGATCAACGCGTCGGTCTGGAAATTCACCAGCACCGCTAGATCGAAGGGCTCGCCGGCTTCGATCCGCCGCTTCATCACCGCCGCAACATCCGCGACGACCACCGGTTTGAAGCCGGTCGCCTGCTCGAACTGCGGCGCAAGTTCGGCCACGACGATTTTGGTGACGCGCGAGCCGAAAATCTTAAGTTCGGCGGACAATGCTGGATTTGCCCCGCCCGCCAAAAGCAGCAAGCCCGCCAACAATGCCGCGACGGCCGTCCTCGGGCGATTTGCGGCGCTCATCCCGACACGGCGAATTTGATCGCGAACAGCACCGCCAGCACCATCACCGCCGGCGAGGCTTCCTTGACCCGGCCGGAGATCAATTTCGCCAGCGCATAGGTGATAAAGCCAAGCCCGATGCCGGTGGCGATCGAATAGGTCAGCGGCATCGTGATGGCGGCGACCACCGCCGGGGCATATTCGGTGATGTCCTCCCAATCGATTTCGGCGAGCCCGCGCGCCATCACGCAAGCGACGTAAAGCAACGCCGCCGACGTGGCATAGGCCGGGATCATGCCGGCGAGCGGGGCGAACAGCAGCGCCAGCAGGAAGAAGATCGACACGAACGCCGCGGTCAGGCCGGTGCGGCCGCCGGCCGAGACGCCGGCCGCGCTCTCGATGTAGCTGGTGGTGGTCGAGGTGCCAATCACCGAACCAAACATGGCGGCGAAACTGTCGGAGATCAGCGCTTCCTTCATGCGCGCCAGCTTGCCGTTCTTCATCAACCCGGTGCGGTGGGTGACGCCGATCAGCGTGCCGGCATTATCGAACACGTCGATAAACAGGATCGAGAACACCACGATCAGGAACGTGCCTTCGAACACACGCGAGAAATCGAGTTGCAGCAAAGTCGGCGCGATCGAGGGCGGCAGCGACATGATGCCGGAATAGTGCGCCAGACCGAGCGGCAGGCCGATAACCGTGACCGCTAGAATGCCGATCAGCGTGCCGCCGATGACGCGGCGATAATTGAGCGCGATGATCAGCACGAAGCCGAGCAGCATCAGGATCGCTGCCGGGTTTTTCAAATCGCCGAGCGTGACTAGGGTCGCCGGCTGCGCCACCACGACGTGGGCTTCCTCCAGCGCGATGATGCCGAGAAACAGGCCGACACCGGCCGAGACCGCGAGCTTGAGATTCTGCGGGATCGACTCGATGACGTATTGCCGGACGCGGAATACCGAGATCAGGAAGAACAGCACGCCGGAGCAGAACACCGCGGCCAACGCCTGCTGCCAGGTATATTTGTAGGTCAGCACCACGGTAAAGGCGAAGAAGGCGTTGATGCCCATGCCGGGCGCGAGCGCGATTGGGTAGTTGGCATAGAGCGCCATCACCATCGTGCTGACCGCCGCGGCGACGCAGGTGGCGACGAACACCGCGCCCGAATCCATTCCGGCTTTGCTCAGGATCGCCGGGTTGACGAACACGATGTAGACCATGGTCAGGAAAGTGGTCAGACCGGCGATGAATTCGGTGCGGATGTCGGTGCCCTGTTCCTTGAGCCCGAAGTAATTCTCCAGCCATGCCGCGACCGGCGTTTCGCCCGATGCCGATTTCTTTGCCTGCTTTGCCATAGTGACCCCCTTTGCCGGCTGCCCAGACGGCGAGCCTAGCCCGGGCGGGTGGGCGCTGCAGGACAAGCTTGTGGATGATGTGGATACCGGCGACCGGCCCCGCGGCGATTGAACGCTGTGATGGAACGCGATGGGCTCGCAAAGACTTAAGGATTGGGATTAAAGTCGCGCCACGGGAGCACCCGCACGGAGGCCGCGATGGATTTTGATCCTGTCTTGCTGGCCCGGCTGCAATTCGCCTTCACCATTATTTTTCACATCATCTTCCCGAGCTTCACCATCGGGCTGTCGGCCTATATCGCGGCCCTCGGCGCGATCTGGCTGCGCACCGGCCAAGACCGCTACCAGCAACTGATGCGGTTCTGGACCAAGATTTTCGCGGTCTCGTTCGCGATGGGTGTGGTGTCGGGGATCGTGCTGTCCTACCAGATCGGCACCAACTGGAGCCGCTTCTCGGTTTTCAGCGGCAATGTACTGGGGCCGCTGCTCGGCTACGAGGTGCTGGCGGCGTTCTTCCTGGAGGCGACCTTCCTCGGCGTGCTGCTGTTCGGCTTCAAGCGCGTGCCGCCTTGGCTCTACGTGCTCTCCGCCGTGGTGGTCGCGGCCGGCACCGCCACTTCCGCCTTCTGGATTCTCTCCGCCAATAGCTGGATGCAGACGCCGGCTGGCTACGAACTCAAAGACGGCGTCGCGGTTCCGATCGACTGGCTCGCCGTCGTCTTCAACCCGAGCTTTCCCTACCGATTAGCGCACATGCTCAACGCCGCCTACCTCACCAGCGGATTCGTGGTCCTGGCGGTCGGCGCGCGCTACGTGATCGGCGGAAAATATATCGAAGAAGGCCGTACCATGCTCCGCATGGCGATCGGGCTCACGGCCATTCTGGCGCCGCTGCAATTGTTCATCGGCGACCAGCACGGGCTCAACACGCTCGCGCACCAGCCGATCAAGATCGCGGCCATGGAGGCGCATTGGGATGGCTCCAAGCCCGGCGACTTCGAGATCTTCGCGTGGCCGGATGAGAAAGCCGGCGTCAATCGTTTCGCGATTTCGATCCCGCATGGATCCTCGCTGATCCTCACCCACAGCTGGGACGGTCTGTTCCCCGGCCTTACCAGCGTGCCGGAATCGCAGCGGCCGCCGGTGAAGACCGTGTTCTTCGCCTTCCGCATCATGTTGGGCATAGGCTTTTTCATGATCGCGGCGGCGCTGTTGGGCGCGCTGCTATGGTGGCGCGGTTCGCTCTTTACGGCGCACTGGTATTTGCGTGTCATGGCGCAAAGCTGGTGGATCGGCTTCGTCGCGGTGATCGCCGGCTGGGTGGTGACCGAGACCGGACGGCAACCTTGGCTCGTTTACGGCATGCTGCGCACCGCCGATGCCACCTCGCCGGTGCCGGGCGCGACCATCGCCGGCACGCTGGCGCTGTTCGTCGTCGCCTACTGCATCGTGTTCTGGTTCGGCATCTACTACATCAATCGGTTGATCAACGGCGGCCCGGATAGCCCCATCGCCAAAGCGGCTGAAGGATTTACCAACAAGCCGCTCGCCGGCATGACCGGGAGGTGACAGACATGGAATGGTACCTCCCGCCAATCTGGGCCGCCATCATCGGCATCGCCGTCGCGATGTACGTGATTCTCGACGGCTTCGATCTTGGGATCGGCGTGCTGTTTGCCTTCGCGCGCGGCGAAGGCGAGCGCGACCAGATGATGCGTTCGATCGCGCCGTTCTGGGATGGCAACGAGACCTGGCTGGTGCTGGGCGGCGCCGGCTTATTCGTGGCGTTTCCACGCGCCTATGCGGTGGTGATGCCGGCGTTCTATCTGCCGGTCATCGTCATGTTGCTGGCGCTGGTGTTCCGCGGCATCGCCTTCGAATTCCGTACCGTCTCGCACAGCAAGCGCTGGTGGAGTGCGGTCTTTACCTGCGGCTCGACGCTCGCCGGTTTTGCGCAAGGCGTGATCCTGGGCGGCCTCATTCAAGGCGTTCCGGTAAAGGACGGTGCCTATGCTGGCGGCCCGTTGCATTGGGCGACGCCGTTCGCGTTTTTATGCGGGCTGGCGCTGGTCGCAGGCTACGCGCTGCTCGGCGCAACCTGGCTTACCATGAAGACCGAAGGCCCGGTGGCGGTGCGCTCGCGCGCCCACGCCAAATGGCTGCTGCTGTTGGTGCTGGTGTTCATGGCGGCGGTGAGCCTGTGGACGCCGCTGGCCGAGCCACGCATCGCGGCGCGCTGGTTCTCGCTGCCGAATTTTTATTTCCTGTGGCCGGTGCCGGTGGTGACGGCGCTGGTGGCTTTTTTTCTGTGGCGCTGGCTCGCACAGGGCCGCGAGGTGCCGCCGTTCCTGGCGGCGATCGCGCTATTTCTGCTGGGCTATCTCGGGTTGGTGATTTCCAACTTCCCGTATCTGGTGCCGCCCTCGCTCACGGTCTGGGACACCGCCGCGGTGCCGGCCAGCCAGATCTTCATGCTGCTCGGCACGCTGTTGCTGTTGCCATTCGTGCTCGGCTACGTCGTGTTCATCTATTGGCTGTTCCGCGGCAAAGTGCGCGAAGGCGAAAGCTATCACTAAGGCGCAAACCCTAAGGCGTCTGCGGGCGCTCCATCGCCCAGCCGAGCCGGATCAGCGGCAGCATCCCTTGCACCGTACGTGCAAACGAGCGCGGGACTTCCGGCACCATGGCCGGGAACTGCGTCTTCAGGCTCGCCGGCGGATCGCCGGCCGGCCACACCATCAGGCCGCCGTCTTTGCGGACATTCGCGGGGCTCGCCCACGGACTGCGCTGCGGCGCCCAGTTGAAATAGACATGCGGCCGGCTTGGGCTCGCCAGCGCGACCAGTGGCGCCAACTCGACATCGCCAGTGACGAATTTGAGCGGCTTGCCGGTGCGGCGCTGGAAATTATCGGCGAAGAAGCGGCCCTCGACATTGGCCGGCTGTGAAATTTTAAGATCGATGGCAAAGGTCCACGGCAGCAGCGCGATACCGACCACGATGAGCGCGGGCGGCGCCACCATAAGACCGAGCCAGGTCGAGGACACCATGCGCTCACGATAGAGCGGCACCCGGTCGCCAGCAGCCACCACGACCGCCAGCCCAGAAAGCACCACCAGCGGCGCGACGCGCTCGAGCGGCCCTAACCGGCCGCTGGCAAAGACGATAACAATGGCGGACGCCGCCGGCATCAGCGCGAAGAAATAGACAAACAGCCGTGCCAATGGCCCGACCGGATTACGATCAATCAACGGCGCCTGTTCGCGCGGCCGGCGCGGCCAGCCGCTGGCGAAGGCGACCAGCAGGCCCAAGCCGACATGCGTCAAAATCAGCGCGACGCACAGCCAGACGGCGGGCGGCAAGCGACCGGCAGCATCTGAGTCTTTTAGGCCCGCGATCACGAGATCGCGCGCGTCCTTCAGCCACGCCAAATGCGGGAAGATGACGATGATGAACAACAACAGCGCGATCCACGGATCGGGATTGAACAGCGCCTGCCGACTGCGCGGCACCGCCAAGGTGAACACCATCATCAAGGCGAGCAGGATCAGCCCGGCGTAACTCGCAAGCAGCAGCAGGCCGAGATCGAGCGCCAGCAGGAACCAGTAGCCGCGTTCGCCCTCGCCGACCGCGCGCCAATAGTGCAGCAGCGCCAGCGCCCATAGCGGCGCGGCCATGATCGCCGGACCGAAATTTGGGCTCGGCACCGTAAAGGCAGCGACCCCCACCATCAACAGCACGGCGAGCACCGCATGACGCGTGCCGACGATACGGCTGCCGAGTTTAAACACCGCCCAATAGGTGACGACGATGCAGGCCTGCGCCAGCGCGTAGAGCCCGAACGTGCCGGCAAAACGGAAGGCGATCTCGCCCAACCAGAACGCCAGCGGCGGCCCGAGATAGCTGCCGAGCACGAATTCATGACCGATGGCCAGGACTAGCGGCACCTCGCCGGGCGGCGCGCTGTAAAACAGCGCCGGCATCAGCGTCCAAAGTGCCGCTTGCGTGAGCGCCACGGTCCAGAACACCACCGCCGGGCGCCCGCGCAGGAATTCAATAATCAAGGAGACGTAATGCATTGGCCCGCACAGGGTGAAACCGGAAGGAACCGGGCAGGAATAGAGAAGGCTGGCTAAAGAGGCAACAACTCGGCGATCACCTCGTCGGAGGCCCCGCCCAGCGCGGCGAGTTTAGCCGCCACCGGCGCGAACGATCTGCGGTGGTGGATGGTCGGCCCCAGACGGGCCAGCGCTGCGAAATGCTCCGGCACGGAATAGCCCATGTGGCGCTCGAAGCCGTAGCCGGGATGCGCGAGGCCTAGTCGGCCCATCAGCCGGTCGCGGGTGACTTTCGCGACGATCGAGGCCGCCGCCACTGACAACACCAGCGCGTCACCGGAAACCACAGCCTGACAGTCGCAACCGCAATCGATCTTGATATGGCCATCGACGAAAACGAGCTGCGGCCGCACCGGCAGCGCCTTGACAGCACGCGCCAGCGCCCAGAGCGAGGCGCGCAGGATATTGTCGCGGTCGATGCGCGCGGTCGAGCCGAAGGCGACAGCGACTTGCGCGGTGGCGCAGATTTTCTCGTACAGCTTTTCGCGCTCGGCGGCGTTGAGCTTCTTGGAATCGTTGAGCCCGCGCGGGATGCGTTTGGGATCGAGAATGACTGCCGCCGCCACCACCGGGCCGGCGAGCGGCCCCCTGCCCGCCTCGTCGCAGCCGGCGACCGGAAATACCCCGTTGTTGAGCGCACGCCGCTCACGCCGAAAGGTTGGGCGGAGAATCGGCTCGGCGAGTGGAAGGCGCACGGCAGCGGCTTTGCTGGGCATAACAACAGAGAATGCGCGGCAGGTTGCGCAAGTCAATCACGATGGACGGGGCGTGTGGATGAGGCAGTGGCCCTTGCGCCCAAACGTGGCCGAATTACTATTTCTCGTTGCAGCCGGACGCTTCCGATCCGGACGCGACAGGGAGGCGATCATGCTGACAAGACGAGGCTTTGCCGGTTGCGCGTTATGCGCAATTACCGGCTTCATCGCGAGCGACGCGTCGGCGCAGGGCGCGCCACCGGCGGCAACACCGGGCATCACGCGAAAGGTTCTATCGCAGATGGACGGCCCGACGCCTGGCTATGTGACCATCATTGCAGAAGCGACGGTGGAGCCCGGAACGGTCGTAGGGCGGCATACGCACCCGGGAATCGAAACCAGCTATGTCCTTGAAGGCAGCCTCGAACTGCCGATCCAGGGTCAGCCGACACGTTTATATAGCGCGGGCGAGACCTACCAGGTGCCGACCGGCACGCCGCATGCCGGTGGCAAAGCCAGCGACAAGAGGATCAGGATCGCAAGCACCTATGTGGTCGAGAAGGGCAAGCCGCTCGCCGCTCCGGCCTGATCGGGTCAGCGGTCAATACGTCACGGCAGGCTCGGAAAGCGTCTCGGCCTCCCGAGAATTATATCCGCTCGTCTTTACAACAGACTGAGCTGTTGCGTTGCCGGCTTCGGCGCGCGGAACAGTTCGGTCGAGAGCGAATGTTTCGCCGCGTTGAGCCCGAGCTTCTCGCAGGCCATCTCGAAGCGCCGGCCTATCATCCAGGCGTAAGGCCCGGTGCCCTTCATGCGCTTGCCCCAGGTCGAGTCGTAATCCTTGCCGCCGCGCGTCTCGCGGATCAGCTTGAACACGTGATTGGCGCGATCGGGATAATTCGCCGTCAGCCACTCGCGGAACAGATCGCGCACTTCCAGCGGCAGGCGCAGCAGCACGTAGCCCGCCTGCTTCACGCCGGCGGCGGCCGCGGCATCGAGGATGCGCTCGATCTCCATGTCGTTGAGCGCCGGGATCACCGGCGCCACCATGACGGTCGTGGGCACGCCGACCTGCGCCAGCCGCCGCAAGGTTTCCAGCCGGCGCATCGGCGTCGCCGCGCGCGGCTCCATTTTGCGAGCCAGCTCGGCATCGAGCGTGGTCACCGACAGCGCGACCTTGGCGAGCTTGCGCTCCGCCATGCGAGCAAGAATATCGAGGTCGCGCAATACCAGGGCCGATTTCGTGACGATGCCGACCGGATGGTTGGCGCGGTCGAGCACTTCGAGAATGCGGCGCATGACTTTGTAGCGCCGTTCGATCGGCTGATAGGGATCGGTGTTGGTGCCGATCGCGATCACCTTCGGCTCATAGCCGGGTGTCGACAGTTCCTTCTCCAACAGCTCGGCCGCTTCGGGCTTTACGAACAGTTTGGATTCGAAATCCAGCCCGGGCGAGAGGCCGAGATAAGCATGCGTCGGGCGCGCGAAGCAGTAGACGCAGCCGTGCTCGCAGCCGCGATAGGGATTGATCGAGCGGTCGAAACCGATGTCGGGCGATTCGTTGCGGGTGATGATCTTGCGGGTGGCGTCGGTCTGCACGGTGGTCTTGAACGGCGGCAATTCGTCGAGTGAACGCCAGCCGTCGTCGAACGCGATGCGCGCCAGCGGCTCGTAGCGGCCGGGGGCATTGGTCTGCGCGCCGCGCCCGCGCCGGCGCTCGAATTCGACCGCCACGCCGAGCAGTTCGGTCGCGTCGTCGACATAGACGCCCGCCGGCGTGGAGGGCAGCTCCTTTTCCGGCGGACGTCTCAAAGCTGCATTATTTCGAGCCATGGTGGCACCTTAGCTGAACGATGAGAACATAACAAGAACAATCTAGATGTCCTTGCACATCTAACGTTTCAAGGGGCTGGCGGGCTGTGGATGGCGCAAAAAAAATGTGGTCCGGCGGCCACACCCAAAAGGATTGGGCCATGGCCAAGCCGGGTGGCGGAACAGAACCAGTTGCGAGCCGTTGTGCCTGATGAATTTCCGATCGCAATCGATCGGTTCAGAAAAGGGGTAAGCCATGCGTCGTCTTGCAATCGCACTGCTCGCATCGACCGCATTCGTCGGTGCCGCCGCCGCTGCCGACATTCAGGCAGCACGACCCGTCTACAAGGCGCCGATGCTGACGCCTGTGCTGGTGTACAACTGGACCGGCTTTTATGCCGGCGTGAACGCCGGCTACAGCTGGGGACGACAGGATAATTCGATCGGCGGCACGGGAATTGGCTCGACGAATCTCAACGGATTTATCGGCGGCGGCCAGATCGGCTACAACTGGCAGATTAATCAGATCGTGTTCGGCCTCGAAGCCGATTTCCAGGGCTCCGGCCAAAAGGGCGACGGAAGCTTCACCGGCGCCCCCGGCGTCATCCCCGCCAGCACTTTCACGTACACCGACAAGCTCGATTGGTTCGGCACTGTGCGCGGCCGCGTCGGCTATGCGTTCGATCGCTGGCTGCCCTACGTGACCGGCGGCTGGGCCTATGGTCATGGCAGCATCGGTGGAACGGCGACCGGCGGTATTACTGGGACAGGCACCGTATCCAACACTTATAGCGGCTGGGCGCTCGGCGGCGGTGTGGAATACGCCTTCCTGAACAACTGGAGCGCCAAGCTCGAATATCTCCACCTCGACTTCGGCAATGGGCCTTCGGTGGTGCTAGCCCCGAGCGCCGCGGTTCTGTCCGGCGGCAAGCTGACCGACGACATCGTGCGCGTGGGCCTGAACTACAAATTCTGATAGCGGCGTAGCGCATCCAAGCGAGGCAAGGCCGCCGCGAGGCGCCCTTTGTTTTTGTAGAGCCGCCGGGTTCTGCCTGCATTTCAGGCCGATCGAACCGAATCCCGCGTGGTATGGTGCGCCTCGTCATGCTGAGCGCAATCATTGCCACGCACGAATCGGAACGCGCTTTGGTGCCGACGCTGGCCGCGCTGGTGCCGGGCGCGACCGCAGGCCTGCTCGGCGAAGTGATCGTGGCCGACGCCGGCTCGCGCGACGCCACCGTCGAAGTGGCCGGCGTCGCCGGCTGCCGCTTCATGGCCTCAAGCGAGCCGCTCGGCACGCGGCTAAAGGCGGCGGCGGCCTCGACCCGCACGCCGTGGCTGATGTTCCTGCGCGCCGGTTGCGTACCCGAAGCGGGCTGGGTTTCCGCCGCCGATCGTTTCATCGAGGCCAGCGACCATCTCGACAAACCCCGCGCGGCCGTATTCCGCCCGCCTGGCGTTGCCGATTTGCTGCGGCCCGGCCTGGCCGAATTGCTCGCATTGCTGCGCGTCACCCTCGGCGGCGGCGCGAAGCCCGAACAAGGCCTGCTGATCGCGCGGCGACATTACGAGGCTATCGGCGGCCATCCTGACGGCGAAGGCGCGGAGGCCGCCATATTGCGCCGGATCGGCCGGCGGCGGCTAGTCATGCTGCCGGCCGGCGCTCGTTTCGGGCGCTGAGAGATACTTGACTTAGGCAATCAATTCGTCGACCCTGCCGAAATGACGTCCGCAATCCGGCAAGCAACCGCCGCCGTGCGCCGTTTCAATCGCTTCTACACGCGGCAGATCGGCGTGCTGCGGAAAACCTATCTCGACAGCTCCTATTCGCTCGGCGAAATGCGTGTGCTGTACGAGATCGCCCATACCGGCGCGCGCACTGCCAGCGACATCGCCCGCGCGCTCGACATCGATGCCGGATATTTGAGCCGGGTGTTGCGCAATTTCGAGAAGCAAGGACTAATCACCCGCAAAGCTTCCCGTGAGGACGCGCGCCAAAGCCAACTCGCCATGACGGCACGCGGGCTAAAGACCTTCGCACCTTATGAACGGCGTTCGCAGCAGCAGGCCGGCGCAATGCTGGGCCAACTCGAGCCGGCGCAGCAGTCGAAGCTGGTCACCGCCATGCAGACGATCGAAGGTCTGCTTGATGGCAAACCAAAACCAGAACAGAAAACTAATTACATTCTGCGCCAACCGAAGCCCGGCGATTTCGGCTGGATCGTCACCCGCCACGCCGAGGTCTACGCGCAGGAATACGGCTGGACCGAGCCGTTCGAGGGCCTGTGTGCGCAAATCGTCGCCGACTTCGCCAATAAGAACGATCCAGCCTGCGGGCGCTGCTGGATCGCGGAATTGAACGGCGAGAATGTCGGCACCGTCATGCTGGTGAAAGATTCCGACGACGTCGCGCGCCTGCGTCTGCTTCTGGTCGATCCAAAAGGTCGCGGGTTAGGCCTTGGCACCCGGCTGGTCGATGAATGCATCCGCTTCGCGCGTGCCGCCGGTTACAAGAAGATCACGCTTTGGACCCACAGCATCCTCACCGCCGCGCGTAACATCTATGAGAGTGCCGGCTTCCGGCTCACCGCCAGCGAGCCGCGTCACACCTGGAGCAACGACGTGGTGGCGGAGTTCTGGGATTTGGAACTCTAAGCAGTCGCGCCTTTCGCCTTGGCCCGCCGCATATGCTCGTCGAGCCGCGGCAAGATCTCCACGAAATTGCAAGGCCGGTAGCGGTAATCGAGCTGGTGCACCAGGATCTCGTCCCAGGCATCCTCGCAGGCGCCGGGTGAGCCCGGCAGGCAGAAGACATACGTCGCGTTGGCGACGCCGGCGGTGGCGCGGGTCTGGATCGCCGAAGTGCCGATTTTTCTCTCGCTCACCAGCAGGAACATGGCGGCGAATGCGTCCATGCGCTTTTCCAACAGCGGCTCGACCGCCTCGGGCGTCACGTCGCGCCCGGTAAAGCCGGTGCCGCCAGTGGTGATCACCACGTCGATGAATTTGTCGGTGATCCAGGCCGTCACGTGCTGGCGGATCGCGCGCACGTCGTCCTTGACGATAGCGCGCTCGGCAAGCTTGTGGCCGGCGGCGCGAATGCGCTCGATCAGCGTATTGCCGGACTTGTCGTCGGCAAGCTCACGGGTGTCGGATACCGTGAGCACCGCGATCTTGAGCGGAACAAATTGTCTGCTTTCGTCGATACCGGGCATGGCGGGACTCTAGCAACGCCCCGGCGCAACGTCACCCCAAAGCGGCATCATTTAATGCCGGCCGCTCGTAGATATTGCCGGTCGACGAATTTTTCCGGCGTAGGCAACGGCGGTAAAATCGCGCCGGTCTCCGCCATCATGGCTATCACCTGCGCGAGGCCATCGATGTCGATCTCGCCTTCGAGCGGCAGCACGCCGCGTTCCGGCTCGAAATAAAGCATCAGCACCTCGGCGACGATCGTTTTCGATACGCCGGTGGTCTCGGCGACAATGCCGGCAACCGCAATACGGTTCGTTGGATCACGGATGAATTTGAACGAGGCGCGCAGCGCGCGCAGATAGCGCACGACGGTCTCTTTGTGCGCCTGCGCCCAGGACCGCCGCGCCGCCGTCACGGTGTAGAGAAATTTTGGGCTGGCCTCGGTTGAGAGGCCGAGCAGCGTGAAGCCTTCAGCGCGCGCAGCCATATCCTGCGGTTGGCCGAGCGGCACCGCGTCGCACTCCCCTCGTCGCAGGCAATCGGCGCGCGCCGGTGTACCTTCCAGCACCTTGCTGATATAGTCGCCGTCCTTGAGACCATGCAACGCCAGCAGTTTGCGCATCGAAATCGAAATCGTGCCGCCCTGATCGGCAAAGCCGATGGTCTTACTCTTTAAGTCGTCGAAGTTCTTGATGTCGGGCTTGGCCACCAGGCTGTAGATCGGATTATTGAACTCAGCCGCGATCGCCACCGCGTCCGAACCGGCGAGCGCCTTGCGAATCAAAAACGGCGTGGCGACGTGGGTAATGTCAAAGGTGCCGTCATACAGCGCATCGATCATCTTGTCGGAGCCACCGGGGGTCGGAACGACGACTTGAAAATCCAAGCCCTCGCGGGCGAAAAAGCCCTCGCGCTCCGCCACCACCACCGGCAGCGAATAAATGCTGCGCAGGGTCGAATAAGCCTGCCCGTAACGCAGCGTCAGCGGTTCGGCCCCGGCCTGCGCCGCGAGCAACGCCGCGCCGATGAATGCCAGCAAGCGCGCCATCACGGCGCACGCTGCAGCGTGCAATCGATCTCGATCGGCCCCGCCTGGGCGCCGGGCGGCGTGCGTCGTACCGTTCCGCTCTGCGTGTAGCCGTTCTTGCTGCACGTGACTTCGGACTGGTCGGGATCTGTGGTGGTCGCAATCCGGTAGCCGCCGATGGCGTCGGTCACGCCGACGAAGGACATGGTCTTAAATTTCACATTGACGCGCGCGCCGGCAACCGTCGCGCCGCGCGCGTCCTTGACCACGCCGAAGAAAATCGAGTCGGCGCCGTCTCCATGGTCGTCGCCGCTGCCGCCGGCATGAGCCGGGCCGGCCGCGACAAGGACAATGGCGAAGATCAAGCCACGCATGTTCAGTGCGTCCAAAACGGCATCAGCACGTAGGCCAAGATTGCCAACGCCGGCAACGGCAACAGCCAGATCAGAAACAGCGGAATTTTGTCACTGATCCGACGCGGCAACAGGCTCGCCAGCCAGCCGAGCAGCGCCGCCGCGATCAGCGTGCTCGCGATCCAGCCGTACCAATACATCGCCGGGCCTTCGTTCGCTCGCGCCGCCGCCCAACCGAAATCGATACGGTTGACCCCGGGGTGATAGGTAAACAGCGGCCAGCCGCCCAATTCGCTCGCGACATAGACAATTGGCGTCGCGATCGCGAATACGACGGCGAAAGTGCCGAAGGCTTCGGACGTGCCCAGAGATGACGTTTTAGCCCTGCGCGCCATCATCAGCCGAAACCCCGCGCGTTGTTCAGCACGTGCCCAACGAGAAAGTTGAACCAGCACATCGCGGCCAGCAAAATCGTGACCGCCTTGCGCGCACTATCGAAATCAGGATTTTTCGCGTTCTGCCAAAAATACCAATAGACGGGAAGCAGCCCCAGCCCGAGCACGGCGACGTGCTCCTTCAATTCGAAAAAGCCCAACGTTTTCCAGTAGCCGGTGCGCTCCAGCGGAATGCGGATCGCGATGCGGTATTTGGTGTAGATCCAGGCGCCGAGGATCATCGTCACCACCCACAACACGCAAACCGCGGTGGCGTAGCCCGCGCCCTGCACGGCGCGGAACCGCGTGATGAAGCCCCTAGGCCCTGCGGCCCGCCGCACTGGCATCGCAACCGACATCGCCTGATGCGTCAGCGCGCCAAGCGTTGCCACCGCCAGTAGCGCGTGCACGATCAGCAGGATGGTCCAGAACGTGTTGACCGAGATGGTGTCGAGAAGAATGTCCATGACATTGGGCCCCACAGCGGATCGCCGCGACTATATTTGACGCGTGGCGGAAGTCATCCCGGCGCATTACCGCCGAAATCGCCGCAAGAACTTTACGTATGCATTTCCCAGCATCAAATGTGACTCATTTTGCGACACTGCCGGGCTGGTTAAGTCTCGGTCAAATAGGCAGAATTTGCCGAGTCGAAGGCGCGTTCGATAAACCGTTTCTTCACCTTGCACGGACATGATGACGGCCTGTCGGTTTGTAGGTCCCGCGTCGCCGACCGCGTCGCCTGAGTCAGAGTTCTGAGTCATGGTTGTGTCGCGTCGCGGGGCGCCCTCACGGGCGCCCCGTGGAGTTTCAGAGACTCCATCCCAGCATCGTATTCTGGTCGGCGACTGCGTCGCCGAAATGAATAAATTGCCCGCGGGTTCGGTCGATCTGGTGTTCGCCGATCCGCCCTACAATCTCCAACTGACCAACGACTTGAAGCGCCCGGACGACAGCCACGTCGATGCGGTCACCGACGACTGGGACAAATTCGCAAGTTTCGCGGTCTATGACGAATTCACCAAAGCGTGGCTCACCGCCTGCCGCCGCGTATTGAAACCGGCCGGCACCATCTGGGTGATCGGCTCCTATCACAATATTTTCCGCGTCGGCGCGATCATGCAGGACCTCGCGTTCTGGATCCTCAACGACGTGATCTGGCGCAAGACCAATCCGATGCCGAATTTCCGCGGCCGCCGCTTCACCAACGCCCACGAGACCATGATCTGGGCCTCGCGCGACGCCGCCACCAAGGGCTACACCTTCAATTACGAAGCGATCAAAGCCGGCAATGAAGACGTGCAGGTGCGCTCGGACTGGACCTTTCCGCTTTGCACCGGCGAGGAACGCCTGAAGGGCGCCGATGGCAAGAAGCTGCACCCGACCCAGAAACCGGAAGCGCTGCTGGCGCGGGTTATCCTCTCGGCCTCGCGGCCCGACGATCTGGTGCTCGACCCGTTCAACGGCACCGGCACCACCGGCGCAGTGGCCAAGCGCCTCGGCCGCCGTTTCATCGGCATCGAGCGCGAAACCAAATACGCCAAGGCTGCGGAAAGGCGCATCGCAAGCGTGCAGGTCGTGACCTCGCCGTCGATCGCGCCGTTCGTGACGGCGCGCGAAGCGCCGCGGGTGGCATTTTCACTACTGATCGAGCGCGGGCTGGTATCGCCCGGCGCGCTGCTGGTCGACGCCAAGAAGCACCACAAGGCGACGGTGCGCGCCGACGGCGCGGTCTCGCTCGGGGACACGGTCGGCTCGATCCATCGCATCGGCGCGCTGGCGCAAGGCCTGGAAGCTTGCAACGGCTGGACCTTCTGGCATCTGCAGACGCCGAAGGGCCTCAAGCTGATCGACGAGCTGCGCGCCGTGGTGCGCTCCGAGATGGCGGAAGCGGCGGAGTAATCCGCTCTATTTGCCGGCCGATATCGCTTCCAGGAACAGTTCCAGCGCGCGCTTGGCGAAGGCACCCATATTCGCCCGCCGGTCGGCACTGCCCGTTTCCAACGCGATCGCCCGCTCGGCCGGGCCGGCAACGCTCAAACACGTGTGACCCGCCGCATCGCCGTAGCGGTTGCCGGTCGGCCCGCTCGCTCCGGTTTCCCCAAGGCCCCAGGTCGCGTCGTGCCGCTCGCGCACGCGCCGCGCGATCAATAACGCATAAGTTTCGGTCGAGGCCCGCAGGCCTTCCATTTCGGCATCGCTGATGCCGAGCAGCGCCGTGCGCGAGGCTCGCGTATAAACGACTGCGCCACCGAGAAAGTAGGCCGATGCGCCGGGCACCGCGAGCAGGGCCGCGGCGATCAGCCCGCCGGTCGAGGATTCGGCGACCGCGATTGTCTCTTTGCGCGCGATCAGAACGCCGGCGATTTTTTCCGCGATCGGCACGAGCGACTGCATTCAAGCTCCTCCGTTGCCCAACTGGGACAGCACGCGGAATACGCCGACCTCGGCGCTCGCGAATTGCTTCGCCAGGCGCGCGCCCAGTTTCTCGGCTTCAGCCTGGCGTAGCGTGTCGACCATCAGGCAGGCTTTGATCTTCTTGTCGCCGCCACGCAATTTTTCTTCCATCGATACCGGTTGTCCGGCGGGATCGACCGCGGTCCATATTTCGTAAGCCGCGATGGCGGTATCCTTTATCAACTCATCAGATAGCCTGGTCAGGCTGCCGATGTCCGGCGCATCATTGAACCGCACCGTGACCACATAGGCGCCGCGAAAGCCGCCGCTCCGCTGCGTGCGATGGCAGACCGTGCGGTTCATATTGATGAAAACTTCCGACATGATCTTCTTGGTCATCGGCGTCGGGTTGTCGAGCCGCTCCACATAGGACTTCGATGTCAGGACCGCGGGCGACTCGACCAGATAAAAATTGAAGTAGCCGTTGCTGCCTGAAATCGCCTGGTGCCGCCGCCCGAACAGGAAGCCGGGCACCGCCAGCCGCTCGAGCAGATGCTCGCCCTGGAACCATTCCTCGAACTCGGCCTCGCGGCCAGGGCGGCAATCGTTGAAGATTGCCAGGATTCCTTGATTCTCGGTCATGAACGCGCCGCCACCACCATGATCTCGACCTTGTAGTCGGGCGTCGCCAACTTGGCCTCGACGGTGGCGCGCGCCGGTGTGTTGCCGGGCGAAACCCAGGCATCCCAGACCGCGTTCATCTCGGCGAAATTGGCCATGTCGGTGATCCAGATATTTGCCGACAGCAATTTGGCCTTGTCGGCGCCGGCTTTGGCCAGGAAGCCGTCGATCTGCCCGAGGATGCTCTTGGTCTGCTCAGTAACGCTCTTGCCCTTCGGATTTTCCGCGACGATGCCGGCGAGATAGACCGTGTCGCCATGCACCACCACTTTGCTCATGCGAGCGGCGACGTCGTGACGTTCGATTTTCATGGTCTCATGTCCTTTTCGCTGAATTGAACGCAATTCCTAGCGGTCTTTCGGCTTTTTGGGAACTTGCCGCCGTCGAAAGATTTGACACGGCACAGACCGAAAAGGAGTACGCGGCCATGGGCTGGTTTTCATCCGATATCGACACATTCGACGAGTTGTTCGTGCACACTTTGCAGGATATCTACTATGCCGAGCATCAAATCGTGAAAGCGCTGCCGGACATGGCCCAGAAGGCCTCCGACGCAGAGCTGAAAAAGGGGTTCCGCACCCATCTCAAGCAGACCAAAGGCCAAATCAAGCGGCTTGATCGGGTTTTCAAACTGATCAAATCGGTTCCGCAAGGCACCAAGTGCCCGGCCATCGACGGCATTCTCGAAGAAGCCAACGAGATCGCCGGCGAAATCGAGAACAAGACGGTGCTCAACGCGGCGCTGATCGCAGCGGCTCAGGCGGTCGAGCACTACGAGATGACGCGCTACGGCACGTTGGTGGCCTGGGCGAAGCTGCTCGGGCGCAACGATGTCGCCAGGTTGCTCAACATGAATCTCAACGAGGAGAAGGCGACCGACAAAAAGCTCGGCGGCATTGCCAAGCGCAAGATCAACCGCAAAGCCGCCAACAGCAAGCTGCCGAAGCCTGACCGCAGCGAGCGCGCGGAAAATGCCATGCTGGCGGCCGCCGCAGGCATCCCGGCGATTTAACGCCTGTGTTGCGTCGATCGGTTGAGCTGGCAGACCAACAGCGGATAAAACCTAGGCGTTGCCATCGAGCGCATACGCCAGCACCTTGCGCATCACGCTCGGCAGCGCTTCGCCCGCCAATTCCGCGCGTTTGACCCAGCGCGCGCCTTTGGGCGCGGGCGTCGCGCGCGCGGCCTGCGCGATGTAGACCACAAGTTCGAGCGGAAAATGCGTGAACACGTGCGTCACCACGCCGGGCAGCTTGCGCCATTTCGTTTTTAGCGGCGCGGCGCGCAGCGCTTTCGTCAGATCGAAATCATGCGCCCAGTCGCTGCCCGGTACTTCGGTCATGGCGCCGAGCAGTCCTTTTTCGGGGCGCGTGCGCAACAGTACGCGGCCGTCGGCGCGCAACGCGACAAAAGCCGCGCCGCGGCGCAGCTTTCCTTCGCGCTTTGGCACCTTGCGCGGGAATGTTTCCTGGTCGCCCCGGTCAAATGCGAGACAACATTCATTCCACGGACACAGTGAACATGCCGGCCGTTTCGGCGAACAAATCGTGGCGCCGAGATCCATCAGCGCTTGCGCGAAGTCACCGCTGCGTTTTGCCGGCAACAGCGAGGCCGCCAGCCGCTTGATCGCGGGCTCGGCCGCGGGCAATTCCTCCTCGACCGCAAACAGCCGCGACACCACCCGCTCGACATTGCCGTCGACCGGCACGGCGCCGGCATCGAACGCGATCGCGGCGATGGCGGCGGCGGTATAGCCGCCGATGCCCGGCAGCGCGCGCAAACCATCGAGCGTTTGCGGAAATTTTCCACCGTGTTGCTGCGCCACCGCACGGGCGCAGGCATGCAAATTGCGGGCGCGGGCGTAGTAGCCGAGCCCGGCCCAGGCCCGCAGCACATCATCAAGGCTGGCGCGGCCAAGCGCTTCGACCGTCGGCCAGCGCGCCAGAAACCGCACGTAATAGGGCGCAACCGTCTTCACCGTTGTCTGCTGCAGCATGATCTCCGACAGCCAGACCCGGTAAGGGTCGGGCGTCTCGCCGCGCCGCGCCCGCCAAGGCAACACACGGCGGTAGCGGTCGTACCAGGCCAGCAAATCGGCCGGGTCCGGATGGGCGGACGCTTTCTTTCGCGCCAGGGCACGGACTGCTACGCTCATAGGACCAAAGATGGCACAGAGCGCCCCCGCATGAACAAGCCCTCGCGCAGTTTTCCCCGGCCGCTTTCCGAGTTGTTGGGTGCGACCTTGAGCGATGCGCTTAAGTCGCAAGGTTTTGCCTCGGCCGAGATCATCGCCCGCTGGTCCGATATCGCGGGACCCGAGATCGCCGCTCATAGCGAGCCGATGAAGATCACCTGGCCGCGCGCGGCCGGCGAAGACAGTCCTGAACCGGCGACCTTGGTGCTGCGGGTCGAGGGACCTGCGGCGCTCGAAATCCAGCACCTCTCGGCCGTGATCCTGGAGCGGGTCAACCGCTTCTTCGGCTGGCAGGCGATCGGCCGTATTGCCCTCCGGCAGGCGCCACTGCGACGCCGCGAACCAGTTCTCGCGCCGGCCCCGCTCGATCCCGAGGTCGCCGCCCGCATTGCCGCCAGTCTGCCCATCGCAGACGATGACCTGCGCCAGGCGCTCGCCCGGCTGGGCGCCTCGATCAAGCGAAAGTGACGGTTTGCGTCGCCTTGCCGGAACGGCGCGCCATTGCCACAATTATCCTATCCAGCTAGCCAGTGCCTTGGGGCACCGGTTTCAAGCCAACGGAGCGTCAGTTGCACATCACCCGACGTGAATTTTGCCAGAAAACCACCACTGTGGTGCTCAGCCTCGCGGTGCTCGGCGTCTCCTCGCTGCCGCCCTTCCCGGGCATCGCGGCGCTGGCGGCGGACGTGTCCCCCGACGACCTGATGAAACCCAGCGCGCTGCCCGACATCGTGATGGGCGATCCGAAAGCGCCGATCACCATCGTCGAATACGCCTCGATGACCTGCCCGCACTGCGCCCATTTCCAGGAGACGACGTTTCCGGAACTCAAGAAGCGCTACATCGACACCGGCAAGGTCCGCTACATGCTGCGCGACTTCCCGCTCGACCAGTTGGCGGCCGCGGCCTTCATCCTGTCACGCTGCGCGGCCAAAGATGACAAGGACAAATATTACACGCTGATCGATACGCTGTTCCGCCAGCAGCGACAGTGGGCGGTCGAAAAACCGATCCCGCCCCTGATGGCGATCTTCAAGCAGGCCGGCCTCACCGAAGAGGCTTTCAACGCCTGCCTGGCGAATCAGAAGGCCTGGGACGCGCTGGAAAGCGTGCGCGATCGCGCCACAAAGGAGTTCAAAGTGGCGTCCACCCCGACTTTTTTCATCAATGGAACGCAGGTTACCGGCGCCCTCTCGATCGAGGAATTCGCCAAGGTCATCGACCCGCAACTTAAGGGCGGATAAGGGTTTTTCGGCTTAGGCGCGGGGCCGGGCTGGCGTCATTTTCGTAGCCGGCAGGCCCGAAAGTTCTGGAAAACCACGCTTCTTCGCCGCGGCCCTGTTGCTCAACGGGGCGCGGCGATTCATTCTTCGGCCAATGCAGTACAAGCCGACCAGCTTTCGGGACTATGCCCCGGACAGGATTACGATTCTGCCCAGCGCATGATCCCGAAAAGTGGGAACCGGTTTTCGGACCAGATCATGCGCAAATTAAATTCGAGGCCTGAAGTATGAAGCTCACGCGTCTGCGCCTGCTTGGGTTCAAGTCGTTCGTCGAGCCGACCGATTTCCTGATCGAGCCGGGGCTGACCGGCGTGGTCGGGCCGAACGGCTGCGGCAAATCCAATCTGGTCGAAGCGCTGCGCTGGGTGATGGGCGAGTCCTCGTACAAATCGATGCGCGCCGCCTCGATGGACGAGGTGATCTTCTCCGGCACGAATAACCGCCCGGCCCGCAACAACGCCGAGGTCGGGATTTCAATCGACAATGCCGAACGCTCGGCGCCGTCCGCGTTCAACGACCAGGATTCCATCGACATCGCGCGCCGCATCGAGCGCGAAGCCGGCTCCACTTACCGCATCAACGGCAAGGAAGTGCGCGCCCGCGACGTGCAGATCCTGTTCGCCGACGCCTCGACCGGCGCGCGCTCGCCGGCACTGGTGCATCAGGGCCGCATCGGCGAGATCATCCAGGCCAAGCCCGAGCAGCGCCGCCGCGTGCTGGAGGAAGCCGCGGGCGTCGCCGGCCTGCATGCCCGCCGGCACGAGGCGGAACTCCGCCTGAAGGCCGCGGAAACCAATCTGTTGCGGCTGGAGGACGTGATCGGCCAATTGGCCGCCCAGATAGACGGGCTGAAAAAGCAGGCCAAGCAAGCAATCCGCTATCGCACGGTCTCGCTGCAAGTGCGCAAGTCGGAAGCGACGCTCTATCATCTGCGCTGGACCGCCGCGACCGCCGAAGTGACCGAGGCCGCGCACGCCAAGGACCTTGGCGTGCGCGAGGTGGCGGCCCGCGTCGGCGCGGAGGCCGAAGCCTCCAAGCGCCAGGCGCTGGCCTCGGCGTCATTGCCGGAACTGCGCGAGGCCGAGGCCAGCGCGGGCGCGGCACTGCATCGGCTCAACGTCGCGCTGCAAGACCTCGATCGCGAGGAAGCGCGCGCCAAGGACCGCATCGCCGAACTCGATCTCCGCCTCAAGCAATTTTCCGGTGACGGCGAGCGCGAAGCCAAGCTCGCCGCCGACGCCGAAGCGGCGCTGGCCAAGCTCGCCGCCGAGGAAGACACAATCCGCAAGGAAGCGCGCGAAAGCGCCGGCCGCCGCAGCGGCGTCGATGCCAAGGTGGCCAAGGCCGATGGCGAACTCACCGCCGCCGAGAAGATTTTCTTCGACCTGACCACCGCGCTAGCCGATCTCACAGCGCAACGGCATCAACACGAAAACGCCGCGCGCGAGCAAGGCGAGCGCGCCGCCCGCATCGCCACTGAAATCGCCGAGATCGAACGCGAACTGGCGACGCTGAAAACAGTCGACAGCGCGCCGCTGACCGCCGCGGTCGAAGGCGCGCAGGCCGCGCTGACGGAAGCCGAAGCCGCCGCCGTCGCCGCCGAGGCCGCGCATACCAACGCACGCGCCGATCTCGAAGCCGCGCGTGAAGCGCGGGCTGAATCCGAAAAGCGCGTGCAGCGGCTGGAGACTGAGGCCAAGACGCTGGCGCAGATGCTGTCGCTTGAGACCCGCAATCTGTGGCCGCCAGTGATCGATCACGTCTCGGTCGATAAAGGCTACGAAAAGGCACTCGGCGCAGCCCTTGGCGACGATCTCGACGCGCCGGTCGATGTGTCGGCGCCGATGCACTGGTCGAAAATCGACGCCGCCGGCGGCGATCCGGCGCTGCCGCACGGCGCGCAGGCTTTGTCCGGCTTCGTGAAGGCGCCCGCGCAACTGGCGCGTCGGCTGGCGCAGATTGGCGTGGTCGATCGCGAGGCGGGGGCCAAGCTCGCGGCTTCGCTCAAGTCCGGCCAACGGCTGGTGTCGCGCGAGGGCGATCTGTGGCGCTGGGACGGCTTCGTCGCCGCTGCCCATGCCCCGACCGGCGCGGCGCGCCGCCTGGCGCAGCGCAGCCGCCATGCCGAAATCGACAGCGAGCTCTCAAGCGCCCGCGCCGAGGTCGAGGGAAAACGCAAGGCGCTCGATAAAGCGCAAGCCGCCTTCGATGCGGCAAGCACCACTGAGGCCGAAACCCGCACCCGCGAACGCGACCTCAACCGCCAGGCAGCGCGGCTCTCGGCGCTGGACGAAGCGCGCACGCGCCTGTCCACCAGCCGCGACGAGGCAAGCGCCGCCAAGAAGGACGCCGAACGCGCGCTGGCCGCGCTGGCGCCCGCCGCCAATATCGAAACCAAGCTCGCAGCAGTGCGCGACGACATCGCGGGAAAACGCGCCAAGCTCGCCGAAGTGCGTGCCGAGCAGCAGGCTATCGTGCGCGAAGCGGAACTGGCCGACAAGCGGCTCGCGACACTGGCCAGCGACAAAGCCGGCTGGAACGAGCGCCGCGACGGCGCCCGCACCCAGATCGCTACGCTCGAACAACGCATCACCGAGGCCAAGCGCGACCGCGCCGAGCTTGAAAACGCGCCGCAGGTTTTCGCGGAAAAACGCAAAAGCATGATCGCCCAGGTCGCCAAGGCGGAAGCCGCGCGGCGCGCATGCGCCGATGGCCTGCAGGAAGCCGAAAATGCACTGGCCGAGGCCGACCGCGACGCCCGCGCCGCGTTAGAGGCGGCCAGCGCCGCGCGCGAGGATCTGGCGCGCGCCGAGGAGCGCTTCGAAGGCGCCAAGCGCCGTCTCGCCGACATCGGCCGCGAAATTCACGACATGCTGGAGATCGAGCCTTCGGCGGTGGCGGAACTGGCCGGCATCGAGCCGGGCAAGGCATTGCCCGATCTTGCCGACATCGAGGCGACGCTGGAGCGGCTGCGCCGCGAGCGCGAGCGCCTGGGCGCGGTCAACCTGCGCGCCGAGGAAGAACTGCGCGATATCGAGACCCAGCACAATAATCTCACGACCGAGCGCGACGACCTGGTCGAGGCGATCAAGAAATTGCGGCAGGGCATCCAGAGCCTCAACCGCGAGGCGCGCGAACGGCTGCTGGCCTCGTTCGAACAGGTCAATAAGCACTTCCAGCATCTGTTCACGAAATTGTTCGGCGGCGGCACCGCCGAATTGCAACTGGTCGAGAGCGACGATCCGCTCGAAGCCGGCCTCGAGATCATGGCGAAGCCCCCAGGCAAGAAGCCCTCGACGCTGTCGCTTCTCTCGGGCGGCGAACAGGCGCTCACCGCGCTGGCTTTGATCTTCGCGGTGTTTTTGACCAATCCGGCGCCGATCTGCGTGCTGGACGAAGTCGACGCGCCGCTCGACGATCACAACGTCGAGCGCTTCTGCGATCTGCTGGATGAGATGACCCGGTCCACCGACACCCGCTTCGTGATCATCACCCACAACCCGATCACCATGGCGCGGATGAACCGGCTCTACGGCGTCACCATGGCCGAGCGCGGCGTGTCGCAATTGGTCTCGGTCGATCTGGACGTTGCGGTGCAGTTCCGCGAGGCCGGCTAGCCTTCCGTTCCGGTCCGCCGCCAGCCGCTGCGCGGCTGGTCCGACAGCCAAGCAGTCCCCGTCGCCCAGACGTGCTCCTGCCCGCAGACCGGGCACAGCATGCGGGCGCTTATTTTGGGCAATTTGCAGAATTCGCTCGGCTCGATCTCGATGGCAGTCGAGACCGGCTCGCCGGTTACAGGACACCTGATCATCACGGAGCTCATCGCGGGACCCCCCGTTTGATGTGCGGACGCGATACAAAAGTGGAACTTTGGACAGCATGGAACAGGTGGATCGTGACCGTCTTAAGACGCTCCGGTTCCCTGTGAAAAAAAGTTTGGGAACCTGCATTTTTCCAGGAACCAACCCCGGGGGGTCGCGTTGTCGGGCGTGTGTTTTAGTCGGGCGGCTCCCCCCTTACCCCCCGAATAGCCGTCTGGCGATAAAGACCCCGAGCTTCGGCTCGGGGTCTTTTTTTATTTAAATCAGTCAGTTAGGTGGATTCTCCTGGGTGACGCCGGGGTTCGCCTTCGCCCTGCCCCGTTGCCGTTGGCCGCGGCCATCCCATCTAGGTTAGGCTTGTTCCGTTCCAACTATTTTTGTGAGGAGCCGTTTTATGTCCACCACCGGCTGGGTCGTTCTCGGCGTCGTTGTCGCAATCGTGATCTGGGCAATCAGCGTCTACAACGGTCTGGTCGCCATGCGGCAGAGGACCAATCAGGCATTCGCCGACATCGACGTCCAGCTCAAGCAGCGCCACGACCTCATTCCCAACCTGGTGGAGACGGTGAAGGGCTATGCCGCCCATGAGAGCGGAACTCTGGAGGCGGTTATCCAGGCGCGCAATGTCGCCGTCGCAGCCCCTGGGGTCGAGCAGAAGGTCGCCGCCGAGAACATGCTGACCGGCGCGCTCGGCAAGCTGTTCGCGCTGTCGGAGAACTATCCGAACCTGAAAGCCAACGCGAACTTCCAGCAGCTGCAAAGCGACTTGTCCGACATCGAGAACAAGCTCGCCGCCTCACGCCGCTTCTTCAACAACGCGGTCCAGGAATACAACACCGGCATCCAGCAGTTCCCGGCGGCGATTTTCGCGGGCATGTTCGGTTTCAGCCAGCGTCCGTTCTTCGATGTCGGCGGCGACCGCGCGCAACTCGAACAGGCGCCGAGCGTGAAGTTCTAGGGCGGGGATTCCCCGCGTCTTTCGCCGAAGGACGGACCATGGCCGCCTACGGGCTCTACACGCACATCCAGTCCAACAAGCGGCGCTCGGTCGCGCTGCTGATCGGGCTGTTCATCCTGGTCTACGTGATGGTGTTCGCCGGCGCGCTGCTGGCCGAGGCGCTTACCGACTATCGGCACAGCCCGCTCGAATTTCTCATCCGCGCGGCCGAATTCGACTTCATCAAGTCGCTGCCCTTCGCCACCGCTGGCTCGGTGATCTGGATCGCCATCGCCTACAAATTCCACCAGTCGATGATCGATGCGGTGACCGGCGCGCGGCCGGTCAGCCGCGAAGAAGAACCCCGGCTCTATAACTTGCTGGAAAATCTCTGCATCTCGCGCGGCATCACCATGCCGACGCTGCGCGTCGCCGAGGACGAGGCGCTTAACGCGTTCTCCACCGGGCTCAACGAAAAACAATATTCGATCACGGTGATGCGCGGGCTGATCGACGCGCTCAACGACGCCGAACTTGAATCGGTGCTCGGCCACGAACTCACCCACATCCGCAATGGCGACGTGCGCATGCTGGTGATCGCGGTGGTGATCGCCGGTGTGATCTCGTTTTTCGGCGAACTGGTGTTCCGCATTTTCTTCCAGAACGTGCTGTGGGGCGGCGGGCGGCGCTCGAGCCGCGACGACGGCAAAGGCGGCGCCGGCATCGCCATCGTCATCGCGATCGCCATCATCGTGGTGGTGTGGATCCTGTCGATCGTCATCCGCTTCGCGCTGTCGCGTCAGCGCGAATATCTCGCCGATTCCGGTTCGGTCGAACTGACCAAAAATCCCGACGCCATGATCTCGGCGCTGCGCAAGATCGAAGGCCGCGGCGACATGCCCGGCGCCAATTCCGCCGTCATGGAAATGTGCATCGACAATCCGCGCGAGGGATTCTCGAATATTTTCGACACCCATCCGTCGGTCGACAAACGCGTCGAGGCGCTGGTGAAATTCGCCGGCGGCCATGATCCGGGGCCGCTGGAAATTGCCGCGCCGGAGCAACCCGTCGACGATACGGCGCAGGCCGACGCGCCCGCTCCCGGCCCTTGGAGCGACGAGACCCCGAAGCAACCGCCCGTGCCGCTAGGCCCCTGGGGCCCCGGCCGCTAGCAGAAATTTCCGTTCAGATAAAAATGCGGCTCAAGCCGCTTAAGCGTCTGGTGACAGCCCGGACCGATCCAATCCTTTTGCTGAGCTTGCCAAGCCCGCGCATCGGCGTCGGTCTCATGATATTCAAGTCCGACCGTCCATCCCAAACCGCCGTCCCATTCCGATACTTTGGCGTGGCTTGGATCACGATCCGCAGGTTTAAGGTTGGCAAATTTTGTCATGTAGTAGTGGCGGACAATCTGCCAACGAATCTCGTCGTGGAATCTCACACTAAGGAACCCTATTGCCGTATAAACCGGAAGAGCGAGCGCGATGGAAAGCATTTGCCACCAGCGGTGATTCAGCAGTGACATCATCAAGATGACTAGCCAAGCTACCGCCGTGGCAAACACCATCAATAAAGAGAGTAGAAGCCCTAGACCCAGTCCGAACACTGCCGGGGCTATGGCGACGAGGCAAAGAATCGCCGCGACGATGGCGGGGCGATAGCTGAACCGGTTCACAGCCTGAACAGTTGCTTGAGCCGACATCTCAACAAGCTAATTCCCGCAATGAGCGAAAATGTGGCAATCGCAATTCTGAGGCGTCCGCCTGTGGGACATCGCGTATTCTAGTGGCTGCTAGTGCCCCTCGAATGAAACCAGCGTCCGGACCGGCACGTCGAGCTTGCGTAGCCGCGCGGCCCCGCCCAGCTCCGGCAGGTCGATGACGAAACAAGCCGCCAGCACATTGGCGCCCAACTGCCGTAGCAGTTTAACCGCAGCCTCCGCTGTGCCGCCGGTTGCGATCAGGTCGTCGACCAGCACCACGCGCTCGTCCGCGACCAGCGCGTCGGCGTGCATCTCGATCATATCCTCGCCGTATTCCAGCGCGTAAGCAACGCTTACCCTCTTGTGCGGCAGCTTGCCTTTCTTGCGGATCGGCACGAAGCCGGCCGAAACCTGATGGGCCACCGCGCCGCCGAGGATAAACCCGCGCGCTTCGATGCCGGCGACCTTATCGATCTTCATGCCGGCCCAAGGCTGCACTAGCGCATCGACCGCGCGGCGAAATGCTCTGGCATCGCCCAAGAGCGTGGTGATGTCGCGGAACATGATGCCGGGCTTGGGATAGTCCGGGATCGAACGGATCGAGGCGCGCAGATCGTCATCGACGCTGGGCGAGGTCATGGCTCTCCGGGGGACAAGGCTGCAAATCCTGTTGCCGACGGACGCACTCTGGCGAACCATGGACCTTGGTGCAACCGGGGAGGGCTCAAGCCCATGTCCACGCAGCAGACCACCGGACCGGTGGAACGAACCGTCATCACCGACATCGATATCCCATTCTGGCGTCTCGTGGCGATCTTGATCAAATGGACGTTCGCCGCCATCCCGGCCGCGATCATCGTCTGGCTGATCATGATGATCGTCGTCGGGGTGATCGGCAGCATCTTCGGGCTCGGCTGGATGATGCACCGCCCAAGCATTTAGCGGTTCAGTCCGGCAGCCAGCGCCGCGGGCTTTCGCGCTTGTCGTCGTAGGCCGCCTCGAACACCGGCGCGGCCAAGGTCGACTGGATGTGCAGGATAGTCGTGCCGTTGTTGGAAAAGCCATGCTTGCGACCGGCCGGCACGATCGCCAGCTGCCCGTTGGTCAGCGTGGCATGGCTGTCGTCGATCCAGACATCGGCGCTGCCTTCAAGAACATGCAGCACTTCCTCGACCGCATGCAGATGGGTCGGCGCGCCGTGTCCCGGATCGCACCACTGCTCGAACATACAGAGTTGCGTTGCGCCGTTCGCCGCCGAGGCCTTCATCCGCGTGCGCACGCCGGGCCGCCATTCCTCACGCGGCTGTTTTTCCAGATCGATCGCGCGCATGCCCCCTATCCTTTCAGCACCCTGCCCGCCACCGCATCGAGCTTCTTGATCAGTTCCGGATCGCGCGCCTCGGGCGCGGTGATCAGCGCGGTGTCGAGTGCACGATCGGAGCCGATGGGACACAGCTCGTGCTCGCGCGGAAAATCCTTCGCCAGCTGCGCCACCAGCGCCTTGGCGCGATCGGCATTGGCAAACAGCACCTTGATGATGTCCTGCACGGTAACCGCGTCGTGCTCGGGATGCCAGCAGTCGAAATCCGTCACCATCGCGACGGTGGCGTAACAAATCTCGGCCTCGCGGGCGAGCTTGGCCTCCGGCAAGTTGGTCATGCCGATCACCGAGTAACCCAGGGTCTTGTAGGTGATGCTCTCGGCATAGGTCGAGAACTGCGGCCCCTCCATGCACACGTAAGTGCCGCCGCGCACCACCGGCAGGCCGATCTTGCCGGAAGCCTCGTCGATATGCAGCCGCAGCCGCGGGCTAACCGGATGCGCCATCGAGACGTGCGCCACCAGCCCTCTGCCGAAAAACGAACTCTCGCGCTTGTAGGTGCGGTCGACGAACTGGTCGATCAGCACGAAGGTGCCCGGCGGCAGTTCCTGCTTGAACGAACCGCAGGCCGACAGCGACACAAGGTCGGTGACGCCGGCGCGCTTCAGGATGTCGATATTGGCGCGATAGTTGATGTCGGACGGCGACAGCCGGTGGCCTTTGTCGTGGCGCGGCAGAAACACCACCGGCAGCCCTGCGATCTCGCCGATGTGCAGCGCGCCGGACGGCTCGCCCCAGGGGCTTGCGATGCGCTGTTCGCGCACGTTTTCCAGCCCAGGCAGATCGTAGATGCCGGAGCCACCGATAATGCCGAGGACTGCTTTGGTCATGTCTGCCCAACTTTCCAAAACAAAGGGGCCCCAAACGGGGCCCCTGCGTCAAGAAATTTTGTGCCGCTTAATGGACCGCCGACCACACCTTCTTCTTGGTGAAGTACAGCAAGCCCGTCAGCACGATCAGAAAAATCATCACCTGGAAGCCGGTGCGCTTGCGCTGTACCAGTTTCGGCTCGGCCGCCCACATCAGAAACGCCGCCACGTCCTTGGAATACTGCTGCATGGTCTGCGGCGAGCCATCGTCGAACGTCACCTGCCCGGCCTGCAGCGGCGGCGGCATAGCGATGGTGTGGCCCGGGAAATATTCGTTGTAGTGGCCGCCCTCGGGCAGCTTGAAATCCTTCGGCGGATCGACATAGCCGTTCAGGATCGCCGCGATATAGTCCGGCCCCTGCTCTTGATACTGCGTGAAGGCGTCGAACACGAACCAGGGGAAGCCGCGCGAATAGCTGCGCGCCTTGGCCAGCGTCGACATGTCGGGCGGCGCGGTGCCGCCATTGGCCGCCTTGGCAGCGAGCTCATTGGCGAACGGCGACGGGAAATGGTCCGCCAGCCGGCCGGGGCGGTCGGTCGGCTCGCCGTTGCCGTCGAGGTCCTTGATCTTGTATTCGGATGCCACCGCCTCGGCCTGGCCTTCCGAAAATCCGGGACCGCCGGCATCAGCGAGATTGCCGAAGGTGAGCATTTCCATGGAATGGCAGTTCGAACAGACCTCGCGGTAAATCTTGTAGCCGCGCTGGAGCTGCGCCTCATCGAATTTGCCGAATGGACCGGCGAACGACCATTTCTGCCGTGGCGGCGAAACCTGGTCCTCGGCCGAAGCCGGCGCGGCAATCGCTACCAGCGAACCGGCAAGGGCAAGAGCGAAAATCATGCGCTGCATGTTCATGTTCATATTCTTGGCCATCCTCACGCCTTGGCGCCCAGAACCGATTCCGAAATCGAATTCGGCAGCGGCTTGGTTTTCTCGAAGATGCCGAGCAACGGCAGCACGATCAGGAAGAACGCGAAATAGTAGAAGGTAAGGATGCGCGCCAGGATCACGTAGATGCCTTCCGGCTGCTTGGTGCCGAGCCAGCCCAGGCCGACGCAAGCGATCACGAACAGCCAGAAGAACTGGCGGAACAGCGGCCGGTAGCGCCCCGATTTTACGCGTGAGGTATCGAGCCAAGGCAAGAACGCCAAGATACCGATGGATCCAAACAGCGCGCAGACGCCGAGCAGCTTGTTCGGGATCGAGCGCAGGATCGCGTAGAACGGCAGGTAATACCACTCCGGCACGATTTCCGGCGGCGTCACCGCCGGATTGGCCGGGATGTAGTTGTCGGCGTGGCCGAGATAATTCGGGATGTAGAACACGAACCACGCAAAGAAGATCAGGAAGCACGCCAAGCCGAAGGCGTCCTTCATGGTCGCGTAAGGCGTGAACGGCACGGTGTCCTTATCCGACTTCGGATCGATACCGGTCGGATTGTTCTGGCCTGCCACGTGCAGTGCCCAAACGTGCAGCACGACCACGCCGGCGATCACGAACGGCAACAGGTAGTGCAACGAATAGAATCGGTTGAGCGTCGGATTGCCGACCGCATAGCCGCCCCACAGCCAGGTGACGATGGTGTCGCCGACGCCGGGAATGGCCGAGAACAAATTGGTGATCACGGTCGCGGCCCAGAAGCTCATCTGGCCCCAGACCAGAACGTAGCCCATGAAGCCGGTCGCCATCATCAGCAGATAGATGATGACGCCGAGGATCCAGAGTACCTCGCGCGGCTCCTTGTAGGAGCCGTAATACAGGCCGCGGAACATGTGGATGTAGACGGCGAGGAAGAACATCGCCGCGCCGTTGGCGTGCAGATAGCGCAGCAGCCAGCCGTAATTGACGTCGCGCATGATTGCTTCGACCGACTTGAACGCTAGGTCGATATGCGGCGTGTAGTGCATCGCCAGCACGACGCCGGTAATGATCTGCACGCCGAGCATGAACGACAGGATGCCGCCGAAGGTCCACCAGTAATTCAGGTTACGCGGCGTCGGGTAAGCGACGAACGAGGAATGAATCAGGCCGCCGATCGGCAGCCGCTTCTCGAACCATTGCATCGCGCGGTTGGTCGGCTGGTAAGTCGAGGGTCCACTCATGATCGGTCAGCCGATTTGAATTTTGGTGTCGGAAACGAATTTGTATGGCGGCAAATAGAGGTTCTTCGGCGCCGGACCCTTTCGGATGCGGCCGGCGGTATCGTACTGCGAGCCGTGGCAAGGGCAGAACCAGCCGTCATATTCGCCCTGGTGGGCGAGCGGGATGCAGCCGAGATGGGTGCAGATGCCGATCACGACCAGCCACTGCTCGTGGCCGGCTTTGACGCGTTCGGAATCCGGCTCCGGATCCGGCAGGCTCGCGACATTGACGTCCTTGGCCTCCGCGATCTCCTTGGCCGTGCGATGGAAGATGAAGATCGGCTTCGAGCGCCAGAACACCTTGACGATCTGGCCATCGGCGATCGGCGCCAGGTCGATCTCAACCGGCGCGCCAGCGGCAATGGTCGAGGCGTCCGGATTCATTTGCGCGATCAGCGGCACCAAAGCCGCGGCCGCACCGACGGCGCCGACGGCACCCGTTGCGATGTAAAGAAAGTCGCGGCGCGTGTGCCCCGCAGAAGACACGGTCGTCACGTCTTAGGCCCTCTCCCCCGGCTGGCTTAGTCATCCGCCCACGGCTTTGAGCCGGCAGGACAAGTCCCGCGGCGGCGGGGCGGACCGGTTGCGGCAGCCCTGGGTGAGACAGGACGGCGCTACGGTGCCGTTTTATTGGCACCCTTGCGGTAATAGCGCAAGCCCGCTATCGCGCAAGCGCCCATAAGTCGCATAAACCGTTCGTCTAGAGCGACTTATCCACGGTGCAACCGGACATTTTGTCGCCATGCAGATCGCCCTCTATGAGCCGGACATTCCCCAGAACACCGGGACGATTCTGCGGCTCTGCGCCTGCCTGCAGCTGGAGACGCATATCATCGAACCGGCGGGCTTCCCGGTGACCGATCGCGCGTTCCGGCGGGCCGGCATGGACTATCTCGACCGCGTCTCCATCAGCCGCCACGGCTCATTCGAGGCTTTCGAGCATTGGCGGCACGCCGGGCAGCTTCAGTTGGTGCTGCTCACAACCGCCGCCGAAACCTCCTATCTCGACCACGCCTTCCGCGACGACCAGGTGCTGCTGTTCGGCCGTGAAAGCGCCGGCGTGCCGGCGGCGGTGCACACGGCCGCCGATGCGCGGCTGCGCATCCCCATCGCCGAGGGCCTGCGCTCGCTCAACGTGGCGATGGCGGTGGCGCTGGTGGCGGGCGAAGCGCTGCGGCAGACGGGGGGCCTGCGAATTGGCTAAGCTGGACGTCCAATGACCGCCCTACCCACACCGGAGCAGATCGATCACCGCAAGACCCGCGCGCTCGCCTGGTTCGAACGCTTGCGCGACGATATCTGCGCAGCGCTCGAGGCGGTCGAGGACGCGCTGCCGGCGAGCGCGCCGCTCGCAGACCGTTCCGCCGGCCGCTTCATCCGCACGCCCTGGTCCCGCACCGATCATACCGGCCAGCCGGGCGGCGGCGGCGTGATGTCGCTGATGCGTGGCCGCGTGTTCGAGAAGGTCGGCGTGCATTGCTCGACCGTGCACGGCGAGTTCGCGCCCGAATTCCGCAAGGAAATCCCCGGCGCCGCCGAGGATCCGCGCTTTTGGGCCTCCGGCATTTCGCTGATCGCGCACCCGCAAAATCCGCACGTGCCGGCCGTACACATGAACACCCGTCATGTCGTCACCAGCAAAGCCTGGTTCGGCGGCGGCGCCGACCTGACGCCGGTGCTCGATAAACGTCGCACGCAGGGCGACCCCGACAGCCAAGCCTTTCACGCCGCGATGAAAGCGGCCTGCGACGCGCACGCTTCCGTCGCGCCCTACGACAAATACAAAAAATGGTGCGACGATTATTTCTTTTTGAAGCACCGCAACGA
>DASRLF010000049.1:0-9286 GCA_035648555.1 Pseudolabrys sp.
TTTGGCCGCCGTGCAATTCCACCAGCGATTTGGCGATGGCAAGGCCCAGTCCCGAGCCGTGATGGCTCTTGGTGAGCTGGCTTTCAACCTGCTCGAAAGGCCGGCCGAGCCGCGCCAGTGCGTCTTTCGAGATGCCGATGCCGGTATCGGCGACGGCCAGCACGATGCATCGGTCGGCGGAGCGCCCGCGCACGGTGACGCGGCCGCCGGCAGGCGTGAACTTCACCGCGTTGGACAAGAGATTGAGCATGATCTGCTTGAGCGCGCGGCGGTCGGCGCGCAAGCCGAGCTCCGGCGAAATCTTGGCAACCAAATCGAGCTGTTTGTCCTGCGCGCGCGGCGAAACGACGCGGATGGCTTCGGTTAGCAGGGTATCGAGGTTGAGCTCCTCGAAATCGAGCCGCATACGGCCGGCTTCGATCTTGGCCATATCGAGAATGTCGTTGATGACGTCGAGCAGATATTCGCCGCTGCTGCGGATGTCGCTACAATATTCGTTGTACTTCTCGGCGCCGAGCGGGCCGAACATGCCCGACTCCATGATTTCGGAAAATCCGATAATGGCGTTGAGCGGCGTGCGCAGCTCGTGACTCATATTGGCCAGGAACTTCGACTTGGCCTGGTTGGCTTCCTCGGCGCGGGTCTTTTCGGCGGCGTATTTTTCGGCGAGTTCGCCCAGCCGCTGCTGCGAGGCGCGCACGTCCGCGACGGTCGCCATCAGCCGCTGCTCGCTGTCGACCAGCTTTTCTTCGTGCGTCTTGAGCGCGGTGATATCGGTGCCGACCGAGACGTAGCCGCCGTCTTTGGTGCGCCGCTCGCTGATGTGCAGCCAGCGGCCGTCATCGAGCTGTGCCTCGAAGGTGCGGGCGCCCGGAATATTCGGGCCACCGGTGATGGCTTTGGTGCGAACTACCGGCTTGCGGCCGGCCTCGACTACCGCTTCGTAGGAAGCGCCGACTGTGATCACCTCGTCGGGCAGATTGTGCAGTTCCTGGAAATTCGAATTGCACAGCACCAGACGATTGTCGGCATCCCACAGCACGAAAGCTTCCGGGATGGTCTCGATGGCGTCGCGCAGACGCATGTCGGCAGCTAGCGTTTTTTCAACCAGGCTTTTCTGTTCGGTGATATCGACTGCGATGCCGATCAGATGCAAACCCTGCTCGTCCGGCTGGCGCACCAACTCGCAACGTGCGCGCAGCCAGACCCAGTGGCCATCGGCGTGGCGCATGCGGAAGGCGTGGTCGATGGTGGTGGCGGTGGCTTCGGCGATTTCGGAGGCTAGATCGTAAAGCCGCAGATCGTCGGGATGGGTGAGGGCGCTGACGTCGCCGAACGACAGCAGCTCATTCTTGGCCTCCAGTCCGAGTATCTCGAACATCGACTGCGACCAGAAGATGCGCCCGCGCGCCAGGTCCCAATCCCACAGGCCACAGCGGCCTCGGTTGAGTGCGGTATCGATGCGGCCGCGGACCGTTTCGTAGATCAGGTCCGCTTCGCGCGCCCGGGTTGCTTGCCAGTGGAAGGCAAAGCCGAGGATCAGCACCACGAAACCGGTAGTGGCCGACAGCGTGATGGTCAGCGTCGTGATCGAGCGCCAGGACGCCAACGCCGCGTCGCGCGATTGGATAACGGCGATCTGGCCAAACGGCGCCTTGAGCATGCGCACGGTCGCCAGCGCGCGGGTTTCGTCCGGCAGCGTGATTTCTATGACGCCGGCGCCGGCGCCGAAGGTGGTGAGCGGTTGCGTCGGACCGAGCAGGTCGATCAGGCGGCGGCCGATGGTCGCGTCGGCGGCCGGCGTGGCGGCCGCGACCACGCCCTCCGCATTGGTCAGTATGAAGCGCCGCCCGGCGGTGGTGGCCCAGGGCGGCAGTGCGCGCGCCAGTACCTCCTCCGGGCGCGCCAGCGCGTCGGCGGGCTGTGCGAGCGGCCGTTGCAGGCGCTCGGCGGCGATGTCGGCGGCGGCATCGAGCGTGATGAATTGATTGTTGAGGGATTGCCTGCGGTGGTCGAGCACCTGCACGATGGCGCCGACACAAATGGTCGCGAGAAACGCGATGATCAGCACCGGAACGGCGCGGTGCAGCAACGGCTCAGCGGTCAGCAGGCGCCGATACGCCGGCTTGGCGATCGACTGCGCGAGACCTTGAATGGAATCTGAGCGTGCAGACGCACTCGCACTCGCCACGCCGGCGCGCGCCATAGACGGCCTCCGTTCGGATTTTCCCAACCACCCTGAATCGGTAAGGATGTGCCGCATCGCTTTCCGAATCAGTGCCGATTTGAATCGATGGGCGCAGGTTTGTCGAGAGTCCAAAGAGTCAAATATTTAAAAATCGTTACCCACAAAAAATAGCGGTCGGGCGACGGCCAAGGCGGCTCGAAATACACTGATACCGTTATTTTTCAGACTTGCGCGAGCGCACGTTCGACGATATCGGCCAAATCGCGCGACAGGTTGGACGCGGCCTTGATGCGGGTCAGCGCGGCTTGCGCCTTGGCGCGGCGGCCGGCTTCGAGCGTGCGCCAGCTGCGGAAAGCGGTGGCCAGACGCGCCGCCAATTGCGGGTTTTTCGGATCGAGCGCCAATACGTTATCGGCGATAAAGCCGTAGCCGGCGCCGTCGGCGCGGTTGAACTGGGTCGCGTTGGCGGCGTATGCGCCGATCAGCGCGCGCACGCGGTTGGGATTGGCCATCGAGAATGCTGGATGCGCGGTCAAGGCTTGGACTTTGTCCAGCGCATCCGGCTCCGGGATCATGCCTTGCAGCGAGAACCATTTGTCGATCACCAGCGCATTGTCGGCGTAACGCGCGTAGAAGTCGCCAAGCGCGCGTTCGCGCTCCGGCCCGGCGTGTAGCGACAGCGTGGCCAGTGCCGCCATTCGGTCGGTCATGTTGTCGGCGTGGTCGTATTGTTTTGCGGCGCGTGCGATGGCCGCCGGCGCTTTAGTCGCAGCTACCAGGTCGAGCGCGACATTGCGCAGTGAACGGCGGCCGGCGCTCGCGGCATCAGGCGAGTAGGGGCCGGGAACGGCCATGCGTTCATAAATCTCGACCAGCGCCGCGCCGAGCTTGCCGCCGATCTCGGCGCGCAACGCGGTGCGAGCACGATGGATCGCATCCGGATCGATGTCGCGGCCGATTTCGCGTGCGATATCGCCTTCACCCGGCAGCACCAGCGCGAGCGCGACAAAAGCCGGTTCAAGTTTGGCATCGCCGAGTATGGCGGCCAGCACGGCGATCAGCTTGTCGTCGGTGCGCGGCAATTTTGCGGCACGTAGCGCGGCCAGATTGTTGATCAGCAGCCGCGTCGCGGTCGTCTGCAAAGCCTGCCAGCGGTTAAAGGCGTCGCCGTCATGTGCCGCCAGAAAATCGAGGTCGTCGGTATCGAGATCGGTGTTGAGTTTGATTGGCGCCGAAAAGCCGCGGTTGATCGACAATACCGGGCGATCGCCGATGCCGCTGAATTCGAATGTGTGTGCCGGTTCGCTCAATACCAGCACGCCGCGCTCGATTATGTCGCCGTTCGATAGTGCGAGCGGCCAATCGCGGCCATCTTTACCGACGAGGCCGAGCTTGAGCGGAATCACCATAGGCTGTTTTGTGGGCTGGCCGGGTGTCGGCGGCACGGCTTGTTTTGCTTCGAGCGTGTAGGTCTTGCGCGCGGCATCGAAGCAGCCGGTGACCGTTACCTCCGGTGTGCCGGCTTGGGAATACCAGCGCATGAACTGCGCCATGTCACGGCCACTGGCGTCGGCGAAGCATTGGATGAATTGCTCGACGGTCGCGGCGTGGCCGTCATGCCGCACGAAATAGAGATCCATGCCGGCGCGGAATTTTTCCGCGCCAATCAAACTGTGCACCATGCGCACCACTTCCGCGCCCTTCTCGTAAATAGTGCTGGTATAGAAGTTATTGATTTCCTTGTATTTTTCAGGTCGGACCGGGTGCGCCAAGGGACCTGAGTCCTCGATGAATTGCGTGGCGCGCAACCCCCGCACGTCGGAAATGCGTTTCACTGCGCGCGAACGCATATCGGAGGAAAATTCCTGATCGCGGAAAACCGTAAGACCTTCCTTCAAGCAAAGCTGGAACCAGTCGCGGCAGGTGATGCGATTGCCGGTCCAGTTGTGAAAATATTCGTGCGCGATGACGGCCTCGATGTTGGCGAAGTCGGCATCCGTCGCGGTGTCCGAACTCGCCAGCACGTATTTGTCGTTGAAGACATTGAGGCCTTTGTTCTCCATCGCGCCCATGTTGAAATCGGAGACGGCGACGATCATGAAAATATCGAGATCGTATTCGCGGCCGAAGGCCTGCTCGTCCCAGCGCATGGCGCGCTTGAGCGAATCCATCGCGTGACCGCAGCGGCCTTTCTTGCCGGGCTCGACATAAATGCGCAGCGTGACGTCGCGGCCCGACATCGTACGAAAATGGTCTTCGATGTAGGTGAGATTCCCGCCGACCAGCGCGAACAAATAACACGGCTTGGGATGCGGATCGTTCCAGACCGCGAAATGCCGGCCGCCCGGCAAGTCGCCGCTTTCGACCAGATTGCCGTTTGATAGCAATACCCGCGCTTCGGCTTTGTCGGCTTCGATACGGGTGGTGTAGACCGCCATCACGTCGGGGCGGTCGGGAAAGTAGGTGATGCGGCGGAAGCCCTCGGCTTCGCATTGCGTGCAAAAAGTGCCGCTCGACCGGTAGAGCCCTGAGAGCTGGCTGTTGGCGGTCGGATCGACCAGCGTCTCAATCTCCAGCGTGAATGGGCCGTTCGGCACTTGCGGAATGGACAGGCTGTCGGGGGTCGCGACGTAATTTTCCGCCGGCAGTGTGGCTCCGTTGAGTTTGAGTCCGGTGAGTGTGAGCCCGTCGCCATCCAGCACCAGCGGCGTGGCCGCGGCATCCGGGTTAGGCTTGAGCGCGAGCGTGGCGCGCACTTTGGTTTGCGTTGGGTGCAGCGAAAAATCGAGCGCGACGGTCTCCACCAGCCAGTGGGACGGGCGGTAATCTTTAAGGAGAATCAGCGGGGACGTGTCGGTGCGCATCGTTGGGCTATTTCATCGGCTCGGCGTGGCCGATCACACGCTTGATCGAGGGTGAGCGTGCGCGCAAGGCGCGCTCCAGCGCATCGACCTTCTCATGCACCGCTTGAACGCTTGAGGACGGATCGACGTCGCAATGGAAATTGACGATCTCGCCGTCGTCGGTCTCGCGCACGCGCACGTCATGCACGCCGTGGATGGTGCGGCCGTCGCTGGCCAACTCGGCGAGCGCGGTCTCGACCGCTCTCACCCGCTCGGGCGTCGCCTCGCGCCCGGAGGCGCGGTGCGGCTGCAACGGCTCGATATGGGTGTCGATTTCGACGTTGGCGCCGAGTTCGGCGGCGATCGCGCTTTCCAGGCCATCCGCCAGCGCATGGGCCTCGTGCAGCGACAGCCTGCCGTCAACTTCCAGGTCGAGCGAGATCGCCAGCCGGTCTTTTAGATCGTGCACCGTCACGTGATGCACCGCGAGCGCGCGGTTGCGCGCGATCACCATAACCCGGTCGAGCACGGTTTCGTTGTCGAGCGCCACCGGGTCGGTGATGACAGTGGACTCGGCGCCCGGCAGTTGCTGGCGGATCGCGGCGGCAACCGCATCCTTGAGCGCGCTGACACGTTCGAGCGGCAGCGTGCGGCTCACCGCCACTGCGAGATCGATGAAGGTCTTGTCACCGACGCCGCGCGCCCGCACCTGCTCAACCTTGACCACACCGGGCACTTTCGCGGCAATCGCGGTGACTTTCGCGGCAGCGCCTTCCGGCGCGGTATCGGTTAAAGTGTCGATGGTGCGCCGGCCGAGCCGCCAGCCGGCGACGCAGACCAATACCGCCACCACGATTGCCGCAGCAGCGTCCGCCCAGGCCAGGCCAAACCGCACACCCGCCAGACCGATCAGCACGGCGAGCGAGGCCCACAGGTCGGACGAGAAATGCAGCGCGTCGGCTTCCAGCGCCTGGCTCGACGTCGCCTTGGCTACACGCGTCAGCGCGCGCGCGCGAAAGAAATCAACCACGACCGAGACCGCGATCACGCCGAAGGCCCAGATGGTGGCTTCGACGATATGCGCCTGGTTGTCGAGCAGGCGCTTGATGGCCTCCCAGATCACCACACCCGACAACAGGAACAGCAGCGCCGTTTCGCCCAGCGCCGAGACGCTTTCGAACTTGCCGTGTCCGTATTGATGCTCGGCGTCCGCCGGTTTGCCGGAAACGCGCACCGCGGCATAGGTCATGATGGTGGCGCCGAGATCGATCAGCGAGTGGCCCGCTTCCGACAAAATCGCCAGCGAGCCGGTCAAGAAGCCGACTACGCCCTTGGCGATCGTCAACACGGCGGATGCCGCGATCGAGGTCAGTGCGACTTGTTCTTTTTCGAGCTGCATTGCCTGCCGATATTACAACGTTACCGGCTTGCCGTCCGCCGCCGCCGAGCGCGTCACGGCATCGAGAATGCGGATATTGCCGAGCAATTGTTCGGTCGTGAACCGATAGGGCGTGCGGCCCTCGAGCGCATCGGCCCAGGCCTCGAAATTCATCCGGACGGTATTGGTGTGCTCATAGCTGCGGGTCTGCCGGCTGCCATCCGGACCGCAATGCACGAAGCTTGAGGGAATGCCTTTGTCCACGTTGCCGCCTTCCTGCACCTCGACCCAGCCCTGATCGCCTATGAGCGTAAAGCGGCCATAGAATGGCGGCGTCGACAGGCAGGTTATGCGCCCGCGCGCGCCCCCGGCAAAATCGATTTCGGCTGAAACAAAATCCTCCGACGGCGCCGAAAATATCTGCGAGGCGGTACGCGCCGCGACGCACGTTGGCGGGCCGGCCAGCGACACGAACATGTCGCCGAGATGAATGCCGAGCGCGGTCCAGGCGCCGGCCGGCGCGTGTTTGGGATCGCGCCGCCAGTTCGACGGATCCATCTTGCGGAAATTGCTGTGGCTGACATTGGCGTCCATGTGCAGCAGACGTCCGAGTGCGCCACTTTCGAATAACCGGCGCATTTCCTCCATCGCCGGCTCGTAACGCCGCTCATGGCCAATGCCGAGGACGCCTTTGGCCTTGGAGCAAGCCGTCAGGATGCGCTCGGCGCTGGTCGTGGTCAGCGCCAGCGGCTTTTCGCAGAACACCTGCTTGCCGGCGGCGAAGGCGGCGATCGCCATTTCCTCATGCAGCAAATGCGGCGTTACCACCGCGACGGCATCGACATCTTGTCGCTTGAGCAATTCTCTATAATCGATGACCAGATCGAATCCATTCGCGGCCGCGAAGGGTGCAATCGTGTTGTGGTCGATGTCGCAGCCGGCGACCACCTTGAAGCGGGAGCTTTCGGCCAGACACGTGACGATTTGCTTGCCCCACCAGCCGAGCCCGATAATGCCGATGCGGATCATGCGCGCCAAATCCTCACGTTTTGCGGTCCGACCATGCGGGGCCGTCATCTATTCCGCAATGGTCCTGCCCTCAAGCGATATCTGCGCCATTTCAATCGCATGAGCGAGTTCAAACCGGCCGCCCGGCCGATTACCCCATCTATCGGAGTCATAGCGACCGTTTTTCGATGCTGACGCTAAGTGCGTCGGTAGCGAATGATCCTTATCGTCGCTTTGCTACGAGGCTTCGGTGCAGTGCAGCAGATGCCGAGTGTAGTTAGCTAAAACTCTATTCCAGCCCTTGGACAATCCGCACGTCGCGTTCGGCGCCGTCGCCCAGGACTTTGACTGCGGCCTGATAGGCTGGGCTGTCATGCGCGGCGATGGCCTTTGCAACGCTGTCGAACACGCTGATCACCACGCGCTGCTTAATCCCGGCTTCGGACGCAGCGGCGGCGGCGCCACGCACGATATATTTTACGCCGAAAGGCGCGAGCGCGACCGGTGCGAGCTTGGCATAAGCTGCGAGCTTGTCCGGATCTTTGATGGAGCGATAGGTGGTCACCCAGTAGCCTTTGGGCATCTGCATCCTCCTTTGTTCAAGCGACTTTTTGCACGTTAAGCGAGCGCGATGTCCGGCGGCCGACTTGCCTGCTCGCGCTTCATTCTAGCCTCCAAGTTGCAGCGCATTCTTGCTGCGAGGTTCGCAATTGTCTCGCACGAACAGTTCGGCCCATGCCGAACTGTCTTCGATTGATATGCTTCCGGTATCAGCGATAGGGTTAGTGATGGTCGCGGCGGCAAATCTCGTGGAAGTGGCCGCGCTCGTGGGTGACACCGCGCGAGCGACGATGCTTAACGACCTTATGGGCGGTCAGTCGCTGACGGCCACTGAGCTTGCTTACTGCGCCAATGTCTCTCGCTCGACGGCGAGCGGCCACCTGAGCAAGCTGGTTGCCGCGCGGCTTTTGACGGTCACTCACAAGCGCCGCTTCAGCTATTATCGGATCGCGTCCCCTTTGGTTGCGACAATGCTGGAGAGCATGAAGGTCGTTGCCGCCATAGAGGCGCCACCTCGCCGTCAGCCGCGATCGGCGAACGACGATGCACTCCGTTTTGCCCGAAGTTGCTACGATCATCTGGCTGGCCAGGTCGGAGTCGCTGTTACCGATGCGCTTGTGGCCATGGGGCACATTGTGCTTACCGATGAAGGCGGTGAGGTCTCGTCTTCGGGCGAGCTTTTCCTTTGCGCGTTTGGGGTTGATCTGAGGCCGCGGACCCGGCGGATTTTCTGCCAACCTTGTCTCGACTGGAGCGAGCGTCGTTATCACCTCAAGGGACTCGTCGGAGCCCGGATTCTGGATCGTCTATTGGAACTCGGATGGCTCAAATGTGTGTCGAACAGCCGCGCACTCCAACTAACGTCGTCCGGAAGCGCGGGCTTGTCCGAAACCTTCCAGATCGCGATCAACGACAAGGGCCTGCTAACCTGTCGATTATGTGACCCACGACAACTGACAGCTTAGGCTGAGCGAACTGCACAAGGACCAGGCCGATTATATCGGCGCGTCGCAGCAGGGCCCGTTCAAAAGCGATCATTACCGCTATTGAGAATTCTCCGCCGCATCTGCGGCGTGGCCTTAAGCCGGCGGCGGGATTATGTAGATGAGATAGCGCCCCGGCTTGCCCGCGATGCCGAAGTAGCGGCGCGCGAGTGTAACCTCGACACGGCGAACCTTCGGGTTGTCGGCGGTCACCAGGTTGATCGCAACGTCCGGGATAGTCTCGCAATAATGAACGCCGGCCCGGTCATCCAAGATAAAGCACGTGAGCACTGCGCCATCGCGCGCAACGAGCGCGGGATTAACC
>DASRLF010000050.1:0-38397 GCA_035648555.1 Pseudolabrys sp.
TGCCGTTGATGCGCCAGCCGCCGTCCACTTTGGTGGCCTTGGTCTTGGCCGCAAACAGGTCGGAGCCGGAGCCGGGCTCGCTCATGCCGATGACGAAGCATAATTCGCCGCGGCAGATGCGCGGCAGGATGTCCTGCTTGATGTGCTCTTTGGCATATTTGAGCAGCACCGGGCCGCTCTGGCGGTCGGCGACGAAATGCAGCCGTACCGGCGCGCTCACGGCGCGAAATTCCTCCGTCACCACGTAGCGTTCGAGAAAATTGCGCTCGTGGCCGCCGTATTTTTTCGGCCAGGTCATGCCGATCCAGCCTTTGGCGCCGACGCGCTTGCTGAAGCCGCGATCGTGGCTGTCCGCGCTCCATGGCCGGTCCGGGGCGAACGTGCCGGCCGCGACTTCCGCGGCAATGAATTCGCGCACCTCGGCGCGCAGCTCTTCGCAGCCCGGCGGCAGTCTGATCTGATCGAACCGAAGGTCGGTGCTCATGGCAATTCCTAACGCGACGCCAGCAGCGGCCAGAAATGCTCGGGCCCGCGCGCCGCCATCCGCGCGCCGAGCGCCGCCGCCCAGTAGCTCTCGTTGCCGAAATCGTCGCGCCACGACAGCAGGCGAAGCGTGAAGCGATGCAGGATGTGTTCGTTGGTGAAACCGATCGCGCCAAACACCTGATGGGCGATTGCCGATCCTTCGGCAGCGGCTTCGCCGGTGCGGATTTTCGCCGACGCGGCTTCAAGGAAAACCGCGTCGTCGAAAGGGTCGCTATGCACGATGGTGTCGGCGGCGGAGCCCGCGGCGGCAAGTGCCGCGGCGGTTTCACCGGCCAGCCGCGCCAGGTTCTGCTGCACCGCCTGGAATTTTCCGATCGGCCGCTCGAACGCGACACGCTCGTTGGCGTAAGCGATACTGAGCGACAGGATCGTTTCCATTGCGCCGGCGGATTGCACGCTTCGCACGGCTGCGCCCATCAGCATCAAGGCGGAGGCATCGAACGGCGCCGGCGCGCAGCGAACGGTTTTGGTGCGCTCGAACGTCACGCCGTCTGATGCATCGCCGGCCAGATTCTCACTTTGACTGATGCGGCAGTCGGCGGTCTTCACCAAAGCGACCGACGCGCCCTTGTCACCCATCGCCGCGACAGCGATGTGCTGCGAATCCCGCGCGAACGGAATCCCGTCGGCGCGGCCGCTCAGCGTTCCATCGGCGTTGAGCACGATGCGATCGCGCGGCCGGGCAGGAGCGACCGTCATCGCGCCGGATGGGGCCTCAATGCCGGCGCCCGCTAGCAACCATCCGGCGATCAGCGTTTCGGCGAGCGGTACCGGCAGCGCAAAACGGCCGGCGACGCCCAAGATCGCGAAGCCATCGGCGAGGCTGGCACCGGCGCCGCCTTGCTTTTCCGGCACCCAGGCGAGCGGCAAGCCCGCCTCCTCAAGCGCGCGCCACAGCGGCGTCTTCCAGCCGGTGTCTCGGGCGCGAATAATCGTCTGGGGATCGGCAAGGTCGGCAAATATCCGCGCCGCCGTCTCGGCGACGATATTGTCGCTCTCAGTTACCATTGCCGCTCCGGCTTTCTACTAATGGCGGGGCCATATCGGAGCCATGGTGCGGTCCTGCCGGACTATTGGCAAGCGCCAGCGTTTCGCAGCAATCGAGCCGGCCGCGGCTCCCTTTTGTCGTGTTGATCGGGGCTACCATACCGGGTAGCGTTGGCGTCATAAAAAGCAAGAAACAGGCTGCCGGCCAGCGATGGTAGCGGCAGCTACGCAGTCCCGGGGAGGATCAAATGGGAACAAAAATTTCCGTATTGGCGACCGCTATTCTCGCCTGCCTGACGATCTCAAACGTTCAAGCGGCCGAGCCCAAGCACGGTGGCATCTTGCACATCTATCATCGCGAGACACCGCCCAGCCTCTCGATCCACGAGGAGGCGACCTTCTCGGTCAACGCCCCGGCGATGGCGCTTTTCAACAACCTCGTGCTCTACGACCAGCACAAGCCGCAGAATTCGCTGGGCACCATCGTGCCCGAGCTCGCCGATAGCTGGGCGTGGAGCAGCGACAATCTTGCGCTCACGTTCAAGCTGCACCAGGGCGTCAAGTGGCACGACGGCCAGCCCTTCACGGCGAATGACGTGAAATGCACCTTCGACCTTCTGCAAGGCAAAGGGCAGGACAAATTCCGCAAGAATCCGCGCAAGGATCTGTTCAATAATATTTCCGACGTCACAACCAACGGCGACTTCGAGGTCACGCTGCATCTCAAACGGCCGCAGCCGTCGATCCTGGCGATGCTGGCGTCGGGATACACGCCGATGTATTCCTGCCACGTGCCGGCGGCGCAAATGCGCACGCATCCGATCGGCACCGGTCCGTTCAAATTCGTCGAGTTCAAGCAGAACGAGTCGATCAAGCTCGAGAAGAACCCCGACTATTGGAAAAAGGGGCTGCCGTATCTCGACGGCATCGAATACACGATCATCAGCAACCGGGCGACCGCCGTGCTCGCTTTTGTTGCCGGCAAGGTCGACATGACATTCCCGACCGAAATGACCTCGGCGCTGATCAAGGATATCAAAACGCAGGATCCCACCGCGGTCTGTGAAATCGCGCCGATTAACGTCAGCACCAATCTCATCGTCAACCGCGAGAAGCCGCCGTTCGATAATCTTGAGCTGCGAAAGGCGATGGCGCTGGCGCTCGACCGCAAATCGATGATCGACATTATCTTCCAGGGGCAGGGCGATATTGGCGGCACTATGTTGCCGCCGCCGGAAGGCGTCTGGGGCATGCCGCCCGAAATGCTCAAGACCATCCCCGGCTATGGCGACGTGAAGAAGGACCGCGAGCAAGCCCGTGCGATCATGACCAAGCTCGGCTACAGCGCGGACAAGCCGCTCAAGATCAAGGTCTCGACCCGCAATATCGCGACCTATCGCGATCCGGCGGTAGTGCTGATCGACCAGCTCAAGGAAATCTATATCGACGCCGAGCTCGATCCGGTGGAATCGAGCCAATGGTTCGCGAAAGTCGCGCGTAACGATTATTCGGTCGGTCTCAATCTGACCGGCAACGGCATCGACGATCCCGACCAGGCGTTCTACGAAAATTATGCCTGCGGCTCCGAGCGCAACTACACCCACTACTGCAACAAGGAACTGGAAGCGCTGTTCGACAAGCAGTCGGTAGAGACCGATGTGGCGAAGCGCAAGAAGATGGTGTGGGAGATCGACAAGAAACTGCAGGAGGACGTGGCGCGCCCGATCCTGATGCATGCGCGCTCGGGCATGTGCTGGAAGCCGTTCGTCAAGAACATGACGGTCATGAACAACAGCGCCTACAACGGCTACCGTTACGAGGACGTTTGGCTGGATAAATAAACGCCGGTCCCTCGGACGATCGGAGGCCATGGTGGGCAGTTATCTGATCAGGCGCTTCTTTTTGATGCTCCTGACGCTGTTCGGGATTTCGGTGCTCATTTTCACGATGCTGCGGCTGGTGCCCGGCAACATCGCGGACATCGTGTTCAATGCGGCCGGAATGATCGACGTGGCCGAGAAGGCCAAGCTGGAAAAAGAGCTTGGCCTCGATCAGCCGATCGCCGTGCAATACGTGCAGTGGGTGACCGGTCTCGCGCGCGGCGATCTCGGTTATTCCTACGTTTCGGAAAAGCCGGCGATCGAGGAAATCCTGCCGCGCATTCCGATTACCGCCAAGCTCGCCGGCCTGGCGCTGAGTTTCGCCATTCTGTTCGGCGTGCCGCTCGGCGTCATCAGCGCGGTCAAGCAGAACTCGACGCTCGATTACGTGTTGCGGGTGATCAGCCTGAGCGGGTTGTCGATGCCGTCGTTCTGGCTAGGCCTACTGATCCTCATGGCCTGCGTCAAATTCTTCAATACCATCCCGATTTACACCAATCCGCCGGTCGGATTCTGGAACACGCTGTGGCTGTTTTCCATTCCGGCGGCGGCGGTCGGGTTTCGCTCATCGGCGCTGGTGATGCGCCTGACGCGTTCGTCGATGCTGGAAGTGTTGCGGCAGGATTACATCCGCACCGCGCGCGCCAAGGGCGCTTCGGATAACAGCGTCAACTACCACCATGCCTTGCGCAACGCGGTGCTGCCGGTCGTTACCGTGATCGGCATCGAGGCCGCCTTCCTGATGGGCGGGCTGATCGTAACGGAGACGGTGTTCAACATTCCGGGCGTGGCGCGCTTCCTGGTCGAGGCGATCCGCTGGCGCGACTATCCGATCGTGCAGAATCTGGTGATGTTCATCGCCATTCTCGCGGTTTCGATCAATTTCCTGATCGATCTGCTCTACGCGGTGCTCGATCCGCGCATCAAGTATTCATGAAGGGAAACCGGCGAATGGCGAGCATCGACATCGTTCCGGGGCCCGTGGATACCGCGCGCAGCGAAGGCGTATGGTCGAACATTCGCTATCACGCGGCCGCGCATCCGCTCGGCGTGGTCGGCGCCGCCATCATGCTGGTATTCGTGTTCGCGGCGGTGTTCGCCGATTTCATCACGCTGTACAGCCCGCTCACGACCAATTCGGCGATGTCGCTATTGCCGCCGAGCCACGGACATTTGCTCGGGGCGGACGCCATGGGCCGCGACATATACAGCCGCATCGTCTACGGCGCGCGCATCTCGCTGGCCGTAGGTCTAGGCTCGACCTTGCTCGGTTCCCTGTTTGGCGTCGCGCTGGGACTGACATCGGGCTTTCTCGGCGGCTGGGTCGATCTCGCGATCCAGCGGATCGTCGACGTGCTGCAAGCCGTGCCGCTGCTGGTGTTGGCGCTGGTCATGGCGGCGGCGCTGGGGCCTGCGCTCGACAATACCATCGTCGCGATCGCGATCCCGCTGATCCCCTATACCGCGCGCGTCATCCGCTCCAACACGCTGACGCTGCGTGAACAGCCGTTCGTCGAAGCCGCGCGCGCCGTCGGCATGAGCGAATTCCGCATCGCGGTCCGCCATGTTCTGCCCAACACACTGGCGCCGTTGATCGTGCTCGCCACCGCGCAACTCGGCGCCGCGATCCTGACCGAGGCGTCGCTGTCGTTTCTGGGCCTCGGCGTGCCCGAGCCGCATCCGTCCTGGGGCCGCATGCTGTCGGAATCGGCGGCGGAATATGTCCGCACCGCGCCCTGGCTGGTCATATTCCCCGGCATGGCCATCAGCCTTGCCGTGTTCGGCACCAATTTGTTGGGCGACGCGCTGCGCGACATTCTCGATCCGCGGCTGCGTAACTAGCGCATGACCATCGCAACCAGCGAACGCGCTCCCGCGTCGACCGACATTTCAAACGTAGAACCGCTGCTCGTGGTCGACGGCTTACGCACTTATTTTGACCTGCGTCACGGCGTGGTCAAAGCGGTGGACGGCGTCAGTTTTGCACTTCAGCCGGGGGAGACGCTGGCAATCGTCGGCGAGTCCGGTTGCGGCAAGAGCATCACGGCATTGTCGCTGATGAGACTCGTGCCCGATCCACCCGGCCGCATTGCCGGCGGCTCGGTCACGCTCGCCGGCGTTGATCTGCTCACGCTCAGCGCCGAGGCGATGCGCAGCGTGCGCGGCAAGGACATCGCGATGATCTTCCAGGAGCCGATGACCTCGCTCAATCCGGTGCTGACCATCGGCAGCCAGATCGCGGAAGTCTTGCTGCTGCACGAGCCGATCAGCCGGCAACAGGCGCGCGACAAAGCCGTCGACATGTTGCGGCTGACCCGCATTCCGGAGCCCGAGCAGCGCGCCCGGGAATATCCACACCAGTTGTCGGGCGGCATGCGCCAGCGCGCCATGATCGCCATGGCGCTGGCCTGCAATCCGAAAGTGCTGATCGCCGACGAGCCGACCACCGCGCTCGACGTCACCATCCAGGCGCAGATCCTAGACATTATACTTGACCTGCAGCGCAAGCTCGGCACGGCGATCATTCTGATCACCCACGATCTCGGCGTGGTGGCGGAGACCGCGCAGCGCGTGATCGTGATGTATGCCGGCCGCAAGGTCGAAGAGGCGCCGGTCGAGGAATTATTCGCGCGGCCGCAACATCCTTACACACACGGCCTGCTGGCCTCGATCCCGCGGCTCGACCTGATGCGCGGGCAAGCGGAGGGGGCATCCGGCCGCCTGCAGGAAATCCCCGGCATGGTGCCGGCTTTGACCGATTTACCGGACGGCTGCGTGTTCGCGCCGCGTTGCACGTATGCCGAGGACCGCTGCCGCCGCGAATATCCGGCCTACGAAGAAAAGCGCCCGCGCCATTGGGCGGCGTGCTGGCGTTCCGCCGAATTGTTCGGGGGCCGCGATGGCTGAAGCGCGCGACGTCTACGCTGCCCGACCGGCCGTGCTCGACGTGCGCGACCTGAAAAAGCATTTCCCGATCCGCAAGGGGTTATTGCAGCGCGCGGCCGGCACCGTGTTCGCGGTCGATGGCGTCAGCTTCTCGATCAATGGCGGCGAAACGCTCGGCCTGGTCGGCGAATCCGGCTGCGGCAAGTCCACCGTTGGACGCACTATCCTGCGGCTGATCGAGCCGACCGATGGCAGCATCAGAATCGACGGCCGCGACATCACGCATTTGAGCAAGACTGAGCTGCGGCCCTACCGGCGGCAGATGCAGATCATCTTTCAGGACCCGTTCTCCTCGCTCGACCCGCGCATGTCGGCCGGCGACATCGTGGCCGAGCCGATGCGCGTGCACCGCACCGCGCGCGGCAAGGACGTGAAAAAGCGCGTCGCCGAATTGTTCGACAGGGTGGGCCTGCGCAAGGCGCAGATGGACAGCTATCCGCATCAGTTTTCCGGCGGCCAGCGCCAACGCATCGGCATCGCGCGCGCGCTGGCGCTGCAGCCGAAGCTGATCATCGGCGATGAGCCGGTATCGGCGCTCGACGTTTCGATCCAGGCGCAAGTGCTCAATCTGATGATGGATCTGCAAAAGGAAATGGGGCTGGCTTATTTGTTCATCTCGCACAATCTGGCGGTGGTCGAGCACATCAGTCATCGCATTGCCGTCATGTATCTCGGCCGCATCGTCGAATATACCGACAAGCGCACCCTGTTCACGAAGGCCTTGCATCCCTATACGGAATCTTTGCTGCTGGCGGTGCCGGTGCCCGATCCAAAGATCAAGCGGCAGAAGCGCGTGCTGCAGGGCGACGTGCCGAGCCCGATCAATCCGCCGTCCGGCTGCCACTTCCACACCCGCTGCCCTTACGCGGTCGATCGCTGCCGGGTGGAGACGCCGCTGTTGCGCGAGGTTAAGCCGGGACAACTGGTCGCCTGCCACCTGCGCTAACGCAGTTTCTCTGCTAGAAGCGACGCCAGCAACACGGAGCCGCGATGCCCGCCCGCCAGTCCAACGTCAATCCCAACCCCTTCACGACCCGTCCTGAAATCGAAGGCACCTTCGGCGTGGTCGCCTCGACACACTGGATCGCGACCGCGGTCGGCATGGCGACGCTGGAAAAGGGCGGCAACGCCTTCGATGCCGCGGCCGCCACCGCCTTCACGCTGCAGGTGGTCGAACCGCATCTCAACGGGCCGGGCGGTGACGTGCCGGTGATCGTGCATGACGTGCGGCGCGGCAAAACCGAAGTGATCTGCGGGCAGGGGCCGGCGCCGGCCGGCGCCACGATCAAACATTACCGCGACGAGCTGGGCCTCGATCTCATCCCCGGCACTGGACTTCTGGCCGCCTGCATCCCCGGTACATTCGACACCTGGATGACGCTGTTGCGCGACTACGGCACGATGCGGATTGCCGACGTGCTCGCGCCCGCAATCGGTTACGCCAAAAACGGCTACCCGCTGGTCGAGCGCATCAGCGCCACCATCGACATGGTCAAGGACCAGTTTCGCGATCACTGGCCGACCTCCGCCGCGCTTTATTTGCCCGGCGGCAAGGTTCCGGCGCCGGGCACCATCTTCGCTAATACGAAAATGGCCGAAACCTACGAGCGCATTTTACGCGAGGCGCAGAGCGGCGGCGGCAACCGCGAGGCCGAGATTGAGCGCGCGCGAAAATCATGGTCGCAAGGTTTCGTCGCCGAGGCGATCGACAAATTCTGCCGCACGCAAGAGATCATGGATACCTCCGGCCGGCGCCATCGCGGCGTGCTCAACGGTCAGGACATGGCCGGCTGGCAGGCGAGCGTCGAGCCGCCGATCAGCTACGACTATGGCCGCTACACGGTGATGAAGGCGGGACCTTGGACACAAGGGCTCGTCGCCTTGCAGACGCTCGCGCTGCTTAAAGGCTACGACCTCGATGCCCTGAGCCCGACCAGTGCGGACTTTATTCATTTGCAGGTCGAGGCGACCAAGCTTGCTTTCGCCGACCGCGATACGTTCTACGGCGACCCGAAATTCGTGAAGGTGCCGGTCGATGTACTGCTCTCGGATGCCTATAACGCCGAGCGCCGGAAATTGATCACGGATCGCGCCTCGCTGGAACTGCGCCCGGGGACCGTGACGGGCTTCGGCAAGACGCTCGACGTGCGCCTGGCCGAAGGCGTGCGCGCCGCGGTCTCGAGCTCAGGGGCGGGCGAACCGACGGTCGGGCGTATCTGGACGCACGACGAAAATCGTCTGCCCGATATCAGCGCGCAGGAAAAGCGCGAACGCGCCGGCGCGATCCCCGGCGATACCGTGCATTTCGACATCATCGATCAGCAAGGCAACATGGTGTCGTCGACGCCGTCGGGCGGCTGGTTGCACTCCTCGCCGGTGATCCCGGAGCTTGGATTTTGTCTTGGCACCCGCGCGCAGATGTTCTGGCTCGACGAAGATCACCCGGCCGCGCTCGCGCCCGGCAAACGCCCGCGTTCGACACTGACACCGACGATGGCGCTGCGCGACGGCGAACCCTATCTCGCCTGGGGCTCGCCCGGCGGCGACCAGCAGGATCAATGGATTACGCAGATGTTCCTGCGGCACGTCCATGCCGGCCTGAATTTGCAGGAGGCGATCGACGCGCCGGCCTGGCACTCCGAGCATTTCCCGTCGTCGTTCTGGCCGCGCACGGCGCGCCCCGGGGTCATGGTGGTCGAGTCCCGCGTGCCGGAGGCGACGGTCAAGGAATTGCGCGCGCGCGGTCACGAGGTCGAGGTCGGCCCGGCCTGGTCGGAAGGCCGGCTGACGGCGGCCTCGCGCCTGGGCCCGCGCCGCCGCGCCGCCGCCAATCCGCGCGGCATGCAAGGCTACGCCGCCGGGCGCTGACGATTACTTGCTGACGATTATTTGGCGAGCCGCGCCGTCGCCTCGCGCGCGGCGGCTTTCATGGTCATGAACACCGCGCCTTCATTGCCGAGCCGGTCGATCAGGCCTTCGAGTGCCAGCATCCGATAACCGCGCCCGATCACGAACGGGTGCATGGTGTAAGTGAGCACGCCCCAATCAACGGTCTTTTGCATATAGAGGAATTCGTCGAGCCAGCTTTCCATCACCGCGCGTGCCGGCTGCAGGCCGGGCAAAATGGTGGAGGCAGTACGGACGAATTCGAAATGCGGATAGTCGTCGAGCGACCAGCTGATCGGCATTTCGATGAGCGAGGTTTCTTGGCCGAAGTGGAACGGCTCGCCGAGTTTAGCGACGTCGCCGCGCCGCGCGCGATAGGGCCAATAGTCGGCGCCCATTAGGCTCGAGTCGTATTGGAAGCCGTGCTGCAGCAGCAGATCGATGGTGTGCTCGCTCAGATCCCATGACGGCGAGCGATAGCCGCTCGCCTTGCGGCCGGTCAGGGCGTGAATCGCGTCGTTAGCGCGCACCAGGTCGGCTTCCTCCTCGTCGCGGCTTTGGGTGGCCGGCGGAATATGCGCCCAACTGTGATGCGCGACTTCGTGGCCGCCTTTGACCACGGCCTCGCATTGGCGCGGCCAGCTCTCGATGGTGAAGCCGGGGATAAACCAGGTCGCGCTGATCGAGCGCGATTTGAGGAAGTCGATAATCCGCCCCGACGCCATGGCGCCGAATTCGCCGCGCGACAGCGGCGTCGGCGTGGTCATGCCGCGGGCGATGAAGCCGGACTGGGTGTCGAAATCGAACGTCAGGCAAACGATGTGGCGGGGCACTTGGATAACCTGCGTTGCGCCGGGTGGCGGGATCGCATCATACTATGACGGGTAAGAGAGGCCATGGCGCTCAAGGACATCGGCATCATTGTCAACGGCGCCACCGGGCGCATCGGCTCGACCCAGCATCTGGCCAACGCGCTGGCGCCGATCCGCGCCGAAGGCGGGCTCGCCGTGGGGGTCGACCGCATCGTGCCGCGGCTGCTGCTGGTGGGACGCGATGAAGCGCGGCTGAAGGCAGTCTCGCAGACTTACGGCGTCGGTGATTGGACCACCGATCTCGATGCGGCGCTGGCCAAGCCGGATTTCCCGATCTTCTTTGACGCCGCGGCGACCCAGCAGCGCGTCGCGGTGCTGAGCAAGGCGATCGCCGCCGGCAAGCACATCTATAGCGAGAAGCCGGTCGCGCCGTCGGTGGCCGAGGGTCTTACTCTCTTACATGCAGTGCAGACGCGCGGCCTCAAGGCCGGCGCGGTCGAGGACAAGCTGCATTTGCCGGGAATGCAGAAATTGTCGGCGCTGGCGCAGTCCGGCTATTTCGGCCGCGTCACCGGTTTTCGGCTCGATTTCGGCTGGTGGATTTTCGACGGCGGCGAGCGGCCGAGCCAGCGCCCGAGCTGGAATTACCGGCAGGGTGGCGGGCTCATCATGGATATGGTTCCGCACTGGCGCTACATGATCGAGGGCCTGCTCGGGCCGATCCGCCGCGTCGTGACGGCGGCCGCGACCGCGATCCCCGAACGCGTCGACGAACAAGGTAAGCGCTACCGCGTCGATGTCGATGATACCGCGATGATGCTGGCCGAATTGGCGAACGGCGCGGTCGGCGCCATCGTCTGCTCCTGGGCGACGCGCGTTCGCCGCGATGACTTGATGACGTTGCAAATCGACGGCACCGGCGGTTCCGCGATCGCCGGCCTGCATCGCTGCTGGACGCAAAGTGCGGCCGACACACCGCCGATCCGGCGCTTTAATCCCGATACCGATATCGGCGCCGACTATCGCGGCGATTGGAAAGAAGTCCCCAGCGCGCCGGCCTACACCAACCCCTATCGGGTCGGCTGGGAAAATTTCCTGCGCCATGTCGTTGCGGGCGGGCCACTGACTTGCGATCTTGCTGCCGGTATCCGCGACGTGCAACTGGCGGAAGCCTGCACCCGTAGCGCCGCGCAACAAAAATGGATCACGCTTGATGACAGCTAACCCCACGGCCTTTGTGACCGGCGCCTCGACCGGCCTCGGTTATGCCATCGCTTGCGGCCTGGCGCGCGCCGGCTACGATCTCGCGGTCGCCGACCTTGACGTGAAAATGTTCGACGCGTTGTTGGCCGATCCGGCGGTCAAGGGCCGCAAGATTGCGCCGGTGCGGCTCGATCTGCGCGTCGAAGCCGACATCGCGCAAGCCTTCGGCGCGGCGGTGCAAGCGTTCGGCAATATCGACGTGCTGGTCAACAATGCCGGACGCGCGCTGATCAAGCCGGCGGTCGACGTCACCTGGGCCGATTGGGACGATGTCATCGCTATCAATCTCAAGGGCGCGTTTTTCCTGTCGCGTGCCTTCGCGGCGCATTGCATCGCACGCAAGCGCCCCGGCTGCATCGTCAGCTTGGCCTCGACGCACGGCCTCACCGGTATCGCCGGCCGTTCGGTCTACGGCATTTCCAAAGGCGGCATTATCCAGATGACGCGCATGCTGGCGATCGAGTGGGCCGCCAGTAATATCCGAGTCAACGCCATCGCGCCGGCCACCGCGCTCACCGAGTCGCGGCAGAAGATTCTCAATGCGCAAATTCGCGAAACGATGCTGGCCCGCATTCCGAGCGGAAAATTCATCACGCCGGAGGAGGTCGCCGCCGCTGTCGTATTTCTCGCCAGTCCCGGCGCGGCCTCGATCACCGGCACCACGCTGCCGCTGGATGGCGGACTAGTGGCGAACTAGCGCATGATCCCGAAAAGTGGGAACCGGTTTTCGGATAAGATCATGCGCAAAGAAAAAGTTTATTCCGTCAAACACAGCCCATGCTCGGGGCGAAACGACAAAAATACCTTTTGCTTCGGCGCGATCTGTTTGTAGTGATCGATCTGGATACCGATCTCATAACGTCCGACCTTGACCCGGCATTCCAGCAGGCTGCCGAGATAGACGGTGTCGGTTACCTCGCCCTCGAATAGATTGCCTGGGTCAGCCGGTTTTTCGAACCGGATATCGATATCCTCCGGCCGCAGGCTGAGTGTGACTTTCTGCCCGGCAACGGCGCCATCGCCGCCGGCCGCCTGCAGGCGCAGCGGCGCCCGGCCCTCGCCGAGTTCGATTTCCACGTCGCACAATCCGCCGCTGCGGCCGAGCAGCACGCCCTGCATCAGATTGGCGACGCCGATGAAATTGGCGACGAAGGTATTGGCGGGCCGCGCGTAAATTGTTTGGGGATCGCCGATTTGCTGGATCACACCGTTATTCATCACCACCACGCGGTCGCTCATCACCAGCGCTTCGGACTGGTCGTGTGTGACATAGATCGAGGTGATGCCGACGTCCTTCTGCAACCGCACCAGTTCGACCCGCATCTGTTCGCGCAGCTTGGCGTCGAGGTTGGATAGAGGCTCGTCGAACAAAATAACGCGCGGCTCGTAGACGATGGCGCGGGCGAGCGCCACGCGCTGGCGCTGGCCGCCGGACAGTTTCGTGGCGTAGCGGTCGGCCAAATGGGGCAGGCCGACAAGTTCGAGCGCCTTGGTGGTGCGCTCCTTGATCACGGCGGCGGTCGCGCGCCGTACGCGCAGGCCGTAGGCGACATTGTCGAACACCGTCATGTGCGGCCAGACCGCGTAGCTCTGGAATACCATGCCGATGTTGCGGTCTTCCGGATTGAGATAGATGCCGCGCGCGGGCGCCGCAACCACGTCGCCGCCGATGCGGATTTCGCCGCCGTCGGGCCGCTCCAGCCCGGCAATGCAGCGCAAGGTCGTGGTCTTGCCGCAGCCCGATGGTCCAAGCAGCGTGACGAACTCGCCTTGCTTGACCGCGAGGCTGACATCGTTGACTACCGGCTCGGCGCCGAAATTCTTGCTCAAATGCTCGAGTTCGACCATGACGCTCATGGCTGCATCGCCAAAGTGTGCTCGGGATCGAGCCGCAGATAGACCTTCTCGCCGGCTTTGAATCCGCTGCGCGGATGCGCCATGACTTTCCACTCGAAATCGCCCCAGCGCACGCGGCAGTCGACGCTATTGCCGAGAAAGATCGCCTGGATCACTTCGCCTTCTAGGCTCGGCGCGCCGCCATTCTGGCGCGTGGCTTCGACGTTTTCCGGCCGCACCGAGATCACGGCGTCCGCGCCCGCCGCGATACCGGCGCCGAGCCGGCATGACACCTGTGCCTTGCGGGAGCCTCCGGCGATCTCGACCTCGCCGCGGCCGGGCGCGGTTACTGAAAGCACATGGCCTTTGAGCAGATTGGCGGCACCGATGAAGTTGCTGACATAGGCGTTGACCGGCCGGCCGTAAATCTCGCGCGGGACGCCGCGCTGCTGGATGCGGCCCTTGCTCATCACGATGATCTCGTCGCTCATCACCAGCGCCTCGTCCTGATCGTGCGTCACGTAAATCGACGTGATGCCGACTTCGTGCTGGATGCGCTTGAGTTCGAGCCGCATCTGCTCGCGCAGCTTGAGGTCGAGATTGGACAAAGGCTCGTCGAACAGCAACAGGCGCGGCCGCGACACGATCGCGCGCGCCAGCGCGGCGCGTTGCTGCTGGCCGCCGGAAAGCTGGGTCGCCAGCCGGTCCGCCATTTTGTCCAGCCCCACCAGTTTAAGCACGTCGGCGACGCGGGCATCGATTTCCTCGCGCGCGACTTTACGAATCTCCAGCGGGTAGGCGACGTTCTGCGCCACCGTCATATGCGGCCAGATCGCGTAGCTCTGGAATACCATGCCGATGTCGCGCTTTTCCGGCGGCAGGAAAAGTCCCTCGGCCGGCGCGGTGTAGGTGACGCCGCCAACGCGGATTGTTCCGGCGTCGATTGAATGCAGCCCGGCGATGCTCATTAACGTGGTGGTCTTGCCGCAGCCGGACGGCCCGAGCAGCGTCAGAAATTTTCCCTTGGGCACGCCGAACGACACGTCGTCCACCGCCCGGTCGCTGCCGAACAGCTTCACCAGGCCTTGCACCTCGACGTAGTGGCCGGACGCGTTGGTATTGTTCATTGCGCCGCCCATGGTCATGCCGTTAATGCCTCACGCCCGGCGACGCGCCGGAATATATAGATGCAAGCCAGCAGCACTACGGTCTGCGTCATCGACAACGCGGAGGTGAGCGCCTCGTTCTCGTAGTTGGTCAGATAATAAACGCCGACCGACAAAGTTTCGGTGCCCGACGTGTAGAGAATAATGGAAATCGACAGTTCGCGCAGGAAGATGATGAACAGCAGTACCCAGCCGGCGAAGATGCCGGGCTTCAACAGGGGAATCGTGATCCGCCGCAGCGTTGTGAACCAGGACGCGCCCGCCATGCGCGAGCTTTGGTCGAGCTCTTCGGAAATGGCCAACATCACCGAGGAGACATTGCGCTGTCCGTAGGGGAAAAACCGCGTGACGTAGCCGAGCAGAATGATCCAGAGCGTCGCATAGATGGGAGTCTTGATGTAGGTGATCAGCACGCCCATCGCCAGGACGATACCGGGGAAGCCGACCGGGACGACGCAGAGAAAATCGAGCAGCCGCGCGCCAAAACCTTTGGTGCGGTGGATCATGTAGCTCACCACCAGCGACAGCATCATCGCGATGGTGGCGCCGGCAAACGCGAGGATGAAGCTGTTGTAGATGCCGTTGGTGGCCGCCGCGATATGATCGGGCCGCCACCAGAACAGCGTGCGCACGTAATTGTGCAGCGTCAGATCGGCCGGAATGATCTCGGCCTGCCAGACCGGATGCAGGCTCACCACCAGCAGGCACAGAATCGGTAGAATGACCGCGACCAGCAGAAACAAGAAGTTGAAAGCGAACGCAGCCCATTTCCAGCGCCCAAGGTCGATGACGTTGGGGCGGAAGCCCTTGCCGGTCACGGTGGTGAAGGAGCGCGGCGCGATATAGCTCTGCTGAATCCAGATCAGCAGCACCGTAATGACGCCGAGCGCCATGCTCATGGCCGCGCCGAGATTGATATTGGCGTCGTCGCCGACCGCTTTGGAGAAAATCTGCGTGGTCAGCGTCTGCCAGCCGTAGGGCGCGCTGAGCTTGAACGGCACGCCGAAATCGCCCGCGCTGGTGACGAACACGATGATGGCGCCGGACAGAATGCCGGGCGCGACCAGCGGCAGTGTCACCGTCAAGGCGGTGCGCAGCAGGCCGGCGCCGGTGGTGCGCGCTGAATCCTCAAGCGAGGGGTCCATGCGGCGCAGCGAGCCGACCACAAACAGATAAACCAGCGGCGCGAAGAATAATCCGGTGACCCAGATCACGCCGTAGAGGTTATCGACGTTGAGGATATTGCCGTGCGCGCCGAAATAATCGCGCGCCCAGCTGTTGAACAGCCCGGTCCGGCCGCCGGCCAGATTGTGCCATGCGATGGCGCCGACGAAGGGACTGAGGAAAAACGGTATCAGATTGTACGGCTCGAGCCGGTCGCGGCCCGGGCAATTGGTACGCGCATTGATCCAGGCCAGCGCCACGCCGAAGAACGTCGCCAATATCGTCGCGCCCGCGCTGACGATCAGCGTATTGACGAAGGCTTTCGGAATGACGCGATCGGTGAATAGTTTCGTGTAATTGGCGAAACCCCAGGTGCTGTCGAAGCCGCTGGAATCGAGCACTTGGAAGCTGCTGACGACGAGCGTCAGCAGCGGCAGGATCACTGCCGCCGCCACGATCACGCTGACCACTACGGTCGCGATGGATTCCTGGGTGACCAGGCTCCGCCACCGGCTGGTCGCCGGCCTCTGTACTGCGTTGTCCGCGAGCGTTTGCGTGGTCATCGCATTGTCCGAAGCCGCCAGTGCACTTCGAGGACGTTTTCTACTGGAACTGCCCCTGCCATTTGTCGCGCAGGCTGTTGAAATCCTTTTGCGCGGCGACCCAATCCTTCAGCCCGATCAACCTGGTGGTCTTGAGATCGAACAGATAAGGCGCCGCCTCTTTCGGAGGCGTGTAATCCTTCAAGAAGGTGTACATCATCTCGTCTTTGACCATGATGTCGGCGCCTTCCTTACTCAGCATGTATTCGATGAACAGCTTGGCGGCGTTCGGATGCGGCGCGCCCTTGAGCACGGCGGCCTGGTTGCCCAGCATGACCTGACCTTCTTTGTACGTACCCCATTTCAAGATCTTGATCAGGTCGGGCTTTTTCAGGATTTCCTGGTAGGCGCGTCCAGTCAGGTTCCACATGTCGAGCGGACGCTGACATGAGATGATCATCTGCATTTTCGCTTCGGTGCGGAACTCGATCAGCGGATCGGTCGCCTTGAGCTTGGCGAATAGATCTTCGAGGTTCACGCCGGCTTCCTGGATGGCGAGTGCGGTGTTGCTATAGGTAAAGCTCTTGGTGACGTCGGACGCGATGGTCTTGCCCTTCAACTCAGGCTTGACGACGTCGGCATAGGAGTTGGCGCTGAACTTTTCCATGCCGGGGCACGATGAATTCCATACCGGCTGGAACGAATAGGCGAACGGCACCACGACGTAGGGGTAGTTGAAATACTGGCCCGCCGCCTTGGCGCCGGCTTCGTGGTCTTTCCAATAGCCGCTGTCGAGCGCCTCGAACGCGCCGCGTTTGGCGGCCTCGTCGAAAAATCCCGGCGCGCTGACGATCAGAATGTCGACGGTGTGCTTGCCGGCCTGAATTTCCTGTCGGGTCTGCGCTACGGTCGCGCCGGTGCCCTTGCGCAGATTGTTGAACTTGAAATTGGGTCCCAGGTTGTACTTCTTGATGAAACCTTCGCCGAGATGCTGGCCGGTGATGTCGCCAAATTGCGGATTGAGAACGACGACCGAGCCTTCCTGCTTGGCGGCCTCGACCAGCTTGGCTTCCTGCGGCGTCAAATCCGCGGCAAACGCGGACGCTGTGGCAAGCAGTATGGCGGCGAACGGCGTCGCAAACCGCGCGGTTTTATGAAGCGCCCATGCCGATTGGCGTGAACCCATGTTTTCCTCCCATATGCGCCCCCACAATTCGACTTCGGCCGGCGGCCGTGTCGAACTTTTTATCCGGCCCACCCGGCACGCATGTGGTGTCGTGCGGCTGGCCGGCTGCCCATTTAACCGCATAAGTCCCGGCACTGGCAATTTATGTCTTTGAAACGCTCCGCCTATCACACGGCGGCTGACCGGTTGCGCCCGGGACCATCGCGGCGCTAGCTTGCGATGCTTAAAATAGAGGCGGCGGAGGTGCGGGTTTGAAGATTGGAATTCTTCTGGGCGACGACATCGGGCACGAAGTCGTGCCCGAATGCGTCAAGGTGATGAAGGCCGCGGCGTCGCGCGCCGGCCTCGCCATCGATTGGTCTCACTTGCCGATCGGCAAGCACGGCCACGAGCAGCACGGCGATACCTTGCCGGCCATCACCGAGGCGGCGCTGTGGAAGCTCGACGGCTGGATCATGGGACCGATCGGACATGCCGCCTATCCGCGCAACGACCCCACCTGGGTCATGCCGGCGGTGCGCAAGAAGTTCGAGCTGTTCGCCGCGGTCCGGCCGTCGCGCTCCTATCCGAATATCAGTTCGATCCACAAAGACGTCGACATCGCCTTCGTGCGCGAACTCACCGAGGGTATGCTCTATTCGGAAACCGTGGTGGCCGGCGCGCCGGAATTCCGGCCGAACGACGACATCACCGTCGCCATGCGCGTCATCACCCGCAAGGGATCGAACCGGGTCGCGCGCGAGGCCTTCGAGATCGCGCGCACGCGGCCGCGCAAGAAAGTCACCGCCGCGCACAAAGAGCCGGTCTACCGGCTGGCCTGTGGCATGTTCGCCGAGGAGTGTCGCAAGGTGGCGCGCGACTATCCGGACGTGAAATTCGAAGAGGCCATGATCGACACCATCTCGATGAAGCTGGTGATGGCGCCGCAGCAATACGACGTGGTCGTCACCAGCAATCAGTTCGGCGACATCCTCACCGATATCGGCGCAGGTCTGGTGGGCGGGCTAGGTCTGGCGCCTGGGCTCTGCGTCGGCGAGAAGCAGGCGATGGCGCAGGCCACCCACGGCTCGGCGCCCGATATTGCCGGCCGCAACATCGCCAACCCGTATGCCATGATTGCGTCGGGGCAGATGCTGATGGCCTACCTCGGACGCAAGCACAAGGAACCGAAAGCAACCGCTGCTGCCGGCTTGATGCAGGCGGCGATCGACAAAGTGATCACACAAGGCAAACATCTGACCAAGGACCTGGGCGGCAAAGCCAGCACCCAGGACATGGGAAACGCCATCGCGGAAGCGGTGCTGCAATAACGAAAGCGTAAGAACGAGAACGGACAAGCGTCATGTACAATCTTCATCTCAGCGCCGAACAGCTGGAAATCCGCGACACCGTGCGCGACTTCGTCACGCGCGAGATCAAGCCGGCAGCAACCAAGGCCGACCGGCTCGATGTCCAGGACCGCAGTCTGTTGACGGCGCAGATCGACGCGGCTTCGCAGCTCGGCCTGCGCACGCTCGCTTTGTCGGAGGCGCTTGGCGGTGCCGGCGCCGATGCGCTCACGTCATGCATCGTCACCGAGGAGCTGGCGGCGGGCGACGCCGATATCGCCGGCGTGCTGTCGGAGACCTCGCGGCTCGCGCATCTGCTGTTCGACCGCGCCATGACCGACGCGCAGCGCGATATGTTTCTGCCGAAGTTTCTGACTGGCGACCGTTTTCATCTCGCTTTTGCCGGGGCCGAGACCGATACGCGGCTCGGCGTGAACTATCACCGTCCGGTGCCGCCGGAAGCAACGGTGCAAATCGTCGCGGTGAAATCGGGCGGCGATTTCATCGTCAACGGCGTCGCGCATGGTGTCGCCAACGCGCCGGTCGCCGGATTGTTTGCGGTGCTGGCCGATATCCCGGGTAAGGGCGCCGGTGTGCTGCTAGTGCCGGCGGACGGGCCGGGCCTCAATGTGCAGGCGCATGAGAAAGCTTGGCATCATGGCGCTTGCGGCGACGTCACGTTCAAGGACTGCAAAGTGCCGGCCGGCAATCTGCTGGGTGGCGATGCTGCCGCGCTGCTGACCGGCGCGGATATGCCCGGCCGCGGAAATCCGCTTTTCCAGGCGCTCAACCTTGGCATCGGCCGCGCCGCCTACGAAGCCGCGCTCGACTACGCGCATCTGCGCGTGCAGGGCGGCCGCCCGATCATCGAGCATCAGGCTATCGCCACCAAGCTTGCCGAAATCGCCATTAAGCTCCAAGTCTCGCGCGCCGCGATCTGGCAGGCGGCCTGGGCCTCCGATCACACCGAGGCGATCGCCGACCGCAGCCTGTCCGATCTGCCGCTCACCACCATGACGCAGGTTTTTGTGGCCGAGATGATGCTGAAAGCCGTCAAGGATGCCGCGGAAGTGTTCGGCGCCATGGGCGTGATGCGCGACATGCCGCTGCAGAAATACGTGAACGACGCACGCGTCTGCCTGCACTCGGGCGACGGCAATTCCGACGCCAAGCTGCGGATCGCCGAAGTGCTGGCGGGCTACCGGCGCGCGACCAACGGCGCGATGGCGCCGGCGGCGGAATAAAACTTTTCACGCGAGGGTGTTCCCATGGACTTCAATCTGAGCAACGAACAGCGCTCCTGGCAGATGGCGGCGCGCAAATTCGCCGAGGAGGAGATCCGTCCGATCTCGCTGCAACGCGACGCCATCCCGACCGCGGACGGACCGTTCGACTGGGACATCATCAAGAAAGGCTCCAAGCTCGGCTTTCGCACACTGGCGGTGCCGAAAGAATGGGGCGGCCACGGTACCGACTTCGTGACGCAGGCGCTGGTGATGGCCGAACTCGCCAAAGCCGACAGCGCAATTTCGAAAGCCTTCAGCCAGAACTGGAAATGGAGCCACCTGATTTCCGCGACCTGCACCGAGGAGCAGAAGGAGCGCTTTCTCAAGCCGTTCGTCGCCGACGACACCTTCGTTCTCGGCAAGGGCATCACCGAGCCGAGCGCGGGCTCCGACAACCGCCTGCCGCCGGACGACATCAAGGCCGGGCTAAAGCTCAAGGCCGAGCGCAAGGGCGACGAGTGGATTCTCAACGGCGAGAAGGCGTTCATCGCCAATGCACCGATCGGCAAGCTGTTCTTCATCGACGCGCGCACCGATCACACGGTGCCGCTCAAGCAGGGCACGACCTTGTTCCTGGTGCCGCGCGACACGCCGGGTTTCCGCATCGGCAAGGTGTTCAACAAAAGCGGCTGGCGCTTCTATCAGAACGGCGAGATGATTTTCGAAAACGCGCGCGTGCCGCACGCCAATGTGGTCGGCGAGGTCGGCGGCGCGGTGCGCAAGACCGGCGGTCGCGGCGGCGACACCACCGGTGGCGATATTTTCGGCGACCTCGAATTGTGCGCCAACGCGCTCGGTATTTGCGACGACGCCTGTGAAACCGCGATGCGACACGCCAAGGACACGAAGCAGGGCGGTCAGATATTGTTCGCGCAGCAGAACGTCCAGCTCCAGATCAACAAGATGTTCATGCTGACCGAGGCGCTGCGCTCGTTCGTGATGCGGGTGGCCTGGGAGCACGACATGAAAATCCATTCCTGCAACGCCGGCCTGGCGATGAACTATTCGACCGACGTGGTGCAGGAAGTGACCGAGCTCTACATGGACGTGCGCGGCGTGCAGGGCTGCGTGATGGATCACCACACCGACAAGCTGGTGCGCGACAGTATCATCTGGAGCCATCTCGCCGGCGACAGCGTGCAGCGCATGAAGGTGGCGCGGCGGCTGGCGGCCGCCTAGCGCGCCAGTTTCACCGGCTTGCCCTGCGCGAGCGAGGCGATTGTCGCCTCGAAGGCGCCGATCACGTCAAGCATTTGCTCGGGCCGCACCGGAAACGGCGCCTTGCCCTCGCAGGCGTCGGCAAAGGCTTCCAGCAGCGTGCGCAGCGAATCGACGTGTTCAAATGTGCGTTCTTCGGTCGGCCCGGCAATTTTTGAAACGATCAAAGTGTCCTCGCCGCGCGCCTCCGCCGATCCGTCGGTGCCGAACACGTGTACACGCCAGAACATTGGGGCTGCGCGCACCGTGCCGAGTACGCCGGTGGCGCCATTCGCGAACTCCACCAGCACGGCGACCACGTCGCGCGGATCGGGCGGCGGCTTCTTGGCGATCGAGCGGGCGTCGACGTAACTGATCGGCCCGGCGAGATTCACAAAAGCGTCGAGCACGTGCAGCCCCGCGCCGGTCATGCCGGCGCCCGGCGATTCGGCCGGATCGTCGCGCCAGCCGCCGGAAACGCGCGTCGAGTGCTCGTTGGCGAAATGCCCCTCGATATGCAGCACCTTGCCGATCTCGCCGGAGTCCACCACGCGCTTGAGTTCGCGCATCGAGGCGAAGCAGCGTTTGTTGTTGCCGCTGCCGAGCGGCACGCCGGCCGCTCGCACGGCGGCGACCGCGCGCTCAGCCTCGGCGCGCGTCAACGCCAGCGGCTTCTCACACCAGACCGGCTTGCCGGCGGCAGCCACCATGCGGACCTGCTCGACATGCAGCGAATGCGGCGTCGCCAGCAGGATCGCCTGCACCTCTGGGTCGGCGATGGCGTCCTTGAGATCGGTGGACAACCGGAAGCCATGCTTGGCCGCCAATTCGCGCGCCAGTTCGGGCTCTTTGGTGACGCCGTGCACAATACGTAGGCGCGCGCTCTTGCCTTGAATTGAACCGAGCACCGTCTGGCCCCAGCGACCCAGGCCGACCATGGCTGCATTGATCATTTTTGCGCCCGTGCTTCCAACCGCTTCGCCAATGTCGGTCAATCGATATGACATGGCAAGCGCATGATCCCGAAAAGCATGTCCTCGGCTTGAGCGGGGATGGGTACCGGTTTTCGGATAAGATCATGCGCAAGTAAAAAAGCGCGAGGGGTGCTGTCGATGAAAGCGATGGTGTTGCGGGGGCCGAACACGGCTTTCGAATTGACGCAGGTGCCGGATCCGACGCCGGGGCCGGGCGACGCGGTCGCCAAGGTCATCACCTGCGGCGCCGGACTGACCATCCAACATGCCAAAGCCGGCCGCCGCAAAATCGATTTCCCGCGCATCATCGGCCACGAGATCACCGGGGAGATCGTCGCGATCGGCGCCGGCGTATCCGGGCTCAAGGTAGGCGACGGCGTCACGTCATACTTCTATCTCAACTGCGGCCATTGCCGTCACTGCATGTCGATGCTCGAGCCGCTGTGCGACAACTACGTCGGCAATGTCGGTCTGGAATGCGACGGCGGCTACGCCGAATACATCAAGCTGCCGGCGCACATCTTCATCAAATACCCTGAAGGTCTCGATTACAAAAAATATCCGGCCGAAATGGGCGTCATCACCGACGCGCTGGCGACCCCCTATAAGGTGTTGCGCCGTGCCTCGATCAAAGGCGGCGAAACCGTCGTGGTGATCGGCGGCGGTATCGGCATTCACCAAGTGATGATGGCGAGATGGGCGAACGCGCGGGTGATCGCCGTCGATATCGCAGCCGACAAGTTCGATTCCTGCCGGAAAGCCGGCGCCGACGAAGTGGTCAATCCGAAAGACGGCGACATGGTCGAGGCGCTGCGCGACCTCACGCATGGCAAAGGCGTGGACGTGGTGATCGACTACGTGTCGACCGCGGCGACCCAGGAAGCCGGCATGAAGTCGCTCGCCCAGCGCGGCCGCCTGGTCATTCTCGGTGGCGCCGCGCTGCCATTCAACGTTCCGGCGCGCGACATACTCACGAAGGAGCAGTCCATCCTGGGCAGCCGTTATGTCACGCGTGCCGAAATTCTGGACGCGTGCGATCTGGTAGCGCGCGGCAAAGTCTGGCCCCTGGTCATCGTCACCCGGCCGCTGCAGGAAGCCGAAGCGGTGCACGATCTGGTCGAGCGCGGGCAGGTGACCGGGCGGGCGGCGTTGCGCGTGGCCTAAGACGGGCCTTCGCTATTTCTTGCGAATGCGGAAGATGAGCAGGCCGTCCGCTTCGGTCTTGCCTTCCAGCATGTCGCCGGTTTGCCGCAGCAGGTTCGGAATATCGATCGCGGTCAGCGGGTCGGTGCACTCCGCCACGATCACATCGTCCGATTTCAAACCGGACAGCATCTTGCGCACCCGCAGCGCCGGCAGCGGGCATTTCAAACCGCGGAGATTCATCGTTTTTTCGGTCATAATCGCTTGAAAAGCCTCGTTATATCCGCCGCTCCGTTGGGCTAGACTGAATATTCCGAACCCCACAAGGTCAAGCACCCGAACATGGCTCCGGCGTCCGACACTATACAGACCATTACCCGGCTGACGCCGCTCGCCGAGGTGCTGGCGACACTCGATTCGGACGTGAAGCCGGTCACGCAGCGCACCATCGACGTGGCCGCCGCCGCCGGGCGCGTGCTCGCCTCGGACGCGACCGCGCCGACGCGTCCGAGTTCGGCAATGGCCCTGCAGGACGGCTGGGCGCTCGCCGCCGACGACACGTTGGGCGCCGGCGGCTATGCGCCGCTGCAACTGATGACGACGCCGCACCGCGTCGAGGCCGGCCAGGCGATGCCGCCCGGTACCGACAGTGTGGCGGCGCTCGACGCGGTGAAAGTGACCAAGGACAGCGCCGAGGTACTGGTGACGGTCAGCCCTGGTGATGGCGTGCTGGCGGCTGGCGGCGACAGCGATCCGGGCATTCCGCTGCGTTACGCCGGCGAGCGGCTGCGTGCTACCGACATGGCCGCGCTCAACTGCGCCGGCCGCACGCGTGTCACCGTGCGCGAACCGCGTATCCGCGTCGTGCCGCTGCGCGGCAGCGGCGTGATCGTCGCCGCCGCGCGGCTGGTGGCGAGCGACATGGAACGGCGTGGCGGCGTGGTAAAACTGGACGAGGCTGGCCGCGATTTCAACGGCGTGCTGGCGGCGGAAACCGCCGACGCCATCGTGGCGATCGGCGGTACCGGTAGCGGCCGCAACGACGCCAGTGTGCGCACGCTGGCGCGCGAGGGCAGCCTCGCCGTGCACGGCATGGCGCTCACCCCCGGCGAAACCGCCGCGCTCGGATTTGTCGGGCAGCGGCCAGTGCTGCTGCTGCCGGGACGGCTCGATGCGGCGCTGGCGGTCTGGCTCACGGTCGGGCGCCGCATGCTGGATCGCCTGGCGGCGGCCAAGGTGAACGAACATGAGGCGGGCGAGACCTTGCCGCTGGCGCGCAAGGTCACGTCGACGGTTGGTTTGGCCGAGGTGGTGCCGGTGCGCCGCAATGCCGACCAATTCGAGCCACTGGCGGCGAAATATCTGCCGCTGTCGTCATTGGCGCGTTCCGATGGCTGGATCCTGGTGCCGGCCGACAGCGAAGGTTTTGCCGCCGGTTCGCTGGTGCAGGTGAGGGCGTGGCCGTGACCGAGCAGCGCAACACCAAATCGAGCGAGGACGCCGAACTGCTGGCGCGGGTGCGCGCGGCTGCGCGCCAAGAGCAGTTTCTCGATGTCGTGTCGGCGGAGGAAGCGCGCGTGCGATTCGAAAAACATCTCGATTTGTCGCCGCTGCCGGGCGAGCGCGTCACGCTGGCGGATGCGCTGTCGCGGGTGCTGGCGCATGATGTAGTGGCCGCGGTCGATGCGCCGCCGTTCGACCGCTCCAACGTCGACGGCTTCGCGCTGCGCGCGGCCGACACCGTTGGCGCCGGCGATGGTACCCCAAAAATCTTCCGTCTCAATGCCGAGGTGATCGCCTGCGGTGACGCGCCCGCGCTTGAGGTTGCACCCGGCACTGCGACCGCGATCGCCACCGGCGGCGTCATTCCGCGCGGCGCCGACGCGGTGGTGATGATCGAGCAGACCGAACTGATCGCCGACGGCGCACCAAGGATCGAGCTGCGCCGCGCCGCCGCGCCTGGGCAATTTATCTCCTACGCCGGCTCCGACATCGCGCGCGGCGAAACACTGTTGCGGCGCGGCACGCGCATCGGCTCGCGCGAAATCGGCATGCTGGCGGCGTGCGGACTTAGCGACATCGACGTGGTGCGGCGGCCGAAAGTAGCAGTGCTGTCCACCGGCGATGAGTTGGTCGAGCCCGGCAAGCCGCTCAATCCGGCCGGCGTCTACGACAGCAACGGCGCGATCATCGCCGCCGCCGTCACCGAGGCCGGCGGCGACGCGCTGGCCTTGGGCGCGTTTCCCGACGACGCGGCGGCGCTGGAAAAAGCCGTGCGTGCGGCGCTGGCGCAAAGCGACATGGTAGTGCTCTCGGGCGGCACCTCGAAAGGCGCCGGCGACTTGTCGCATGGCGTAGTCTCGCGCCTCGGCAAGCCCGGCATCCTGGTGCACGGCGTCGCGCTCAAACCGGGCAAGCCGCTCTGTCTCGGTGTCATCGGCGACAAACCGATCGTGGTTCTGCCCGGCTTCCCGACCTCGGCGATCTTTACGTTTCACGCTTTCGTCGCGCCGGTGATCCGCGCCCGCGCCGGGCTGCCGCCGGAAGCAGCCGAAACGCTAACAGCGCGCGTGCCGCTGCGCATTGCCTCCGAGCTCGGCCGCAAGGAATTCGTCCTGGTGTCGTTGATCGAGAGTGAAGACGGCCCGGTGGCGTTTCCGATCGGCAAGGGCTCCGGCTCGGTCACCAGCTTCTCGCAGGCCGACGGCTTTCTCGAGATCGACGCGCTGATGTCAGCGCTCGATGCCGACAGCAAAGTGCAGGTGACGCTGATCGGCAGCGCCGCGCATGCGCCCGACCTGGTGATCATGGGCAGCCACGACGTCGCGCTCGATGTCGTGGTCGGCGCCTTGGCCGAGCGCGGCATGTCGGCGCGCACGCTGGCTGTCGGTAGCCTCGGCGGCGTGGCGGCGGCGAGCCGCGGCGAATGCGACATCGCGCCGGTGCATCTGATCGATCCGGAGAGCGGACACTATAATGTGCATCTGGCGACTGACGGCTTGCGGCTGGTGCGCGGCTGGCAGCGCATGCAGGGCATCTTGTTCCGGCCCGGCGACAAACGCTTCGAGGGCCGCGGCGCGCAGGACGCGCTGAAGGTGGCGCTGGCCGATAAAACCGCGCTGATGGTCAACCGCAATGCTGGCGCCGGCACGCGCGTGCTGATCGATAAGTTGCTTGGTGGCGCGCGGCCGCCCGGCTACGCCAACCAGCCGAAATCGCACAACGCGGTTGCAGCAAGCGTCGCGCGAGGCCGCGCGGATTGGGGCCTCGCCATCGAGCCGGTGGCGAAACTCTACGGCTTGGGCTTTCTGCCGGTGTCGCCGGAACACTATGATTTTCTCGTGGTCGAGAGCCGCTCGCAGCGGCCGGCGGTGCAGGCCTTCCTCGCCGCGCTGCGCGAGCCCGCGACTCGCGAGCGCATCAGCGCGCTCGGCATGAAACCTGCGGATGACTAAACGCCTGTGCGTCATGGTGTTGCTGCTCGCGTTCGGTGTGAGCGCGGCACAGGCACAGTTGCGCGGCCATGGCGGGCCGGTGCGTGCGCTAGCGATTTCGTCCGACGGCAGCCGCGCTGTTTCGGGCAGCTTCGACACCTCGGCGATCCGCTGGTCGCTTGAGCGAAACGTTGCCGAGCAGGTGATGCGTTTCCACGATGGTGCGGTGAACGCGGTCGTCTGGCTCAAGGACGGCCGCATCGTCACCGGCGGCGCCGACGCGCATATCGCGATCTGGACGCCAGGAAACCCTGAGCCCGACAAAGTGCTCGACGGCCACGGCGGCCCGATCGCTGCGCTCGCGGTATCGCCGGATGGCACGATGCTCGCTTCAGGGTCGTGGGATCACTCGGTCCGCATTTGGCCGCTTACTGGCGGCGCGCCGCGCGTGCTGGAAGGCAACAGCCAGAACGTCAACGGCGTCGCGTTCTCGCCCGACGGCGGCGAACTGGTAAGCGCCGGTTACGACGCGACGCTGCGCATCTGGCGCGTCAGCGACGGCTCTGTGAGCGTTCACAATCTGCCGAGCCCGCTCAACACCGTGGCGGTCGCGCCCGACGGCGAGATTGCTACCGCCGGCGCCGACGGCAAGGTTTATTTTCTGTCGCCGCAGGGCGACCTGCGCGGCGACGTACAGGCCTCGCCGACGCCGGTGATCGCGCTGGCGATCTCGTACGATGGCACGCTGGTCGCCGCTGCCGGCATCCGCGGCTCGGTCGCGATCATCGAGCGCAAGGCGCGCAAGCTCGAACACACGCTGGTCGGCCCCGGCCTGCCGGTCTGGTCGGTGGCGTTCTTTCCCGACAACCGTACGCTGTTGACCGGCGGCGCCGACCGCACCATCCGCCGCTGGGACGCGGTCAGCGGCGAGCCGATCGGCGCTGTGGTGGTCGGCGCGCCCGACGACCCGCTGGCGGCTTATGCTGGCGATCCCGGCGCGCGGGTGTTCCGCGCCTGCGTCGCCTGCCACACGCTCTCGCCGGACGAAGGCAACAAGTCGGGCCCGAGCCTCGCCGGAATTTTCGGCCGCAGAATCGCGACGCTGCCCAGCTATCATTATTCCGACGCGCTCAAGCACATGGACATCGTGTGGACGCCGGACACGGTGGCAAAAATGTTCGAGGTCGGTCCGATGGCCTACACGCCCGGCACCAAGATGCCGGAACAGAAGATCGGCTCACCGGAAGAGCGCCAGGCGCTGGTGGAGTTTCTTGGGCGGGTCACCAGTAAGAAGTGACTTAAGTTTCTCCCTTCTGCTCGCGCTCGCGCAGATAATCGTCGGTGGTGCGTACCTTCGGACGCTGCGGCGCGCCGAACGGATCGAAATTCTCCTCCGCCATGACGTTGACGCGGCAGTCTGCGCACATCTTGACGACGTCGAGCCGTTTCTTGGAATCCTTGAACATCCAGTGTTTGCCTTCGAGCTTGGCGGCCACGCGCTCGACCGAACTCTTGACGCCGAACGGCTTGCCGCAGCGGATGCACTCGAACGGCGCTTCCTGCTTGATGATGCGGGCCATCGCGGTGGCGGCGCGGAAATCGATCTGCGGCTTCAGCGTGATGACTTTCTCCGGGCAGGTCGCCTCGCACAGCCCGCATTGCACGCAAGCGTCCTCGGCAAAACGCAATGTCGGCCGTTCGGGATCGTCGCTCAGTGCGCCGGTCGGGCAAGCCGACACGCATGACAGGCACAGCGTGCAGCCTTCGACATTGACCTCGATCGTGCCGAACGGCGCGCCCTGCGGCAGCACGATGATGTCGGCCGGCACGGGCGCCGCCGCATGCAGTTCGCGCAAGGCATGCCGCATGACGTCACGCTTGAGGCCGGCGGCGGCAAAAGTCGCGGGCTTGGCCGCGCCATCTATCGGCGCGATGGCGCGCAGGTTTTCGTCCAGCGTATCGGGATCGTCGGTGTCGATGGTGACAACGCGCGCCCCGGCAAAGCCGAGGCCGGACAGGATCGGCTCGGCCAGCGCGATGGTCTTGGCGAGGCCGCTGAGATCGTGGCGTGGCTTAGCGCGGTTGACGAAACGCACTGCCGAGGCGCCGTAGGCGAACGCCGCCGCGACTGCTTCCAGACCGATTTGCGTGATTTCGTTGACCTGTACCGGCAGCACGTTCGCCGGCAATCCGTCGCCGTGCCGCGCCAGCGCGTCGATCAATTCGCCGCCGTGCTCGGCGTCGTGAAACATCACCACCGCCTGCTTGCCGCCAGATTCCCGGTAAGCGCCAAGCAGCGCGCGCAATTTGTTCAGCAGTGCGTCGGATCGCGGCAGCGCGTAGGCCGCGGCGCCGGTTGGGCAGGCGGCGGCGCATTGTCCGCAGCCGGCGCAAATCTGCGGATTGATCGCAACGTGATCGCCGTTGGGCGAAATCGCGCCGGTCGGGCAGAGATCGAGGCAGCGGCGGCAGCCGACGATCTTGCTGCGCGAATGCGCACACAAATCCTCGGTAAACATAATGTAGCGCGGCTTGTCGAAGGTACCGGTGAGATCGCGCGCCTTGAGCACCGCGCGCAGCACCGCGGCCGGATCGCCCGGATCGGCGCGCAGATAGCCGTCGCGCAGATCGGCCGCGGGGAACAACGGCGCGCCGCCCGAAACATCGAGCACGATGTCGCAACGCGAGGTCGCGCCATTGCGCGCCGGCCCGAACGCCAGCTCGCCGCGTGAGGACGGCGCCGGCGCGGCATAGTCGTCCACGGTCAATTCGAAAGCGCCGAGGTAGCCTTTGGCCTGCCGGATGCTGCCCTTCACCACCGGGAACTCAGTCACCCGCAGGGGTGTCATGGCGCCGGGCGGCTTGATCAGCACGGTGACGTCGAGTTGGTCTTTCAGCAGATTGGCGGCTTCGATTGCCTTCTCGTCCTTGCCGTAAATTAGGGTCACGCCCTCGCTGTTCAGCGGAACGAAGCCGGTGTTGGACGCGGGCTCCGCCGCCATCGCGATCAGCGCCGCCATTTTCGGACCAGCCGATTTGGCGTCCTTCGACCAGCCGGCAGTCTCACGGATATTCACGAATGTCATCGCGCCGCTGTCTTTGATCGCGCCGGCGGCTTCCTCGAACAGCGGCGCTTCCTGCGTGCAGGCCACCACCATCGGCTCGCCGCCCGCCGCGACTTTACGAAAGCGTTCGAGCTCGGCGCGGCAAAGCTGTCGGCCTTCGATGACATCGGCGCCGCGGCAGACCTTGCGTACCGCCTCGCCATTAAGCGGCATGCTGTCTTCGCAGGAACAGATCAGGATGTTGCGCGGCCGTTCGGCCATCCGGCTCACTTACCCTTTACTTCGCTGGCCCGCGTTTTGACGGCGAAAGGCCCGCTGATTGCGTCGCTTTCGCACCTAACCCCCGCGGCCGCGGGACTGGGCCTTGGGACCCCTCGCGGCTATAATTATAGGTATTTTAAAGAGAAAATAACAGCGAGGGGAAATGCCGCTGGACACGCGGGCAAGCGCGCTAGCCACGGAACTGATGCTGCCGCCGCCGTTCACGCTGGTGCGCCTGCGCGAGTTGGGCGATGCGTTCGCGCATGCCGCGTCGATTGCGGCCGAGCAGGGCGCCGGCACGCTGGTCTATGTTGGGCGCTTCGACCTTGCCGAATTCGCCGTGGTGCTGGAGCCGGACGAGCCGCTGGCACAGGCGCGGCGCGCGTTTTACGCCGGCATGGCGGCGCTGGCCGATGCGCTCACAGCGCACGCGCAGCCGGAAACCGCCATCACTATCGACTGGCCGGATTCGATCTTGGTCAATCATGGCGTGGTGGGCGGCGGCCGCCTCGCCTGGCCGAAAGGTACGCGCGAGGACGAGACACCGTCCTGGCTGGTGTTCGGCGCCATGATCCGAACGGTGTCGATGAGCGCCGAGCCGGGCTTGAACCCGCTGGTCACCGCGCTGGAGGAGGAAGGTTTCACCGACGCCATGTCCGATCATGTCGTGGAAAGTTTTGCGCGCCATTTCATGGTCGCACTCGATGCCTGGCAGGAGCACGGCTTTAACGTGGTGGCGCGCAGCTATCTGGAGCGGCTGCCGGCCGAGGCGGGTGTGCGCCGCGACATCGACGACTACGGCGATCTGCTGATCTGCCGCATGGGCAAGGCGGAAGTCGAGCGCAAGAAATTTTTGGCCAAGCTGGCCACGCCGTCGTGGTTCGATCCGGTCGCGAAAGGCCCGCGCACGTGAAACTGTTGCGCACCATACGGCTCGACGTGTCGGACACCTTCGTGTTCGGGAAGGCGGCCGAGCCCGGCGAGTGGGCGGTGTCCGGCGCCTTCGTGTTCTGGGATCGCGATGCCGCGGCGCTCGAGGGCAAGGCCCGCTCGGCATTCCGCGGCGGATTTCTCGGCGTCGCTTCGCTCGGCTGGTCGACACTGGTGCAGATCGTCGAGGCAAGCGACGGCGATCGGCAAGCTGTGGTCGACACGCTGGCGCAGCAACTGGTCGCGAATTTCGGCGCGCCGACACTCACCGAAGCGCATGCCGCGGCGGAAGAAGAAGTCGCCTTCGCCGAGACGCTGTGTAGCCAGCCGCACGACACGCTGGTGGCCGTGCACCGCTCGTTCGATAACGGCGAGGTGCGCGAAACTTTCCGCACGCTGCGCCCGCGCGACGGCCAAAAGCCGGCGCGCGCCTTCTCGTTCCTCGAGGTCGAGGGCGAAGACGAGCAGCCCGGCGAAACCGTCGATCTGATCGGCATGGCCGAGCGGGAGCGCAAATGAACGACTTCTGGCTCTCCTGCGGCCACCATCTGCTGGACCGCGACGACGGCGGCGGGCTCAAGGTTACCGATGAATTCCTCAAAGTCTATCTGGCACGGCCGGAGCTGATCCCGCCGCCCGAAGCCTGCGCGGTCGAGCGCACGTTGCATGCCGCGCTGCTGGCCAATCCGCGCATGGCCGTCGCTGCATCCGACATCGCGGCCATCACGGATGCCGACGCGCGCGAGAACTGGCAGATGCTGATCGAATTCCGCGATCGTATCTTGCGGCATAAGACGCTGGAAGCCGCCTATGCCGACCTGGTGCGCAACGGTCTCGGCAAGACGCCGCCGCTGTTCATCAGCCAGTTGGTGCACGTGATCCTGCGCAACGCACTCGATGGCGTGACCGACGCACGCGTGGTGCGCGCCGCCGAAATGTTCTTCCGCACCCAGCGCGCCACCATGCATGAAGGATCGCTCGTCGCCGCCGACGAGGAGACCGTCGGCGGCGTCAATACCTCGCCGGTGACGCCGCTGGTATCGATGCTGGGAATTCCGGCCGAAGCCCAGATCGACATTCTCAATGATGACAACGCCGGCAGCTATTGGGAGCGCAGCGACCGTTTCGACATGGCGCTCGATCTGACCGGCGGGCGCGCCGGGCTGGTCGCGCTGGCCGAGGCGATGCGGCGCTGGATCGCGCACGTACTCGGCGTCGAGGTGGCGATCGAGCCGCTCACCGCGCTGCGCGATGCGCCGCTCACCTGGTATGTCGGGCTCGACGCCGACGCCACCCGCATCGGCGACAAGTTGTGGAACGGCGATGACATTGACGAGACGGCGATGTCGGCGGTGATCGGGCTGTTCGCGCTCACCTTCCGCGATCCCTCGATCATGCTCGACAAGGTCAGAGGCGAGCCGGTCTATCTGATTTTGGCGATGACCGGCGACAAAACCATCCGTATGAAGCCGCAGAATCTCATCACAGGTCTTCCCATCAGGCATCTGGAGGCGGTCGGTTGAACATCGCGGTCCCGCTGCAAACCATCACGGTCGGCGTCGTGGTCGAGCGCAGCAAAAGCGCCAGTCCGTGGGGCGATTTCCTATGGCGGCCGGTCAGCGCGCTCAGCGGTGCACCGGCGATGCCGCCGTGGACCAAGCTTTCCGACGACGGCGAGCGGGCGACATTTTTCGCCGGCGTGGCCGACATCGAACTGCATCGGACCGAGACGGAAAACTACCGCGGCAACGTGATGAGCGGCGCGCCACTGCTGTGGGTGGTGTTGCGGCCGAGCGAAGAAAAAATGCCCTATGCGTTGCTGCTGGTGACGGCCGATCCGGCCGAGGGCGAAGCCATGACGGAAGCCGGCAACGACCTGGTCGACACCGTGCCGATGCCGGAAGCAATCCAGCGAGCGGTTGCGGATTTTGTCGCCGAGCACCATGTCGAGCGGGCATTCTCGAAACGGCAACGCGATCGCGCCGATCCCGAAGCGCTCGGGCGGCGTATCTCAACGCCCGACGAAGAGCAGCTATGAGCGATCCGGTAAACTTTCTCGATCGATGGTCGCGGCGCAAACGCGACGGCGCCGACGAGCCCGCGCCCGGCGAGGCGAACAAGACCGCTGGCGCGCCCGAGCCCGTTGAGGCGAAACCGCCGGCCGCGGAAACCGCCTTCGACCCCGCCAGCCTGCCGCCGGTCGAATCGATCACGGCCGAATCGGACATCCGCGCGTTTTTGCAGCCAGGGGTTCCGCCGGACCTATCGCGGGCGGCGCTGCGCCGCGCCTGGTCCTCCGATCCGGCGATTCGCGACTTCGTTGGCCTGGTCGAGAACGGGTGGGACTTCAACGATCCCACCGCGATGCCGGGTTTTGGACCGATCGATGCCAGCGAGGTCGCCCAATTGCTGGCGCGGGTGATCGGCGGCCCGCGCGAAGAAACCGCCGCGCCGCGCCAGCTCGCCGCCTTACCGGATACCGGGCAAGTGCCGCCGGCTGCTGTTGTTTCCGAGCCGGCGCCTCAGTTGTCGCAAGATCAGCCGGCGCTGGAAGCAGAGCTCGCCGCTCCCGAAAAAGAATTCGCGCCGTGTCGCGAAGATGATGCTGCACCTCAAAATGAATCGGACAACCGGGAAGACCTCCCACCGTCTCGCCCGCGTGGGCACGGCGGCGCGCTCCCCAAATAATGATCAGGCTTATAGCCTCCGGCTATTGACCCTCTATTCCCTGAGGGCCTAACTTTTAACGGTTCTGAACTGGCTATTTCGAGCCGGTCGCGCCCAAAAAAACCGACAACAAAAAACCGGCGAGGGAAGCGAAACGACGTGACAGATCGGGGACTCCAGGAAGCGATCCGTGCGGCCGGTGGCGTCACCGAGCTTGCGCGCCGTATTGGGATTTCCCAGCCGTCGGTGTCGAATTGGTCGCGCGTCCCGGCCGAGCGGGTTCTGACCGTCGAAGCGCTGACCGGCGTCGCGCGCGCGATCCTGCGGCCCGATCTTTACGGCGAGAACAATCAAGCGACCGGCGTCGATGAAACCGATCTGGCCCGCGCGCAGGAATACGCGCTGCTCGCGGCCTTGCTGGCGCGCGCGCCGGACGCGCAACTTCTGCAACGGCTTGCGAAATTGCGCGGCGACCCGACGCCGCTCGGCATGGCGCATGTCGCGCTCGCGGAGGCGGCCGGCAGCATCGACGCCAGCCGCGTCGAACGCGAGTTCTTCAATCTGTTTATCGGGGTCGGCCGCGGCGAGTTGATGCCTTACGGCTCCTATTATATCGCCGGGTTCCTGCACGAGCGGCCGCTGGCGCGGTTGCGCGAAGATCTAGCCGCGCTCGGTATCGAGCGTGCCGAGGGTCAATACGAGTCGGAAGATCACGCCGCCATCTCGTGCGAGATCATGTCCGGCATTGCCGGGGGACAGTTCCCGGCGCCAGCCGGCGCCGACCGCCAATTGTTCGGAAAACATCTGGCGCCCTGGCTCGGCCGCTTCTTCGCCGATCTGGAACGCGCCGAGAATGCGAATTTCTACCGACGCGTCGGAACTTTAGGCCGGGTCTTCACAGTTATTGAATCGGAGGCTTTCGCGTTATCGAGCTAAAGCCCCCGGGCGAATGAACAAGTCTTCAAGGAGGACTGGCGATGAAAACAGAACCTAAAGCCAACCTTGCCCGCCGCAATTTCCTGCGCGCGCTCGGCGCCGGCGCCGGTATCGCGGCGGCCCCCGCCGTCCTTGTCAGCGAAGCGAAGGCGGACTCCGAGAACAACGATGAAAAGCGCAAGGCCCGTTACAAGACCGACTCCGCCGATGTGAAGACTTATTACCGCGTCAACCGTTATCCGAGCTGAGGGAGAACGCCCGTGCTGATTAAAAGAACGGAACGCCAGGCACGCCGCGGAATGCTTTCCGCCCTCGCCAGTTACAACGACAACGGCCTCGATCGCCGCAGCTTCCTGCGCCGGTCGGGTCTTGCCGCCGGCGGCCTCGCGACATTGGGTGCCTTGCCGCTCGCCAGCGTGCGCAAGGCCAAAGCCGGCCCGCCGGCCGCCAAGGGCGCCGCGGTCACCATCCGCAAGAGCCTCTGCACGCATTGCTCGGTCGGTTGCACCGTCACCGCCGAAGTATCGAACGGCGTCTGGATCGGCCAGGAGCCGAGCTGGGATTCGCCGATCAATCGCGGTTCGCATTGCGCCAAGGGCGCTTCGGTGCGCGAACTGGTGATGGGCGAACGCCGCCTGAAATACCCGATGAAGCTCGTGAACGGCGAATGGACCCGCATCAAGTGGGACCAGGCCGTCAACGAAATCGGCGACAAGCTGACCGCGATCCGCGAGAAGTCCGGCGGCGATTCGGTTTATTGGCTGGGCTCGGCCAAGATGACCAACGAAGGCTCGTATCTGTTCCGTAAGCTCGGCGCTTACTGGGGTACCAACAATACCGACCACCAGGCGCGCATCTGCCATTCGACCACCGTCACCGGCGTGGCCAACACCTGGGGCTACGGCGCGATGACCAACAGCTATACCGATATCCGCAACGCCAAGACCCAGGTCATCATGGGCGGCAATCCGGCGGAAGCGCATCCGGTGTCGCTGCAGCATTTGCTGGAAGGCAAGGAGCTCAACAAGGCGAACTTCATCGTCATCGATCCGCGCCTGACGCGCACCGCCGCGCATGCCACCGAATACGTGCGGCTGCGTCCCGGCACCGACATCCCGGTGCTCTATGGGATGATGTGGCACATCATCAAGAACGGCTGGGAGGACAAGGAATTCATCAAGCAGCGCGTCTATGGTTTCGAGGACACGCGCAAGGAAATGGAAAAGTGGAATCCTGAGGAAGTCGAGCGTGTATCCGGCGTTCCCGGCGCGCAGCTCGAGCGCGTCGCCAAGATGTTCGCGACCGAGAAGCCCTCGACGCTGATCTGGTGCATGGGTCAGACCCAGCACACCGTCGGCACCGCCAATGTGCGGGCGAGCTGCATTTTGCTGCTGCTCACCGGCAATGTCGGTGCTCCGGGCACCGGCGCAAACATTTTCCGTGGCCATGACAACGTGCAGGGCGCCACCGACGTCGGCCTCGATATCGTGACGCTGCCGTTCTACTACGGGCTGGTCGAAGGCGCGTGGAAGCACTGGTCGCGCGTTTGGGAGACCGATTACAACTATCTGCTCGGCCGCTTCGATGATAAAAAAATCATGGAGACGCCCGGAATCCCCCTCACGCGCTGGTTCGACGCGGTGATCTTGCCGAAAGATCAGGTCGCCCAGAAGGACAATGTCCGGGCGATGATCGTGCAGGGCCATGCCAGCAACAGCATCACGCGCATTCCGGAGTCGATGAAAGGGCTCAAGGCGCTCGATCTTCTGGTCGTCGCCGATCCGCATCCCACCACTTGGGCCTCGCTCGCGGTTCAAGCCGGCCGCAAAGATGGCATGTACCTGTTGCCGGTCGCGACCCAGTTCGAATGCAAGGGCTCGCGCGTCGCCTCCAATCGCGCGCTGCAGTGGGGCGAGCAGATCGTCAAGCCGATCTTCGAGTCGAAGGACGATCTCGAAGTCATGTACCTCCTCGCCAAGAAGCTCGGCTTCGCCGACCAGATGTTCAAGAACATCAAGGTCGAGAACAACCTGCCGGTCGCCGAGGACATTCTCCGCGAAATGAACCGCGGTAGCTGGTCCACCGGTTATTGCGGTCAGTCGCCGGAGCGCCTGAAGTCGCATATGGCCCATCAGGCCGATTTTGACATGCTCACCCAACGCGCGGCGTCGGGTCCGAACAAAGGCGACTATTATGGCCTGCCTTGGCCGTGCTGGGGTTCGCCGGAGGTCAAGCATCCGGGAACGCCGCTGCTCTACAACACCAACCTCGCCGCCATGGACGGCGGCGGCTGCTTCCGCCCCCGCTTCGGTCTCGAACGCGAGGAGAAAAGGCCGGACGGAACGACCGTGAAGGTCAGCCTGCTGGCCGACGGGTCCTATTCCAAGGACTCCGATATCAAGGACGGTTATCCCGAGTTCACTTTGGCGGTGCTCAAAAAACTCGGCTGGGACACGGACCTGACCGAAGCCGAGATGGCGGTGATCAACAAGGTCAATCCGACCACGCCGGACGCGGTGTCTTGGTCGCTCGATCTTTCGGGCGGCATCCAGCGCGTCGCCTTGAAACACGGTTGTATTCCGTATGGTAATGGCAAGGCGCGCATGAACGCCTTCGGTCTGCCGGACCCGATCCCGGTGCACCGCGAGCCGATCTATACGCCGCGCATCGACCTGGTCGCCAAGTACCCGACCTTGCCGGACGCCAAGCAGTTCCGGCTGCCGAATATCGGCTTCTCAGTGCAGAAGGCCGCGGTGGACAAGGGAATTGCCAAGTCGTTCCCGATCATCCTGTCGTCCGGCCGGCTGGTCGAATACGAAGGCGGCGGCGAGGAAACCCGGTCCAACAAGTGGCTGGCCGAGCTGCAGCAGGACATGTTCATCGAGATCAACACGTCCGACGCCGCCGATCGCGGCATCAAGGACGGCGGCTGGGTCTGGGTCACCGGCGCCGAGAACGCCTCGAAGGCCAAGGTGAAAGCTTTGGTCACCGAGCGCGTCGGCAAGGGCGTCGCCTGGATGCCGTTCCACTTCGGCGGCTGGTTCCAGGGCGAAGACCTGCGCGCCAAATATCCGCAGGGCACCGACCCTTATGTGCTCGGCGAAAGCGCCAACACGATCATGACCTACGGCTACGACCCGGCGACGGGCATGCAAGAACCCAAAGTCACCCTCTGCCAGATTGCAGCGGCATAAGGAGCAACGACCATGGCACGTATGAAATTCCTCTGCGACGCCGATCGCTGCATCGAATGCAACGCTTGCGTCACCGCCTGCAAGAATGAGCACGAGGTGCCGTGGGGCATCAACCGCCGGCGCGTCGTCACGCTCAATGACGGAAAGCCGGGCGAGCGCTCGGTCTCGATGGCCTGCATGCACTGCACCGACGCGCCTTGCGCGGCGGTCTGCCCGGTCGAGGCGTTCTACACAACCGTCGACGCCGTCGTCCTGCACTCCAAGGACATCTGCATCGGTTGCGGTTATTGCTTCTACGCTTGTCCGTTCGGCGCGCCGCAATATCCCAAGGTCGGCAACTTCGGTTCGCGCGGCAAAATGGACAAGTGCACCTTCTGCGCCGGCGGCCCGGAGCCCGACAACAGCAAGGAAGAGTACGAAAAATACGGAGCCAACCGGCTGGCCGAAGGCAAACTGCCGCTGTGCGCCGAGATGTGCTCGACCAAGTCGCTTCTCGCGGGCGATAGCGACGTCATCGCGCAAATCTACAAGGAGCGCGTCGCCAAGCGCGGCTACGGCTCCGGTGCCTGGGGCTGGAAAACCGCTTATCACGAGACGATCGCAACCTGATTGCAGCGGCGGTGTGGGAAACCGCGCCGCCGGTTTCGCCGCTGAAGAATAATTGTATTGAGGGAGAGAATACATGGCGAAAGTTTTTGCGCATTTGCGGCTGATCGCCGGAGCGCTGGCGCTCATGTTTATCGTCGCCATGGCAATGCCGGCGGCGGC
>DASRLF010000051.1:0-80784 GCA_035648555.1 Pseudolabrys sp.
GACTTATTGGGTCGGCGAAGCCATGGGCTCGAAGGAATACAAGGAATTCAAGAAAGCGCCCAAGGTCGTGGCGAAGTGGAACGAGATGCTCGCCTCCAACACCGCGCATTTGGCGCGGCTTCTGAAAGGCGAGCAATATCCCGGCATCGCGGGCGGCAGGTAGGCGGTCATCTCGATGAAAGATGTGATCGGCGTCATGCGCTACATTGTGGTGTCCGGACTTTGTGAAATCCGGCGATTAGCAATATTCGTCAAGGCCGATAGTCCAGCCGCATAACTGATTATGTGATTCGCGCGACCGAAGCCGACGGATGAATTTGCAAAAGCAGGTAATTATTTTTCCAGTAACCACAAGAAGCCCAACTCCCAATCAGATTGGCGGGTCTAAGCAATTGTCGCTCTTTGAGGCTGTTAGAATATGGATAGATGACGAGGGAGTTCCGTTCGATATCGTGGACGAGGGCAAACGACTTACCGAAGAGAAAATCCAAGAAATAGCTCATTCGGAAGCCTACAAGGGAGAGCTTTTAGCATTCGATGAACGACGCTGAGCGAGCGGCAACCGAAATAGTGATTGTGTGTTCGCCAAATCTACTTTAGCGACCAAGTAATTGTCGCTCGCAGTCTGAACCTACTCCAAAATTAACGAGAGCAATCAATCATGACCACCGAGCAGTATCACGAGCCAGCTGAGCAGCTTTCTCAGAAAACACGCACCTTCGCGCGGATGATTACCGGGCTCATTGAGGAGGCTGAAGCTATCGGTTGGTACGAACAGCGCCTATCTCTTGAGAAGGATGCAGCCGCTCGCGCCATCATGAAGGATGCGCAAAAAGAAGAATTCAAGCATTTTTCAATGGACCTTGAATTTCTCCTTCGACACAAAAAGGATTGGCGGAAAATTCTGAAAGGGGTTGTTATGGTCCCCGGTGACATCGTCAAAAACGCGGAAAAGGCCGAAAAAGCCGCAGACTAGTTTGCGCCCCCGCGAACAAAAATATGAGTAGACATGTGAGTAGAGCCCGAATCACACGACTACAAAACGCCGTAAATATGGGTTTCTGTCGTTAGTTCGAGTGCGCCAGGGCACCAATCTCAATAGACTGGCGTGGGGTGTAAGGCAGACGCATGACGACGGATTATCTCGCTTTAGCCCGCCGCGAGCCGCAACTCACCGCCGCCGGGGCCGTCACCGTCATCGGCGCGCTGACGATTTGCGGTTTCTTCTTCTTTCAGTACGGCATGGGGCTGGCGCCGTGCCCGCTCTGCCTGGAGCAGCGCACCGCCTATTATGTCTGCGTGCCACTCGCGGCTTTGCTTTGGCTCGGCGTCAATCACGGTGCCGCGAACAAGGTCATGATCGCGGGCTTTGCCGTGATTGCCGCCTTCATGCTCTGGAACAGCGGGCTCGGCGTCTATCATGCAGGTGTCGAATGGAAATTCTGGCCGGGACCACAGGATTGCAGCGGGCCGATCGACAAGTTCGGCGCCGCGCGTGATGCGCTCAAATCTCTGCAGCACATGAGCCTGGTGCGCTGTGACGAGGCCGCTATCCGCATCCTCGGCCTGTCGCTCTCCGGCTGGAACGTGCTGGTGTCGATGGGTTTGGCCTGCGTCGCCGGTTGGGGTGCACTGGCCTCACTCGCGCTGCAAAAGCAATCCAGCTAGATTAACGCGGAAGTTACAGGGTCAATCGCAATGGAAGTTCTCATTATCGGCGCCGGCATTGGTGGCTTGACGCTCGGTTTGATGCTGCATCGCGCCGGCATCGCTTGCCGCATCTTCGAGGCGGCGCCGGAGCTCAAGGCAGTCGGCGTCGGCATTAACATTTTACCGCACGCCTCGCGTGAACTATGCGGGCTCGGCCTGGAGGACGCGCTAGCCAAGGTCGCCATCACGACTCGCGAATATTGTTTCTATAACCGCTTCGGCCAGCACATCCACAGCGAGCCGGCCGGGCGCTTTGCCGGCTACGACGTGCCGCAATTCTCCATTCATCGCGGCGACCTGCAAATGGTGCTGCTCGATGCCTTCACCGCGCGCGCCGGCGCCCACAAAGTCATCCTCGGCCAGCGCTGCACGCGCGTCGAGCACGACGGCCCGGAGGCGATCGCGCATTTCGAGGACGTCAACGGCAAGCCGCTTCCCGATCAACGCGGTTCAGTGGTGATCAGCTGCGAGGGCATCCATTCGGTATTGCGCAAGCAGCTTTATCCGAATGAAGGGCCGCCGAAATATTCCGGCATCAACATGTGGCGTGGCATCACGCGCTGGAAGCCGTTTTTAACCGGCGCCAGCATGATCCGCGTCGGCTGGCACCATCCGGCCAAGCTGCTGATCTATCCGATCCGCGACAAGATCGACGCCGAGAGCCGCCAACTTGTGAATTGGGTCTGCGATATCGAAACTCCGCAATACCACAAGCGCGACTGGAACCAGCGCGGCCGGCTGGAGGATTTCCTGCCGGCGATGGCCGACTGGCATTTCGACTGGCTCGACGTGCCGCAATTCATCAGCAGCGCTGACGCCATTCTGGAATATCCGATGGTCGATCAGGATCCGCTGCCGCGCTGGAGCTTCGGTCGGCTCACGTTGCTGGGCGACGCCGCGCATCCGATGTATCCGCGCGGCGCCAATGGCGCGGCGCAGGCCATTCTGGATTGCCGCGCGCTGGCGGATGCGCTCAAAGCCAATGCCGATCCGGTTACAGCGCTCAAAGCCTACGAAGCCAAGCGGCTACCGGCGACCAGCGAGGTCGTGCTCGCCAACCGCAAGGCGCCGCCCGATGCGATTTTGCAGGAAGTCTACAACCGGACCGGCGACAAGCCGTTCAAGCACATCGACGACGTCATCAGCCGCGATGAGCTGATCGCGCTGTCGGAAGGTTACAAACGGATTGCCGGCTACGACAAGGAACGGTTGAAGACGAAGGCGGCTGGCTGACGCGCGTCAGCCAAAATAATACGACCACGAAAACGAGAAGGTGCGCGTACATCCGGCGTCACCCGCTTCATTTCGTGGCCGCTCAATGATGGAGTCTTGCGGCTCAACATCACCGTTGCAACGCATATAGGGATGCCGCGGCGGTTCCGCTGCATGTAGCGCATCACATAAGACTGTCATCCAGACCTGAAAAGCGCAATGATTCCGGTGCGGCCGCATCACATAAGACGGTCACGCGCCCCTCATAAGATTGTCGTGCGATAGGTTTTTTCCCTCATAAGATTGTCATATTTCGAGTCGCGCCGCGCTTCGCGCGCGATGGTTGTACCACATATTTTTGGAGGGCCGCCGTCGGTGGCGCTCGACGGGAACGCCGACCTGATCTTCAGAGACGGTTGTTATGGGGTGGACGTCGGTCCTGACGCCGCATCGAGGTTCGCTTCTTTGAGTTTTTCTCCTGGCCTGCTCCTGCGAGGAGGAGGCGGTTCGTGTTTGGTGCAGTCGGCGACGAACCTAGCGAATGGTTCGATTTTACTTCTCACGCTCGCGTCTTCCAGGGCCTTCATATACTCGTCGCGCCGGTCGACGGGAATGATTGTCCACGGCAGGCCTGCCGATGCCAACATCGTGTTCATCAGAAAACGGCCAGCCCTTCCGTTTCCGTCGGGCAACGGATGGATGAACGTGAAGATAAAATGACCAAGGATGGCGCGGATTCTCGGATCTTTTTCATTTTTTAGACATTCGAAGAATGCCTCCATTGCATCCGGTACAGATTCCCAATTAACCGGCGTATGCGATGATCCCCTGATGCCGACGAAATGTTGGCGATACCCCGCGAGATTCTCCGGTTTCACAATGCCGGCTTCCAGCGAAGGTTGGAATAGCGCCCGGTACCAATTCAGATGCTGCTCCTCTGCAACGACTGCGGCGTCGGCGCCATCGAGGATTCCTGCAACGCTTTTTCGCACCACTTGGAACGCGTCCCAGTATCCTTTGGCCGCCATCGCGTTCTTGTGCTCACGGTCTTCGTCGCTGTCTGGGTCCCAGGTGCCGTTTCTGACTTTCTCGATAAGTTCTTCCGTCACCCGATAGCCCTCGATCGAGAGCGAATGGTACGCATCGGAGGCATAGCGATCATCGATCGCGGCGAGATATTGTTCCTTGTCTTCGATGGTGCGCGGCTCAAGTTCGAAGGCCTTGATTACGTTTTCGCGCATATCGCTCCACATGAGGCGGATGCGGCTGACGATTGGCGATACAACGCGCGTGCCCGAGAATTGCAGCGACACCGCCGCCTTAAAGGGATAGCTGTCCTCGCGGACGTTGTGGCCGGCTCTCTGCATAGCGGAAATAATGTCGTCCGCGGCCCGGGCGTTGCCCAAAATTCGGTAGGCACCAGCTATGCGGCCGGCAACTACGGTCCGTCCTCCAGCCAACAGAATTGTTAGGATGGACGATGTCGCGCGAATGGACCCTAGTAGAGCGATAACGTCGTTTTTGTTGTGCTCCCAAAATGCTGCCGTGACGTTGCACAATACCTCAGGGGCGGCCGGTGTTCGCATGCCAGCCGTCTTGATGGCGTTGGGTGTGACTGACCTTGCCCTGAGCAGATATAGCGACGTGTCGTGCAGGAGATGAACGTTTTGATTGTTCGCTTTCGGTGAGGAAACGATTAGTTGTTCCGGTACGTTCAGGTTGTCGGCAAGCAAAGGAGCCGAGCTCTCGGCGGCCAAGGTCCAATCGCTGCCGAACCGGTCATCGAGGTACTTCCGACAGAATTCCCAGAACGAGGTGTACCACGCCGTAGTATCGCCCTCCCGGTCCCCGGGACGGGTGGTCATTAGCCAGCCCCTCATCACCTCCTTCAAATAGCCGGCACCGAGGAGACGCTCCCTATCGGTGCGGTTGATCTCCGCGGTCTTGAAGATGCGTCGGGAGCCGTCAGAGCCGGTAAGTTGGCTAAGGCTTTTGATGGAGTCGGCGAGCTTCTCGTTCAAAGTTGCCACGTCACGCTCCGTTTGATGGGCCAGTAGTTCCACTGCATTTCGGGACTACTACTGTGGCTCCGCCTCGCTGAGTGGTTGCTACCTGGACACTAATTTGGTGCTGTATGTATACACTAATTCCAAGATAATCAATACACTAATTCTGTGCTGTACAAATACGCTAATTTGGTGCCTGGCTCCCCCTCTCGACCCCAAATGAGCTTAGGCCCTCGACCTCTGAAAGGACGGATTTTACGCCGCTGGTGTCGAGACAGGGGATATCCGACCCTTGAGCGCCGCGTGCGGGACGCTCTTCCTGCCGGTGCCTTGATCGCCCCCCGCACTCAGAACCGCCGCGCGTTCGCAAGAAGGCTCTTCGGCCCGATCACTCTCGACGGGGATCGTCGACGTCGACCCGGTACGGTGGCCGCTGATGTCGGCGCTGACTTTCGCAACCACCGTCGACTTTAAGTTTCAGAAATTACCGAAGAGCCCCGGGATTCCACGACCCTCTTATGTGATGTTTGACGCTCTTATGTGATGCGCCAACAAGCAGCTTAAGGCTCCAGCTCGGTATCCCAATAGAGATAGTCGAGCCAGCTTTCGTGCAGATAGTTCGGCGGAAACGATCGCCCGTTGCGATGCAGGTGCTGGACCGAAGGCTGGAACGGCATCTGCGAGGGCCACATCTTGGCCTCTGGCGGCGTCAGATTGCCCTTGCGCAGATTGCAGGGCGAGCAGGCGGTGACGACGTTGATCCAAGTCGTGTGCCCGCCGCGCGAGCGCGGCAGCAGGTGATCGAAGGTCAGGTCTGCGCGGTCGCCGCAATATTGGCAGGAGAAACGGTCGCGCAGGAACACGTTGAACCGCGTGAACGCCGGATGTGTCGAGGGCTTCACGAAAGTCTTGAGCGACACCACGCTCGGCAGCTTGATTTCGAGGCTGGGGCTGCGCACCGCCTGGTCGTAATTGGCGACGATGTTCACGCGTTCGAGGAAAACCGCCTTGATCGCGTCCTGCCAGGACCACAGCGACAAGGGGTAATAGCTCAGCGGCCTGAAATCCGCGTTGAGCACTAGAGCCGGAAAACCACTGGCCGATACGTGCACGTTCAAGCGAGGCTCCTTTAAAACCTCCTTATGGCTGCCGCCACGCAGCCTGCCGCCTAGTAATAGGGCAGCGTGACAAAATTGTGAAGTAGCGGCGGGGAGTTACCCGCAAGTCGCCTTATTCCCGGGCGGCGAAATGCCTGGCCAGAAATTCCCCGCCCTGGCGCAGACCTTCCTGGTCGATGCCGTGACCGATGCCGGGCGAGATGTGCCATTCGGCCGGGATGTCTAGCGCGGCGAGCCCCTGCGCGGCGTGCATCAGCGCCTGTACCGGAATGAGCTGGTCTTGATCGCCGTGGATGAGCAGCACCGGCGGCCTGGCTTTGATCTCGGCGGCGAATGTGTCGGGGTCGATGTTCTCCGGCGCCACCAGAATGCCGGAATAGCCGACGATCGCTGCCGGCGCCACGGCACGGCGCAACCCGACATGCAGCGCCATCATGGTGCCTTGGGAAAAGCCGACCAGCGCCAGCGCCGAGGGCGGAAGCTGGTAGCGCTGCAATTCCGCATCAAGAAAACGATTGAGCACGGGCGCGGCGGCATTGACACCGGTCCAGCGTTCGCCCGGATCGCGCATGGTGAGTGGAAACCATTCGCGTCCGACAGGTGCCTGGCCGCACGGCCGCGGTGCATGCGGCGATACGAACGCGGCATCGGGCAAAAGCGCGGCCCAAGCACGTCCAATGTCGATCAGGTCGTTGCCGTCGGCGCCGTAGCCGTGCAGGAAAACCACCAGTTGCTTTGCCTTGCCCGAGCGCGGCTCGATTCTTGGTCCATCAAGTTTTGGTCCGTCGAGTTCAGCCATTGCGCTTTTTCCTGTTCTTTGCTTTCGGCTTTTGCGCTTGCGGCTGAATCGGAACCACGTCGCGTTTTTTTGCAGCGTGATAATAAGCCCACAGCAAATGCGCCGCTACGCCCCGCCATGGGCGCCAGGCTTGCGCCAATTTTGTGAGCGCCTTGGGCTCCGGACGTTTTCGCAATCCGAAAGCGATGCGCGCGGCTTCCTGCACCGCGAGATCGCCCGACGGAAACGCGTCGGCGTGGCCGAGGCAGAACAAAAGATAAATGTCGGCGGTCCATGGGCCCACGCCGTGCAGCGCGGTGAGCGTGGCGTGCGCTACGTCGGCGTCCATATTTCCGACCGCGGTCAAATCGATCCGGCCCTTGGCGACGGCCTTGCCGATTTCGCGAATCGACTTGATTTTCGGCCTTGAGAGACCGAGCCGCCTGAGCTTGTCGATGCGCGCGCGACGCACCGTGTCGTGATGAAACGGCTCAAAGGCGGCAAACAACCGGTTGCGGATCGTGGCCGCCGCCGCGGTCGAGAGCTGTTGCCCACAGATGATCGCGCAAAGCCCCGCGAAGCCACCCTCGCGCCGTCGCAGGCTGAAGGCGCCGGCTTTGTCCGCCACTGGCTTGAGTCGCGGGTCGGCAATGATAAGTTGCGCCAGGGCGACTCGAAGATCTGCGTCGGTGTGCAAGAAGTGCGTCATGCACCACTGGTGTAGCAAGCAAGACGATAAATAGAAAATCCATGCCGGACGTTTTTCGTTTTGCGCCGTCGCCCAACGGCTATCTGCATGTCGGCCATGCACTCTCGGCCCTGCTCAACGCCGATATGGCGAACACGGCGGGCGGACGGCTATTGCTGCGCATCGAGGACATTGATGCGGCGCGCTGCCGGCCGGAATTCGAGAAAGCGATTGATGAGGATCTGGCCTGGCTCGGCATCGCAGTGCAGCAGCCGGCACGCCGCCAGTCCGAGCATTACGAGGAATACCAGGCGGCGCTGGCCAAGCTTGAAGCGATGGGGCTGATCTATCCGAGCTTTGAAAGCCGTGCCGAGCTCACCCGCCTGATCGCGGCGCGCGAGGCGGGCAGCACTTCCTGGCCGCGCGATCCCGATGGCGTGCCGCTTTATCCGGGCAACGCGAAAAAATTGTCCGTTGCGTCACGTACGCGCCGCATCGATGCCGGCGAGCCTCACGCGCTGCGCCTCGACATGGCCGCCGCGCTGGTGCGCGCCGGCCCTCTCGCCTGGACGGAAACGGGCGCCGGGCCGTCGCATGAGTCCGGCAGCATCGCCGCCAAACCCGCCGCCTGGGGCGACGTGATCCTGGCGCGCAAGGAAACGCCGACCAGCTACCATCTGTCGGTCGTGGTGGACGATGCTGCGCAAGACGTGTCCCACGTGGTACGCGGGCAAGACCTGTTCCACGCCACCAGCGTGCATCGTCTGTTGCAGACGCTGCTCGGCCTGACCGCGCCGCGCTACCACCACCACCGCCTGATCCTCGACGCCGACGGCAACAAGCTGTCGAAATCGACGTCGGCCACCGGCCTGCGGGAACTGCGCACAGGCGGCACCACGGTGGCCGAAGTTAGAAAGCTCGTTGGGCTCGATTGAGCGTGGCTTCCGTGGCAGGCTGGCCCCCGGGGTTAGGGGATGGCCAAGCGCAAAACTCGCAGACGGCCGGGTAAGGCGCGCCCGCGTGCGGCCAAGGCACCGGCCGTGCGCGCGGTCGAAGCCGCTCTCGCCGGCATCGCGCACGACATCCGCACTCCGCTGACCGGCATCGTGGCGCTGGCCGAACTGCTGGCGACTTCCGATGTCGGGACGCGCGAGCGCGAATGGGCCAACGCGATCAAAAGCGGCGCCGACCATTTGGCGACCCTGACCACGCTGATCGTCGATGCGGTCAAGGCCGACGCCGCGGGCCTCACGTTGCGTCACGAGCCGTTCTCGCCGCGCCGCCTGGCCGAGGCGGTGGGCCACGCGCTCACGGCGCGCGCCGGCAACAAGGGCATCAAGGCGGAAATCGCGGTGGCGTCCGATTTGCCGGCGATGGTGGCCGGCGACGCCATGCGGCTGCGTGCAGCGCTGGAAAATCTCGCCGATAACGCGGTTAAATTCACCGGCGCGGGCGCCGTCGTGTTCACCGCCAATGCCAAGCCTGCCGGCCGCAAGCGCGTGCAGCTCTTGTTCACCGTCGCCGACACCGGGATCGGTATCGAGCCGCGCGAGGTCAAGAATCTTTTTCGCCCGTTCGCGCAGGCGAGTGAAGCGATCGCGCGGCGTTACGGCGGCGCCGGCCTGGGGCTGGTGTTCGTCAAGCGCATCGCCGAGGCCATGGGCGGCGGCCTTGTGGTGACCAGCAAAAAAGGCCGCGGCGCCACCTTTCGCCTCAGCGTGCCGGTCGATCGCGTCGATACGCCGGCGCAGGCCGAACGCGCCGGCGCGCGCGCCGCGCCTGTGCGCGCGCTCTCGATCCTGTGTGCCGAGGACAATCCGTATGGCCGGGTCGTCATGAACACGATTCTGTCGGAGCTCGGCCACCGCGTCGATTTCGTCAAGAGCGGCGAGGCGGCGGTCGAGGCGGCGGCGCGCGGCCGTTGCGACGCGGTACTGATGGACATCACGCTGTCGGGCCTCGACGGCATCGAGGCCACTCGCCGGATCCGCGCGCTGCCGGGCAGACTAGGTCAGGTACCGGTGATCGGCATTTCCGGCCGCACCGAAAGCGGCGATGAAGCCGCTGCGCGTTCAGCCGGCATGAATTTCTATTTCAGCAAACCGGTCAGCCCGGGCCGATTGGCCGCGGCGCTAGATGAAATAACCGCTCGTCCTCGCGAAAGCGGGGACCCGGGCTAAGCTAGAACTGGATGCTCGCCGTCGCGGGAATGAGCGGATTAACTAGACGTTACTCACGCCGTTCGCGCGCTCCACGAGCCGCACTACGTCGGATATGATGCGGTTCAATTCGAAATCCTTCGGCGTATAGACCGCGGCGACGCCGGATTTTTCCAAGGCCTCGGCATCCTCCGGCGGAATGATCCCCCCGACGACAAGCGGCGTCGTCATCCCGGCCAGCTTCATGCGCGCGACCACGTCCTGCACCAGCGGCAGGTGGCTGCCGGACAGCACGGAGAGCCCGATGACATGGGCCTTTTCCTTGCGCGCCGCATTGACGATTTCTTCCGGCGTCAGGCGGATGCCCTCATAAACTACCTGCATACCGGCGTCGCGCGCACGTACCGCGATTTGCTCGGCGCCGTTGGAATGGCCGTCGAGACCGGGCTTGCCGACCAGGAAAGTGAGACGGCGCCCGAGCTTCCTTGAAACCCGATCGACGTCGGCGCGGATGTCGTCGAGTCCGTCGACGTCGTTACGCATAGCGCGGCCGACGCCGGTGGGCGCGCGGTATTCGCCGAACGATTCACGCAGCGTCCAGCCCCATTCGCCGGTGGTGACGCCGGCTTTGGCGCAGGCGATCGAGGCCGGCATGATGTTACCGCCGCTGGTGGCGGCGCGTTTTAATTCCTTCAACGTGTCGGCAACCGCTTGGGCATCGCGCGCAGTGCGCCAGGCTTTCAGCCCCGCGATCTGATCGCACTCGGCGTCCTCCGACACGGTCATGATCGAATCGATGCCGCCGGTGAGCGGCGAGGCCTCGGTTTCGAGATAACGGTTGACCCCAACGACGACTTGCTCGCCGCGCTCGATCGCTTCCAGCCGCGCGGTGTTGGATTCCACCAGTTGTTGTTTCATATAGCCGCTTTCGACCGCGGCCACCGCGCCGCCCATGTCGTCGATGCGTTTAAGCTCTTCCTTGGCCTCGGCCTTGAGCGCATCCACTTTGCGTTCGATCTCGGCGGAGCCGTCAAAAATATCGCCGTAGTCGAGCAGGTCGGTCTCGTAGGCGAGAATCTGCTGCATGCGCAACGACCACTGCTGATCCCACGGCCGCGGCAGGCCGAGCGCCTCGTTCCAGGCCGGCAATTGCACGGCGCGGGCGCGCGCATTTTTCGACAGCGTCACCGCCAGCATTTCAATGAGAATGCGCGCGACGTTATTTTCGGCTTGCTGCTCGGTCAGACCGAGCGAGTTGACCTGCACGCCATAACGGAACAGCCGCTGCTTGGCGTCGGTGATGCCGTAGCGCTCGCGCGTGATCTCGTCCCACAATTCGACGAAGGCGCGCATCTTGCACATTTCGGTTATGAAGCGGAGCCCGGCGTTGACGAAAAATGAAATGCGCCCGACCACTTCAGCGAATTTTTCTTCCGTTACTTCACCAGAGGCCTTCACGGTATCCAGCACCGCGATGGCGGTGGCGAGTGCAAAGGCCAACTCCTGAACCGGCGTCGCGCCTGCTTCCTGCAAGTGATAGGAGCAGATGTTCATCGGATTCCACTTCGGCAGTTCGGTCGTGGTGAAGATCGCCACGTCCTTGATCAGCCGCATGGAGGGCGCCGGCGGAAACACGTAAGTGCCGCGCGACAAATACTCTTTGATGATGTCGTTCTGGATGGTGCCTTGCAGGCTGGCGCGCGGCGTCTTCTGCTCATCGGCGACCGCGATGTAGAGCGCCATCAGCCACGCCGCGGTGGCGTTGATGGTCATCGAGGTGTTCATGGTCCCGAGCGGAATACCGTCGAACAAGGCCCGCATGTCGCCGAGATGATTGACCGGTACGCCGACTTTGCCGACCTCGCCTTTGGCCAGCACATGGTCCGAATCGTAGCCGGTCTGGGTCGGCAGATCGAAAGCGACCGACAGGCCGGTCTGCCCCTTGGCTAGGTTCTTACGATAAAGCGCATTGGAGTCCGCGGCCGTCGAATGGCCGGCGTAAGTCCGGAAGATCCAAGGTTTGTCCCGCATCTATCGCCTGCGGCGGCACTTTGGACCGTCCCTTGTTGCAATGCAACATACGCCGGGGACAGCCATCCCCGGCGATGTTGAACGTCGGTCAGTTTGTTGAGCGTGGTTTTAGGCGCGCTTTATCAGGCGGATGATGAACACCAAGATGCAGGCGCCAATTGTTGCGCTGATGAGGGACGTGAGCCACCACGGCCCGATCCCAGGCAGGTGGAGCGCGCCCCACAGCCAGCCACCGATAACACCGCCGATGATGCCGACGATGATGTCGCCGATCAGACCAAATCCGCCACCCTTCATGATCTGCCCGGCCAGCCAGCCGGCGATGGCACCAATAACGATCAGAACAATCCAACCTTCCATAGCAGCCTCCCCATAGCCGCGGCGTTGCCCCAATGGTCTCCGCGGACCCGGACGATCATTGAACAGGAAACTTTGGAGGCCGTCGATATGGCTCGCGGTGGAATTTGCAAAGCGTTTATGCGCGATGCACGGTTATTCTGCCGGGATTGCAACTTCGGGAACGAGGGCGGCGTTCGACTTCGCCGGCTGGATCAGCCATTCGGCGATCCAACGGGCGGCGATGATCGCCAGCACCGCGATGGCGATACCGGCAAAGACGTCGGCGAAATAATGCCCGCCGCAAATCGGGGTGGCGAGCAGCATGGCGACATTTACGATCAACGCGATCGGTCCGAGCCATCGCAACGGCCAGAACGCCCAGAGATAGAGCACCGCCGCCGCCGCGTGAAAACTCGGGAACGTGACGATTCCGGTGAGCGCGCCGAAGTCGATGACACGCAGCGCGCCATTGCGCACCATTGGTAGATCGCGCAATTGCTCAAGATAGGCGCCGGGCGTGAATATTTTCGGATCGGGCGTGTAGTTGAACAATTCGTAGGTGCCCATGGCCGGCACCAGCGTCGAAATGACGGTCGTCGCGACCAGCGCAATTCCGAACGCCAAAGTGAATTGTTGCATCCGCCGGTAACGGCCGGTCCAGCCGAGCGCAATGGGCACGCCGAACACCGGCCAGCCGATCATCGAATAGGCCAATACCGTCGCGAACATCAGCGCATGACGGTCGTAGACGAAATTGAAATAGGCCATCCAATCGAGCCCGAGCGCGCGGTCGAGCGCGTTGAGCGCGACGTCCTGCATCGGCAGGTTGGCGGCGGCGGCGATATAAGTCAGCGGCGTCATCAGCACCGGGATCAGCAGGAGCTGTCCGGTGGAGCCGAGAATGAATGCGACCCTCGGATCGCCGTTTCGCGCGTAGCTCTGTTTGTAAAAGGTGTAGCCGGCATAGGCAGAGATGATGACGACCGGTTTCAAGGCGCTCGCCGGCGCGATGGAGAATCCGGTGAGCGCCATGCCGGCGGCCAGCATGACGGTCATGATGCTCAACATCATCCAGTTGGCGCCAAACAGCCGCCACCCTGCAGATTCTTCGATGTGACTCATCGGGAGACTGTCCTTACGGCAGAGGGTACCGCGCGTTGCTTAACGCCGTTCAAAGGTGAATGGCTAACGTACGATTTTTGGTCGGTTCGGCAGAACTAATTGAATTTATTCGTGATTAGGGGTGATACGATCTTGTTGCGTTGCAACATAGATTGCGCCAGACTAATTGGAGCGCAAGGAGAGAGAGTCGATGCCGGCCGTCGCGAAGGTGAGGAGCGTCGCTTCCCTGAAGGATCTCTATGGCATTGGCGAAATCCCGCCGCTCGGCCACGTGCCCGAGAAGATGCATGCCTGGGTCATCCGCCAGGACCGGCATGGTCCTCCGGACAAATCCTTCCAGCTCGAAGTGGTGCCGACCTGGCCCATCGGCGAAGATGAAGTGCTGATTTTGGTGATGGCTGGAGGCGTCAACTACAACGGCATCTGGGCCGGCCTCGGACAACCGATCACGCCGTTCAACATTCACGAGCAGCCTTATCATATCGCCGGTTCCGATGCCTCGGGCGTGGTCTGGGCGGTCGGCACCAAGGTCAAGCGCTGGAAAGTCGGCGACGAGGTCATCGTCCACTGTAATCAAGATGACGGCGACGACGAAGACTGCAACGGCGGCGATCCGCTGCTGTCGCCGTCGCAGCGCATCTGGGGCTACGAGACGCCCGACGGTTCGTTCGCGCAATTCTGCCGCGTGCAGTCGCGCCAATTGATGGTCAAGCCGGCGCATTTGAGTTGGGAAGAGTCGGCCTGCTACACGCTCACGCTCGCCACCGCCTACCGCATGTTGTTCGGCCATCCGCCGCACACGCTCAAGCCCGGCGATAACGTTCTGGTGTGGGGTGCCTCAGGCGGCCTCGGTGTGTTCGGCGTACAATTGGTCGCTGCTTCCGGCGCCAATGCGATCGGCGTCATCTCGGATGATTCAAAAGCCGAGTACGTGTTCAATCTCGGTGCCAAGGGCGTTATCAATCGCAAGGAGTTCAAGTGCTGGGGCCAGTTGCCGCAAGTAAACTCGGCTGAGTACAACGACTGGAGCAAGGAAGCGCGCCGGTTCGGCAAGGCGATCTGGGACATCACGGGAAAACGCGACGTCGATATTGTGTTTGAGCATCCCGGCGAACAGACCTTTCCGGTGTCGTCGATGGTGGTCAAGCGCGGCGGCATGGTGGTATTCTGCGCCGGAACCACCGGGTTCAACATCACCTTCGATGCGCGCTACGTCTGGATGCGGCAGAAGCGCATCCAGGGCTCGCACTTCGCCCATTTGAAGCAAGCCTCGCAGGCCAACCGCTTCGTGCTCGAGCGCCGTATCGACCCATGCATGAGCGAGGTGTTCGCGTGGGACAATATCCCGCTCGCGCATATGAAGATGTGGAAGAACCAGCATCCGCCGGGCAACATGGCGGTAATGGTCAATGCGCCGCGGCCAGGCCTAAAAACTTTCGAGGACGTACAGGAAGCTGCGGGTCCCTAAGATCGCTTTACGCGTGCTTTGGCGATAGCCGAGTTCAACTCACCGCCAAAAATAAAAATCGACGCGCAGACATAGAGAAACACCAGCGCAACCATCGCTGACGCAAGTCCCGCATACATCGACACATAGGCAAAGGCATATTCGGCAAGATAGCGGCCGAATGCGGCGCCGCTAATCAACCAAAGCAGTAATGTCGCGGCAATGCCCGGCGCGATTTGTATAAATGAGCGCCGTCCCGCCGGCAGCCATTGGTGCACGATCAATAACGCGATGATTAACACCACCGCCGCCACAGCGTAGCGGGCGAAGGTGATCATGGAGTAGAACGGCATCAGCGTCGGCACGTAGTGCACTAGCCTGTCCCAGATGAAGGGCGCGAACACGACCAAGAACGAGAATGCCAGGATCGCCACCGCGCCGACAAGCACATAGACGATCGACTCAAGTCGCAGCAGCCACCACGGCCGCACCTCGACCGCGTCATAAGCACGGTTGAGACCGATGCGCAGGCCCTCCACGCCGCTGGAGGCGAAATAGAGCGCGAACAGCACGCCGAGGGTTAGCACGTCGCCGCGGGTATTGGTGAGCACGCCAGTGATGTCGAGTGCGATAGGAGCGGCGACTTCCTTGGGCCAGGCTCCCAGAAGGATGTGTGCGGCCTCGTCGGCGAGTTCCTTCGAGCCGAAGAAAAAGCCGGCCAGCGCGGTGACCACGATCAGGAACGGGAACAATGCCATCAGGGTGGACAGCGCAATATGGCTCGCAATCGCCCACCCGTCGTCGGCAAGAAATTGCCTGATCGACTCGAGCACGATCCGCAACGACAGTTTGAGAGTGCGCAAAGCGCTTAGCCCCACAAGATACCGGTCGCTCTCTGAAATCGGTTATTGGCGGGTGCTTTGCAAGGGGCAGCCGCCCGCTTGCCGAGGAAATACGCTAAGCGGCCTGCACGTTGGTGAGGAACTGCCGCACTTCCGCTTCAAGGTTCTCCGCCTCGACCGCCACGGCATCGGCAAGGTCCTTGACGTCCGAGGCGGTGGCGCGCGCGTCGGTACTCACCCCGGCGACCTTGCTCATCGACTCGGCGCCGCTGCGCGCCTCGCCGGAGGCGCGGCTGACGCCCTCCGCGATCGCGGCCACCGCGGAGTTCTGCTGGTCGACGGTCGCCGCCACCATCGTGGCAATCGCCGACATTTCACGAATAATGGTGTTGACCTGTTCGATCGCGCGCGCCGCGCCGGCAGCGGCCGCCTGGATCGAGCCGATCTGCTCGGCGATTTCCTCAGTCGCTTTCGCGGTCTGCCCGGCCAGCGATTTCACTTCCGAGGCGACCACCGCGAAGCCCTTGCCGGACTCGCCGGCACGGGCCGCCTCGATGGTGGCATTGAGCGCCAGCAAATTGGTTTGCCCGGCGATAGCTTGAATCAGCCCGACCACTTCGCCGATGCGGGTGGCGGCGCTGCCCAGCTCCGACATGGTGGTGACGGTGCGCTGGGCTTCCGACACCGCGCGCCCCGCCACGTCGGTCGATTTCGCGGCCTGCGAGGCGATCTCGCCGATCGAGGCAGCCAATTCCTCGACCGAACCGGCGGCCGTGGTCACGTTGTCGGACGCGGCGGCGACGCGTTGTTCGGCGGTGCGCGCCTCGACCGACATGGTATCGGCCGATTTGTTGAGATCGCTCGAGCTCGTTTCGAGCTTGATCGATGCGCCGCGCAGCTTACCCAACGCGCTTTCGACCGATTGCTTGAACTGTGCGATCGTGTTCGAAATCGTGTCGTTACGCACCACTTGGCTGCGGCTGGTGTCGGCCTGAATAGCGGCGAGTTTTTCCCGTTCGATCATATTGTCGCGGAACACAATCACCGTGCGCGCCATCTCGCCGATCTCGTCGCGTGCGCTGGTGGCGGGAATGCGGGCGCTGGTGTCGCCATCTGCGAGTCGCCGCATGACGCCGGCAAGGCCGTTGAGCGGGCGCGTGATGCTGCGCCCAATCATCCAGCTAAAGCCAAGCCCGATTGCGACCATGGCAAGGCCAACGATGATAATTCCGGTGCGCGTATTGCGTTGCGACGCGGTCAGCCCAATTGAAGCCTCTTCCGAGGTGAGCCGCGCCCGGTCGATGATTTCATCGGCGCGCGGCAGCATGCGCTGGCTGTCGATATCGATCACCGCGCGCAACGGATGCACGCGGTCGAAACCGTCGACCCATTGCGCGAAGGTGTCTGCGTAGGTCTTCACCTCCCGCTCGAGAGAATTCTTCATATCGTCGGTGCCGTCGATCTGGCCGAACGTGTCGGTGAATTTCTTATAACCGGCAAGAAATTGCTGGCGGGCTAGTTCGCTTTGATTCAGCCGATATTCGGCTTCATGGTCTCGCATGATCAGCAGCGCCATCATCAATCTGCCGGCATCCGTTTCCGCGAGCCACGACATGTTTTCGTTGATGATGCGCTCGATTGCGTTGCCGGCTTCACGGAGATTGCCGCGCAAGCCCGAATTGTCGTCGAAGCCGAGGTTTTTCTGCTGCCGCACCAAATCGGTGAAGGTATCGCGCAGAGCCATGACGTCTTTGCGCAAGCTCTCGATATTTTCGGCATGACGGCGATCAATCGATGTTGCGATGGCATCGAGGCTTTGCAAGGCGAGCGCATGCGTCTGCGCGAAGCTCAGCACCAGATTGTCGCTCGGATTGGCGTTGAAATCCTTGACGGTGAGCCGCATTGCCCCGACCGCGCTTTTGAAATCGCGGCTGGCATCAGCGAGCGCGGCGGAATGCTTGACAGTTTCAAACGAGGTGCCGACGTCGCCTTCGCTAGAAACATAAGTCAGTCCGTTAGCGATAAATCCGACCACCGGGATCAGCGTCAGCACGATGATGCGGGTGCGCACCGAAATTGAATTGAGCAAACGGCTCATCCGGTGGAAGGAAAACGCTATATTCATGAGAGGCATGGGCTGGTTCGCGTCTCGCCAGAGGGAGGAGGCCCCGCGCAGCGGTATTGCTCTGATGAGAGCGTGAAATGGTTAATTTTGTAGGAATTTGATAGCGCGGCGCTGCGAAAAGCCGTGGGAAAGACCGTAATTCTGGGCGCGCTTTGCTTTTGTGCACTGCACGCGTAGTGTCAGTGCCGTAGCCGCTGCCGAAGGCATCGGCTGTGGCTTGAGGATCCCATGCCCGCCGTCGCTTCCCATCCCACCACCGGACACGAACTGGTCGACCTCAGCCGCGAGGCGACCACCGCACTCAATGCCTTGCTGGCCGACGCCGTGGCCAAGGTGCGGGAGCGGGTGGTGGTGGAAGGCCACCCGATCGCCCGCCTGTTCGATCGCGAGCAGCGCGCCACGCATGGGCTGTCCTGGCTCGCTACCTACGTGGAGGCGGTGCGCCAACTCTCCGCCTATGCAGAACGGATGGTTGCCGCCGGCACGCTCGGCGAAATCGAGGAAAGCCTCGTGCGCATCGCGATCGGTGAATACATCGCGCAGGTCATCGGTGGGATTCCGATGAGCCAGGGCGAGGTGGTACGGCCGGGTGACCTGGGCCTTTCGCAGGCGCAGGTTGCCGTCCGCATCAACCGAAGCGTCGAGAGTCTTGTAGCGAACGGTAATACAGCGGAAAGGCGCGCTCGCCTGATCGAGCTGATGCGCGCCAGCCACAACGCCACGGTTGGGTCCTGCGGTCTCGATGAGAGTCTGGAATCGATTCGCGAAGAGATGCGCAAATTCGCCGACACCGAGGTGATCGGTCACGCGCAATCCTGGCACCGCACCAACAGTTATGTCCCGATGGAGGTCATCGGGCAGATGTCGGAGCTCGGCGTATTCGGCCTCACCATTCCGGAAGAATTCGGCGGCATGGGGCTCGGCAAGGAATCGATGTGCGTGGTGTCCGAGGAATTGTCGCGCGGTTATATCGGCGTCGGCTCGCTCGGCACGCGTTCGGAGATCGCCGCCGAATTGATCCTCGGCAGCGGCACCGCCGAACAGAAGGAAAAATGGCTGTCTAAGCTCGCCTCCGGCGAAGTATTGCCGACCGCCGTGTTCACCGAACCGAACACCGGCTCGGATTTGGCGTCGATCAAGACCCGCGCGGTACGCGAGGGCAACATCTACAAGGTTTACGGCAACAAGACCTGGATCACCCATCCGGTGCGCGCCGACTTGATGACGCTTTTGGTGCGTACCAACCCGAAGGAGACCGGTCATCGCGGCCTGTCGATGTTGCTGGCCGAAAAGCCGCGCGGCGACGACAACAACCCGTTCCCGGTCAAGGGAATGACCGGCACCGAGATCGAGGTGCTCGGTTATCGCGGCATGAAGGAATACGAGATTGCCTTCGACGGTTTCGAAGTGAAGGCGGAAAACCTGCTCGGCGGTATCGAAGGGCTGGGCTTCAAACAGCTCATGCAGACTTTCGAATCGGCACGCATCCAGACCGCGGCAAGGGCGATCGGCGTGGCGCAGGCGGCGATGGAGCAGGCGCTCGACTATGCGCAGGCCCGCGTGCAGTTTGGCGTTCCCATTGTCAGTTTCCCGCGCGTCGCCGACAAGATCGCAATGATGGCAGCGGAAATCATGACCGCGCGTCAGCTCACGTATTTCGCCGCGCGCGAGAAAGATTCCGGCCGACGCTGCGACCTGGAGGCGGGCATGGCGAAATTGCTGGCTGCGCGCATCGCCTGGGCGAACGCCGACAATGCGGTGCAAATCCACGGCGGCAACGGATTCGCGCTGGAATTCCCGGTGTCGCGCATCCTGTGCGACGCCCGCATTCTGAATATTTTCGAAGGCGCCGCCGAGATCCAGGCCCAGGTCATCGCCCGCCGGCTGCTCGACGGCACCAACTGATGCCGGCGTTTTTGGCTGGCCCGCAGCGGTGGCGATGCTATGTTCGTCGCGCCTCTTTTCCTAAGGTTACCGGATGAATCGAATTTGCGGTCATTGCCTGCGCGGCGGCGGTGCGTCCCTCGTCGCTGCCCTGCTGGCCGCGGCGATGATCGCCACGGCGCATGCGCAAGCGCACAATCCGCCGCCCGTGACGGCTCCGAACGAGACCCTCAACAATCCGATGGCGGTGCCCGGCTTTTGGGACCCGCGCCGCCGGCCGGAACGGCCGGACCTGTCGCGCATCAGCATTATCCGCTTCCTGACCGAGACCGATTATCCGCCGTTCAACTATGCCGGTTCCGACGGCGCGCCGGCCGGCTTCAACGTCGATCTGGCGCGGCTGATCTGCGAGGAGATCAAAGTCGCCTGTACCATTCAACAGCGGCGTTACGACACACTGGTCGCCTCCTTGAATAGCAACAATGGCGATGCGTTGATTGCCTCGATCGCCGAGACGCCGGACATGCGAAAGCGCCTCGATTTCAGCGATCCCTATTACCGCACGCCGGCGCGTTTCGTGGCGCGGCGCGACGTCGAACTCGACGTGGTGCGGCCGGAGGCGCTGGAAGGCAAAAAGATCGCCGTGGTCGCCGGCACCGCGCACGAAGCCTATCTGAAGACCTTGTTCACCGAAGCAGAACTGCGTCCGTACCCGAGCGCGGAAGCCGCGCGTGACGCGGTGAAGAAAGGCGAGGTCGATCTGCTGTTCGGCGACGGCATCTCGCTTGCGTTCTGGCTCAACGGCACCGACTCCGGCAATTGCTGCGAATTTCGCGGCGGGCCCTATATGGAAAGCCGTTTCTTCGGCGAAGGCGTCGGCATCGCGGTCAAGCGCGGCAACGATCTGCTGCGCCAGGCATTCAACTGGGCGCTGTTCCGGCTGTGGGAGAAAGGCCGCTTCACTGACTTATGGCTGCGCTATTTCCCGATCAGCCCGTTTTGAGCCGCAAATTTTACCTGTGAGCGCGGGACGTTATGTGCATGATCTTGTCCGAAAACCGGTTCCAACTTTTCGGGATCATGCGTTACTGTGCGCGCTGGAGATTCTGATGTCTGTGACTGAACCCGCCGCATCGTTGCGCGATCTCGCCGAGCAATCGAACGCCTGGCCGTTCGAGGAGGCGCGCAAGATTGTCGCGCGGATCAAGAAGCATCCCAAGGATGAAGTGATCTTCGAGACCGGTTACGGCCCGTCCGGGCTGCCGCATATCGGCACCTTTGGCGAGGTTGCGCGCACCACCATGGTGCGCCACGCCTTTCGCGTGCTCACTGACGACAAGATCAAAACCAAGCTGATCGCCTTCTCCGACGACATGGATGGCTTGCGCAAGGTACCGGACAACGTGCCGAACAAAGAGATGCTGGAAAAGCATCTCGGCAAGCCGCTTACCAAGGTGCCCGATCCATTCGGCACGCACCCGAGTTTCGGCGAACACAATAACGCGCGGCTGCGCGCCTTCCTCGATCATTTCGGCTTCGAATACGAATTTCTGTCGTCGACTTATTGCTACACCTCGGGTCGTTTTGACACGGCGCTTCTCGGGGTGCTGGAACGCTTCGACAAAGTGATGGCGATCATGCTGCCGTCATTGCGCGAGGAGCGTGCCGCGACTTATTCGCCGTTTCTGCCGATCGATCCGAAAACCGGCATCGTGCTGCAAGTGCCGGTACTGGCGCACGACGCCAAGGCCGGCACCATTACTTACGAAGACCCCGATACCAAGGCGCCGGTCACCACGCCGGTCACCGGCGGCCGCTGCAAGCTGCAATGGAAGCCGGACTGGGCGATGCGCTGGGTTGCGCTCGGCGTCGACTACGAGATGGCCGGCAAGGACCTGATCGACTCGGTCAAACTGTCGGGCGAAATCTGCCGCGCGCTCGATGGGCTGCCGCCGGAAGGTTTCAATTACGAGCTGTTCCTTGACGAGAACGGCCAGAAGATTTCCAAGTCGAAAGGCAACGGCCTCACCATCGACGAATGGCTGCGCTATGCATCGCCTGAGAGCCTGTCTTGTTTCATGTATCGCGAGCCGAAGGCGGCCAAGCGGCTGCATTTCGACGTCATTCCACGCACGGTCGACGAATATCAGCAATTCCTCGACGGCTATCAGCGGCAGGATGGCAGGCAGCGGCTATCGAATCCGGTCTGGCACATCCATTCCGGAAATCCGCCCAAGGCCGACATGCCGGTCACGTTCTCGATGTTGCTGACGCTGGTGTCGTCGTCCAATGCCGAAAATGCTGAAACCCTCTGGGGCTTCATTGGCCGCTATCGATCGGGGGTCACAGCGCAGACGCATCCCAAACTCAATGCGATGGTGGAATACGCCATCCATTATTTCCGCGACTTCGTGCAGCCGGCGAAGAAATTCCGTCAGCCGAGCGACGTGGAGCGTAAGGCGCTGACGGATTTGCGCGATGCGCTCTCGAATTTGCCGGCCACTGCGTCAGCGGAGGAAATCCAGGACGTCGTCTACGAGGTCGCGCGGCGCGAGCCGTTCCTCGACAACAAGAAAAAAGCCAAAGACGGTAAGCCGGGCGTCTCCCTCGACTGGTTCAACATGCTCTACCAGGTGCTGCTCGGTCAGGAGAAGGGACCGCGCTTCGGCTCTTTCGTCGCGGTCTACGGCTTGCAGAACACCGTCGACATGATCGACGGCGCGCTGGCCCGGTCAGCCTGACTTACTGGCTGGCCCAGACAATGCGCGCGATCCACACGATCTCGGACATCGGCAGCGTGCGGTCGCGGTGTTCGGCGTTGAGCGACTTGAGTTCGACGCTCCTGCTGGTCTTGCGCTTGAGTTCCTTGACCATCACCTCGTCGTCCTTGGTCTTGACCACGACGCGGTCGCCGCGCCGCACCGGCGCTGCCGGCGAGACCACGATGACGTCGCCGTCGCGATAGGCCGGCTTCATCGAATCGCCGGAGATTTCCAGCGCGTAGGCGTGCTCGTCGGTGACCGAGGGGAAGGCGATTTCCTCCCAGCCCTTGCCAACCGGGAGGCCGCCGTCGTCGAAATAGCCGCCGGCGCCGGCCTCGGCGAAGCCGATCAGTGGCACATTCGAAATCGCCGCCTTGCCGCTGTCGGTGATCAGGCTGACGAATGTGTCGACCTTGGTGCCGGTCGCCGCCAACGACTTGGCCACCGATTCGGTGGACGGCCAGCGCGGTCGGCCTTCCGGGGTGATGCGCTTGGATTTGTTGAAGGTGGTCGGGTCGAGGCCCGCCTTTTTGGCAAGACCGGAGGGCGTCAGCTTGGCGCGGGCGGCCAGCCGGTCGATAGCAGTCCAGATCTGGTTATGTGTCAGCGACATGCGTGCGGGCCTATCTAAGATTCTAGTCCAAAGTATAGGAATTATAGCCTTAAGTCGCCCCCCCTCTGCAATAGCCTCGTGGCGCGTCTTGAACAGGCCCCCGCCTCGTCGATAGGGTCGGCCGATGATCGGTTTGTTCGACCGCCTGTCTCGCCCCCTGTTACGGGCCCTGGACCCGGAAGACGCGCATGCTTTGGCGATCAAGGCGCTGCGCTATGTGCCGGTAGTACGGCAGGCCGCCGATCCCAGTGAACTGGCGGTGCGTGCTTTCGGGCTCAATTTCCCCAATCCGGTGGGTCTCGCCGCCGGTTTCGACAAGAACGCTCAGGTGCCTGATGCTTTGCTGCGGCTCGGTTTCGGCTTCGTCGAGGTCGGCACCATCACGCCGCTGCCGCAAGCCGGCAATCCGCGCCCGCGCCTGTTCCGGCTCGAATCCGACGAGGGCGTCATCAACCGGCTCGGCTTCAACAGCGAAGGCGCTCCTGCGGCGCTCAAGCGGCTGGCCGCGCGCGGCAACGCAAGCGGCATTGTCGGCGTCAATATCGGCGCCAACCGCGATAGTGCGGATCGGGCCGACGATTATGTCCGGCTGGTCGAAAGCTTCGCGCCGGTCGCTAGCTATTTCACCGTCAATGTTTCCTCGCCCAACACGCCCGGCTTGCGCGACCTGCAGCAGGCCAAAGCGCTCGACGATCTACTCGCCGGCGTGCTGGATGCGCGCGAACGGGTGCGCCCGCGCGCAGGTCCTATTCCGGTGCTGCTCAAGGTCGCGCCCGATCTTGCGCTCAACGATCTCGACGACGCGGTCGGCATCGCGCGCAAGCATCGTGTCGACGGCATGATCGTCGGCAACACCACGATCGTGCGGCCGGGCTCGCTGCGCGAGCGCGACAGAGCGAGGGAGGCGGGCGGATTATCCGGCCGCCCACTGTTCAAGCTTGCGACCCGCATGCTGGCGGAGACCTTCGTGCGCGCCGAGGGCGCGTTCCCGTTGATCGGCGCCGGCGGCGTCGACTCAGGCGCTACGGCGATCGCCAAGATCAAGGCCGGTGCGAGCTTGGTGCAGCTTTACACCGGGTTGGTATTCCGCGGCATCGGCGTGGTGTCGGAGATCAAGACCGATCTGCTGGCAGCGCTCAAGCGTGGCCACCGCAACTCGCTGGTGTCGATGGTCGGTTCGGATGCGGCGGATATAACGGCGGAAAGCTGGCCGAGCTAGCGCCCCTTTGGCGCGTTGACCAGGCGCATGATGACCCAGATCGGGATCACGATCACCGCGCCGAGCAGGAAATAGCGCCACAGCCAGCGGAACGCGTCGAAGCCCATGTTCCAGATCGAGCGCACCAGCCGCTCGATGCTCTGCAGGATGTCGAACGGATCGAGCCCGAGCGCGGCGAGCACGACGCCGACCAGGATCGAAATCAGAATCAGCCGCCCCAATACCGCCAGCGGCGATCCGCCAAAAATCCGAGTCGTGGTGTCGTTGCTGGCCGGCATTTCGTTCTCCGTTGGCATGGCGCGATGCTAGCATGAATTGAGGGGTAGCGTTTAGTCCCTGCGGAACATCACGTTGGCGACCCAGCCGGTGAGCAGCGCCATCAGCATGGTCGCCAGGCCATAGAGCAGGCCGTTATCGCGCGCGGCATCGGCGACATATTGCTCGAAGCCGGTCTTGGTCACTTCCAGCGCCGAGTTGGTGCGCGCCACCAGCGCGCCATCGGCAAACAACTTGACGTCGATCGCGAAATTGCCGACCGGCACGTTGGAGGGCAGCGGAATCGCGGCGCGGAATACGGTCGGCGTCAGGAAAGTCACCGCGGTGCCGATTTCGCTGTACAGGTTCTGCTGATTTTCCAGCCGTATAAAGGCGAGGCGGAACGGATCCTCGCGTACCGTATCGGCGAGGTCCGGCCCGATGCGTTGTGGCAGCAGGAAATTGTCCAGCCCAACCTGCAATCGCCGCAAGGTGTCCGATGCGGCAATTTTGCTGGCCGGGCGGTTGCTCAGGATGGCGAGATAAGACGGCACGCGCACGAATTCGCGCGAGTCGACATTGACCCAGATGCCGAGCACGCGCTGCTTGCGGCGGGCCCGTAGCGTTTCTCGCGGTCCGGTCACGGTGACGACGAGGTCGTAGACAGGCCGCAGCGCGGTCTTGCCGGCGTCGGGCTCAACGGTGCCGAACAGCACCAGATCTTCGCCCACGAAGCTCGACGTGATCGCCACCCGGTGATTCGATAGCGACACCACCAGCCGCTCGGCGGCAGCAGGCCTTACGCCGCCGATCAGCATCACGACCAGGAATGTGAGTGCGATCCGCCCCATCATTCGACCCCGACGTGGCGTATCGAGAACAGATCGTCCGGCGATGCCACCAACTCGTAGGCGAAGCGCAGGCCGACCGCGAAAACCAGGACGCCGAGCAACAGGCGCAGCCGTTCGCCGCGCATCTTCTGCCCGGTGCGGACGCCGAATTGCGCGCCTACCACGCCGCCGACCATCAGGATCAAGGCCAGCACCGCGTCGACCAGGTGGTTGGTGGCGGCATGCATCACCGTTGCCGACGCCATGGTGACGAGGGTGAGCACCATCGAGGTGCCGATCACGGTCGCGGTCGGCACCCGCAGGAAATAGATCAACATCGGCACCAACAGGAATCCGCCGCCGATACCCATGATCGCGCCGACGAAGCCGATCAGGAATCCGATTCCCCAAACCGGGATTGCCGACACGTAGATCTTCGAGCGCTTGAAGCGCACCTTGATCGGCAGACCGTGCACCCAGGTGTGGCTGCCCGGCCGGCGCAGCGTTGCCGGCATGCCTTTGCGCGCGCGCACCACGGCGCGCAGGCTCTCATAGATCATCATGGCGCCGACGACCGTCAGCAGCGTGACATAGGAAAGCCCGATCATCAGGTCGAGCTGATCGAGCGCGCGCAATTCGGTGAACAGCCAGACGCCGGTCGCGGTGCCGAGAATGCCGGCGCTCAGCAGCATCAGCGCCAGTGGGAGGTCGAGCGCGCGCCGATTCCAATAGTTGATTGCGCCGGAGAACGATGAGGCGGCGATGTGGCTGGCCACGCTCGCCACCGCGACCGCCGGCGTGACGCCGATGAAGATCAGCAGCGGCGTCATCAGGAACCCGCCGCCGATGCCGAACATGCCGGAGATGTAGCCGACCGCGAGCCCCATCCCCAGCACGAGGAAGATGTTCACGGGCATGTCGGCGATCGGAAGATAAATCTGCAAGCGACGTCGTCCGGTGTTTACGGCCAATGCGCCGCTAACCGGTCCGCCCCGACGCGAGGTTCACCTTGCGGTCAACACCACGGATTGCGGATCCAGCAGCGACTCTGGACCAGAAGTCTTGGCGATCTTAACGGCGAACCGGCGCGCGATCACGCTTTTGCGTGCCCGGGCGCGCTTGTTCACCGTTTTCCAGCCTCGAACGAGCCGAGCACCAAGGGGCCGGCCGTCCGTGCCCGCACATGCGGCGGTGCGCCGGGGGCTTGATCCCAGCCGCCGGCCGGCTCGGCAACCATCGTGGCGTCTTCCGGCTGCGGCTCGGGCACGAAGGTCTTGACCGTATCCTGGGCGGCGGCCAGCGCGGCCACGTCCATATGGACCGCGAGGTCATCGCGCTTCTTGGCGGATTCCTTGTCGCCCTGGGCGGCCGCGAGCGCGAACCATTTGTAGGCTTCGGCATAGCTCTTGTCGGTGCCCAGCCCGCGCGCGCACAGAACGCCGAGATTGTATTGGCTGTCGGCGATGCCGCGCAGCGCGGCCTTGCGGAACCATTGCACCGCGGCGGCGTAATCCGGCTTGCCGTCGATGCCTTCGGCATAAAGCACGGCGAGGTTATGCATCGCCTTGCCGTTGCCCTTGGCGGCGGCGGCGAGATAGAGCCGGCGGGCCTGCGCGAGGTCTTTCTTCACGCCCTGGCCTTTTTCCAACAGGCTGGCATAGCGGAATTGCGCCGGTGTAAGGCCCTTGCTGGCCGCGCGCTCATACCAGCGCGCCGCTTCGTCCAGATTGACCGGCACGCCGCGTCCTTCGGCGTAGCGCACGGCGACTTCGTAGGCGGCGGCGCCGTCGCCGGCGGCTGCCGCGCTGCGCAGACGGGTTCCGCCAATGGCGACCGGCAGCCCTCCGATCTGCGCGCTGGGCAGTTTCGGCGTCGTTACGGGGCTACTGTTTTGGCGGGAAATCGATCCTGTGACGTCGCTGTTCGTGCTTAGCATCGGCGCGCTCAACAAAGACGGCATCGAAGGCGCTGTCAGGCCGTAGGGCGGCGCGGTCGCGACCGGGGTCTTGCCGGACGGCAACGCCAGCGGCGGCGTAGCCGAGAGGTTCGGCAATGCGAGTGGGTTGGAGCCAACGCTGGCGGTCGGCTCGGGCGCGGCGCGACTTACCACTGTCTCGATTTTGTCTGTGGCGGCGGCGGGCGCTTTCGCCGTTTGCGTTCCGGAATTGCCGGGATCGAGAATATTGCCGGCAATCTGGATCGATCCAACCACGATGGCGATGATGCTGGCCGCGACGAACAGCGATTTGACCCGCTTCATCATCTTGGAGCGCAGCGATGGCGTCTCAGGCTCGTAGCTCTCGACCGGCTCGGCGCGCGGCGCGCGGGTGTTTGGCTCCTGTCCGGCCGCCTGGGCGGCGCGACGGGCGGCGGCAATGAAACCTGATTGTCCGCCAGGCGCGGTGGCAGGCCGGCTACCGCCGAGAGCGGCTTCGGAGGCTGCGATCCGCGCGGCCGGATTGGCGCGCATCGGTGGCGGCCCGGAACCGGGCTCGAGCGGCTGATTGGGCGGCAAGTCGGGATCGATCGGCAATTGGGTAGCCGGCGGCATGCGGCGGGGTGCCGGCTGCGGCGCCGCGGCCGCCGGAGGCGGCGGCGGGGGCGGCGCCGGCATCGGCATGGCCGCGGCGAGCGGCGGACTATCGACCGCGCGGACCGCGACCCTGCTAACCGGCTGGCTCAGCGGCATATCGTTTTCGACGGCGTCACGCGTGCGCGCTTCGCCGCGCATATCCTTTTCGATCATAGCAAGACGATCGACGACGAGACCGAGCGTGCCGTGCACAGCTTCGAGTGCGTCTTGCGTGCGGGCGATGTCGTGCTTGAGATCGTTGACACCGGGCGAGCTATCCGCGCGCGGTCCACTGTCTTTGTTGGTCTCGATATGCACCAGAAGATCGGCGAGGCCGCGCTCGAGCGCGTCCAGGTGGCCGAGGCGAGAATCCGAGGCGTCCAGCTTCTCCACCAGATTGACAATGCGGTCCTCGAGATGGCCGAACGCATCGCTGTTGCCGCGCGAGTGCTGGACCTGTTCGATCTTGTCGGTCAGTGACTGAACCAGGGCTTCCAGCTGCGGCGGCACAGTGACGCCGGTTTGCGCGCGCTCCGCCAATGCATCGGAAAGCGCGGCAATGCGCTGCTCGAGATGATTGATCGCTTCGCCGCCGACCCCGCCGTGGGCCAGGAATTCGACCTTCTCGCCCAGCGCCTGCACTTGCGAGGCAAGGCCGCGCACCGTCTCATTGGAGGCGATATGGGTGCTCATCTCACGCAACGTGGTGATGGCGTTCTCGAGTTGCGCCAACGTCGCCGGGTCTTTCTGCGCGACGATGAGATCGATTTTGTGGGCCAGGCCGGCCACCGCGTCGTTGAAGCCGATCAGGTTTTCCGCCGGCGTCAGTCCGCGCAAGGCGTCGCGCACTTCGGCAAGCCCACGCTCGATGCCGCCGAGCGCGCCGGTGTCGATACCGGCCTGGCGGCCTTCGGCGATACGCTGGTTGAGGCCGTGGATCTGCTTCTCGATGGCGTCGATGGCGCGGCGCGGCATGGCGTCGTTGAGCGTGCGGCCGATCTCGCCGAGCTCGTCGCGCAACGCATTGATCGCCTGCTCGACGCCCGGCTTGCGCAGTATCTCGATCTGATTGGTGATGTTGCGGAGCTGATCTTCCAGGCCCGACAGGTCTTGCACTGGCAACGGCAGGGGCGCGGGCGCGGGAGCGGTCATGGCCGGTGGTGCGGCAACCGCCAGCGCGCCTTGCGTTTGCAACTGCGGCGCGGACGCGGCATTGCCGTTGAGCATGCGCTGACGCGCGGCGATTTCGGCGACGGCGCGATCGAGGCTCGGCGGCAATCGCGTGCTCGGCATTGCCGGCGGCGCCATTGGCGGCGGAGGCGGCGAAGACACATTGGCGAATTGATCAAGCCGCCGGTCGAGGCGGCCGATCAGTTCGGCGAGCTGGTCGGGTTCCTGGCGGCTGAGCTTGGGCGCGTAGGCCGCCGGTCCGCTGCGTCCGATCTGCTCGATGCGCCGCGTGATGTCATCGAGCCGCGCATGCACCGTGGTGAGCTCGTCGCTGTCGTCATCGTCATCGAGCGACGGCGCTTGCACGCCTTCTTCCTCGGCCTGTTGAATGATGACGGCGTTGAGCCATTCGCCCAACGACACGCCTGAGCGCCGCGCGGCTTCTCTCGCCGTTTCGCGGGCCTCCGGCCGTATGCCTTTGACACTCCACGGGACGCCAAGTTTCATTGCTCGCACCCACATTCCTGGTGGAGGCGAAAGAGCCTATTGGGCTCTCCGTGGAACCGGCACACGTTAACGGCGGGTGGATACGGGCGCGGTCCAAAGTCCTCGGCCCGACTTTTTGCCGGTCACGGTAAACAAGGGGTTAAGGATTGGCGGGAAGTGCCGGATTTTGCGCGCGGTTTTCGCCGCCGGCGATGGCGGGCGGCCGCTTAACGCGGCCGAAAGCCGGATGCGCGATGCTTGGCTGCAAGGAGCGCTTGCGGCGCTTGGGGAAATCGACCGCCGTTCTTGAACCGGTCGCAATCGTCCAATAGTTAACTAGTCGTTAACGGCGCACGCTGGGTGCCGAGAGGGACCGATGCCGACCTACAAAGCGCCCGTCGAGGACACGTTGTTTCTGCTCAACGACGTGCTGCACATCGACCGCTACGGCAATCTGCCCGGCTTTGCCGATGCATCGCCCGATCTGATCGAGGCGGTGCTGAGCGAGGCGGCGAAGTTCAGCGAAGAAGTGCTCACCCCGCTCAATCGCGTCGGCGACAAAGAAGGCTGCACGCGCCATCCCGACGGCAGCGTCACGACGCCGACCGGATTCAAGGAAGCGTTCAAACAACTGGTCGAGGGCGGCTGGATCGGCATCTCGGTGCCGGCAGAATTCGGCGGCCAGGACCTGCCGGCGACGCTGACCGTCGCGGTCAATGAATTTCTGTGCTCGGCCAACATGGCCTTCGCGATGTATTCGGGTCTGACGCAGGGCGCCATTGCAGCGCTGCTCGTGCATGCCTCGCCGGAACTGAAGACGAAATATCTGCCCAAGATGGTAACCGGCGAATGGACCGGCACGATGAATTTGACCGAGCCGCATTGCGGCACCGATCTCGGTCTGCTGCGCACCAGGGCGGTGAAGCAGGCCGACGGCAGCTACAAGATCACCGGCACCAAGATTTTCATCTCGGCCGGCGAGCACGACATGGCTTCCAATATCATCCACCTGGTGCTCGCCCGCATTGAAGGCGCGCCGGCCGGCACCAAGGGCATCTCGCTGTTCGTGGTGCCGAAGGTGATGGTCAAGGATGACGGCGCGCTCGCGGACCGCAACGGTGTGTCCTGCGGCTCGATCGAAGAGAAAATGGGCATCCACGGCAATGCCACCTGTGTGATGAATTACGATGGCGCCATTGGTTGGCTGATCGGCGAGGAAAACCGCGGGCTGCCTGCCATGTTCACGATGATGAACGAAGCCCGCCTTGGCGTGGGCGTGCAAGGCCTGGCGCAATCGGAAGTCGCCTATCAGAACGCCGCAATCTACGCCAAAGAGCGCCTGCAGGGTCGTGCGCTCTCAGGCGCCAAATATCCCGACAAGCCGGCCGACCCGATCATCGTGCATCCGGACGTGCGCCGCACGCTGATGACGATCCGCTCTTTCAACGAGGCGGCGCGCGTGCTGGTGTTGTGGACCGCGCTCAAAGGCGACATCGCGCATCGCTCACAGGATCAGAGGGAACGCCAGAGCGCCGACGATTTCATGGGCCTGCTCACGCCGGTGGTCAAAGGCGTGCTCACCGACACCGGCTTCGCCAATACGGTGATGGCGCAGCAAATGTTCGGCGGTCATGGCTACATCGCCGAGCATGGCATGGAGCAGTTCGTGCGCGACGCGCGCATTGCGCAGATCTACGAAGGCGCCAATGGCATCCAGGCGCTCGACCTCGTCGGCCGCAAGCTCGGCAAGGACGGCGGCCGCGCGCTGATGGCTTTCATCAACGAAGTCGGCTCCTTCATCAAGGACAAGAGCGCCGATGAGGCGATGAAGCCGCTCGTGACGCCGCTCGGCGTTTCGCTCGGCCATCTACAGCAGGCCTCGATGTGGTTCATGCAGAACGCCATGACCAAACCCGACAATGCCGGCGCAGGAGCTACAGATTATCTGCATATGTTCGGCCTGGTGGCGCTCGGCTACATGTGGTGCAAGATCGCCGAAGCCGCGCTCGCGAAGAAATCCAACGGCGCCGAGTCGCGCATGAGCGTCAAGCTTGTTACCGCGCGGTTTTTCATGGAGCGCATGCTGCCGGAGACGGCGGCACACTTTGCCCGCATCCAGTCGGGTGCAGGATCGACGATGGAATTGCCGGACGAGGCGTTCTAGGCGTGGGCCGGTGCGTGACGGCCGCGTGAGCGCAGCAACAGCCAGGTCATGATCGAGACGTTGACCAGATTCCAGCCGAGCCCGTTGAGGAACGCCGCCTTGTAAGAGCCGGTGAAATCGAAAATCGCGCCCGACATCCAGCCGCCGCCCGCCATGCCGATCAGTGTCGCCATCAGCACCAGCCCGACGCGGGTGCCGGCTTCCTTGGGCGAAAAATATTCGCGCACGATGATGGCGTAGCTCGGCACGATGCCGCCCTGGAACAGACCGAACATCGCCGAGATCACGTAGAGCGATGCGAGGCCGTCGAAGAACAAATAAAAGAACAGCGCCACTCCCTGCAGCACCGAGCCCAGCAGCAGCGTGCGCACACCGCCGATGCGGTCGGCGACGAAGCCGGATGCCACACGGCTGACAATGCCGAAAGCCATCATCAGCGACAGCATCTCGGCGCCGCGCGCCACGCCGTAACCGAGATCGCCGCAATAGGCGACGATGTGCACTTGCGGCATCGACATCGCCACGCAGCAGGCAACGCCGGCGATGCACAGCAATACTTGCAGTGTCCTGCCGGAGAACGGCAATTCAGCTTGCCGGCGCGCCGCCGTTTGCGACGACGCTTCGCTGTGATGCATCCGTCCGCGCAGGAAGTAGGTCAGCGGCAGCATGGTCACCAGCAAGAACAGGCCGATGCCGATATGGGTCGCGCGCCAGCCATCGTTGGCGATGAAATGCTGCACCACCGGCGGCCAGAACGTGCCGGCGAGATAATTACCGGACGCCACGATGGCGACGGCGATGCCGCGCCGGCGCACGAACCAATGCGACATGTCGGCCATCATCGGCCCAAAAGTGGTCGAGCAGCCGAGCCCGATCAGCAGCCCATGCGCGATCGCCACCTGCCAGAGGCTGGAGGCGTAGCCGGTCGCGACATAGCCGAGCGCGAGCGATATCGCTCCAATCGCCAGCGGCATCGCGATGCCGTAGCGGTCGGCGAGCCGGCCGGTGACGATACCGCCGGCGCCGAAGCCGAGCATGGTGAGCGTATAGGGCAGCGAAGCGTCGGCGCGCGCGACGCCGAAATCGGCCTGGATCGCCGGCAGGGCCACCACCACCGACCACATGCCGACCCCGCCGATGGTGCTGACCAACACGGCGATCGCCAGCCGCAGCCAAGCGTAGGACGAGTCCGCGTCGCTGGCGCGTTCGACGCGCGTGTGGTTGTTCATGATGGCAGTCCCGGCCTGGTTCACGAGTGGTAACACCGCGCGGTGGACCGAGCTAGCTCCACATCGAATACCAGACGTGAGCGGCGCGAGGGCGATTAGGCAAAGGCCGGAATGACTTCGCTGCCGAATAACTGGATTGAATGGGCGGCATTATCGAAATTCATGTCGCCGAACACCATCTGGCAGAGCAGGGTGTTGACGCCGGTCTCAGCCTTGAGCCGCGTCACGGCGTCGCGCACCGTCGTGGGTGAGCCGGCAATCCCGTGACCGATCTTTTCCAACGTGGCGAAATCCTCCGGATAGATTTCCTTCAGCGCGAAGGCGACGCCGGAACGCCGCCAGATGTAATCCATGGCATTGCGCCAGCGCGGATAGGCGGCTTGTGCGATGGCCCGCGCTTTTTCATCCGTCTCGGCGACCACAACATGGCGCGTGATGCCGATGCCCGGCAGTTCGTCCGGCGCACAGCCGAGCGTTTTCCATTCCTGGACGTAACGGTTGCTGATCGCGCGTGCCCTTGGCGCCGGGCCGAGCGAGACGACATTGATGCCGCGCGCCGCCGCCCAGGTGATTGCCTCAGCATTGGGCGCGCCGTACCAGAGCGGCGGATGCGGGCGCTGCACCGGCTTCGCTTGCACCACATAGTCCTTGTAGCGGTAGAACTCGCCTTCGAAGTCGAGCACGTCGGCCTCGAAGGCGCGCATCAGCACGGCAAAGGCCTCGTGATACATCGCCGGCGCGTCCTTGGGATCGACCCCAAAGCGCTGGTGCTCGAACAGCGCGCCACCTCTGCCCACTCCCACTGTCAGGCGGCCTCCGCTCAAATGGTCGAGCATGCAGATTTCTTCATAGAGTCGCAGCGGGTGGTAGAGTGGCAGCACATATACCAGCGGCCCAAGCTGGATCCTGCTGGTGCGCTGAATAGCAGCGCTCAGAAAAACGTTGGGACTAAAGGCCATTCCGAGCGGCGTCGAATGATGCTCGGCGAGGTGAAAGCCGTCAAAGCCGCTTTGTTCGATCAGTTCGATGAGCCGCAATCGCTGTTCGAGGAAGCTACCCAACGGCGCACCGTTGCTGTCCAGGTGATCGAAAATTGCAAACTTCAGCACGCGGGCTTCTCCGTGACGCGCCCACCGATTGCCGCTAACCTGTTCATAGGCCGTCGATCAAGGAAACGGCTCCAGGGAGCGAACTCATGCGAAAATCTTTTCTCGTTATTGTCGCGGCGCTGTTGGCGGCATCCTCGGCGAATGCGACTGACACCGTCAAGGTCGGTCTGATCATGGCCTATTCCGGCCAGTTCGCCGACACCGCGACGCAGATGGACAACGCCATCAAGCTCTACGTCAAACAGCATGGTGACACCGTCGCCGGCAAGAAGATCGAGTTCATCCGCAAGGATACCGGCGGTCCCAATCCGGATGTTGCCAAGCGTCTGGCGCAGGAACTGATCGTGCGCGATCAGGTCGACATCCTCGCCGGCTTCACCCTGACGCCGGAAGCGCTCGGTGCGGCCGACGTTTCGGCGGAAGGAAAAAAACTCATGGTGGTGATGAACGCGGCGACCTCGATCATCACCGCCAAGTCGCCCTATGTCGTGCGCACCTCCCTGACCATCCCGCAGCTCGAGCAAACCTTCGGCGCCTGGGCTTACAAGAGCGGCATCCGCAAGGTCTATACGATGGTCTCCGACTACGGCCCCGGAATTGACGCCGAGACCTGGTTCCAGAATGGCTTCAAGGGCGCCGGTGGCGAAGTTGTCGGCTCGGTGCGCATGCCGGTGGCGAATGCGGATTTCTCCGCCTTCGTGCAGCGCGCCAAGGATCTCAATCCCGAAGCGATCTTCGTGTTCATTCCGGGCGGCGCGCAGCCGCCGGCTTTCGCCAAGGCGCTCGCCGAGCGAGGCATGAATCCAAAGAACATAAAGATTCTGGGCCAGGGTGAAATCACCATGGACGACAACGCGCTCAAGAGCATGGGCGATGCCGCGCTCGGCATCATCACCGTCTTTCATTACGGCTGGGACCACAACTCGGCGCTCAATAAGGAATTCGTGAAGGCCTACAATGACGAGTACAAGCGCACCCCCGACGTATTTTCGATCGGGGGCTATGACGGCATGAACCTGATCTATGAGGTGCTGAAAAAGACCGGCGGCAAGACCGACGGAGATTCGCTGATTGAGGCCGCCAAGGGCATAGCCTGGGAAAGCCCGCGCGGACCGATTTCCATCGATCCTGCGACGCGCGATATCGTGCAGACCGTCTATATCCGACGGGTCGAAAAGGTCGGCGATAAGATTCAGAACGTCGAGTTTGACAAGATCGAGAACGTCAAGGATCCGGCCAAGAAGTAATATTCCAATCATTCCGGGTCCGGCGCCAAAGGCCGGCCCGGAATGGCCGTCAAAGTACGCTCGCGCGCCCGGCCCACCGGCTCTATGGTGCCACCGAAAGCCTCGAGTCGCCCGGGAAACGCTCGCATGGATGCTCTGAACATTCCGCGGCCGGCATGGATGAGCGAGGATCTCGTCCTGCTTGAGGAGCAGGCGCGGCGCTTTATCACGCAAGAATTCGTGCCCCATCTCGATCGATGGCACGAGGCCGGCATGTACGACCGCGACGTCTGGACCCGGGCCGGCAGCGCCGGTCTGTTGTGTGCATCGATGCCGGAAGAATATGGCGGCTCGGGCGGCAGTTTCGCCCACGACGCCGTGATCAACCGCGAATTCTCGCTCGCCGGCTTCGATACTTTCGGCGCGCCTTTGCACTCGGGGATCGTCGCACCCTACATCCTGCATTACGGCACCGAGGAGCAGAAGAAACGCTGGCTGCCCAAGCTCGCCACCGGCGAACTGGTCGGCGCCATCGCCATGACCGAGCCCGGTACCGGCTCCGACCTGCAAGGCGTGCGCGCCACCGCCAAGAAATCCGGCAACGGCTATCTGCTTAACGGCTCGAAGACCTTCATCACCAACGGCCAGCACGCCAATCTGATCATCGTGGTCGCCAAGACCGATCCGAAAGCAGGCGCCAAGGGCACCTCGTTGATGGTGGTCGAGACCGACGACGCGCAGGGCTTCCGCCGTGGCCGCAAGCTCAAGAAGCTCGGCATGGATTCCGCCGACACCTCGGAATTGTTCTTCGAGGATGTTCAATTACCGGCCTCGAGCCTGCTCGGCCCAGAGGAGGGGCAGGGCTTCTACCAGCTCATGAAGGAATTGCCGCAGGAGCGCCTGATCGTCGCCGTGCATGCGGTCGCGATGATGGAGCGAGCGTTTGCGCTTACCGTCGATTACGTCAAGCAGCGCCAAGCTTTCGGCAAGAAGATCATCGAGTTCCAGAACACCCAGTTCGAGCTGGCCGAATGCAAGACCGACACCACCATCGCCAAGGTGTTCCTCGACCATTGCATCGGCCTGCACGTCGAGGGCAAGCTCGACACCGTGACCGCCTCGATGGCCAAATACCGGCTCACCGACACGCAAGCGGATGTGATCGACCGCTGCCTGCAAATGTTCGGCGGCTATGGCTATATGGACGAATATCCGATCTCGCGCCTCTACCGCGACGCGCGGGTGCTGCGTATCTATGCCGGCACCAACGAGATCATGAAACTGCTGATCGCGCGCAGTCTTTGATCTGCGCAGGAGAACGCCGATGTCCGACGCATTCATCTACGACCACGTGCGCACGCCGCGCGGCCGCGGCAAACCCGATGGCGCGCTGCACGAAGTGACCGCGCTCAATCTCGCGGCGCAGGCGCTCGGCGCGGTCAAGGACCGCAACAAGCTCGACCCCACGCTGGTCGACGACGTGGTGATGGGCTGCGTCGACCCGGTCGGCGAGGCCGGTGGTGACATCGCGCGCGCGGCGGCGCTGGTTGCGGGCTACGGCGACGGCGTGCCGGGCATCCAGATCAACCGTTTCTGCGCTTCGGGTCTCGACGCGGTGAATTTCGCCGCGGCAGAGATCATGTCGGGTCAGCACGAGATGACAATCGGCGGCGGCGTCGAATCCATGAGCCGCGTCGGCATCGGCGCCTCCGGCGGCGCCTGGCCGGTCGACCCCTCGATCGCGGTCGAAACTTATTTCCTGCCGCAGGGCATTTCCGCCGATCTGATCGCGACCAAATACGGATTCTCGCGCGATGACGTGGATGCCTACGCGGTCGAAAGCCAGAAGCGCGCCGCCAAATCCTGGGAGGAGGGGCGTTTCAAGAAGTCGGTCATGCCGGTGAAGGATCCCAACGGCCTCACCATCCTGGCCAAGGACGAGCACATGCGCCCGTCGACCACCATGCAGTCGCTTGCCGCGTTGCAGCCGTCTTTCGTGCAGATGGGCGAGATGGCGGGCTTCGACGCGGTTGCCGTGCAACGTTATCCGGAAATCGAGGCGGTCAATCACGTGCATCACGCCGGCAATTCGTCCGGCATTGTCGATGGCGCCGCAGCCGTTCTGATCGGCAGCAAGGAGGCGGGCAAGCGCGCCGGCCTCAAACCGCGCGCGCGCATCAAGGCCTTCGCCAATATCGGCTCCGAGCCCGCGATTATGCTGACCGGGCCGATTGACGTGACCAAAAAGGTCCTGGCCAAGGCCAGCATGAGCATCGGCGACATCGATCTGTACGAACTCAACGAGGCCTTCGCCTCGGTGGTGCTGCGCTACATGCAGGCCTTCGACATTCCGCACGACAAGATCAACGTCTGCGGCGGCGCCATCGCCATGGGGCATCCGTTAGGTGCCACCGGCGCGATGATCCTCGGCACTGTGCTCGACGAACTGGAGCGCAGCGGCAAGTCGACCGCGCTGGTGACGCTCTGCATCGGTGTCGGCATGGGCACCGCGACCATCATCGAAAGAGTGTGAGAGAAAGCGATGCCGAAAATCGACATTGAGAAAGTCCCGATCGACACCTCGACCGGATATCCTTCGCCCTTCAATAAGGTGGTCGAGGGCCGCTCGCGCAAGCGCCTGGCGCGCGCCGCCGGCCTCACGCAATTCGGCGTCAACGTCTGCACCCTCAAACCGGGTGCTGCGTCCTCGCAGCGCCACTGGCACGAGAATGAGGACGAGTTCGTCTATGTGCTCGAAGGCGAAGTCACGCTGTGCGAGGACGGCGGCGAGACCGTTCTCAAGGCCGGTGCCGCGGTCGCTTGGAAGGCCAGCGTCACCAACGGCCACTGCTTAGTCAACCGCTCGAACCGCGACGTCGTCTTAATCGAGGTCGGCAGCCGCGCCCCCACGGAACGCGCGCATTATTCCGACATCGACATGCTGGCCGTGCGCGACGGCACGACCTTTACCTACACGCGGAAAAACGGCGAGCCGTATTCCAAATAGGAACCAGCGACATGGCCAACTTCACCTTCGACCTCGACGCAGACGGCATCGCGCTCGTCACCTGGGACATGGCCGGCCGCTCGATGAACGTCATCAATGCCGACGTCATCGAGGAACTGGGCAAGCTGGTCGAGAAGGTCGCCGGCGACGCTGCGATCAAGGGCGCGGTCATCACCTCGGGCAAGGACGCTTTCTGCGGCGGGGCGGACCTGACCATGCTGGAGCGCATGAACTCGCTCTACATGGGGATGCTCCGCAACCAGGGTACAGAGGCCGCCGCGCAATTCGTCTTCGATGAAAGCCGCAAGCTGTCGCAGGTCTATCGCCGCCTGGAAACCGGCGGCAAGCCGTGGGTCTGCGCGCTCAACGGCACCGCGATGGGCGGCGGCTTCGAGCTCGCGCTCGCCTGCCACCAGCGCATTGCGTCGGACAATCCCAAAACACGGCTCGGTCTGCCCGAGATCAAGGTCGGTCTTTTCCCCGGCGCCGGCGGCACCCAGCGTGTCGCGCGCATGTTGCAGCCCGCCGACGCGTTGCAGTTTTTGCTCAAAGGCGACCAGCTCAAAGTCGATCGCGCCAAGACCATGAAGCTGATCGACGCGGTCGTGCCGGAGGCCGATCTGATCAAGACCGCCAAGGACTGGATCAAGGCCGGCGGCAAGGCGGTTGCGCCGTGGGACGTGCAAGGCTTCCGTCTGCCGGGCGGCCAGGTCTATTCCAAGGCCGGCATGATGACGTTCCCGGCGGCGAACGCGATCTACCGCCGCGAGACCTACGACAATTATCCGGCGGCGCGCGCGATCTTGCAGGTGGTCTATGAGGGCCTGCAACTGAACATGGACACAGCGCTGCGCGTCGAGTCACGCTGGTTCGCCAGGATCCTGCGCTCGCCCGTAGCGGCTGCCATGATCCGCTCGCTGTTCGTGTCGATGCAGGAACTCAACAAGGGCGCGCGCCGCCCGGCCGACGTGCTGGCGACGAATTTGAAGAAGATCGGCGTGGTCGGCGCCGGTTTCATGGGCGCCGGCATCGCGCAAGTGAGCGCGGCCGCAGGCCTGCAAGTCGTGTTGATCGACCGCGACCAGGAAACTGCTGATAAGGGCAAAGCGGGCCTGCACAAGGCGTTGAGCGATCGCGTCAACAAGGGCCGCATGAAAAGCGCCGAACGCGACGGGTTGCTCTCGTTAATCACACCGACGCCGGATTATGCGGCGCTCAAGGATTGCGATCTGGTGATCGAGGCGGTGTTCGAGGACCGCAAGGTAAAGTCCGACGTGATTGCGAAGATTCAAGCGGTCATCGGCGAGGGCGCGACGTTCGCTTCCAATACCTCGACGCTGCCGATTACTTCGCTTGCCGCCGATTTCAAGGATCCGCCGCGCTTCATTGGCATTCACTTCTTCTCGCCGGTCGACCGCATGATGCTGGTCGAAATCATTCTCGGCAAGGCGACGGCTAACAAGGCCCTGGCGGTGGCGCTCGACTTCGTGCGCGCGGTCCGCAAAACGCCGATCGTCGTTAACGATAGCCGCGGCTTCTACGCCAACCGATGCGTGCTCAATTACATCCAGGAAGGCCACCTGATGCTGCTGGAAGGCATCCCGGCGGCGATGGTCGAGAACACCGCGCGCATGGCCGGCATGCCGGTCGGGCCGCTCTCGCTCAACGACGAAACCGCGCTCGACCTCGGCTTGAAGATCGTGCGCGCCGCCGAAGCCGATCTCGGCAAGGACGCGATTAATCCGGCGCAGAAGAAACTCATGGAAGACATGGTCGAGAAAAACGGCCGCCTTGGCCGCAAGAACGGCAAGGGCTTTTACGATTATGCCCCGGGTAAGCCGAAGCGGCTATGGCCGGGACTCGCCGGCCTGCTGCCGAAGCCGCTGACGCGCGACCAGGTTGAAGCGCTCGACGTCGAGGAACTCAAGCAGCGCTTTCTGGTGGTGCAAGCGGTGGAGGCCGCGCGCACCTTCGAGGAAAAAGTGGTGACCGATGTGCGCGAAGCCGATGTCGGCTCCATCCTCGGTTGGGGCTTCGCGCCTTTTTCCGGCGGCGTGTTGTCCTATATCGACATGATGGGGCCGAAGGCGTTCGTCGCGCTGTGCCGTAAATTTGAGAAAAAATACGGCGCGCGCTTTGCGCCCTCCAAGCTTCTGATCGATCTTGCCGATCACGATGAAACTTTCTACGGCCGCTTCGCGCCGGCGAAGAAAAAGGAAGCGGCGTAGTTTGTTTCTGTCGTCCCCGCGCAGGCGGGGACCCATACGCCGTGCACTCTCGATAGTTCAGGGGCTATGGGTCCCGGCTCGCGCTCGCTGTGCTCGCTTGATCGGGGCGTCAGCGGAAAACTACATTACCACCGTCAGTTTCTTCGCCGCCCGCGTCACGCCGGTATAAAGCCAACGCTCGCGGCTTTCGGGAAACGCGAAGCTTTCGTCGAACAGCACCACGTCGTCCCATTGTGAGCCTTGCGCCTTGTGCACGGTCAGCACATAGCCGTAGTCGAACTCATCGTAGGGCTTGCGCCGCGCCCAATCGATCTGCTCGATGCCGCCGGAAAAACATTCCGGCCGCACCGACACTTTCACGCCGCGCATGCCAGTGTCGTCGTCCGGCAACAGCCGCATCGTCATAATGCCGGTGCGCCGCGCGCCGCGCTCCTTCACCGTCCACAGCCCGCCGTTGAACAGGCCCTTTTTGCGGTTGTTGCGCAAGCACACCAACTTGTCACCGGCCGACGGCATCGTATCGTCGAAGCCGCGCCGCTCGCGCATCCGGATGTTGTAGGCGCGCCGCGTGGCGTTGCGCCCCACCAGCACCTGGTCGGCTTCCAACACGCGTTGTGGGTCGAGGCCGTCCTTGACGACCACTTCGGTCTCGCCGTAACGGCCGGGCTCGAGATATTCGCCGGCGCGGATGTTCATCGACAGCCGGATGATCGGATCGCCCTCGGCCTGCCGGTGCACTTCGGTAAGCATCACGTCCGGTTCGGCCTCGGTGAAAAATCCGCCGCCTTGGATCGGCGGCAGTTGCGCCGGATCCCCCAGCACCAGCACCGGCACGCCGAATGACAGCAGGTCGCGGCCAAGCTCGGCATCCACCATCGAACATTCGTCGATGATGATCAGCTCGGCCTTGGAAGCCGGCGCGTCATCCCACAGATCAAAGCTCGGCACTTCCTCGCCGCTCTCTCGCGCGCGGTAGATCAGGCTGTGAATCGTCGAGGCATCCTTGCAGCCCTTGCCGCGCATCACCGACGCCGCCTTGCCGGTGAAGGCGGCGAACTTCACCTCGCCGTCGGCATGATCGGCAAGATGGCGGGCCAGCGTGGTCTTGCCGGTGCCGGCATAGCCGAACAGCCGAAACACCTGCGGCGTGCCGTTCGTGCCGGGCTTCGCTTTGAGCCAGGCTGCGACCGCGTTGAGGGCGCCGTCTTGCAGGGGAGAAAATTCGGTCATGCGTCTCTTTCATAGTGCATCGGCGTCGGCGAAAAAAGAACAAAAATAGAACGAGAAATTTGTCCGTTGAATCAATGCGGTCCGCTTCATCGGCCGATCGATGACCGGCTTTCCCCGCATTGCCCTTTGCGTGAGCCCATGTTTAAGGTCGCGCCCCTTCCGCCAACCCATTGCTCTGCATGGCTCGTGACCAGATCGACATGACCCCCATCGAGACGCGCGACGAACTCGTCGCCTGGCTCGAAGCGGGTTGCAAGCCGAAGGCGCAATTCCGCGTCGGCACCGAGCACGAGAAATTCGCCTTCACGGTACAAGGCCACCGACCGGTGCCCTATGCCGGCCAGCGCAGCATCCGCGCGCTGCTCGACGGCATGCATGGTCTGCTCGGCTGGGAGCCGATCATGGAAGGCGACAACATCATCGGCCTGTTCGACGTCACCGGCGGCGGCGCGATTTCGCTGGAGCCGGGCGGGCAGTTTGAACTGTCCGGCGCGCCGGTCGAGAACGTGCATCAAACAGCTTCTGAGTTGATGGCGCATCTGGCCCAAGTGCACGAGGTAGCAAAGCCCTTGGGCATCGGCTTCCTCGGCATGGGCATGACTCCCAATTGGAGCCGCGCCGACATGCCGATGATGCCGAAGGGCCGCTACAAGATCATGACGAACTACATGCCGAAGGTCGGCACGCTCGGCCTCGACATGATGTACCGCACTTGCACTGTGCAGGCGAACCTCGACTTCTCGTCCGAGGCCGACATGGTGAAAAAGCTGCGCGTCGCGCTGGCGCTGCAGCCGGTGGCGACCGCGTTGTTCGCCAATTCGCCGTTCACCGAAGGCAAGCCGAACGGATTTCTCTCTTTCCGTTCGCAGATCTGGACCGACACCGACAACAACCGTGCCGGCACGCTGCCTTGGGCGTTTGAGGACGGCATGGGCTTCGAGCGTTACGTCGATTACGCACTCGGCGTGCCGATGTATTTCATCAAACGCGGCGACAAATATATCGACGTCGCCGGCAAGTCGTTCAAGGATTTCTTCGCCGGCAAATTGGCCGAGCTGCCGGGCGAGCGGCCGACCATTTCCGACTGGGCCAATCATCTGAGCACGATCTTCCCCGAGGTGAGGCTCAAGCGCTATCTCGAAATGCGCGGCGCCGATGGCGGCCCGTGGCGGCGGCTGCCGTCGCTGGCAGCCTTGTGGGTCGGGCTGCTCTACGACGGCGACGCGCTCGATGCCTGCTGGGACCTGGCCAAAGGCTGGAGCGCGGCCGAGCGCGAGCGGCTGCGCGACGATGTGCCGAGGCTCGGCTTTGCGGCCGAGATCCGCGGCCGCAATGTCCTGACGCTGGCGCAGGAGACATTGCGCTTTGCCGCGCGCGGATTGGCGCGCCGCAAATATATCGACCAGAACCGCCGCGACGAAACGCGCTATTTGCGCCCACTGGAAGAATCAATCGCGCGCGGCATCACGCCGGCCGAGGAATTGCTGGAGAAATTCCACGGCGCTTGGAACAGCTCGGTCGAGCCGATTTTTGAAGAATACGCTTACTAAAAATTACTCCGCCGCCTGCGCTTCCGACAAGTTATCGAGCGACGACACGATGTGTTCGGCCAGCGCATTGGCCAGCGTCGAGCCTTCATGCGCGTTGCGCACCAGGCCGATGCGGCAGCTCGGCAATTCCGGGAAGCCTTCTGCCGCTGTCAACACGCGCATGCCGGGGCGCAAACCGGACTCCGGCAGCACCGACACCGCGAGGCCGGCAAGCACGGCGGCCGACACCGCGCCGGCGTTCGAGCTCGAATAGAGCACGCGGAACGGACGGCCGACTTTTTCCATGCGCTCGATGGCGATGCGTCGCCACGAACAGGTCGGCCGGCCCAATGCCAAAGGCAGGCGGTCTTCGAGATGGGTCGGATGCCGGTTCGACGTCACCCAGAGCAGCCGTTCGCGCCGGAACGTTTCCGAGGCCCGCTTGGATTCGCAATTGGTTACGATCGCGAGGTCGATCTCGTTGTCGTCGATGCGGTCGAGCAGATCGACCGACGGCTCGCAGATCACGGTGAGTTCGACACCCGGATAAACACGCGAAAAGCGCGCCATGATCTCGGGCAGGTAGCGGTCGGCATAGTCATCGGGCACGCCAAGCCGCACGCGGCCGGATAATTCCGCGGCCGAAAACGCCGCCAACGTTTCAACGTTGAGCTTGACGATGCGCCGCGCGTAATCGAGCAGGCGTTGTCCGTCTTCGGTCAACTTCGAGGCGCGGCCGTCGCGCGCAAAGATCGGCCGATCGAGCCGCTCTTCCAGCCGCTTCATCTGCATCGAGACAGCGGATTGGGTCTTGTTCACCACCTCGGCTGCCTTGGTGAAGCTGCCGGTTTCGGCGATGGCGATGAAGCTGCGCAGATGATCAACATCAATGAGCGCGGTCATGGGCAGTCCCTCTGGATGCGGCGTTTTGGGCTGGCTAAGCCATATCACCAATCCTGATCGGTCAGATTAGAAACATTCGTTTCACTAATCAATCTTTTGAGAGCATGGTGGTCCCAATTCCAGAGGTTTCGGGTGGGGATATCGGGTGGTTCCGGTGCGTGGCCGGGCCGATTTTGGCGTCTTGTCCACGGAATGCACGGAGAATGAAAATGAACGCAAATATCCCCGTTTTGCCTGTCGCCGGCGGCACTTTGGTGCGCGCCATGCTCGCCCTTGTGGCGCTCGTGACCTATTGGCTGAGGCAGCTTGCGCGCGCCCGCAGCCATCGGCGCGAGGCCCGCATGCTCGCCGGCCTCGATCGTCACATGCTGGCCGATATCGGCATCACGCGCTCCGACTTGCGCGACGCGTTTTCCCAGCCGTTCTGGGACGACCCGACCGCGCTGCTGCGCGAGCGCGCCATCGAGCGGCGATTGAGCATGCCGCGCACGCCGCCGGTGCAGGACGGCTTCCATCGCCCGGCGACTGATCGTCCGGCACGCCAGGCGATCTAACCAGCAAACGGCCGACCCCTCTCATCGGCCGCTCGATCCGGAAACCGCGATCATCCCCTCTCGCGGCCGGATCTAAGCGCCCGCCGGCCCCTCCGGCGGGCGCATTCTTTTGGCGGATGCGTTAACATGGCGCTGGGGTTAGACTAACGGCAATCCAAAGCCGGGCGGGCGCGCATGCGGTCTAGTGTCATTCTCCTCGGCGCGCTGCTAGCCGCCTCGGTGGCCGGCCCGGCGCAGGCGCAGACCGGTTTCGATCGCCGCGGCGGCGACTACCTCAATTTCCAGATCCGCAACGGCGACCCGACGGTCTGCGCCGCGCGCTGCGAGCGCGACGCGCACTGCCGTGCCTGGAGTTTCTCCTATCCGCGCACCGCCACGGTGATCGCTACTTGCTGGCTTAAAAATAAAGTACCGCCGCGGCAGGAAGACAAATGCTGCGTGTCGGGTGTGCGCGGCGCCGGCGTGATCGAGCCGCGCAAGGGGCCCGTCGAATTCTCCATCGATCGCCTCGGCGGCGACTACCGTTACTTCGACACGCCGTCCGACGCCGAAGGCGCTGCCTGCAAGGCGGCTTGCGAGGCCGAGAATCGCTGCCGCGACTGGACCTATGCGCGGCCCGGTTTTGTCAGCACCAGCCCGCGTTGCTATCTCAAGGACAAGCTCAAGCCGCCGCGCCACAAGCCGTGCTGCATTTCGGGAGTGGTGAGATAGCGCTTAGTGGACGCTTGAGAAAAACCGCGCCAGACGCAAGCCGGAAGGCCACGTCCACATCGGCTGGCTTTTGATGCCGAGGTCCCACGACCCGACGATCCCGTCCACGCGTCCCACCAGATTGGCCACCGGCAATAATCCGACGCCGCCATCGCGCAATGGCACGCGGCTGTCGGCCGAGTTGTCGCGGTTGTCGCCCATGACGAACAGATGGTTGGGCGGAACGATAATTTCGGCCATCGTGTCGAGCGGATTGTCGGGTGCGAGTTTGAAGATCAGATGCTTGCGCTGATCCGGCAGCGTTTCGACGAAGCGCGCGGCCGGCGTGAGCGAGCCATCCTCGTTTTCGAGTTGGCCGGTTCCGTCCGGTTGTACGTCCACCGGCGTTCCGTTGATTGAGACCACGCCGTCACGCAGCGCGATGCGGTCGCCGGGCAGGCCGATGACGCGCTTGACCCAGGTTTGCGAGCGGTCGCCCGGCCAGCGGAACACCACGATATCGCCGCGCCGTGGCAGGGCGCCAAGGATGCGCGACGTGACCGGCAGGTCGATGAAGGAGGGCAGCGAGGCGGAGCCATAGCCGTAAGGGAATTTCGTCGCCAGCAACTCGTCGCCGATCAGCAGTGTCGGCTCCATCGAGCCGGACGGCACATAAAACGGTTCGGCGATCGCGGTCTTTGCAGCGGTCACCAGTAGCAGGATGACGGCGATGTCGACGATGCCCCTGAACCAGCCGCGGACGCCTGACTTTTGTTGCGACATGTCATTCCCTCCGGTTAGGCCGTGCCGCCGACGGTGATACGATCCATGCGCAAGCTGGGTTGCCCCACGCCGACTGGCACTCCCTGGCCGTTCTTGCCGCAGGTGCCGATGCCGGGATCGAGCGCGAAATCATTGCCGATCATGCTGATGCGATGCAAATCGGTGGGGCCGTTGCCGATCAGCATGGCGCCCTTCACCGGCGCTCCAACTTTGCCATTTTCGATTTTGTAAGCCTCGGTGCATTGGAACACATATTTGCCCGAGGTGATGTCGACTTGGCCGCCGCCGAAGCTCACGGCGTAGAGGCCGTTCTTCACCGAGGCGATGATCTCCTGCGGGTCGTGCTTGCCGGCCAGCATGTAAGTGTTGGTCATGCGCGGCATCGGCACGTGGGCATGAGATTCACGCCGGCCGTTGCCGGTCGGCTTCATGTCCATCAACCGCGCGTTCTGCCGGTCCTGCATATAGCCGACCAGGATGCCGTCCTCGATCAACACGGTGCGATTGGTCGGCGTGCCCTCGTCGTCGATCGATAGGGAGCCGCGCCGCTGCTGCATGGTGCCGTCGTCAACGACGGTGACGCCCTTGGCGGCGACTTGCTGGCCCATCAAGCCCGCGAAAGCCGACGTCTGCTTGCGATTGAAGTCGCCTTCGAGGCCATGGCCGACGGCTTCGTGCAACATCACGCCCGGCCAACCGGAGCCGAGCACCACGTCCATCTCGCCGGCCGGCGCCGGCACGGCGTCGAGATTGACCAGGGCCTGGCGCACGGCTTCGTCGACCGCACCTTGCCATGAATGTGTTTCGATGAAGCGCTGATAGCCTTCGCGCCCGCCGACGCCATAGCTGCCGGATTCTTGCCGGTCGCCATCGCCGACCACCGCGGAAACATTCAGCCGCACCAGCGGCCGGATGTCGCGATAGGTCTCGCCATCGGCGCGCAGAATTTCCACCACCTGCCATGTGGCGGCGACGCTGGCGGTCACCTGCCGCACGCGCGCATCTTTGGCGCGGGCATAGGCGTCCATTTGCTCCAACAATTTTACTTTTGACTCGAATGGCTGTTCGCCGAGCGGGTTCTCGTCGCCATAAAGCTTGCGGTTGGTGCGGCCGGGCGGCTCGGCATATTTGCCGCTATGGCCGCCTTTCACCGCGCGCACCGCCTCGGCGGCGCGAGCAAGTGCCGCTTCCGACATGTCGGAGGCGTGCGCATAACCGACCGCTTCGTCCTTGACCGCGCGCAGGCCGAAACCTTGCGCAGTGTCGTAGGTCGCCTGCTTGAGGCGGCCGTTGTCGAACACCAGCACCTCGGCCTGACGGTATTCCAGGAACAGTTCGCCGTCGTCAGCGCCGTCCAGTCCGCGCGCCAAGGTCTTGGTGACCGTGTTGCGGTCAAGCCCGGCGCGGTCGATCAACGAGGAAATGGCGGGATCCATAATGTACTCCGAAAAGGCATTGCCCCCATCAGATAAGGCCACTGTGGCGATTCTGCGAGGGTGCGGCTGGACCTTGCCGCATCGGGCAGGCTTAGTATGACGAAATCCCAGCGGAGGACCTGCATGAAGGCGGTACTTTTGATGAACCATGGCGGCCCCGAAATGCTGCGCTACGGCGACGCTCCGGACCCGGTGGCCGGACCTGGCGAGGTCGTGGTCGATATTCACGCCGCATCGGTCAATGGCGCCGATCCCAAGGTGCGGGTAGGAGGCGGGCGCTACGCGCTCAGCCAGTTCCCCCATATTCTGGGCCGCGATTTCTCGGGTGTCGTCAGCGCGATTGGCGCGGGGGTTACCGATTTCAAAATCGGTGACGCGGTCTTCGGCGTGACCGATGTGGGCTTTGAGGGCGCCTATGCGGAAAAGATCGCCATCAAGGCCGCCATCGTCGCCAAGAAGCCTGCCTCGCTAAGCCATGCCGAGGCGGCGGCGCTCGGACTCGTCAGCCTCACCGCGCTCACCGCCATTGAAGATACCGCGCAACTCAAAAGGGGTCAGACCATTCTGATCCAAGGCGGCGCCGGCGGCGTCGCAGGATTTGCCGTGCAACTCGCGAAACACTTGGGCGCCATGGTGATCACCACGGCCACCGCCGGCAACCACGCTTATGTGCGCAGCCTCGGCGCCGACAAAGTGATCGACTACAACAAAGAGGATTTCAGCAAGATCGGTCCGGTCTGTGACGTGGTGTTCGATACCGTCGGCGGCAATGTCCGCGCCGGATCTTATGCAGTGCTCAAGCCGGGCGGCAAACTGGTGTGGATCGCGCCGGCACCGGAAGGCTTTAAGCCGCAACGCGACGATGTCGAGACTTTGCGTCCCAATGTTGGCCGCGACCGCGCTCATCTTGAGCGGATGCTCGAACTGGTCAAAGCCGGCGCAATCAAGCCGCCCACGATCAAACACTACAAACTTGCCGACGCGGCCGAGGCGCATCGCGTCAGCGAAGCACGCCATCTTCAGGGCAAGCTGGTGTTTGATGTGCGCTGATATACTCAGCCGGTGGCGCGCGTCGCAGTCCAGATGAAATGCTGTGCCCCACCGCGCGGCCCTTTGGCGCGAATGGGAATCTCCTTCACAACGAAACCCGTCTTGCGGAGACGTGCCGTAAAATCCGAATTTGGGCTCGACGACCAAACGGCCAGCACGCCGCCAGGACGCAGCGCGGCATGGGCCGCGCGCAATCCTTTTTGGTCGTACAAGCTATCATTGGCCTTGCGGGTCAGCCCCTCGGGGCCATTGTCGACATCAAGCAGGATCGCGTCGTAAGGCGCCCGGGCGCCGCGGATCAGTTCGCCGACATCTTTTTCGTGAATCGTGACGCGCGCGTCGGCAAGGCAGCCGCCGAACATTTCCGCCATCGGACCGCGCGCCCAGGCGACCACCGCCGGTACCAGTTCGGCAACCGCGATGTGCGCCTGTGACCCCAGCACAGTAAGTGCCGCACGCAGGGTGAAGCCCATACCCAATCCGCCGATCAGTATCCGCGGCCGTTTGTCGGCACGAATCCGCTCGCATGCAATTGTCGCGAGCGCCTGCTCCGTTGCGCTTAGCCGGCTGCTCATCAGTTGGTTGCCGTCCAACATGATCGCGAACTCGGCCCCGCGTCGCCTCAGCCGTAATTCGCCGCCGCCGGGCACTTTTGCCGTACCGAGCAAGGACCAGGAGATCACAACCGCGGCTCACTCACGCGTAAAGCCGACTGAAACATCGCCGATCGGATCGAGCGCGTGAATCAATTCATCGTCGTCCGGTTCCAGCATGATTGGCGGCGTGATCGAGCCGGTGATGATGACGTCGCCGGCCGAAAGCTTCTCGCCATAGGATGCCAGCGTATTGGCGACGTGCGCGACGATATCGGGCAATTTTCCGGTCAGCGCCTCAGGATCGTTGGTGCGCATTTCCTTGCCGCGCCGGGTCAGGCGCGAGGCGAGGTCCGAGGTCGCTGCGCCGAAGCGCGTCGTGCCGCACAAAATGACATAACGCTGGAAAATGTTGGCCTCAAGCACCACGTCGAGATTGTCGGGCGTAGCCGCCGGCTCCATATCGGCCAGCTCGATGGCGGGAAGAATTTCTTTCACCGCCGCCATAGCCGTTTCCGCGGTCGCGCCGCCGGCAAGATCGTTCATCATGCGTACGCAGATTTCCGGTTCCCCCACCGGGCGGACCCAACCTGCAAGCGAAACCGTACTGCCCGAAAGCACCAGCCCGCGCTGCATCAAATAGCCGACGAGCGGCGCCGTGATGCCGACTCTTTGCATCGACGCGGGTGCGCCCAGGCCGACTTTCCAGCCGAGCGGCCGTTCGCCGGCGGCAATGCGCGCACGCCGCTTAGCCAGTTGCGCCGGCATGCCTTTCTTGATGAGCGGGTGTTCCCAGGCGTTCACTTAATGACCCTTCGGATGTCCTTATTTCTTTTTTAAAAACGCGGCACAAAACGCCGCCTCGAAGGCCCGGTAGTCGTTGGTGATCTCCGCGCCTTTGCGGATATTGCGGCGCGCGACGACGTAGCCGTTATGGAAAAAAGTGTTTGGATTTTCCGAATGGTTCATGAAGGTATCGTAGTCCATCGATAACAGGATTTCTTTGCCCCATTGATAGCCGTGCAGTCTGATGTGTTCCTTGGCGGCTTTGGGCAATTTGGCCAATCGCTTACGCGTATAGAAGCGATCGAAGCCGTAGACGAAGCGCCAGATCTTCTGGTCTTTGCGGATCGTTTCGCCGGCAAAGACGCCGATGCCGTGGATCGGGCTTTTATCGAGATAGGTTTTGACCAGGAGCATGATGGATAAGGTGCGCGTCCGCGCTCAGGGCAACTTGTCGTAGCCCTCGCCGAAACCGGCGAGGCTCATCGGGAAGCCGATGCCTTCCTCCGGCGTCTGGAAAATGATGAAGGTTGCGGTCTTGCCGTTGCGCAGCTTGCCGATCAGCGTGTCATCCATCACCACCTCGGCGATGCAGCCATTGGGCAGGCAACGCACGAAGCCGGCCCGGCCGATATCGGCCTGATCGATTTTCAAGCCGAGGCCCGACGGCAGCAACACGCCGAGCGGCGCCACCACCCGCATCAGCCGGCTCTTGGCGTCGGCGGTCTTGAGCACGATGACGGTCAGACCGACATTGGCGCGGTCTTCCGCGGTCACGCTCTGAATCAGGGCGCATTGTTCGTTCTTGGCACCGGGCGGGGTGTCGCAGCGGATCTGCCAATCTTTGAACACCGACTTGACCGCGCCTTGGGCGGCGGCTCGCTCGGCGGGCAGGGCCAGTGCCAAGGCTAGCACCAATGGCGCGAGCCACACCCGGCGCCGAAGCACATGCCTGCAATGCCTGAAAATGCCCATCGTTCAATCCCTTGGCTTGCGCCGCTCGGCCCCGGCAAGGCCCGGCGAATCGCTGCCCGGCAAACATTTTATTCGTTCCCGTTGGGTCATGCTCGCGAAGTCCTGTCAAGCAAGCGCCGGAGGCCAAAGACGTTCCGGGCCAGAACATCCAAGCCGCTCGCTCGTGGCGTAAATGCGGCGTCCCAACTGATCTGGGGGCAAGCCATTTGTCGCATGTTATAGGCAATTAACAGGCGATAAGGTGCATTGCGGCACGGCTGGAATTGTGGTTTGAGAGGCCGGGATTTCCCGCCGCACCGCAAAAGCTGCCACGCCCGTGGCAAAACGCCGTGCTCAGCGGGGCCGAGCCGACATCATGCCTGCGGTGGGCGGCAAAAAGGGGCCTGATTCAAGGCCGAATTTCTCGTCGAGGGAGCGCATAGAACAATGCTGGTGCTCAAGCGGTTGATCGCTTTCGTGGTCACGGGCGTGACTGTCATAGCCGGCGGCAGCGCCGCGCAGGCGGGCCTCGGCCAGCCCTCGCCCTGGGAGCTCGGACTGCAAGGCTCGGCGTCCTCGGTCATGGACGACATCGTCTGGTTCCACGACTTTCTGCTCTGGCTGATTGTGGCGATCACCGTGTTTGTGCTGGCCCTGCTGGCGATCGTGGTGTTCAAATTCAACGCGCGCGCCAATCCGGTGCCGTCGCGTACCACCCACAACACGTTCATCGAGATCATCTGGACCGTGGTGCCGGTGCTGATCCTGGTGACGATCGCGGTGCCGTCGTTCCGCTTGCTGTTCTACGAACTGAAAGTCCCGCCCGCCGACCTGACGGTGAAGGTCACCGGCAAGCAGTGGTTCTGGAGCTACAGCTATCCGGATTCGAAATTCGAGTTCGATTCGCTGATGCTGCAAGACAAGGACCGCAAGCCCGGTCAGCCGCGGCTGCTCGCGGTCGACAACGAGATGGTGGTGCCGGTCAACAAAGTGGTGCGCGTGCAGGTGATCGGCGCCGACGTCATCCACTCGTTCTCGGTGCCCTCGTTCGGCATTAAGATCGACGCCATCCCGGGCCGGCTCAACGAGACTTGGTTCAAGGCCGAACGCGAAGGCATTTACTACGGACAATGCTCGCAGCTTTGCGGCCGCGATCACGCCTTCATGCCGATCGCCGTGCACGTGGTGAGCGAGAAGGACTACACCGCCTGGCTCGATCAGGCGAAAAAGAAATACGCCGACGATAACGTCGCTCCTGCAAACGCGATCGCCGCCGCTGGCGACGTGAAGTAATACGGGCATAACGACAAGGGTCGAAGGACAATAACGATGGCGAGCAATACGGCTGCCCACGGCGCGCACGACGCCCATGAGGCCCACGATCATCCGACCGGATGGCGCCGGTACGTCTACTCGACGAACCACAAGGACATCGGAACGATGTACCTGACCTTCGCGCTGGTCGCCGGCGTCATTGGCGGCCTGTTGTCGATCGCCATGCGCATGGAATTGCAAAATCCCGGCCTGCAGTTCTTCCCGAGCCCGCATGAATACAATGTGTTCGCCACCGCACACGGCCTGATCATGATCTTCTTCATGGTGATGCCGGCGATGATCGGCGGCTTCGGCAACTGGTTCGTGCCGCTGATGATCGGTGCGCCCGACATGGCGTTCCCACGCATGAACAACATCTCGTTCTGGCTGCTGCCGGCCTCGTTCGCGCTTCTTCTCACGTCGATGTTCGTCGAAGGCGAGCCGGGCGCGCTTGGCGCGGGAACCGGATGGACGATTTACGCGCCGCTATCGACCAGCGGCCATCCAGGCCCGGCCATGGATTTCGTCATTCTCGCGATCCATCTGGCCGGCGCCTCGTCGATTCTGGGCGCCATCAACTTCATCACCACCATCTTCAACATGCGCGCGCCCGGCATGACGCTGCACAAGATGCCGCTGTTCGTGTGGTCGCAATTGGTGACCGTGTTCCTGCTGCTGCTGGCCCTGCCGGTGCTGGCGGGCGCCATCACCATGCTGCTCACCGACCGTAATTTCGGCACGACGTTCTTCGCGCCCGAGGGCGGCGGCGATCCGCTGCTGTTCCAGCATCTGTTCTGGTTCTTCGGCCATCCGGAAGTGTACATCCTGATCGTTCCGGGCTTCGGTATGATCAGCCAGATCGTCGCCACGTTTTCGAAGAAGCCGGTGTTCGGCTATCTCGGCATGGCCTATGCGATGGTCGCGATCGGCGGCATCGGCTTCGTGGTGTGGGCCCATCACATGTACACGGTCGGCATGTCGACCGGCGCGCAGGCTTATTTCATCGCTGCCACCATGGTGATCGCGGTGCCGACCGGCGTGAAGATCTTTTCGTGGATCGCCACCATGTGGGGCGGCTCGATCGAGTTCAAGACGCCGATGTTGTGGGCGATGGGCTTCATCTTCCTGTTCACCCTCGGTGGCGTGACCGGCGTGGTGCTCGCCAATGCCGGCGTCGATCGCGTGCTGCACGACACTTATTACGTGATCGCGCATTTCCACTACGTGCTCTCGCTCGGCGCGGTGTTCGCGATTTTCGGCGGCTGGTACTACTGGTTCCCGAAGATGACCGGCTACATGTACAACGAGACCATCGGCAAGGCGCACTTCTGGATCACCTTCATCGGCGTCAACATCATCTTCTTCCCGCAGCACTTCCTCGGTCTCGCCGGGATGCCGCGCCGCACCGTCGATTATCCGGACGCGTTCCATGGCTGGAACGAGGTGTCGTCCTATGGCTCCTACATCGCCGGCTTTGCCGTCCTCGTGTTCTTCTTCGGCATGGCCGAAGCCTTCATGAAGAAGCGCCCGGCCGGCAACAATCCGTGGGGCGCCGGCGCCACCACGCTGGAGTGGACGCTGTCCTCGCCGCCGCCGTTCCATCAGTTCGAGACTTTGCCGCGGATTAAATAATGTCGCTGGTTGGCGAAGGCGCAGGCTTCCGCGGTCCGATAGCCGCCGCGACGGGACTTGCCGAGCCGAGTCTGGCCACGGTCGGCGACTACATCGCGCTGATGAAGCCGCGGGTGATGTCGCTGGTCGTGTTCACCGCGCTGGTCGGCATGGCGGTCGCGCCCGGTTCGTTGCATCCGATGATCGGGTTCACCGCGTTGCTTTGCATCGCGGTTGGCGCCGGCGCCGCCGGCGCGCTCAACATGTGGTACGACGCCGACATCGACGCCATCATGACGCGAACGCAGCGCCGACCGGTGCCGATGGGCCGCGTCCAGCCGGGCGAAGCGCTGGCTTTCGGGCTCACGCTTGCCGGTTTTGCGATCGTGGTGCTCGGGCTGCTGGTGAACATGCTGGCAGCCGCGCTGCTTGCTTTCACCATCTTCTTCTACGTCGTCGTCTATACGATCTGGCTCAAGCGCACGACCCCGCAGAACATCGTGATCGGCGGCGCTGCCGGCGCCTTCCCGCCGATGATCGGCTGGGCTGCGGCGACCGGATCGCTCTCGCTTGAACCCATTCTGTTGTTCATGATCATCTTCTTCTGGACGCCGCCGCATTTCTGGGCGCTGGCGCTCTACCGCACCCAGGATTACGCCCGCGCCGGCGTTCCGATGCTGCCGGTGGTGGCCGGCGAGGCCTCAACGCGGCGTCATATCCTATTCTATACGCTGATCCTGGTACCGCTCGGCATCGCGCCCTGGGCGCTCGGATTCGTCGGCATGCTCTATGGACTGACCGCAGCCGTCACCGGCGCGATCATGCTGGCGCTGGCATGCCAAGTATTCAGCGAGCGCCAGCCGGCGGAACGCGCCGCCCGGCAGCTGTTTGCGTTCTCGATCCTCTATCTGTTTTTGCTGTTTGCCGTGCTGCTGGTGGAGCGCGGATGGGGCGGGCTGATCGCCCGGTTGGCGGCGTGATTGACGGGGTCGCGATGAACGAGCAACCGAAAGACGACGGCATCGTGCTCACCGAGGCGCAGAAGCGCGCCCGGCGCTCGCGCTCAATCGCCATCGCGCTGGCGCTGGCCGCCCTCGTGATCCTGTTTTACGCGGTGACCCTGGTGAAGGGTCCGATCGTGCTGGTCCGCCCGATATGAACGTACCGCGCAACGAAACCAAAAGGCTCCGCCGCCACATGCTGACCGCGGCCGCCTGCGGCGTGTTTGTGGCGACGATGGTGGGCGCGGCCTATGCCGCGGTGCCGCTCTACAACTGGTTTTGCCGCACCACCGGCTTTGCCGGCACCACCCAGGTTTCGCATGAGGCGCCCGCGCATGTGCTCGGCCGCACCATCGCCGTGCGCTTCGATTCCAACGTCGCGGCCGGGTTGCCGTGGAAATTCGAGCCCGAGCAGAACGAGATCAAATTGCGCATCGGCGAAGTGGCGACCGTGCATTACAAGGTCATCAACCTGGCCGCGCGCACCATCACCGCGCAGGCGTCGTATAATGTCTCGCCGCCGCAGATCGGCGCTTACTTCGACAAGATCAACTGCTTCTGCTTCACCCAGCAAACCATGAAGCCGGGCGAGACCCGCGAGATGACGGTGGTGTTCTACGTCGATCCGGCGATCGCCAAGGATCACGAGCAGGATACGCTCGACACCATCACGCTGTCCTATACCTTCTATCGGCTGCCCGAACAGGATCGGCCGGTGGCTGAGGCGCCCGACAAGAATTCGAACAGACTCTAACGGAGACCACGATGGCCGACGCCCACGCAAAGCACCATGATTATCACTTGGTCGATCCGAGCCCGTGGCCGGCGGTCGGCGCCACCTCAGCCTTCGTGATGGCGTTCGGTGGCATTGCCTGGATGCATCACATGTTCGCCGCCGCCCCGTTGGTGTTCGGCGCCGGCGTGATCGGCATACTCTACACGTTCCTCGGCTGGTGGCGCGACGTGGTGCGCGAGGCGCAATACGATGGCTTCCATACCCGCGTGGTGCAGATCTCCCACCGTTACGGCATGATCCTGTTCATCGCCTCCGAGGTGATGTTCTTTGTCGCCTGGTTCTGGGCCTACTTCAACACCGCGCTGTTTCCCGGCGAGGCCAACGATCTCGGCCGGCTGGCCTTCACCCACGGTGTTTGGCCGCCGACCGGCATCGAAACTTTCGACCCCTGGCACCTTCCGCTCTTGAACACACTGATCCTGCTCACCTCGGGCACCACGGTGACCTGGGCGCATCACGCGCTGTTGGAAGACGACCGGCAGGGCCTCAAATGGGGCCTGGCGCTGACCATCCTGCTCGGCCTGACGTTTACCTGCGTGCAGGCCTACGAATATTCGCACGCGGCGTTCCACTACAGCGGCAATATCTACGGCGCGACCTTCTTCATGGCGACCGGGTTCCACGGTGCCCATGTGATCATCGGCTCGATCTTCCTGATCGTCTGCCTGATCCGCGCGCTCGCCGGTCATTTCACGCCGAAGCAGCACCTCGGTTTCGAATTCGCCGCCTGGTACTGGCATTTCGTCGACGTGGTGTGGCTGTTCCTGTTTGCCTGCATATATGTGTGGGGCGCCGGCCTGCCGCATCCCGAGTGACCATCGCTCGATGATGTTTCCAAAGGGCGGCGTGATTGCGCCGCCCTTTTTGTTTTACGGAAGAACTTGAACCATGGCTCACGAACCGCTGCCGATTGCCAGAGGCCTGCGCGGGCGCTGTCCGCGTTGCGGCAAGGGCAAGCTGTTCCAGGGATTCCTCACGCTGCGTCCTGCGTGCGGCCAATGCGGCCTCGATTTCAACTTCGCCGATGCCGGCGACGGCCCGGCAGTTTTCGTGATCCTCGTCGGCGGCGCCATCGTAGTTTTCGCGGCGCTGATGACGGAGGTGGTCTATCAGCCGCCTTATTGGGTGCACGCGCTTTTATGGTTGCCTCTGATATTGCTGGTCACGCTCGGGCCGCTGCGCCCCATCAAGGGCCTGCTGATCGCGGTGCAATACCATCACAAGGCGGCGGAGGGTCGTCTCGAAAATCGGGGCGGCGGGTGAGGGCGCCGGGCGAAAAGCGCGGCGGCGGCGTGTTCGAGGCGACCGTGTTTGCCTTCGTCGGCGTCGCCATTCTGGTCGGCCTCGGCGTCTGGCAACTCGACCGCAAGGTCTGGAAGGAAAACCTGATCGCCACGCTAGACACGCGGCTCGCCCGCGCGCCGGAAGATTTGCCGCCGCGCGCCAGCTGGCCGCGGCTGTTGCCCGACGGCAATGAATACACCCGCGTGACCTTCCCGGCCGAATTCCTGACCGGCGAGGAGGCGCTGGTCTATACCGCCGGCTCCGCCTTCCGGCCCGACGTGCAGGGGCCGGGCTATTGGGTGTTTGCGCCGGCGCGGTTGGCCGGCGGCAGCATCGTCCTGGTCGACCGCGGTTTCGTGCCACTCGACCGTAAGGAGCCCACGACGCGCGCGCAGGGCGCGCCGGTGGGCAGTGTGGAGATCGTCGGTGTCATGCGCTGGCCGGAAACGCGCGGCCTGTTCACGCCGGACGACGATCCGAAAACCAATGTCTGGTATCTGCGCGATCCCAAGGCCATGGCCGTGGCGAAAAAATGGGACGCCGCCGCGCCCTTCTACATCGAGCAGGAGTCACCCGTGCCGCCCGGCGGTCTGCCCAAGCCGGGCAAGCTCGCAGTCACTCTGCCGGACGACCATTTGCAATACGCGCTGACCTGGTTCGGCCTCGCGCTCGGTCTCGCCGGCGTCTACGTGACCTGGCTCGCCGGCCGCTTGCGGCGCAAGTCCTAACTCGTTTCTCCATATGAAATTCAATCTTGTATTGCGCAAACGACGAAGCGTGGTTTAGTCACGGCCGTCGTCATCGGAGGAGACAGCATGTCGCTCGCGGGCAAGAAAGTCGTTGTGGTTGGGGGCTCATCCGGCATCGGTTTTTCGACCGCCGAACTGGCCAAGCGCGAGGGCGCCGAGGTTGTCGTGGCTTCGCGCAACGCCGAACGCCTGAAAGTGGCGGCCGGTAAAATCGGCGCAACCGCGATCGCTGCCGACGTCACCAGCGACGACAGCATCACCGCTCTGTTCCGCGCGACCGGCCCGGTCGATCATGTGGTGGTCACCGCCGCGCAACTCCGATCGGGTCCATTCAAATCCGTAGCCATGGACGACGTGCGTGAAACGATGGAGGGCAAGTTCTGGGGCGCCTGGCGTGTCGCACGCGCCGCTGAAATCCGCGCCGGCGGTTCGCTGACTTTGGTGTCGGGCTTCCTGAGTGTTCGTCCGCGGCCGAATTCCGCGATCGTGAGTGCGGCGAACGGGGCGCTAGAATCGCTGACACGTGCGCTGGCGCTCGAACTCGCTCCCGTGCGCGTGAACTGCGTCTCGCCCGGGATTATCGACACGCCGATCCGCGCCGCCATGCCGGAGGCCGCGCGCCGAGACATGCTCGGAAAAATCGCCGTCGCCTTGCCGGTCGGCCGTGTCGGGGTGGGCGAGGATATCGCACAACAAATTCTCACGTTCATGACCAACGGTTTCATGACCGGCTCGATCGTGTATCTCGATGGCGGCGCGCTCGTAACCTGACGTACCGCGCATCCAAGAGTCGGGGCTTTCTTGTGAAAGGTCCCCGGCGGGGCTACTGTGCCGAGAACGGCTGTGGCTGCACCATAAAATCAAGTTAACTCAATGCATTACGTCTCAACCCGGGGTGAGGCCCCCCCGCTCGATTTTGTCGAGGTCATGCTCGCGGGCTTGGCCCGTGACGGCGGTCTTTATGTACCCGAGATGTGGCCGTCGCTCGATTCCAAAACCATCGCCAGCTTTGCCGGCAAGCCCTATGCGGAGGTCGCGGTCGAGGTGATCAAGCCGTTTGTCGGCGGCGCTATCGCTGACGCCGATCTTGCCCGCATGGCGCGCGAAGCCTACGGCACGTTCCGTCATCCGGCGGTCGCGCCGCTGGTCGAACTCGATGCCGGGCTTTTCGCGCTAGAGCTGTTCCACGGCCCGACGCTCGCCTTCAAGGACCTCGCCATGCAACTGGTGGCGCGGCTGATGGACCACGTGCTGCAGGCGCGGGCTGAGCGCACCACCGTCGTGGTGGCGACCTCGGGCGACACCGGCGGCGCCGCGGTCGAGGCGTTCCGCGGCCGCGCCCAGGTCGATGTGGTGGTGCTGTTCCCGCAGGGGCGCATCTCCGAGGTGCAGCGGCGGATGATGACCACCGTGCCGGAGCCGAACGTGCACGCGCTCGCCATCGAAGGCACCTTCGACGACTGCCAGGCGCTTGTGAAGACGATGTTCAATCATCACGCCTTCCGCGACCGCGTGCGGCTGTCCGGCGTCAACTCCATCAATTGGGCGCGCATCGTGGCGCAGACCGTCTATTACTTCACCGCGGCGGTGGCGCTTGGCGCGCCGAACCGCAAGATTGCCTTCACCGTGCCGACAGGAAATTTCGGCGACGTCTATGCCGGCTATGTCGCGACCCGCATGGGGCTTCCCGTCGATCGGCTCGTGGTGGCGACCAATGTCAACGACATCCTGGCCCGCACCTTCGCGACCGGGGCCTACGAGTTGCGCGACGTGGTGGCGACCACCTCGCCGTCGATGGACATCCAGGTGTCGTCGAATTTCGAGCGGCTGCTGTTCGATGCCTATGACCGCAACGCCGGCGCGGTGCGCGCCTTGATGGGATCGCTCGCGCAATCGGGCCGCTTCCAGGTGTCGTCGCAGGCGCTCAAGCGCATGCGCGCGCTGTTTACCGCCGATCGCGCCGATGAACAGGAAAGCGCCGCCACCATCCGGGCCTGGATGCGCGAAGCCGCCTATTGCGTCGATCCGCACACCGCGGTCGGCCTGGCGGTGGCCGAGAAGGAAGCGCGCGATCCGTCGATGCCGATGGTGGTGCTCTCGACCGCGCACCCGGCAAAATTCCCCGACGCGGTCGCGGCCGCCTGCGGAACCAGGCCGGCTCTGCCGGATTGGCTGGCCGATCTGCCCCAACGGACCGAGCGCGTCACCGTGCTGCCGGCCGACCAAGCGGCGGTCGAACGTTACGTGGCGCAGGCCTCGCGCGCCGCGCGTGAGGGAGCCGCGGCATGAGCGTCGAAGTAACGCGGCTGTCTTCGGGCCTTTCGGTGGTGACCGACCGCATGCCGCATCTGGAATCCGCCACGCTCGGGGTCTGGATCGGCGCCGGCAGCCGCTACGAAATGCCCGATGAACACGGCATTTCTCATTTGCTCGAACACATGGCGTTCAAGGGCACCAAGCTGCGCACGTCGCGCCAGATCGCTGAGGAGATCGAGGCGGTCGGCGGCGACCTCAATGCCGCCACCAGCACGGAATCGACCGCCTATTTTGCCCGCGTGCTCAAGGCCGACGTGCCGCTCGCGCTCGACGTGTTGTCGGACATCCTGACCGAGTCGACCTTCGATGCCGAAGAACTACGGCGCGAGCAGAACGTCATCGTGCAGGAAATCGGCGCCGCCGAAGACGCGCCCGACGATCTGGTGTTCGAGCGCCTGCACGAAACCGCGTTTCCGATGCAGTCGCTCGGCCGCTCGATCCTGGGTACGCGGGAAACCGTGCGCTCGTTCAATCCGGCGGGCATCCGCGCTTATTTGTCGCGCAATTACCGCGCTCCCAGCATGTTGGTAGCCGCGGCCGGCGCCATCGAGCACAAGGCGATTGTCGCCGAAGCCGAGAGACGGTTCGCGAGCTTCACCGGGCCGGCCGCGCCGTCTCCTGCGCCCGCGCAGTTTGGCGGCGGCACGCGGGTCGAGACCCGCGATCTCGAGCAGGTACATATCGCTCTGGCGCTGGAGGGCATCCCGACCCGCGATGAGCAGCTCTACAGCCTGCAGGTGTTCTCAAGCGTTCTGGGCGGCGGCATGTCCTCGCGCCTTTTCCAGGAGGTGCGCGAGAAGCGCGGGCTCTGTTACACGATCAACGCCTTTCACATGCCTTATTCCGACACCGGGTTGTTCGTTCTCTACGCCGGCACCGACGAGGCCGACGCGCCCGAGCTAATGCGGGTCGCCATCGACCAGATCACGATCGCCACCGAGACGCTCAACGAAACCGAGGTCGCCCGCGCCAAGGCACAGATGAAAGCCAGTCTACTGATGGCGCTGGAAAGTTCGGAAGCGCGCCTCGGGCAGATTGCCCGACAAATGCTGGCCTATGGCCGGCCGGTCCCACTCGACGAGATCGTGGCGAAGGTTGATGCGGTGACGGTCGCGAGCGCGCGCGCCGCCGGCCGCGCGCTCATCGGACGCGGCAAGCCGGCGATCGCCGCGCTCGGACCCGGCAATGGTCTTGAAAGCGCGGCCGCAATCGCTGAAAGTCTGGTCAGCCGCGCCGCCGCCTGATGGGAGAGCGTTAGCGTATTGCCCATGGCGTTTTTCCGCACCGTCACCGTCAACGAAACCATGCCGGCCCTTGCCGGCGCCGGCGTCACGTTGCGCGCGCCGCAGGGCGGCGATCACGCCGAATGGGCGGCGCTGCGCGAAGCCAGCCGCGATTTTCTGGTGCCCTGGGAGCCGACCTGGCCGGCCGACGATCTCAGCCGCGGCGCGTTCCGCCGCAGGCTCAAGCGCTACGCCGAGGATGCGCGCAGCGATCTGGCTTATGCCTTTCTGATCTTTCGCAGCGACGACAATGCGCTGGTCGGCGGCCTGACGCTCGCCAATATCCGGCGCGGCGTTGCCCAGGCAGGCTCGATCGGTTACTGGGTTGGCGCGCCGTTCGCCCGCAAAGGCTACATGACCGCGGCGATGCGCGCCTTGGTGCCGTTCTGCTTTGGGTCGCTACGGCTGCACCGGCTGGAGGCGGCCTGCATTCCCGGCAATACCGCCTCGGTCCGCCTGCTGGAGAAAACCGGCTTCCAGCGCGAGGGCTATGCGCGCAGCTATTTGTGCATCAACGGGGTCTGGCAGGACCATTTGCTTTATGCCCGGCTCAAGGACGACCCCGCGTGAGCCCCGCCTTTGGGTTGCCATGCTTGGTTTGCTATAAGGTTGGCTTACTATAAGGACCGCCGGGGTGGTGGGCCCCAGAAGAGTAACGTGAGCCGGACAATGGGTGGGGAACAAGGCAAACAAACCGCGCGCGGCGGCGCCGGCACGCTCGCGCTGCTGGCGCTGGCGCTGGCGCTGGCGCTGGCGCTGGGTGGCTGCGGCAGCACCGATATTTTAAAGTCGTCGCCCTTGGACGTTTTCAGTTCGTCGTCGAAGGCGACCAATGACGGGGCGCCCGCAGACCCGACCAAAGTTTCCACCGACGATATCGAATGCCCGGACGTGCAAGTGCGCACCGGTGCCGCGACCCTCATGATCGGCACTAAGCCGGGGGCAGGCGAACCGGCCGCGATGGACGTGCGTTATCAGGGCTCCATCATCCGCACCGCGCGCGAGTGTCACGTCAATGCCGGCATCATGACCATGAAGGTCGGTATCGAGGGCCGCGTCATCACCGGTCCGGCCGGTGGCCCCGGCACGGTCGATGTGCCGCTGCGCATCGCGGTGGTGCACGAAGGCATCGATCCGAAAACGATAGCATCGAAGTTCGGCCGTGAATCGGTGACCGTGAACGAGGCGATCGATCGCGTCACCTTCGCGCATGTCGAATCCGATATCACCTTTCCGCTGCCGACACCGCTCGGGGATATCGACCGCTATGTGGTCTATGTCGGGTTCGATCCGCTTGGCGCCCAGCCGGAAAAGAAAAAGCCGCCGGCACGCAAACCGGCAGCCAAGCCTAAATCGGTCGCCAAACCGAAGCAGAGCTGAATCACCATCCGCGCAGATCGATGACCGTGCCCTTGAGCGCGCGCATGTCGGAGATGACGGCGCGCGCGCCGGCGACACGCAGATGGGCGGCCAGCTGCACGCCGGCGTGACTGCCGCCGACAAAGCCGATCACCTTCATACCGGCGGCAACGCCCGCGGCGACGCCGACCGGTGAATCCTCGACCACGATGCAGTCGGCCGGCTGCACGCCCACTTTAGCCGACACATGCAGGAACAGATCGGGCGCCGGTTTGCCTTTGGGAACGTCGGCCGCCGAAAACAGATAAGGCTCGAAAAACCGGATCAGGTCGGTGCTCTCCAGGCTGACGCGAATGCGGTCGAGCGAGGATGACGACGCCACGCATTTTGGCCCGCGCAGCCAGGATAGCGCGTGGCTCATGTGCTGGGTCGCGCGCAGCTCGGCGCGAAAGCGCCGCAGCGTTGCGATCATGACGGTTGCGGCAAAATCCGCCGGCAGCTTTCGCCCGGCGGCGGCCTCGACGTCCTTGAACATGTCGGCGGGACGCCGCCCGGTGAAATAACGGGCGACAACATCCGGCGTCAGCGCGAAGCCGGCGCGCATGAACTCTTGCGAAACAATCGCGGTTGCCGACGGCTCGCTGTCGACCAGCACGCCGTTGCAATCGAAGATGACCACGGGGTCCCCCGATCCCTCGGCCGGTCACTCCGGCCCGCACGCGACACAATGCAACGCTGCGGACGAATCACTCGACCGGAACAATAGTGAGCGGCACGCGGCGGGCAAAGAGCCGGCAGCGCCGCTGGGCGCAGGGTCACCTTGAATAGCGGGGAAAAGCCCCTATTGGAGCGGCTAATTCAGCTTTTTGCGGACGTCTTCGATGCCTTTGGCGATCAAGTCGCCGGCGAGTTTGCCCTTGGTCTCTTGGCTCAGCACCTTGGCGGCGGCGGCGACGGCGGCTTCGGCTGCGGCGCTGCGCACGTCGGCGGCGGCCTGCGCCTCGGCCTGGGCGATCTTGGTTTCGGCCATTTTGGTGCGGCGCGCGACGAATTCCTCGATCTTGGTCTTGGCCTCAATGGCGAGCCGCTCGGCCTCGGCCTTGGCACCGGCGATGATCTCTTGCGCTTCGCTTTCGGCCTCGCTGCGTTTGCGTTGGTACTCGGCCAGCAATTGGGTGGCCTCGTCCTTGAGCTTGCGGGCCTCGTCGAGCTCGGCCTTGATGCGGCCGGCCCGGTCGTCGAGCGCTGTGCCGATCATGCGGTGGACGCCGATATAGCCAAGGCCAATCACGAACACGACGAAGGCCAGCGCCACCCAGGTTTCGGTTTCGAAAAACATGGTGCGGCCTATCTCTTGAGCGCGTCGGCGACGGCTTCGGCAACGGCCTTGTCGCTCGGCGCTGACCCGATCAGCCGCTCGATGATGGCGCGGGCGGCGTCCTCGGCGATGGCGCGGACATTGGCCATGGCGGCCCGCTTGGTGGCGGCGATGGATTTTTCGGCGTCCGCCAGCCTAGCGTTGAGCCCGTCCTCGAGCGTCTTGCGGGTGGCGTCGGCTTGCGCCTGCTGGGTTGCGCGCGTTTCGTTGGCGATGGTCTGGGCGCGGGCGCGAGCGTCGGCCAGCGCCTTTTCATAGGCCGCCACCGCCGCGTCCGACTGCTGCTTGAGGCGCTCGGCCTCGGCGAGGTCGTCGGCGATGCGCTTCTGCCGATCCTCGATGATCGATGCCACGCGCGGCAGCGCCAGCTTCCACATCAGCACATAGAGCAGCACGAAAGCGATGAGGAGCCACACCAGTTGCGAGGCGAAGGTCTGCGACTGGAACGGCGGAAAGGCGCCGTGGCCGCCTTCCGCAGGGTGCTCCGTGCTCGCTTTGTGTGCCGGTTCGGCCATCGCGCGCTTCGCCTTACAGCGCGAACAGCAGCAGCAGCGCGATCAGCAGCGAGAAGATGCCGAGCGCTTCGGTGATGGCGAACCCGAAGATCAGGTTGCCGAACTGGCCCTGCGCGGCCGACGGATTGCGGATGGCGGCGGCCAGATAGTTGCCGAAGATGATGCCGACGCCGACGCCGGCGCCGCCCATGCCGATGCAGGCGATGCCCGCACCGATGAATTTCGCTGCCAATGGATCCATAGACGTAACTCCTTCTTTCTAGCCGTGTCGGGCCTTAGTGGCCCGGGTGAATAGCATCGTTGAGATAGATGCAGGTGAGGATGGCGAACACGTAAGCCTGCAGGAACGCCACCAGCGTCTCGAGCGCGATGAGAACGACGATCATCGTGAACGGTAGTACGCCGCCGAGCCAGCCGAGCGCGCCCATGGCGCCGCCCATCAGGATGATAAAGCTGGCGAACACCTGCAGCGTGATGTGTCCGGCCAGCATGTTGGCGAACAGACGCACGCTGTGCGAGATCGGCCGCGATATGAACGAGAGCACCTCGATGAAGACGATCAGCGGCAGGATGTAGATCGGTACCCCCTTCGGCACGAACAGATTGAAGAAGTGGAGGCCGTGCCGGAAGAGGCCGTACAGCAGCACGGTCAGGAACACCGTGATCGCGAGCGCGGCGGTCACGATGATGTGGCTGGTGACGGTGAACGTGTAGGGAATGAGGCCGATCATGTTCAGGGTCAGGACAAACATGAACAGCGTGAACACGAACGGGAAGAATTTCATGCCTTCGGAGCCGGCGGTGCTGCGCACCGTGGTGGCGACGAACTCATAGGCGATCTCGGCGGCCGATTGTAGGCGCGAGGGCACCAAGCCGCGCCTGGCGGTGCCGATCACCAGGAAGGCGGTGACGCCGACGACCGCGGCCAGCATGAAGGCGGCCGAATTGGTGAACGCGATATCGGTGTGTCCGATCTTGAAGACCGGAAACAGATTGTGAATCTGGAATTGCTCGATGGGATCGACGGCCATGATCTCAAATTTCTCGGCGCATGATCTTTTCCGAAAACCGGTTCCCACTTTTCGGGATCATGCGCTATTCGTTTAGGCTTCTTTCGCGCACGACGCCTGCCGCGCGCATCACGTTAAGGACACCGGCGGCGAAGCCGAGCAGCAGAAACACAATCAACCCCCAGGGCGATATTCCCAGCCAGCGGTCGAGCAGCCAGCCGATCAATGCGCCGACCACCACGCCCGCCACCAGTTCGGTCGACATCCGGAAACCGCGGGCATAGGCCGAAGCATCGGCGGTCGAACGAGGATCGGTAACGTTTTCGGATGGCCGGCTCGCATTGTCGAGCCGTTGGCCGAGACGCTGGAGCCTCGCGGAGAGGGCGGCCTCGTCGTCCGGCGGTTCCTTGCGATCGCCTGTTCCGCGCGTGCCGTCAGCCATGCTTTCGACCCGCGTGGATTTTAGGTCTCGCTGTTGTTCCCGCCGCCCTAAAAGCCGCGCGGACCATACTGAGGGGGTCTATTCGAGTCAAGAAACCGCCTATGTGCATTAAGTGTTTGAAATCAGTAACAAAACTAAAAATTTTCCGCGCAATTTGCGCGCCCTCGCGTGCACTGCGGCAGGGCTGTCAACAGAGATTGCAGCGCGCCGGTTCAGGCGGCCGCGCGCGGGTGGTAGTCTCGACGCGAGAATAGAAGGAGACCGCCATGCGGACTGTGACGCTTGCCATCGCCGCCGTGCTGGCCTGTGCGACATCGCCCGCGCCGGCGCAGGATGCCCCGGTGCCGAGCCGCTATTCCTTCAACCGCGTCGGTGACGGCTTCGTTCGGCTCGACAATGTCAGCGGGCAGGTCGCCTTTTGCAGCCCGCACACGGTCGGCTGGGCCTGCGAGGCGGCGGCGGAAGACCGCGCCGCGCTTGAGAAGGAAATCGCGCGGCTGCAGGACGAAGTCGCCGGCCTGAGGCGGGAGGTCGCGGACTTGCGCGAACCGCCGCCGCCACGCCCGCCGGCGGACCTGACGCCGGAGTCCAAGAACGACAACGCCCGGCAGTTGCGCGAGGACGTGGCGCGCGCCCGTGTCGCGCTTGAAAATGCCTGGCGGCGGCTGGTCGAGATGATCGTGACGTTCCAGCAGGACATGATGCGGAAGAGCTAAGCGCATGATCCCGAAAAGTGGGAACCGGTTTTCGGGTAAGATCATGCGCAAAGAGAGACACCATGCCGGGTCGGTTGTCCGCCGTTACTGAAATAACGCCGCAGCTGATCGCGACCGCGACATTGCGCCTCGACACGCCGGGCGCCGGCTTCACCGACATCACCAGCCATACCGCCAATTTCATCGCGCAGGTCGGCGCGGCCGAGGGCGTGCTGTTACTCTTTTTGCGCCACACCTCAGCCTCGCTCACCATTCAGGAAAATGCCGATCCCGACGTGCAAGCCGACCTGATCTCGGCGCTCGATCGTCTGGCGCCGGAAGACGCGCCCTGGATCCATGACGTCGAGGGCCCCGACGACATGCCGGCGCACGTCAAGGCGATGCTCAACGGCGTGTCGCTGCACGTGCCGGTCAATGGCGCGGCGCTTGCGCTCGGCACCTGGCAGGGCATCTATCTGGTCGAGCACCGGCGCCGGCCGCATAGTCGCGAGATCGTCCTGCAATTCATGGGCAGCCAGAAATAGCGCCCCGCAGCCTATTGATGCACATCGCTTGTGCGGCGCATGATAGGGGTGCTGGTAGTCAGGGCGCGGTCCGCGAGGTTTTTCGGTTGAGTGAGAATTCGCACTATCGATTGGTGATTGCCGACGACCACCCGTTGTTCCGCGGCGCCTTGCGCGAGGCGGTCACCGGCCTGTTCGAGCGCATGGACATCGCCGAAGCCGGCACCTTCAACGAAGTCGCCGAACTGCTCGAGCGCGGCAGCGATGTCGATCTCGTGCTGCTCGATCTGACCATGCCCGGCGTGCGCGGCTTTTCCGGACTGATGTATTTGCGCGCGCAATATCCCGGCGTGCCGGTGATCGTGGTGTCGGCCAATGACGACCCGGCGGCGATCCGCCGCTGCATGCAATTCGGCGCTTCCGGTTTCATCCCCAAGACGCTCGGCGTCGAGGCGATGCGCGGCGCGATCGCGCGTATCCTGGGTGGCGGAGTTTGGACGCCGCCCGACGTCGACCTCTCCGCCGGCTCGGACGCCGAGACCGCCGCCTTGATGGCGCGGATGGCAACGCTGACGCCGCAGCAGGTGCGCGTGCTGATGATGTTGTCGGAGGGCCTGCTCAACAAGCAGATCGCCTATCAACTTGGTGTTTCGGAAGCCACCGTGAAGGCGCACGTCTCGGCGATTCTGCAAAAGCTCGGCGTCGAAAGCCGCACGCAGGCAGTTATCGCCGCGGCCAAGATCGAAGCCGGCCAGTGGTCGCAAGGCGCCCCGGTCGAGAGCTGAATTACTCCGCCGCGGCCACCCGCAACACGCGCCATTGCGCCAGAAGCGCGCGCAGCGCGGCCGGCTTGATCGGCTTGTGCAGCAGTTGAATGCCTTGCGCGCGGGCTTGCTCGCGCACCGCCGGCGAGCGGTCGGCGGTGATCAGGATGGCGGGTAGGTCGCCGCAGTGCTCGCGCAGCGCCACGATCGCCTCGATGCCGTTGCCGTGGTCGAGGTGGTAATCGATCAGCAACCCGTTTGGCATCATCGGGCTTTCGGCAATCGCCGCCAGCGCGATCGCAAGATCGGGCGCCTTGATCACCTCGCAGCCCCAGCCGTGCAGCAAGGTCTCCATGCCGTCGAGCACCGCCGGTTCGTTGTCGATGCACAGCGCGGTGGTGCCGACGAGCTGACCCGGGTTGACGCGCAGCGTGTCGCGCGCCGGCAGGTCGACCGCCGCCGCATTCGATAGCGGCACCATGACGGCGAAGCGCGAGCCGCGTCCGGCTTCGGACTCGACCTGGATTTCGGAGCCGAGCACGCGCGCCACGCGCTCCACAATCGACAGCCCCAAGCCCAACCCACGCGCGATGCGGGCGCCCTGATCGAGGCGGTGGAATTCGACGAAGATGTCGCGCTGCTGGGATTCCGGAATGCCCACGCCGGTGTCGCAGACGTCGATGCGCAAATGATCGCCGCGCCGCCGGCAACCGACCAGCACGCGGCCTGCCGGCGTGTATTTGATGGCATTGGACACGAGGTTCTGCACCAGCCGGCGCAGCAGCCGGCGGTCGGAACGCACCACCAGCGACGAGCGCACGAAGCCAAGATCGATGCCTTTGGCGCCGGCCAGCGGCGCGAATTCCAGCTCGATCTGGCGCATCAGATCGTCGATGCGGAAGCTCGACAGTTCCGGGCGCATCACGCCGTTGTCGAGCCGCGACATGTCGAGCAGGGCGCCGAAAATCTCCTCAACTGCCTCAAGCGAGGCGTCGATATTGTCGACCAGCCGGCTGTCGTCGCGGCCGCTCTGGCGCTCGATCAGGCTGGTGACGTAGAGCCGCGCCGCGTTGAGCGGCTGTAAGATGTCGTGGCTCGCCGCCGCCAGGAACTTGGTCTTGGAAATATTGGCGGCGTCGGCTTCGCCTTTAGCAAGCGCCAGCGCGGCGTTCAGCCGCGTGAGCTCCTCGGTGCGCTCGCGCACGCGGTGTTCTAGCGTCTCGTTGGCGCGTTCCAGCGCCTCGGCCGCTTCGACGCTCGGCGTGATGTCGGTAAAGGTGGTGGCGATGCCGCCGTCCGGCATGTGGTTGGCGCGCACCTCGATCACCACGTCGGGCGCGGCGAAGCGTTCCAGGAATGGCGCGCGGCCCGAAACGTAGCGCTCGATCTGGGTCTGCACGAAATCGTCGATTTTGTCGGGGGCGACGTCGCTGCGCGTGCCGTTGAAGTGCAGGATGTCGGCAAGCCCGCTGCCGACCCGCAGCAAATTCGGCGGCAGATCGAGGATTTCGCCGAACTGCCGGTTCCAGCAGATCAATTGCAAATCTTTGCCGAACACCGCGATGCCCTGGCGCACGTGATCGAGCGCGGTCTGCAGGACCTCGCGGTTGTACTGGATCGCAGCGTTGGCGTCGTCGAGCAGCTTGAGGGCCGCCTTGGTCGACACCGTGCGTTTGCGCAGCAGTAGTGAGAGCACCAGCCGCGACGACGCCGCGCCGATCGCCGAGGCCAAAATGTGTTCGGCGTGGCGCACCAGCCGGAAGTCGGCCTCGTCCTTGGGCTCGAGCGTGATGCGGTGCGTGCCGGCAAAGCTTTCGAACGCCGAGCGGGTGCGCTCTTCGCCGAGGTAGCGCGCCACCGTGGTGGTGAGTTCTTCGACCGTCACCGAAGAGCGCCACAGCCGGAAGCTCGGCGCGATCGGCGCGAGATCCGACGGCACGAACACGTTGGCCTGCAACTGCTCGATCGAGGTCGGCATGCGGCGCAGCGAGAAGCCGATATAGCAAACGAAATTGATCGCCAGGCTCCAGACCACGCCGTGCACCAAAGGCGGCAGATCGAGCCCGAACAGATTTTGCGGCCGCAGCGCAGCGATATGCCAGGGACCGTTGGTCAGGATGTACTGGCTGATGATGCCGATGTCCGCGAAGCTTGGCAGCAGCAGCGTATAGGCCCACACCAGGATGCCCGCGGTCATACCGGCGATGGCGCCGCCGGCGGTGGCGCGCCGCCAGAACAGGCCGCCGAAAAACGCCGGCGCCAGTTGCGCGACCGCCGCGAATGACAGCAAGCCGATCGAGGCGAGCTGAGCGTCGCCGGCGGTGCGGTAATAAAGATAGGCCAGCAGCAAGATGCCGAAGATCGCCATGCGCCGCACCGTGAGCAGCAGCGAGCCGACATTGCCGCGGCCGCTGATCAGCGCCGCGCGTCGCTGCAGCACCAGCGGCATGATCAGGTCGTTCGACACCATGATCGACAGCGCCACCGACTCGACGATCACCATGGCGGTGGCGGCCGACAATCCGCCGACGAAAGCGGCGATGGTGAGCGTGTTGGAGCCGGCGTGCAGCGGCAGCGCCAGCACGAACATATCGCTGTCGATTGTGCCGGCCGGGAAGGTCAGCAGGCCGGCGAGTGCAATCGGCACGACAAAGAGATTGATCGCCACCAGATAAAGCGGAAACAGCCAGGCGGCGCGCTTGATTTCGCGCTCGTTGTTGTTCTCGACCACCGCGACATGAAATTGCCGCGGCAGCAAAATGATCGCCACGAACGACAACAGCGTGGTGGCGAACAGGGTGCCAAACGGCGGCTCGCGCGTGAACAGGCCGGCGGTCTGCACGTGTTGCGTCGCCGCCTCGTACAGGGCGTTTGGGCCCCCGAACATCCAGAACGTTACGAAAATGCCAACCGCCAGAAAGGCGAACAGCTTGACAATCGACTCGGTCGCGACCGCCAGCATCAAGCCGTCCTGATGCTCGGTGGCGTCGATATGACGGGTGCCGAACAGCACCGCGAAGGTCGCCATCGACAGCGCCACGAACAGCGCGATGTCGCCGAGCAACGGCCCGGTAATGCCGGCGACCGGCGTGATGTGCGCGAGGATGGTCTCGAGCGAGGCCGACACCGCCTTGAGCTGGAGCGCGATGTAGGGAACCGTGCCGACGATCGCGATCAGCGCGACCGTGGCTGCGACCGCTTGGCCCTTACCGTAGCGCGCGGCGATGAAATCGGCGATCGAGGTGATGTTCTGCGCCTTGGCCAGCCGCACGATCCGCACCAGCAGCGGCGAGAACAGGCCGATCATCAGCACGGGGCCGATATAGATCGTCAGAAACTCGTAGCCGGTGCGCGACGCCGAGCCGACCGAGCCGAAGAAGGTCCACGACGTGCAATAAATCGCCAGCGACAGCGGATAGATCAGCAGCCGGGCGCGGCCGCCGCGCGCAAGACCGCCACCGCTAAGCTTGCGGCTTCGGTCCCCGTAGCTCGCCACCAGGAACAGCAGGCCGATGTAGCCAAGCGCAACCGCGATGACGACCCAGCCTTGCAGCATACGCACTCCAGATCGAGGCTAAGCCCCGGAGCCTCAAGGATTTTATCCTTTTTAGGCCACAATGGCCTTCAGGTCCATTGTCGGGTAAGCATCCAATTCCGCGAAAGCCTCCCGCACTTGTCACCGCCTCCCGCCATAGACCGCATCGCTGTGGGCCGCCAGCTCGCGGAAACCTTGGCCTTTGCGGCCGGTGGTGGCCTGACGCTCGGCCTGCTGGGCGTGCCCGCCGGTTTTCTATCGGGCTCCATTCTTGCGGTCGCCGCCGCTTCGCTGGCCGGCCGGCCGATGCTGATGCCGTCGGCGCTGGTGCGCGTGCTTCTGGTGCTGATCGGCATTTCGCTCGGCGCTGTGGTTACGCCGTCGACGCTCAATGGCATCACCGCCTATCCGCTGAGCGTCGCCGCGCTTATCGTGGCGATGGTCTGCATCAGCGTCACCGGCGCGCAATATCTGCGCGTCGTGCACGGCTGCGACACCGTCACCGCCTATCTCGCCGCGGCGCCCGGCGGCCTGTCGCAGGTGATGGGGCTTGCCACCGAACTCAACGCCGACATCCGCGCCATCGCCATCGTGCAGACCACGCGCGTGGTGATCATCGCGGTCGGCCTGCCGGCGGGTTTGTCGCTGTTCGGCCTGGTCGGTCACGCCACTCGCAGCGTCGGCGGGCCGTTCGATCCCGCGCTGCTCGGCGAACTGACGATCCTCATTGCCGCCTCGACCGCCGCCTCGACCGCCGCCTTTCGCGTTGGCTTTCCGGGCGGGCTGATGTTCGGCGCCATGCTGACCTCGGCGGCGCTGCACGGCAGCGGCTTCATCCACGTGGTGATGCCGTGGTGGGTGGTCAACACGGTGATGATTGCGTTCGGCGCCGTGACCGGCTCGCGTTTCGCCAACACGCCGTTGCGTCTGCTGGCGAACTTCATCGGCGCCGCGGTCGGCTCGTTCGCGGTGGCGGTGGCGGTGACCGCGGTGTTCGCGGCGGGGCTGGTCGGCATTCTGCACTTGCCGATCGCCGAGGTGATGATCGCCTACGCGCCCGGCGCGGTCGATGCCATGATGCTGCTCGCGCTCGCGCTCAATCTCGACCCGGTCTATGTCGGCGCGCACCATCTGGTGCGCATCTTCCTGGTGTCGCTGTTCATGCCGCTATTGGCGCACCGCCACGCGCGGCGGATGAAATCGCTGTCCGGCGATTGATTTATTCCGCGGCGATCGCCTGCTTGCGGGTCGGCAGTTCGAGCCGCTCCCAGACATCGACCAGAGCTTCGGCGAGAGCGTCGATAAGCGCGTCGTCGTGATAGGGCGATGGCGTGATGCGCAGGCGTTCCATGCCGCGCGGCACGGTCGGATAGTTGATCGGTTGGATATAGATGCCGTGCTCGGCCAGCAGCAGGTCGCTCGCGGCTTTGCATTTTTTCGCATCGCCAATGAGAACCGGCACGATGTGCGTTGCGCTCGGCATCACGGGAAGTCCCGCGGCATTGAGCACGGCTTTGACTCGCGCGGCGCGATCCTGGTGGCGCTCGCGCTCCCAGCTCGATGTTTTCAGGTGGCGAATGGCGGCGGTTGCCGCCGCGCAAATCGCGGGCGGCAGAGCTGTGGTAAAGATAAAGCCCGGCGCATAGGAGCGCACGGCGTCCACAAGATTCTTGCTGGCCGCGATGTAGCCGCCGAGGCAGCCGAACGCCTTGGCCAGCGTGCCCTCGATCACGTCGATGTGCGCCATGGCATTCTCACGCTCGGCGATGCCGCCGCCGCGCGGTCCGTACATGCCGACCGCATGCACTTCGTCGACATAGGTCATGGCGCCATAGCGCTCGGCCAGATCGCAGATTGCGTGTACCGGCGCGACATCGCCGTCCATCGAATAGAGGCTTTCGAACACGATCAGCTTCGGACGGTCCGGCCCGGCTGCCTTCAGTAATTCCTCAAGATGCGCCACGTCATTATGCCGCCAGATCTGTTTCTCGCAGCCGGCCTGGCGCACGCCTTCGATCATCGAGTTGTGGTTGAGCGCGTCGGACAGCAGTAGGCAATTCGGCAACAGCTTGGCGATGGTGGCGATGCCGGTTTCATTCGAGACATAGCCCGAGGTGAACACCAGCGCGGCCGGCTTGCCGTGCAGGTCGGCGAGTTCGCGCTCCAGTTCGACCAGCGGATGATTGGTGCCGGCGATATTGCGCGTGCCGCCGGCGCCGGTTCCCATGCGGGCGGCGACATCGACCATGGCGCCGATCACCTTGGGATGCTGCGCCATGCCGAGATAGTCGTTCGAGCACCAGATCACGACCTCGCGCGCGCCTTCCGGCGAATGCCACAGCGCGTGCGGGAAGCGGCCGGCGATGCGTTCGAGGTCGGCGAACACCCGGTAGCGGCGTTCGTCGCGCAATTTGTCCAGGGCCGACGTGAAAAAGGCGTTGTAATCCATGCGATTATTCTGCTTTGGCGCCCCGCTTGGTCCCTTTTTTAGAAGGGTTCTAGGGGGTTTGTCGAGGCAAGAGTTGGTCGAATTCCAATTTGCCGCCTTGCGCCAGATCAACGGCACGGTCGGCATGTTTTCGAGCGCAACGCGTTACCGAGCACCCCGTGTCGCTATGGCTTGCATCCGGCCTGTCGTGGCTGCAAAAGAGTGCCGCATGAGCAAAAAACCGACCGGCATCGCCAACGGCCTGACCAATTACGGCGACGGCGATTTCTCGCTTTATCTGCGGCGCTCGTTCGCCCAGTCGATGGGCTATTCCCGCGCCATGCTGGAAAAGCCGGTGGTCGGCATCGCCTATACCGGCTCGGGCTTCAACAATTGCCACCGGCATTTTCCCGAGCTGCTCGATGCCGTCAAACGCGGCGTTCTCGCCGCCGGCGCCCTGCCGATCGAGTTTCCGACCATTTCGCTTGGCGAGGTGTTTCTCAATCCGACCAGCCTGAAATTCCGCAATTTGATGTCGATGGACACCGAAGAAATGGTGCGTGCGCAGCCCATGGACGCGGTGGTGCTGATGGGCGGCTGCGACAAGACCGTGCCGGCGCAATTGATGGGCGCGGTCTCGGCCGGCAGGCCCGCGGTGATGCTGGTCGCGGGCCCGATGATGACCGGGCGCCATCGCGGCGAGCGGCTCGGCGCCTGTACCGATTGCCGCCGGTTCTGGGCGCAATACCGCGCCGGCAAGGTCGATGATAAAGAAATCTCCGAAGTCGAAGGCAAGCTCGCCACCACCGCCGGCACTTGCGCGGTGATGGGAACGGCCTCGACCATGGCCTGCATCGCCGAGGCGCTCGGCATGATCCTGCCGGGCACCGCCGCGATCCCGGCCGTGCATGCCGATCGTTTGCGCGCGGCGGAAGCGACCGGCGCCCTGGCGGTCAAGCTGATCGGCTCGCAACTCACGCCCGAGCGCATCATTAACACCAAGTCGGTGGAGAACGCGCTGCGCGTGCTGTTGGCGATCGGCGGCTCCACCAATGCCATCATTCATCTGACGGCGATTGCGGGGCGCGCCGGCGTGCCGGTGTCGCTGCAACGTCTCAATGAACTGTCCGACACCACGCCGGTGCTGGTGAACTTGAAGCCGGTCGGCAACGGCTACATGGAGGACTTCTTCGCGGCCGGCGGCATGGGCGCTTTGATGCGGGAAATGAAGGACCTGCTGCATCTCGATGTCATGACGGTGACCGGCGAGACCCTGGGCGAACGTCTCAAGCATGACAGCGACGGCTGGATCGATCGCACCATCATCGCCGAGCGCAACAAGCCATTGGAGCCGCAAGGCGGACTGGTTGCGCTGTTCGGCAATCTGGCCCCGCAGGGCGCGATTCTCAAACGCTCGGCGGCGGACTCCAATCTGTTCGAGATCGAGGGCAGGGCGGTGGTGTTTTCCTCGCTCGTCGATCTTGCCGCGCGCATCGACGACCCTAACCTCGATGTAGAGCCCAAGGATATTCTGGTGTTGCAAAATGCCGGGCCGCATTCGGCCTCGGCCATGCCCGAGGCCGGCTATCTGCCGATCCCCAAGAAGCTCGCGACCAAGGGCGTCAAAGATATGGTGCGGGTGTCTGATGCGCGCATGAGCGGTACGGCCTTCGGTACCATCATACTCCACGTGACGCCCGACAGCGCCTCCGGCGGGCCGCTCGGCCTGGTGCGCAATGGCGACCGCATCCGGCTGTCAGTCAAGAATCGCCGCATCGAACTCGCCGTCGACGACGCGGAACTCAAGCGCCGCGCTGCGGCGGCTAAGCCCTCGGTCGAGAAACCCGAGCGCGGCTATTCCAAGCTTTATGCCCAGGAAATCCTCGGCGCCGATCAAGGCTGCGATTTCGCGTTTCTCAAGCCGCGGTAACCGGTTCCGCCAAACGCGATTTTCGCACAAATTGTCGCAATCGCTTTCACATCTTCGTAGCATTAACTGCCAAATCGCAATTTGGGAGCGTGAAAATTAACGCGGCTGCACAACCGCACCCCGTAAGTTATTGGAATTAATCGTCATAGGGCATGCACGACGAGCGGCCCGAGTGTGGAGTTATGCGTCGAACCTTGAAATCTCTGGGCTCGTATAGCCACTGGCGGCTTGTCATTTTCGCCGGCGCGCTCGGCTTTGTCGTCGCTCTGATGGCGGCGGAAGCCGTCGATGCCTATTCGCAGCCGCTGACATCGCTGTCGATCGCATTGGCGGTCGTTGTAGGTTCATTGCTCGGTGTGTGTTTCACCGGAGCGATATCGGGCTGGCACATCAAACGCAAGCTCAGTGAGCAGAATATGCGCCTCGACGGCGCACTCAACAACATGATCCAGGGACTGTGCATGTTCGATGCGCAGAACCGGCTACTGGTCTGGAATGAACGCTATCGGACGATGTACAGCATCGATCCGAAGCGCATTTGGCACGGCTGTACGATCCGCGATCTGCTTGATGCACGTATCGAATCGGGAACGTTCCCGCTCGATGCCGAACGCTACGACCGCGAACTGCGCGTGGCGCTCAAGCAAGGCAAGACCTTCACCCTCAATATTGAATTGAACGACGGCCGCACGATCGCGGTGGTCAATCAGCCGATCGAAGGTGGCGGCTGGGTGGCAATGCATGAAGACATCACCGAGCGCAAAAAGGCCGAACGCGAACTCGATCAGACCCGCTCGTTTCTCAACACCATCATCGAGCATGTTCCGTCGCCGATCATTGTGAAAGACATCCCGAGTCTGAAGTATCTTCTGATCAACCGCGCCGCCGAAAAATATTTCGGTCTGGATCGTGCAGCGATCATCGGCAAAGCCACCAGCGACGTATTGCAGAAAGCCAGCGCTCAGTTGATCGAAGGCGAAGATCAAAAGGCAATCGAGTCGGGCGAAATCACCTTTCTCGACGAGCATGCCGTCGTCACACCCGGAAACGGCACGCGCATCGCTACGGCAACACGCATGCCGGTCATGGGCCCCGACGGCAAGCCGCAATATCTTATCAGCGCCATCAATGACGTCACCGATCACAAGCGCGACGAACGCGAACTGGAGCAGGCCCGCTCGTTCCTCAATACCATCATCGAGAACGTGCCGTCGCCGATCATCGTGAAGGATATTCCCGAGCTGCGGTACTTGCTGATCAACAACGCGGCCGAAAAACTTCTGGGTGTCGATCGGAGTGCGATGCTCAACAAGACCGCCGCCGAAGTCATGCCGCTGGTGAGTGCAAAAAAGATCGAAGCGGAAGACAGAAAAATCATCGCGCTCGGAAAATCCATTGTTTTAGACGAGCACACGATCGCCACACCCGGAAACGGCACCCGTATCGTCACCGCGACGCGGTTGCCGGTGATAGGGACGGATGGCGAGCCGCAATATCTCATCAGCTTGATCCGCGACCTCACCGACCGCAAGCGCCACGAACAGCGTATCGCGCATATGGCGCATCACGATTCGCTGACTGACTTGCCGAACCGCGCGGCGTTCAATTCATGTCTTGCTGCCACGCTCGATCTTGCGACGCTGTCGAAAGAAAATTTTGCGGTGCTCTGCATCGATCTCGATCGCTTCAAGGCGGTCAACGACGTGTTCGGCCATTCGGTCGGCGACACGCTTCTGGCCGAGGTGGCGCGCCGGCTGGAAACCGCCGGTCAAGGAGCATTCCTGGCCCGGGTTGGCGGCGATGAATTCACCATTATCACGCCGACCGGTCCGCAGCCGGCGACTGCCGAAGCCTTGGCCGAGCGGCTGAGCGCCGCGTTCGATACCGACATCGATATTGACGGCCAGCCGCTGCGCGTGGGGCTGACCATCGGCATCGCGATCTTTCCTCAGGATGGCGCCGACGGGGCGACCCTGACTTCCAATGCGGATGCCGCCTTGTCCCGCGCCAAATCGGAAGCGCGCGGGTCGATCCGTTTCTTCGAACCGGCGATGGACCAGCAACTGCGTGAAAAGCGTGCGCTGCAACAGGATTTGCGCACCGCTATCGTCCGCGACGAACTCACGCTGCACTATCAACCGCAGGCGCATATCGACGGCGAGGTCACCGGCTTCGAGGCGCTGGTGCGCTGGCATCATCCGCGTCAGGGCATGGTGCCGCCCGGCACCTTCATCCCGCTGGCCGAGGAGAGCGGCATCATCATGCAGCTCGGCGAATGGGTCTTGCGCACGGCCTGCCGCGAGGCGGCGTCGTGGCCGCGGTCGCTGCGCATCGCCATCAATCTGTCGCCGGTGCAATTCCAGCACGGCGACCTCGCCCAGCTAGTGCACCAGGTGCTGCTGGAAACCGGCCTGGCGCCGGCGCGGCTCGAACTGGAGATCACCGAAGGCGTGCTGATCGGCGACTTCAATCGCGCGGTGGCGATCCTGCGCCGGCTGAAAAACCTCGGGGTGCGGATCGCGATGGACGATTTCGGCACCGGCTATTCGTCGCTGTCCTATTTGCAGTCGTTCCCGTTCGACAAGATCAAGATCGACCGGTCCTTCATCTCCAATCTCACGCACAGCCAACAGGCCGCCGCCATCGTGCGCGCGGTGATCGGGCTCGGGCGCGGCCTCAGTCTGCCGGTGGTGGCGGAGGGCGTCGAGACCGCCGAACAGCTCAAGTTCCTCGCTGCCGAATCGTGCAACGAGATCCAGGGCTATTTCATCGGCCGGCCCAAGCCGATCGCGGACTATGCCGACGTGGTCGGGCGCGAACCGGCGGCGCCGCAGCGGGCGCTCGCAGCCACCGCTTGAGCGGACCGCCCAAACTTCTTGAAAATGGCGAATGGTGCTGCCGCACAGGATTGAACTGTGGACCTCCTCATTACCAATGAGGTGCTCTACCACTGAGCTACGGCAGCGAAAGGCGCGGGGCCCGTGGCGGGCGGCGCGAACGCGGCGGAAACTGCCATAACGGCCCCTACCGGCGCAAGGCAAAGGCTGCTTTTAGGCTGAACTTGCGATAGCGCGCGGCTGGCCGATAATGACGCCATGACCGGCAAGCGCGAGGATGACAAGCAACCCAAAAAGCCCGCGGGCCGCGCCGCGCGGCTCGCGGCGGCGTTGCGGGAAAACCTGCGCCGCCGCAAAGCGCAGGAACGCCAGCGCAACGCGCCTGAACCCGCTAAGGGTAGCTGAAGTCCGACTTTCGCCGTATTTGCCCGGCGAGGGTGGTAATCTTCCGATACGCTAGGGTAGAGGCGGGGCGAGCATGGACCGGATACGCATTATCGGCGGGCAGCGCCTCAACGGAACGATCCCGATATCGGGCGCCAAGAACGCCACCCTGCCGCTGATGATCGCGAGCCTGCTCACCGAGGACACGTTGATTCTCGAGAACGTGCCGCGGCTCGCCGACGTCATTCTGCTTCAACGCATCCTCGGCAATCACGGCGTCGACGTCATGATCGCCGGCAAACGGCCGGGCGACGATCCCAATTCCGGCCGCACCATCCATATCTCGGCCAAGCATATCGTCGACACCACCGCGCCCTACGATCTGGTGTCCAAGATGCGGGCGAGCTTCTGGGTGGTGGCGCCGCTGCTGGCGCGCATGGGCGAGGCCAAGGTCTCGATGCCGGGCGGCTGCGCCATCGGCACGCGCCCGGTTGATCTGCTGATCATGGCGCTGGAGAAACTGGGCGCCGAGATCGAAATCGAGGGTGGCTACGTCATCGCCCGCGCGAAAAAGGGCCTGCGCGGCGGCGAGATCAATTTTCCCAAGGTGACCGTCGGCGGCACGCACACCGCGATGATGGCGGCCGCGATGGCGCAGGGCACCACGGTGATCGAAAACGCGGCGCGCGAGCCCGAGATCGGCGACGTCGCCGACTGCCTGAATAAAATGGGCGCCAGGATTTCAGGCGCCGGCACCGCGCGCATCGTGGTAGAGGGCGTGGCGAAATTGCATGGCGCGCGCCACGCGGTGCTGCCCGACCGCATCGAGACCGGCACCTATGCGATGGCGGTGGCAATGACCGGCGGCGACGTGCAACTGGCCGGCGCGCGCCCCGAACTGCTGCAATCGGCGCTCGACGTGCTGACCCAGGCGGGCGCCGTCATTTCCGTCAACAATGCCGGCATCAGGGTCGCCCGCAACGGCGCCGGGATCAGGCCGGTGACGGTCTCGACCGCGCCGTTTCCGGGCTTTCCCACTGATCTGCAGGCCCAACTGATGGCGCTGATGGCCTGCGCCGGGGGCTCCTCACAGATCACCGAGACCATCTTCGAGAACCGCTTCATGCATGTGCAGGAACTGGCGCGGTTCGGCGCGCGGATCAGCCTCGACGGCGAAACCGCCACCATTGACGGCATCGCCAAATTGCGCGGCGCGCCTGTGATGGCGACCGACCTGCGCGCGTCGGTGTCGCTGGTGATCGCGGGGCTGGCCGCCGAAGGCGAGACCATGGTCAACCGCGTCTATCATCTCGACCGCGGCTTCGAGCGGCTCGAGGAGAAACTGTCGGCCTGCGGCGCCTCGATCGAGCGCATCAGCGATTGAACTTGCGCGCATATTCCGCAACACTGAATGGCAGTTTTTGTCATTGGAACGCCGGATCATAGGTGCCAGCGGTGACGGCCCAACCCAAATTGATTGCGCTCGATGCCGACGACCTCGCGGTCATTTCCGCGCATGTGCAGGACGCCCGCGTGCAAACCGGCGACATCATCTGGCGGCAAGCCGAAAAGCGGCTGGTGGTCGGCATGAGCCGGCTGGACTGGGAGCAGACGCTGGCGGGCCAAACCGCCCCGCGCCGCCTGATATCGGCGCTGCGCTTTGACCGCGTGCTGTCGTGCAAGTCGCGCAACATCGACCTGGAGGCGCCGGAAACCGCGCTGGAACTGCTCGGGATCGAGTTTCATCCCACCGAGGCCCCCGGCGGCAGCGTGGTGCTGATGTTCGGCCATGG
>DASRLF010000052.1:0-12746 GCA_035648555.1 Pseudolabrys sp.
GGGCTATAGCGGCCACATGGCGGCCGTGGGGACAGGCGGTTGCCTACAGCTTCATGCTGGGCGGCGCGGTGCGCTTCATTCATTTCACCCTGTTCGGCGGCACCTTATTGTCACTGCACTATTATTTGGTGGATAGCACAATTTGCCTGGCCTTCGCCTTGCTCGGCTTCCGCGCCGCCCGTGCCGCGCAAATGGTCACCCAGTATCGATGGCTCTATGCGTCAAATGGCACTCTGCGCTGGCGCCAAAAGGCGCCCTGACGTAGCATTGGCCCAGGCCCGATAAGCCGGTTTCAATCAAGGGGAACACCGATGAAAAAGATCACCACGCTCGGCACAGTCGTCGGATTGGCGTTGGGTTTCGCTATTTCGTTGGCGGGATCCGCCAGCGCCCAGGTCAAGTTCGGCATGGCCGGCCCGATTACCGGCCCGAGCGCCGCCACCGGCGCGCAGATGAAGAACGGCGTCGAACAGGCGGTCGCCGACATCAATGCCGCCGGCGGCATTCTCGGCCAGCAGCTCACGGTTGAATTCGGCGACGACGTTTCTGATCCCAAGCAGGGCGTCTCGGTCGCCAACAAGTTCGCCGCCGACGGCGTTAAATTCGTGATCGGCGACTACAATTCCGGCGTCACCATCCCGTCGTCTGAGGTCTATCAGGAAAACGGTATCCTGGAGATCACGCCGGCATCCACCAACCCGACGGTCACCGAACGCAACATGTGGAACATCTTCCGCACCTGCGGGCGCGACGATCAGCAGGGCCTGGTCGCCGGCAACTACATCCTCAAGCACTTCAAGGGCAAGAAGATCGCCGTCGTCCATGACAAGACGACCTACGGCAAGGGACTCGCCGACGAGACCAAGAAGGCGCTCAACAAAGGCGGCATGAAGGAAGTGCTCTACGAAGGCGTCAACACCGGCGAGAAGGATTATTCGGCGCTGGTCTCCAAGATCAAGCAATCGGGCGCCGATCTGGTTTATTTCGGCGGCCTATACACCGAAGGCGGCCTGATCGTGCGGCAGATGCGCGACCAGGGCGTCAAGGCGCCGCTGATGGGCGGCGACGGCATCACCTCGGATGAATTCGCCTCGGTCGGCGGCCCGGGTGTCGAAGGCACGCTGATGACCTACGGTCCCGATCCGCGCAACAACCCGGCGGCCAAGGACGCGGTCGCGAAATTCCGCGCCAAGAAGTTCGAGCCGGAAGCCTACACGCTCTACAGCTACGCCGGGGTGCAGATCATCAAGCAGGCTGCGGAAGCCGCCAAGTCGCTCGACCCCAAGAAGGTGGCCGAGAAGATGCATTCCGGCATGAAGTTCAAAACCGTGCTCGGCGACATCTCCTACGACAAGAAGGGCGACCTCACCAAGCTCGACTACGTCGTATACATCTGGAAGAAGGACGTCAGCGGCAAGGTCACTTACGTCGAGTGCCCGAACTCCGACTGCAGCAAGATGAAATAGCGCTTCGCGCTTTTAACAAAACGGCCCCGGCAGCAAGCCGGGGTCTTTTTGTTTGCGCTCAGCCGATCTTGCCCAAGACCGGAAACGTCTCCAGCAGCCACACGCTCATGATGTTGATGCTGCCGGTGAGGAAGGCGATGCCGGTGAGCACCAGCAGCGCACCCATGGCCTGCTCGACGCGATGCAGGTGGTGCTTGAAACGCGTGAGGAACGCCGCGAACGGCTCGATCGCAAAGGCCGCAAGGATAAACGGAATGCCGAGGCCCAGCGAATAGACCGCGAGCAGGCCTGCGCCCTTGGTCACCGTCTGCTCGGACGCCGCCACGGCCAGGATCGCGGCCAGGATCGGTCCGATGCACGGCGTCCAGCCGAACGCGAACGCCAGACCGATCACATAGGCGCCCCACAACCCGACCGGCTTGGCGACTGCCACGCGCTTCTCACGCATCAGAAATGCGATCGGCGTTACGCCGAGAAAATGCAGGCCCATGACGATGATGATGACGCCGGCGACGGTCGCCAGCGGTCCCGAATAAACGCGGATCAGCGAGCCGATCACGCTGGCGCTGGCGCCAAGCGCCACGAACACGGTTGAGAAGCCGAGCACGAACAGCACGGCCGCCAATACCGTCTCGCGCCTTACCCGCGGCTCCGTCTCATGGTCTGCCAAGCGCTCCAGCGAGGTGCCCGCCATGTAGACGAGATAAGGCGGCACCAAAGGCAGGACGCAGGGGGAGAGGAAGCTGACCAGGCCGGCGATCAGCGCGGCCAGGATGGTGACATCGGCGTGCATGCGCCCTAGATGCGATGCATTGCGCGTTCATGCAAGCGCCCATTGGGGCTTTCGCCGGAACGTGATCTGACGTGATAGAATGATGGCATGACCGCTCGCAATTCCATCACCGACATTCCCGGCATCCGCGTCGGTCATGCCGGCGACGCCAAGCTTTGCTCCGGCACGACCGTCGTGGTGTTCGACGCCCCCGCGGTCGCGAGCGTCGATGTGCGCGGCGGCGGGCCGGGCACGCGCGAGACCGCGCTGCTGGACCCAGCGCAGACGGTCGAAGGCATCGACGCCATCGTGCTGTCGGGCGGCTCGGCCTTCGGGCTCGATGCCGCCTCCGGCGTGCAGGCTTACTTGCGCGAACAGGGCCGCGGCTTCCAGGTACGCGAGGCGCGCGTGCCGATCGTGCCGGGCGCGATTCTGTTCGACCTGCTCAACGGCGGCGACAAAAACTGGGGCCGCTATCCGCCCTATCGCGAGTTCGGCTACGAGGCGGCGAAAATCGCCGGTTCTGAATTTGCGCTCGGCAGCGCCGGTGCGGGCCTTGGCGCGACGACGGTTAATCTTAAAGGCGGCGTCGGCTCGGCCTCGGCCGTGACGCGCGGCGGCATCACGGTCGGCGCGCTGGCGGTGGTCAACGCTGTCGGCACGACGGTGGTTGGCGATGGCCCGCATTTCTGGGCGGCGGCGTTCGAGCAGAACGGCGAATTCGGCGGCCGCGGCGCGCCTTCAAAAGTGACGCCTGCCGATCTTGCGATGCGCGCCAAAGGCGGCGTGCAGGAAAACACCACGCTTGCCGTGATCGCCACTGACGCGAAGCTCAACAAGGCGCAATGCAACCGCCTCGGCGTCATGGCGCAGGACGGCCTCGCCCGTGCCATCTACCCGGTCCACACCCCGCTCGATGGCGACGTGGTGTTCGCGGCCGCCGTCGGGACAAAGCCGCTGGCCGATCCGATCTACAGCCTCGCCGAACTCGGCATGGTCGCCGCCAATGTGATGGCGCGCGCCGTTGCTCGCGGGATCTACGAGGCAAGCGCCCTGCCCTTTCCGGGTGCACTGCAAAGTTGGCGCGACCGTTTCGGCTGACGACGCGAACCTCATCCGCTCTGGCGCGTTAACATGCCGGAGGACGATATGCCGTCGAGCGTCATCGCCGATATCGATTACGATTACAATCGCGAACGGCTGACCGTCACTTTCGTGAGCGGCCGCGTTTACGAATATGTCGACGTTCCCGCGGACGTAGCGTCGTCGTTTGAAGTGTCCTTTTCCAAGGGAACCTTCTTCAACATCTATATCCGTGACCGTTACGATTTTCGGGAACTTACGCCGGCGCGCTGAACCGCTCCGCCCGATACGGCGCCGGATCGCAGAACGGTGTCGCGCCCGTCATTATGTCGCCGATAAGCCGTCCGGTTACCGGGCCGAGCGTCAGGCCCCAATGCGCATGGCCGATCGCGAGCCATAGGCCGTTCAAGCCGGGCGCGCGCCCGATCACGGGCCGCGAATCTGCAAAACACGGCCGGCTGCCAAGCCACGTTTTGTCATCGGCGCGCTCACCGAGCGGAAACAACTCGCGCGCCTTGGGCATCAGCCGGTCGAACTGCGCGGGAGATGGCGGTGCGTCACGCGCGGCGAACTCGGCCCCGGTAGTGAGGCGAATGCCCTGCTCCATCGGCGTGATCAGATAGCCGTATTTGGTATCGACCACCGGCCGCGACAGCGCGGCATTGCCTTGGGCACGGAAGTGCCGGTGATAGCCGCGCTTGACCGCCATCGGCAGCTTGAGACCGAGCGGTTCGAGCAGATCGGGCGCCCATGGGCCGAGGGCGACCACGACCTCGGGCGCGTCGATGCCGCCTTCGTTGGTTTCCACCCGCCAGCGGTTTCCCGCGCGATGCAGCGAGCGGGCGTCGCCGCTCAGCGTCACGCCGCCGAGCGCACGAAACCGCGCGGCATAGGCACGCGTCACCGCCAGCGGATCGCTCAGGCTCGCCGCCTTCGGCCAGTACACTCCCTTCGCGAAAACCGGATTGAGCGACGGCTCCAGCGCCTGCACGCCTTGCGCGTCGAGCACCTCGAACGGCAGACCGAATTCGCGCGCCAGATCGAATTCGCGCGTCAACGCCGCGAAGGCGCGCTGATCGCGGTACAGCTTGAGCCAGCCGGTCTTGCGCAGAAACCGCGTGGCGCCGGCCTCCGCCATCAGCGTCTCGTGTTCGGCGAGCGAGGCAGCGAACAGCGGCCGATTGAGCAACGCGGTCCCAATAATGCGCTCTGGCCGTGACGCGGCGCGGAACGCCATCAGCCAGGGTGCGACCTTGGGCAGAAACGTCAGATGATAGTTGGCGTCACTGGCGCGCTTGAAAGCGACCCGCATCAGCGCGCCGAGGCTGGACGGAAAGGCCGGCGGCAGGATCGTGCTGCCCTCGATCACGCCGGAATTGCCATAGGAAGTCTGTTCGCCAACGCCGGCGCGGTCGATCAGCGCGACGCTTAAGCCGCGCTTGGTGAGCTGCAGTGCGATCGAGGTGCCGACAATGCCGGCGCCCAGCACGATGGCATCCGTGCGTGCCATGAGGTCTCCGGTTGCTCCTGATATATGGATCATCGCCATTGAAGGCGCTATCAAGGCTCTCCAGCCCAGCCGGGCGGCCGGAGTTTTTCCCCAATGAAATGGTTTGAGCTGCCAGCGGCCGCGCTCGCCTGGGTTGGCCGCAAGGGCACGCTGGTGGTGGCCGCGTCGCTGTTCGTGGGTCTGGCGGTGCCCGGCCTCGCCGCGCTGTCCCGGCCGTGGCTCGGCGAAGCCATCGTCCTGATGCTCAGCCTTGCATTCCTGCGCGTCGACCCGGCCGAGCTGCGCGGTCATTTCACCCAGCCCAAGCTGATCGCCGCCGCCAGTCTCTGGACGATGCTGGTCATGCCCGCTTTGCTCGGTTTGATTTTCCTGGGCTTCGGCCTCGACCGGGAAATGCCGGGGCTTTATTTCATGCTGGTGTTGCAGATGTCGGCGCCCGGCCTGACATCGTCGCCGGCGCTGGCCGCGTTGATGGGGCTCGACGTCGCGCTCACGCTGGCGAGCCTAGTGATCTGCACCGCGATCACGCCGCTGACCGCGAGCCTGTTCAGCTATTTCTTTCTCGGCAGCGCGCTGGCCTCGCCTTACGCTTTCGGCCTCAAGCTGTTTGCGATCATCGCCGGCTCGGCGCTGGCCGCGGCCGCGATCCGCCGTATTGCCGGCAACGCCTGGGTCGAGGCGCAGCGCGAGCGCATCGACGGCCTGAGCGTGCTGGCCATGTTCATGTTCGCGGTCGCCGCCATGGACGGCGTCGCCGACCACTTCCGCGCCGATCCGGTGCTGGTCATCAAGCTCACCGTCCTGGCGTTTGCGCTGGCGCTCGGATCGATCGCGGTCACCGCGCTGATCTTCCTGCGCGCCGGACGCGGCCGCGCGCTGGCGATCGGCCTGATCGCCGGCAACCGCAATATCGGCCTGATGATGACCGCCATGGGCTTCGCGGTGCCGGATGTCGCCTGGCTCTATTTCGGGCTGGCACAGTTTCCGATTTATCTGCTGCCGCATCTGCTCAAACGGCTGGCAACGCGACTGGCCGCCAAACCTTAACAAGCCGGTGCACGGCGCCGGGCGCGGACGTTGCCCGTTGGCGCTCAGCGTGTTAGGCGAAGCCTATTCGGAGACCGTCATGCGCCCGCTTACTATCGCGCCGTCGATTCTCGCGGCCGACTTCGCCAAATTGGGCGAAGAGGTGCGCGCGGTCGAAGCCGCAGGCGCCGACTGGATCCATGTCGACGTGATGGACGGGCATTTTGTGCCCAACATTACGATTGGCCCCGATGTGGTGAAGGCGCTCCGCCCAGTCACCAAGAAAGTCCTCGACGTCCACCTGATGATCGCGCCCTGCGATCCTTATCTCGAGGCCTTCGCCAAGGCCGGCTCCGACATCATCACCGTGCATGTCGAGTCAGGGCCGCATGTGCACCGCTCGCTGCAGGCGATCCGCGCGCTCGGCAAGAAAGCCGGCGTCACCATGAACCCGGCGACGCCGGTGTCGAGCATCGAGCATGTCATCGACATGGTCGATCTCATTCTGATCATGTCGGTCAATCCCGGCTTCGGCGGCCAGAGCTTCATCCCGGCGGCGCTCGATAAACTCAAGGAAGTCCGCACCCTGGTGGGCGCGCGGCCGATCGACATCGAAGTCGACGGCGGCGTCACCGCCGAGAACGCGGCCAAGGTCGTGCAGGCCGGCGCCAATGTGCTGGTTGCCGGCTCCGCCGTGTTCAAAGGCGGCAATTACAAAGCCAACATCGCGGCGATCCGCAACGCGGCGGCGCTGGCGCGCGGGGAAGCGGCGTGATCCCGCGTTACTCCCGCCCCGACATGGTCGCTATCTGGTCGCCGGACACGCGGTTCCGCATCTGGTTCGAGATCGAGGCGCACGCCGCCGACGCCATGGCCGAGCTCGGCGTCATCCCGAAGGATGCCGCCAAGAAAATCTGGGAAAAAGGCAAAGCCGCCAAATTCGACGTGGCGCGCATCGATGCCATCGAGGCCGAGGTCAAGCACGACGTCATCGCTTTCCTGACGCACCTTTCCGAGATTATCGGTCCGGAGGCGCGCTTCATGCATTCCGGCATGACCTCGTCGGACGTGCTCGACACCTGCTTCAACGTCCAGCTCACGCGCGCCGCCGACATCTTGATCGCCGATACCGACGCGTTGCTGGCCGCGCTCAAGCGCCGCGCGCTCGAACACAAGATGACGCCGACGGTCGGGCGTTCTCACGGCATCCATGCCGAGCCGACCACCTTCGGGCTCAAGCTCGCATACGCCTATGCCGAATTCGCGCGCGCGCGCGAGCGGCTGGTCACGGCGCGCAAGGAAGTCGCGACCTGCGCGATTTCCGGCGCGGTCGGTACCTTCGCCCAGGTCGACCCGCGCGTCGAAGCGCGCGTCGCCAAGGCAATGGGGCTTATTGTCGAGCCGGTCTCGACCCAGATCATCCCGCGCGACCGCCACGCCATGTATTTCGCCACGCTGGGCGTGACCGCCTCTTCGATCGAGCGCCTCGCCACCGAAATCCGCCACCTGCAGCGCACCGAAGTGCTGGAAGCCGAAGAGTTTTTCTCCGAGAAGCAGAAGGGCTCGTCCGCGATGCCGCACAAGCGCAATCCGGTGCTGTCGGAAAACCTCACCGGTCTCGCGCGCATGGTGCGCGGCTATGCTCTGCCCGCGATGGAAAACGTCGCGCTCTGGCACGAGCGCGACATCTCGCATTCCTCGGTCGAGCGCATGATCGGGCCCGATGCCACGGTGACGCTCGATTTCGCGCTGGCCCGGCTCACCGGCATCATCGACAAGCTGCTGGTCTATCCCGACGCCATGCAGAAGAACCTCGACAAACTGGGCGGGCTGATCCACTCGCAGCGGGTGCTGATCGCGCTCACGCAAAAAGGCGTGCCGCGCGAAGATGCTTACCGGCTCGTGCAGCGCAACGCCATGAAGGTGTGGGACGGCGAACATGAATTCCTCGCGCTGCTCAAGGCCGACAAGGACGTGCGCGCGCAATTGAGCGACCAGGAACTCGAGGCCAATTTCGACCTTGGCTATCATCTCAAGCACGTCGATACGATTTTCAAGCGAGTGTTCGGGACCGCTTGAGTGTCTGACGCACGGGCGACCATCGTCATTTTCGATTCCGGCGTCGGCGGGCTCACCGTCTACCGCGAAGTCGCCGCCGCGCGGCCGGACGCGGCTTACGTCTACGTCGCGGACGACGCCGGTTTTCCTTACGGCAATCTCACCGAACACGCGCTGATCTCGCGCGTCACCGACATCGTAGGCCGAGCAATCGCCGAGCACGCGCCCGATCTGGTGGTGGTGGCCTGCAACACAGCCTCGACGCTGGCGCTCAAGGATTTGCGCGCGCGCTTTGCGGTGCCCTTTGTCGGCACCGTGCCGGCGATCAAGCCGGCCTGCGCCCAATCGACGTCCAAGCGCGTCGCGGTGCTGGGCACGCAGGCGACCGTCTCGCGCGAATATACCCGTGCGCTGATCCGCGAATTCGCCGCCGGTTGCGATATCGACCTGGTCGGGTCGTCACACCTTGCGACCTTTGCCGAGGCTGAACTTGCCGGCAAGCCGGTCGCCGATGCCGCGATCAAAGCGGAAATCGCCGCCTGCTTCGTGGACGCCAACAGCAGGCGCACTGACACCGTGGTGCTGGCCTGCACCCACTACCCGCTGCTGACGGAGCGCTTCAAGGCGAATGCGCCCTGGCCGGTCGATTGGCTCGATCCGGCGCCGGCCATTGCCCGCCGCGTCGCCGACTTGCTGCGCGACCGCCCGGCGGGTTTGCCCTCTTCATTGCCGGAGATCGTGTTCACCTCCGGCCGCGCGCCCGCCCCGACGCTCGCCACCGCGCTGTTGGGTTACGGATTCTAGCCGGCCAAATGCGGCCACACTTCGTGCCCGCCGCGCCAGATCATGTCGCAAGCGACATAGAGCACGATCGCGAGACCCACATAGGCGATCCAGCGATGGCGATTGAGCAGCCGCGCGATCAGGCCCGCCCCCAAACCCATCAGCACGATCGACAGGCCGAGGCCGAACACCAGCGCTTCGAGATGGTCGCGCGCCGCTCCCGCCACCGCCAGCACGTTGTCGAGCGACATCGACACATCGGCCAGCACGATCTGCCAGGTAGCCTGGGCGAAGGTCTTGGGCGGCGCGCTTGATGCGCCAACATCGACATGGCGTTGGCCGCGCAATTCGCGCCACATTTTCCAGGCGACCCATAGCAACAGGATACCGCCGGCGAACAACAGACCGACGATGCCAAGCAGTTGCACGGCAAACAGGGCGAACACGATGCGCATCGCCGTCGCCGCCAGGACGCCGACCAGAATGACGCGCGGCCGCCGTTCCGGCGCTAGGCCCGCGGCGGCCAGTCCGATGACCACCGCATTGTCGCCCGCCAGCACCAGATCGATCATGATAACCTGGAAAAAGGTGGCGATCGAAGCCTGCGAAAACAGCTCGTTCATGAGGCTTCGATAGCACCGGACGGCCGGTTTGACACCCGCGCCCCCACCCCCTAAAACCCGCGCACCTTGAGGGCTTTAGGGTCCTCTCGGCGTTCGCAACCCGTGGCAAGACCTTGCGCTTACGAGGTCCTGCCTGTCGGTTCCGGAAAAATCCGGGACAGAGGAGGGAGCGATCCTCATGACGATCGACAACAAACAATCGAGGACGCGATGACCAAGCGCATGGAATCCAAGTACAAGCTCGACCGCCGGATGGGCCAGAACATCTGGGGCCGGCCAAAAAGTCCGGTCAACCGGCGCGAATACGGCCCCGGCCAACATGGCCAGCGCCGCAAGAGCAAACTTTCCGACTACGGCGTGCAGCTCAAGGCCAAGCAGAAGCTGCGCGGCTATTACGGCAACATTTCCGAGCGTCAATTCCGCGGCATCTATGACGAGGCGATCCGCATGAAGGGCGACAGTGGCGCCCACATGATCGGCCTCTTGGAACGCCGGCTGGACGCCGTCGTCTACCGCGCCAAATTCGTGCCGACCGTGTTTGCCGCCCGGCAGTTCGTCAACCACGGCCACGTCAAGGTGAACGGTAAGCGCGTTAATATCCCGAGCTACCGCGTCAAGGTCGGCGACGTCGTCGAGATCAAGGAAAAGTCGCGGCAGATGAATCTGGTGCTCGAAGCGCAGGCTTTGTCCGAGCGCGACGTGCCGGACTACATCGAAGTCGATGGCGCCAAGATGACCGCCAAGATGTCACGCATCCCGGTCATCACCGATGTGCCCTATCCGGTGCAGATGGAGCCGCATCTGGTGGTGGAATACTACTCGCGTTGATGGGCGGCCGAGCGGCCGTTTCCATCCGCTACAAAATACAAAGCCGGCGCCGGTCAAAGAGTGCCGGCTTTTGCTTTCGGCCGATCCGGCAAGTCCGCCGCACTATAAACGTGCCAACTCAACCCAGTTTGAAAGTTATCCCCGGACTAAAGCACTCGTGCACAGCATATTTTGTGCCTACCTTGCCTCATTTCTCTACATTTAGTGGCAAAATTGCGCTATTTAAAGGGCGTCCTCGAATCAAAGGACTTGCCTAGGGGAGAATCCGCAATGAAAGGGATCGATAGCATCAAGGAATGGGTTGGGGCGTTGACGGAACTCGCGCTGATGCTGCTGGCATTGGCGATCGTGTTAGCGGTTCTGGTTGGTTCGAACCTCCCCTTCTTCGGCGGCGTGACCGCCAACATCATGGCGTTGGTCAAGGATCTGGGAACGAACGGCCTCGTCGGCCTGATCGCTCTTGGCGTCATTCTGTGGCTGTTCTCGAACAGGAAAATGGCCTGACGTCCGCGTAGCACCGGCCTAATCAGCTGTGCCGAGACGACTGAGGTGGGGAGCGAAGGCTCCCCACCGCGTCATGAAGCATGCGCCAGCATGAGGCTCTTCCATGTTGAAATTCATGGACACGTCGAAACGCTATTTGTGGGACTTCGTCGAGCTCGGCTTCGCGGCCGTGCTCGCGATCATGTTGATCTATCTGATCCTCGGGCAGAACTCGGGGGTATTCGTGTTGTCGGTCGCCGATAATGTGACGAAATTCGCCAATGCGGTGCCGACGCCGAGCCTGATCGGCCTGGCGCTGCTGTTGGCGCTGATCTACCTGATCGTGAAACGCCTCCGCTGAGCACAGGCGAAGCCCAAGGTTATGCCGATGCGCCGGCCTTGACCGTGACGCCTTTGTCCTTGAGCGTCTGCTGCAATTCGCCGGCTTGGAACATCTCGCGCACGATGTCGCAGCCGCCGACGAACTCGCCCTTCACGTAGAGCTGGGGAATCGTCGGCCAGTCGGAAAAGCTCTTGATTCCCTGGCGGAGTTCCTCGCTCCGCAGCACGTTGATCCCAGTGAAATCGACCCCCAGGTGATCGAGGATCTTGACCACCGTCGCGGAGAATCCGCAGCCCGGCTGGTCCGGCGTCCCCTTCATGAACACCACGACCGGATGGTCGGCCACCGCCTTGGCGATGAGGTCGTGGGCAGGGGCGTCGATGGCGTCGGTCATGCCGCTAGAGCTAAGGAGGCGCGTCCCCCAGGTCAAGGCGGCGCGGTCTCCAGCGCCAAGGCGTGCAGTTCGCCGCCCATCCTGCCCCCCAGGGCGGCATAGACGAGCTGATGCTGACGCACCCGGCCAAGGCCGGCGAAGGCGGGCGAAACGATGCGGGCGCGATAGTGATCTCCGTCTCCGGCCAGATCCTCGATGACGATCTCGGCGTCGGGAAAGGCCTCGCGCAGATGGGCCTCGAGTTCGGCGGCGGGCATGGGCACGGGAATTTCCCTTCGGGCATGGGTCGAGAGGACATCGATCCGCGAACTTAACACGATTTTGGGGCGCCCATCGGCGTTCCGACTCGCTACATTGGCCCCGCTGGAGGGCTCTGGCGTTGATGCGACGTCTGTTCATCGTGGTCTTGACCCTGACGCTGAGCGCCTGCGCCGCCGGCGGCCCGCGTCTGGCTCTGGGACCGACGCCACCACCGAGGCCCGCCGAAGGTCTGTGGGCCATCCTCGATCCAGGCTGCCACAAGCCTGACCGCATCGACGTCGCCGCCTGGCCCACATGCGCCTCGCCATTCTGGATCAGCGGCGGATCGGCGGTGGTGGTGCGCACCCGGCCCGGCCCTCGCGGCACGGCCCTGGACCATAGTTACTGCGCCGCCGTTTTTCTGGCCGGTGACGATCCGGTCATCGCCCAGGTCGGCAACGGGACGGACGGTCACCTCTATTTCGCCCTGATCAAGCTGGCGCGTGACGATGAGGGCCACGTGATCGGCGCCACCGGCGCCGCTTTCGCCTGCCCGGGCCAGACGAGCGGCCCGATCAGCCTGGCGCTTAACGCGAGCGGCTGCGAGGCCGCTTCCCCCGAGGGCGTCCGCAAAGCGGCGGAGGCGACACTGCGGGGCGGAGGAACGCTTTCCCGCGTCGCCTGGATCGCGCCGGGCGTGCCTTAAGGTCCGCGACGGAGGCTGTTACGTCTCGCCCATATAGCGCGGCATCCAACCTTCGTGCGCCTCGCGCAGGGCGGCCAGAGGCAGGCTGAACAGGCCCGTGGAGGCGAAGGCGTCGCCGCCGGCGAGGCCGACCGGGGCGACGTTGACTCCCGCTTGTAGGGCCGCGGCGACGACGGCTTCGGGCGCGTCGGTGGCCACCAGGTAGCGGGCCTGGTCTTCGCAGAAGAGCAGGACGTGGGCGCGGGCGCGGCTGGTGGCGTCGAGGGTGAGGCCAAGGCCCGAGGCCAGGGCCATCTCGGCCGCCGCGATGGCTAGGCCGCCGTCCGAGAGGTCGTGCACGCACCGCAGGGCGCCGGTGCGGATCAGGTGGCGCACGAAGTCGCCGTTGCGCCGTTCGGCGGCCAGATCCACCGGCGGGGGAGCACCATCGT